>JALZCH010000003.1 GCA_030863175.1 Acidobacteriota bacterium | reverse complement strand
AGCTTGCCAGCGCTGAATTGGGAAATGAATTCATTTCCCAATTCAGCGCTGGCAAGCTTTAACGAAAAACTGGTGGGCGAGAAACTCAAAATTGCGATTCAAAAATCCGGGCGTTTGAGTGAAGATTCGGTGAAAATGCTGCGCGAATGCGCCGTTCGTTTTCAAAGCAACCAAGGAAAACTAAAAGCCGAAGCCGAAAATTTTCCGCTCGAAATTTTCTTTTTGCGCGATGACGACATTCCCGAATACGTCGCTGACGCAGTCGCAGACATCGGCATTGTTGGCGAGAATGTTTTGCTCGAAGCCGGAGCAAAGAATTTGCAAACAATCGAAAAACTCGGTTTCGGCAAATGCCGTTTGTCGCTCGCTGTGCCGCGCTCTTTTCATTACGACAAACCTGCTGATTTAAACGGCAAACGAATCGCCACGAGCTATCCGCGAATTTTAAACCAATTTCTCAAAAACAAATCAATCGAAGCTGACATTCACACCATCAGCGGTTCGGTCGAAATTGCGCCGGGCATCGGGCTGGCGGAAGCGATTTGCGATCTCGTTAGTTCTGGAAGCACACTGCTTACAAACGGTTTGCGCGAAGTCGAAACCGTTTTGCAATCGGAAGCCGTTCTGGTTTCGCGCGAAAATCTGCCGGAAAATTTGCAGGAGATTTTGAATAAGTTGCTGTTCCGCCTCAAAGCCGTTAAAGCAGCTAAAAACAATCGTTATATTTTGCTCAATGCGCCAAACGCGCAGCTCGACAAAATCATTTCGCTTCTTCCAGGTATAAAAAGCCCTACCGTAATGCCGCTTGCCACTGAAGGCTGGAGTTCGATTCATTCAGTCATTGAAGAAAATGATTTTTGGGAAATTGTCGAAAATCTCAAAGCCGCCGGAGCCGAAGGAATTCTCGTGCTTTCGATTGAGCAGATGATAAAGTAAAGAAAATGCAAGTTATTCGTTATCCCGAAAAATCAGAGTGGAAAGATATTGTCCGTCGCCCGACGTTTGAGACGGCGAGTCTGGAATCAATCGTTACGAGCATCTTGGACGACGTAAAATTAAACGGCGATTCGGCTTTGCGGCGCTACACTGCGCGATTTGACAAAGCCGAAATCGAGGATTTCGCTGTTTCCGAAAGCGAATTTGACGAAGCCGAAAATTCGATTTCGGCTGAATTAAAACAGGCGATTCTGCACGCCAAAGAAAATCTCGAAAAATTCCACCGTTCGCAAATCGAAAAACCTGAAAAAATCGAAACCACGCCGGGCGTTGTCTGCTGGCGCGAATCGCGCGCGATTGAGCGAGTCGGGCTTTACATTCCCGGTGGAACAGCGCCGCTTTTTTCGACCGTTTTAATGCTTGCAATTCCGGCGCGTATTGCTGGCTGTGAAGAAATTGTTTTGTGTTCGCCGCCGGATACGGCAGGCAAAATTCATCCTGCGATTTTGTTCTCGGCTCGCGTTTGCGGTGCGACAAAAATTTTTAAAGTCGGCGGTGTTCAGGCAATTGCCGCAATGGCTTATGGGACGGAAACCGTGCGGCAGGTTTATAAAATTTTCGGTCCCGGAAATCAGTTTGTCACGGCGGCAAAGCAAATGGTTGCGCGCGAAGGCACAGCGCTCGATATGCCAGCCGGACCTTCGGAAGTCGCGGTTTTGGCGGATGAAACGGCTGTTCCGGCTTTTGTCGCAGCCGATCTGCTCTCACAAGCCGAGCATGGCGCGGACAGTCAGGTTTTGTTTGTCACGACCGAAGAAAAAATGATTGAGCCGGTTTTGCGGGAATTGGAAAATCAGTTAAACGCTTTGCCGCGCCGCGATTTAACAGCGCAGGCATTGGAGAACAGTCGCACAATTTTGGTCAAAAATCCGAACGAAGCTATTGAGCTTTTAAATGAATACGCGCCGGAGCATTTAATTTTGGCTTGCCGCGACGACGAACAAATTGCGGCAAAAATCGTCAACGCCGGATCGGTTTTTCTGGGTAATTATTCGTGCGAATCGGCGGGCGATTACGCTTCCGGCACAAATCACACTTTGCCGACAAACGCCGCGGCTCGCACATATTCGGGCGTTTCGGTTGACAGTTTCGTCAAAAAAATAACGTTTCAAAAACTTTCTGCTGAAGGCATCAAAAACCTCGGTGCGACGATTGAAACGATGGCTGCCGCGGAAGGCTTGGAAGCGCATAAAAACGCCGTCACCCTGCGACTTAAAGAAGTTGCTCAAAAGAAAGCTGCGGTTTAAAAGGAAATGACTTTACTGAGAAAAAATTTGAACAACTCGCCGCTCGCTTTGAAATTAAAAGCGGTTCGCAACGATTTGCTGAAGTTGCACAAAACTCTGCTTGAACACGAAAAAGCGAATTACGAAGCTTATAACGGGCAAATCGCCAACACGGGCGTTTATCTGCGGCTCGTGTTGGACGATCCGCATTTTGCGTGGCTGCGAATTTTGTCGGGTTTGATTGTCGAAATTGATGAGGCATTTGACTCCGATGAGCCTGTTTCCGATGAAATTGTGTTTGTTTTTGCAGACCAAATCAGGGAAATGCTGATGACGGGTGAATCGGAAAACGAATTTGCCAGAAAATATACCGTTGCGCTTGAAAACTCCCACCAGGCGGTTGTGCAGCATTCGGGAATTGCCGACCAGCTCGCTGAAATTAAGCGATGACGTTCGATCTCAACAACTTGGTGCGGGAAAACGTCAAAAAACTCGTGCCTTATTCATCAGCTCGCAAAGAGTTTGCGGGCGCGGCGGAGATTTTCCTCGATGCCAACGAAAACAGTTTTGGCTCACCGACCGCAACGCAGTTTAACCGTTATCCGGACCCGCTGCAAACGAAAATCAAAGAACGAATTGCTCGCTGGCACGATTTGTCGCTCGAACAAGTTTTTATCGGCAACGGCAGCGACGAAGCGATTGATTTGCTGTTTCGCGTTTTTTGCGAGCCGCGAACCGATGAAATCATTACAACGCCTCCCACTTATGGAATGTACGAAGTTTCGGCGAACATCAATGATGTGCGGGTAAAAAAAGTTCTGCTTTCGCCTGATTTTGAGCTTTCGGCGGAGAAAGTTTTAGAAGCCGCTGCGGAAAACACAAAGCTGATTTTTCTTTGCTCGCCGAACAATCCGACCGGAAACAGTCTGGACGGGAAAGAAGTTTTAGAAATTCTGGAAAATTTCGATGGCGTTGTTGTCGTTGATGAGGCTTACGCCGATTTTTCTGACAAACCTTCACTTATCGGCGAAATCAAAAAAAATCCTAATCTGGTCGTTTTGCAGACGTTTTCAAAAGCTTGGGGTTTAGCCGGCTTGCGCGTCGGAATGGCTTTCGCGAATGCCGGAATTATTACGCTTTTGAACAACGTCAAGCCGCCCTACAACGTTTCGCAAATCGCGCAGGAAACTTTGCTTGCGGCTCTGGATAAAAAAACGGAAGTCGAAAGAATTGTCGCCGAGATCGTTCGGCAGCGAGAGATTTTAAGCGAAGAATTACAAGAATTTTCGTTTATCACGCGCATTTATCCGAGCGATGCCAATTTTCTGCTCCTCAAAACTACGGATGCAAACCGGATTTATCAATATCTGGTCGAGCAAAAAATTGTCGTTCGCAATCGCACAAACGTTGAGCTTTGCGAAGGCTGTCTGCGAATTACAGTTGGAACGACTGAAGAAAATAGAGTTTTGCTAGCAGCTTTAAAAAATTACGAATGAAAAAAGTATTGTTTATTGATCGCGACGGAACAATTGTTCACGAGCCGCCCGGTACGTTCCAGGTGGACAGTTTCGATGTGCTGAAATTTGTTCCGAGTGTGATTACTTTTCTGGGCAAAATTGCTCGCGAGCTTGATTATGAGCTGGTGATGGTCACAAATCAGGACGGACTCGGAACCGATTCGATGCCTGAAGAACATTTTTTTTCAGTACATAAATTTATTATGCAGATGCTTGAAAACGAAGGAATTCATTTCTCGGAAGTCTGCATTGACCGCTCGTTTCCGCACGAAAATCGCCCGACGCGAAAACCCGGAACGGGAATGCTCGCTCGATATTTTTCGCCGGAGTACGATTTGAAAAATTCTTTTGTCATCGGTGACCGACTGACAGACGTTTTGCTGGCGAGAAATCTAGGCGCACGCGCGATTTTTCTCAAAAATTACGATTCGGCGGAAGAATTGAAAAACGAAATCGCGCTCGTCGCCGATAACTGGCAGCAGATTTATGAGTTTCTGAAATTGCCTGCACGTCGCGTTTCAAAACATCGGAAAACTAACGAAACAGATATTCTGGTCGAATTAAATCTCGACGGCACTGGAAAAGCCGAGATTCGAACGGGTTTGAATTTTCTCGATCACATGCTTGAACAAATTGCGCGTCACGGCTCGATTGATTTGAAAATCGAAGCCACAGGCGATTTACATATTGATGAACATCACACGGTCGAAGACACGGCAATAACTTTGGGACAGGCGTTTGACGAGGCTTTGAAAGACAAACGCGGAATCGAGCGTTACGGTTCTTGTCTGCCGATGGACGATTGTCTGGCGCAAGTGGCAATTGATTTCGGCGGGCGCAACTGGCTCGTTTGGGAAGCGGAATTTCGACGCGAAAAAATCGGCGACGTGCCGACCGAGTTGTTTTCGCATTTTTTCAAATCATTCACCGACAACGCGCGCTGCAATCTGAACGTAAAAGCGGAAGGCACAAACGAACATCACAAAATCGAAAGCATTTTCAAAGCCTTCGCCAAAGCAATAAAAATGGCTGTGCGCCGCGATATTAATTCAAACGCGCTGCCTTCGACGAAGGGAAGTTTATAGATTTCCTTTGCTTATTTTGCGAACCTTTTACGGTTAAATTATAAATGTTGCGATTGGTCAAATTAGTTATCAGCGTTGGTGCTTTATTGGCGAGTATTGTAATTACGCCTTCCTGTATGTTCTTTAGAGACCGCTTTGTTGACCGAGAGTTGGCGGGCGCAGTAACGCTCAATCAAAAATGGTTGGAATTGACTCCCGAAACGCCTTTAACAGTTGAACGCGATACACAAGAAATTATGCTTTATCCAGACCCGCCGATCAAAATGGTTTCCGGTAATGCAAAAAGCGGTTTGGTTTCGATTGATGGTCGCTCCGCTGATATTGACGCTGAATTAGTTGACAGCAATAGCGTAACTTATGGCTCCTCGCCAGGAGCGACAGAAACGATGACAGGTGATTTGCAGGTAACATCTCGAAGTATAAATTTTAGAAACTTGCCGAAAGGCGCTGTTTTGAAAACTGTTCGCATTAGAAGCAGTGCTTCATATCCAGTCAACAAGATTCTTTGGCGTTGTTACAATTGGGCTGAGGTTCATAAGTAAAAGAAATGAAAATCGCCATTGTTAAATACAACGCCGGAAATGTCGAATCGGTGAAAAATGCGCTCAATCGTTTGGGCGTTGAGCCGGTTTTGACCGATAGTGCCGGAGAATTGCAAACCGCGGATAAAGTGATTTTTCCTGGCGTTGGCGAGGCTTCCACCGCGATGCGTTATTTGCGCGAAAAAAACTTGGACGCAGTAATTAAAAATTTGCGGCAGCCGGTTTTAGGCGTTTGTCTCGGAATGCAGCTTTTGGGTGATTTTTCCGAAGAAAACGAAATTGAATGTTTAGGAATTGTTCCGTTTCGAGTAAAGAAATTCCAGAGCGCGATGGAAAAAGTGCCGCATGTCGGCTGGAATCAAATTGGCGATTTGAAATCAAGACTTTTTGAAAATATTGGCGAAAATTCATTTGTTTATTTCGTTCATAGCTATTTCGTGCCCAAAAATCCGGCGACAGTTGCTGATTGCAGTTATATCGAAACTTTTAGCGCGGCTGTCAATCACCAGAATTTTTACGGCGTACAATTTCACACGGAAAAATCAGGCAAAGTTGGAGAAGCAATTTTAGAGAATTTCTTGAAATTATAAAAATGGAAGATAAAGACAACATTATCGAAGACGAAACAACCGAAACGGCGGAAAGCATCAGTCAACAGATTTTAGGCGGGCTGGAGATTGTCGGCGGCATTTTGACCGCCGATCCGGTGACGCGCAGCGAAGGCGAATTTAACATCGAAGCCGGCGCGATTCATCACGAAGTCAGCGAAAATTTGCACTCGACGAACGAAGTGAATCGCAGCGATGATTGAGATTATTCCGGCGATTGATGTTATTGAAGGCAAAGCCGTCAGGCTCGCGCAAGGCGATTTTTCCCAAAAGACCGTTTACAGCGAAAATCCTTTGGAAGTCGCTAGACAGTTTGAAGACGCAGGCATTCGGCGTTTGCACATCGTTGACCTTGACGGCGCGCGAAACGGCAGAGTTACGAATCTCGCAATTTTGGAACAGATTGCCGCAAACACTGATCTAATTGTTGATTTCGGTGGCGGAATCAAAACAGAAGAAGACGCGAAAGCCGTTTTTGATGCGGGAGCTAAACTAATTTCAGTGGGAAGCATTGCTGTCAAATCTCCGCAGGTTTTAGAAAATTTTATTGCCCGATTCGGCGGCGACAAAATTTTGCTCGGAGCAGATGTGCGAGATAAAAAAATCTCCATAAACGGCTGGCAAACCGCGACGGAAATTGAGTTGATTTCATTCCTGCGCCAATGGTTTGCAAAAGGCATCCGACAAGCATTTTGCACCGACATTGCCAAAGATGGACTTCTTCAAGGAGCAAGCGCTGAAATTTACGCGGAAATCAGCGCTGAACTACCAGATTTAAAACTAATTGCCAGCGGGGGAGTCAGCCGAATCGAAGATTTCGACGCACTGGACAAAGCTGGTTGCAGCGCCGCAATTGTCGGCAAAGCAATTTATGAAGGCAAAATTACGCTCAAGGATTTGAGTAAGTATCTCAAAGATGTTGGCTAAACGAATTGTGCCGTGCCTTGACGTAAAAGACGGGCGCACGGTAAAAGGAACAAATTTCGTCAATCTGCGCGACGCGGGCGACGCAGTCGAACTTGCAACGCGTTATGCGGCGGAAGGCGCGGACGAGCTTGTATTTCTGGACATTACCGCAACTAACGAAAAACGACGGACGCTTTCGGCTCTAGTTAAACGAGTCGCAGCGGAAATCAACATTCCGTTTACCGTCGGCGGTGGAATCAATGAAATCGCAGACATCGAAATTCTGCTTGCGGCGGGCGCAGACAAAGTTTCGATTAATACGGCTGCAGTCAAAAATCCGGCTTTGATTGAACAAGCAGCGCTTAATTTCGGCTCGCAATGCGTCATAGTGGCGATTGATGCGAATCTGATCGAGAATGAATGGCGCGTTTTTCTGAACGGCGGGCGGGTTGCGACTGATTTGAACGTTTTTGATTGGGCGCGGCGAACTGTTGATCTGGGCGCGGGCGAAATTTTGCTGACTTCGATGCAGCACGATGGAACACGTAACGGGTTTGCGGTCGAATTAACGCGACAAGTCGCCGAAAATGTCAGCATTCCGGTTATCGCTTCGGGCGGTGCGGGTAAAATCGAACATTTCGCAGAAATTTTCACCGACGGCAAAGCCGACGCCGGGCTGGCGGCTTCGATTTTTCATTTTCAGGAAATTCAAATTCATACTCTCAAAGACTTCCTTCAACGACATAAAATTACGGTTCGTTAAAATTTCATTTTGTTTCGATTTTTGCTGGACTTTTGCGTGCTTTATGAAACAAAAGTATGATAAAATGTTTCACGTATAAAACGAGATTTGGAGTGTGAGATGAGAAAGAAGAAAGAAAAAATCGCGGAAGTTGCCGAGATTGTGAAAGCAGCGGTGGAAGTCAAGGAGCGAAAACAAGCGTCGGCGCAAGAGTTGATTAGAAGAATGCTGGTTAATGATTTTCTTTTTCAGTCAATTTCAAAGCGCGCGACGAGCTTTGGCGAGAGAATTCTGCTGCACTCGCCCGAAGCCCGCGTCGAAGCTCATCTCGGAGTTTACCGGGTTTGTTTTTATTTGAACGAAACAACAGAGCAAGAACCGGCTGCAAATAATTTGCCGACAAAACGTGTGCCACGTTGTTTTGATACCGATCAGCGAAGTTTGATAAAAGAATTTTTAATTAGAGTTGTCGGAAAACCGGTCAGCAAAAAAGGGCGTGCCGGATCAAAACAGATTGAACTGTTTCCGGCGCAGAAAGAAGCCGCTTAAGGTTACTCAAGCATTTGCCCGCGAGTAATACGAGTTACAATAATTAATTTTTAGAGTGACTTGTATTATTCGCGGGCTTTTCTGTCTTCACATTTGCGCCGGGCTTTGATTTAGTGATTCAATTTGAAATCAATATGGAAGTTGATTTTGCCAAATTCACCGATGATCTGGCACCGGCGATTGTTCAGGATTTTGCTACCGGAAGAGTTTTGATGCTCGGCTATATGAACCGTGAAGCGTTTGAGAAAACCAGAACGGAAAATCGCGTTACTTTTTTCAGCCGTTCGCGGCAACGGTTGTGGACAAAAGGCGAAACGAGCGGGAATTTTTTGTTTGTCAAAGAAATTCTCCTCGATTGCGACTGCGATGCGATTCTGATTAAGGCGATCCCGGCGGGAACGGTTTGCCATACTGGGGCTGAGACTTGCTTTAACGAAAAAAACGCGGCATCGGATTTTTTGTTTGAACTTGAAAAAACAATCTGGCAGCGCAAGAATCAAATGCCGGAAGAATCTTACACGGCAAAGCTGTTTTCCAAAGGCGCTAAAAAAATCAGCCAAAAACTCGGTGAAGAAGCCGTCGAATTGGTAATCGAAGCGCAAGGCGAGCGCGACGATTTATTTTTAAATGAAGCTGCCGATTTGACTTACCATTTACTTGTTTTGCTTGCTTCACGCAATTTTACTTTAGCTGATATTTCAAAGATTTTAAGTGAACGAAGCAGATAGTCAGAGAACTGTTTTTGTCGGAATTATTTTGAACGCATCCGGCTTTCTGCCAATAATCAAAAAACGTTGTAACAACGTCAGCTTTTCCTTCGGTTCTTTCGGTATTTCAACGTAATCAATGACAACTCGGTTGTTTTCCTCGGAAAATTTAAAATAATTGAGTCTGAAGGTCGGAAAATAAATCGCCGGAAGCAGACCGAAACGAACTCTCACGCGGCGAAGAATTTTGAGCCATGTTCCGGTGTTGATGACCGCGCGACTTCCTTTCTCCTCCACCAAAAAAGCTTCGTGAGTGTGACCGAAAACGTAGGCGCAAATTGTCGGATCGGTCTCGAAAATTTGTCTCGCGTGTTCGAGGTAGATGTAATTTGCTTCGTTTGTCTCAGCCGATTTGTAAGGGGGAAAAACCTTAAAACGCGAAAGCGTGTGGCGAACGTCGCGGTAAATAAAATAAAGCGGAATCGAAACCATCAGAATGAAAAACCACACGAACATACTCACCGTCAAAATCCAGCGCAAAACATCTCCGAAAATTCCCAAAGCGCGAGTCAACGGATTGTCGAGTAGATAATTAACGTCAAAGATGCCCAAAACTTTCAATAATTGCCCGATTAGGGCGAAAGCCGTTACTGTCAATAACAGTAAAAACGGCAATAAAAGCCAGCGCAAAACGATGTTCATTTCGTTATAAAAATAGTTGGAAATAAGCCAGTCGGGAATGCTTCGTACATCAACCGAACGAATGTCTTTGAGCCAGTCGCTCGCTCCGAAAACAGACAGCAAACTGGCTCCGCTGACAAAGCTTTTGGTAATGAAAAAACCGGCGGGCAGAGCATACGGATTTCCATAAGCAGGCGCGGCGTTGAACGGGTCAATTTGCTGCCCGTGTTCAATCCAAATTTTTCTTCCCACCAATTCGCGGTTAACCGAAAGCGAAGTATCAAGATGGATATTATATTCAGCAAGCTTTACGGCATAAGCCGGATCGCAAGCCAAATCATAATCGTGGTTGCCGACCATCATCGTAATTTGGATTTTTTCGCCCGTGCGTTTTAATTGTTCGAAAATCGCCGCGTGATGTTTGATTATTTCATCCAATTGCGCCGTTCCTTCGACGGTGGTTAATTCCCAAAAACCGAACGTGTCACCCGCAATGATTAATTCGGTTTCTTTATCTTTGAACGCCAATTCTCGTAAAAAAGCGATTAGTTCTTCCGTAAAATCGCAGATTTGCAGTTGCCCGTCGCCTCCGAAATGCAAATCGCTGATCAGGTAAATTTCTTTTTTCATATTCCGAGCTAAATAACGAATAATCATTCTAAGCAATTAACCGGAATTTTCGGATTTTTAGTTTTATATTTTCCCGGCTCAAATCAATTTTCGGTTGCCAAAGACGGGCTTTCCGTGTCAAACTTTGCCGCCGGAAGCTTCCTCGCAAATTTTTAAAAATAAGAGCCAAAATTTTATGAATTTAGCCGATTTGTTTCGTAAAAAGTCAGTCAGCCAGATTCAGGCTGACGCAGCCGCGGGTTTTTCGGACGCAGAAGTTACACCGGGTGATAACGCCGGATTGCGCCGCACGCTTGGCACGTTTGATTTAACGATGCTCGGAATCGCCGCGATTATCGGCGCCGGTATTTTCGCAATGGTCGGACAAGCGGCGCACAACGGTGGACCGGCGGTTATTTTGCTGTTTATTTTCGCCGCGATTGCGTGCGGTTTTTCCGCTCTTTGCTACGCCGAATTTGCCTCGAAAATTCCGATAGCAGGTTCGGCTTACACTTACGCTTATGCCTCGTTCGGCGAGCTTGTGGCGTGGATTATCGGTTGGGATTTGCTGGTCGAATATGCCATCGGAAACATCGCCGTCGCAATTTCCTGGAGCGATTATTTTACCAGCCTGCTCGAAACCAACGGAATCAGAATTCCGCTCAATTTTACAATGGATTTTCGTACTGCATCGCTCGGTTACGAAACGGTGCAGAAAGCAATCGGTGACGGCGCGACGCTCGAAGGCTTAAAAGCCGCCTGCTCCGGCGCAGACGCGGCGATCAGATGCGGTCAGCTCGATGCTTATGCGGCTTGGGCGGAAGCGCCGCGCGTTGGCGGTCTGCCGATTATTGCAGATTTGCCCGCGCTCGGAATCGTTTTTCTGATTACGGTTCTGGTTTATGTCGGCATCCGCGAATCGAAAATGGCTTCGAACATTATGGTTGCTTTGAAATTGGCGATTATTTTGCTCGTCATCATTCTCGGCGCTTTTTACGTCAAAACCGAAAATTGGTCGCCGTTTATGCCGAACGGATTCAGCGGCGTTATGACCGGTGTTGCGGCAGTTTTCTTCGCATACATCGGTTTCGATGCGCTTTCGACGACTGCCGAAGAATGCAAAAATCCGTACAAAGATTTACCGCGCGGAATGTTTTACTCGCTAGCTATTTGTACAGTTCTTTACGTCGTGCTTGCTTTGGTTTTGACTGGGATGGTTTCTTATACGCAATTAAACGTAGGCGATCCGCTCGCTTTCGTTTTCGGACCGGAAGGCGTTAACCTGCCGTGGATTTCCGGCATTATCGCCGTCAGCGCAATTATTGCGATTGCCACTGTTTTATTGGTTTTCCAGCTAGGGCAGCCGCGCTTGTGGATGGCGATGAGCCGCGACGGTTTGCTTCCGAAAATCTTTTCTTCGATTCATCCGCGTTTTCGCACGCCCTGGTTTTCGACGATTTTGACAGGTTTGATGGTTGCGATTCCCGCGCTGTTTATGAACTTGTCTGAAGTCACGGATTTGTCCGTAATCGGAACGCTATTCGCGTTTTCGCTCGTCTGCGGCGGAGTTCTTGTTAAAGACGAGGAGTTCGGACGCGAAAATCGTTTTGTGCCTTACATCAATTCGCGTTATATCGCGCCCGCTCTGTTAATTATCGTCTGGGCTTTGCTGCTTATCTATAACGGCGAAGGCGTCGCAAAATTCTTTACCGAAATCACTCCGGCAGAAGAAGGCGAAACAGCTTTCCGCGCATTCAGTCATAAGATTCCATATTTGGTTTTCATTTTGTTTTCGCTTCTGATGACCATTTTGTGCGTCGTCAAGCGATTAACGCTGATTCCGGTTTTGGGCTTGATGTGCTGCACGTATTTGATGACCGAGCTTGGAATTACCAATTGGGAACGTTTCGCCATCTGGCTGCTGATCGGATTGGTTATTTATTTCCTTTACGGATTTTGGAACAGCAAGCTTCTCAAACGCGCAGCTACGACCGAAAACGCAGCTTAATCAAAAGGGGCGAGGCGGTCGGCTTCGCCTTTCTTTTATGAAAAAACTACGATTCTACAAAATATGAAAATCCTTGTTCTCGGGGCAGGAAAAATGGGGCGCGGCGCGGTTCACGATCTGGCGCATAATTCGCCGGATGTAACGGAAATTACGATTGCGGATTCCGACTTTCCGCTTGCCAATTTTATCGCCAAACTTGAAGGCAACGGCAAATGCGTGCCTCAGGAGATTGACGTGGAAAACTTTGCCGAAGCCGTCGAGCTGATGCGCGGTCACGATGCTGCAATTTCCTGCGTGCCGTATTTTTACAATATGCTGCTCGCCGAAGCAGCGGTGGAAGCCAGAGTAAATTTCTGCGATCTGGGCGGTAACAACACCGTTGTCGGGCAGGAGTTATCGTTGGACCAAGCGGCGCGCGACGCAGGAATCAACATTATTCCCGATTGCGGTCTCGCGCCCGGAATGGTTTCAGTTCTGGCGACGCACGGCGCGTCGCGGTTTGATGCTGTTGATTCGATCAAAATCCGCGTCGGCGGTTTGCCGCAAAATCCGAAACCACCGCTTGATTATCAGCTTGTTTTTTCCGTCGAAGGTTTGATTAACGAATACGTCGAGCGCGCGATTGTCATCCGCGACGGCGAAATAATGGATGTCGAATCATTGACAGAAACCGAACTGCTCGAATTTGAAGGTTTCCCGCCGCTCGAAGCGTTTCAGACTTCGGGCGGGACTTCCACTCTGCCGCAAACCTTTCTGGGGCGCGTTCGCGAGCTTGATTACAAAACGATTCGTTACCGGGGACACTGTGAGCGTTTCAAAACTCTGATTGATTTGGGCTTTGCCGATTCCGCGCCGCAGCCTGTTAAGACAGCGGCAAACGAAGTCGTGCAAATTATTCCGCGCCGCCTTTTGTCCGATTGGCTCGTCCGTCGTCTTCCGCGCAACGAACCGGATTTGGTTTTAATCCGGCTTGAATTTACCGGCACAATTGAGGGCAGAGGACAAGTTTTGCGCTACGATATTGTCGACCGTTTTGATGAGGCGACCGAACTGACGGCGATGATGCGGACGACGGCGTTTCCGGCATCAATCGTCGCACAAATGATGGCGCGTGGTGAAACTCTCGACCGGGGCGCAATGCCGCAGGAATCGGTAATCCCACCCGACAGCTTTATCGAAGAGCTTGCTCGGCGAAATCTCAAGATTCAGGAAAGCCGGATGATTTAAAAAATAATCACGCCAGATGATCGAAGGGATAAAATATCGTTTCTACGACATTCTCGTCGAAACCGAAGACAATGAGTTGATTGATCGAATTGTCGCCGCGTTTTTGATGGTTTTGATTTTAATCAATGTCACGGCTGTCGTGCTGGAAACGGTTGACGAATACAACCAGCAATACGGAGCGGTTTTTCAATCCATCGAGATTTTCTCAGTCGGGGTTTTCACCGCCGAATATTTATTGCGGTTGTGGGTGATAACTTACAATCCGAAATTCAGCAAGCCAGTCACGGGCAGAATTCGGTATGCTTTGACGCCGATGGCGATAATTGATTTGATCGCGATTTTGCCCGCTTATCTGCCGCTGTTTTTCGCTTTCGATTTAAGAATTCTTCGTATTCTGCGACTTTTTCGCTTGTTCCGGCTGCTGAAAATGAATCGTTATGTCGAGGCTCTGAACAGGCTCGACGACGTAATTTGGTTGAAACGTCAGGAATTGCTGACAATTACGCTCGTGGTCTTCGCGCTGCTTCTTTTCGCGTCGAGTTTTATTTACATCTTTGAAAACGAAGCGCAGCCGGATAAATTTCCAAGCATTCCGGCGGCAATGTGGTGGGGAATTGCGACGCTGACGACTGTCGGTTACGGCGACGTTTATCCGGTGACGCCTCTCGGAAAATTGCTTGCCGGTCTTATCGCGTTCCTAGGCGTCGGCATTTTCGCTTTGCCAGCCGGAATTCTGGCAAGCGGTTTTGCCGAAGAAATCAGAAAAAAACGTGAAGCCGCAGATTGCGAAACTGTCTGCCCGCATTGTGGTCGAGAGCTGCCGACTGACAAATAATTGCTTGTCGCGGGAAATATTGTTTATCACTTATCACTTATTCCGAAACGCCCTTTCCACTATTCTTCGGACTTCGCAATCCGTAAAATCTCAGCGACGCTCCAAGCCTGTGCAATGCAGCCGCGCGGCGGGTGCGGAGCATCGGCGTCGAAAATTTCTGAAATTTGCCCGATTCCCGCTTCGGATAAATGAGCTTTGAAATTTTCAAGCCAATCCTGAAACTTTCCCTGCTCGTCCGGAAAAACTTTGGCGTGGGCAGTCCAAAAAGCGCCAGCCAGCCAACCCCAAACCGTGCCTTGATGATAAGCAGAATCGCGCTCGAAACCGTCGCCTTCGTAACGCGGGCGATAATTTGAGTCTTTTGGCGAAAGCGAACGCAAACCGACTGGAGTTAGCAATTCGCTTTCGACTTTTCGGACGACTTTTCGCGCTCGCTCGCCCGCAAGAAGCGCATTTTTCAAGCTCACAGCGAAAATCTGATTCGGACGAACCGAAGCGTCGCGCGCACCGTTAGCGATGCAATCGAAAAGACATTCTTCGGATTCGTTCCAAAAGCTTTGGTTGAAGCTCAGTTCGGCTAAATCCGCCATCGCCGCATATTGCGCGCGTTCAGCTTCGTCTTCAAAACGCGCCGCCAGATTTTCCATTACGCGCAGAGCGTTGTACCAGAGCGCCTGAATTTCGACCGCTTTCCCAAAGCGCGGCGTAAAAACCGTCTCGCCCGATTTCGCGTCCATCCAGGTTAACTGCGTCATTTCGTCTCCGGCGTAGAGCAGACCGTCGGTGTCAATATGAATGTTGAAACGAGTTCCGCGCAGATGCCATGCGATAATATCGGACAATTTTTCGTAAAGATTTTCCCGTACAAAATCATAATCTCCGGTTTTCTCGATGAATGAGCGAATAGCCTCGAAATACCAGAGCGTCGCGTCAACCGTGTTGTAATCCGGTTCTTCGCCTACATCGGGAAAACGATTCGGCAGCATTCCCTGAGAAATGTGGCGGGAAAACTCCAGAATTATGCTTCGCGCAATTTCCGGACGATTTGCGGAGAGCGTCAAGCCAGGCAGCGCGATCATGGTGTCGCGTCCCCAATCGGAAAACCATGGATAACCGGCAATCACCGATTTTTCTTCGCCGCGGGCAACAATAAATTGGTCGGCGGCTAAAACAAGCTGCTGCGAAAACTCGTCCCGGCAGCCGGAAATTTCAATTAGATTTGCGCATCTTTCAATTTCCGCTTCTTTTAATCTTTCGGCATCTGCCTCTTTTCGTTTGGTCGAAGTTGTAACGGAGACAATCTTTTCGTCTTCGATTTCAAATTTCAGCGCAAAGGGCTGATAAAGATTTTCGCGAAAATCAAAACCGCGCTCGCGTTCGCGTTCATATTCAAAATTGCGATACCAGAATCCGGTTTTCTCGACTGCTCCGTTTTCGTAAACAAAATAAAGTCTCGGCAGTTCGGCGTATGGCTGAATTGATAAAAAATTCCCATTTTCGCTTAAATCAGTTTCAAAACTTTCTTCATTTTTCTGCAAATGGTGATAATCGCGGAAAGCAAGCAAAGGCATTAACTCAAAATCAACTTTGAATTTTGAATCTTGAACCTTAAATTTGTAATCGCAGATTACGGTATTTTCACCGTCCGGCATAAAAACCGTTTTTTCGATTCTTACGCCTTCGATTTCATAAATCCAAACGGGAAAAGGCGCGAGGCGGAATTCTTTTAAAAATTTGTAACCTTCAGGGTAAATCGCGTTTGGGTATTGGTTTGCAGAAAGATTGAGACGTTTGCCGTCAACAATTAGGGTTTCTTCAAATTTTGAAAGCAAAACAGCGCGTCCCGTCGGCGGCGTGGTTGCTGCAACAAGCAAGCCGTGATAGCGGCGCGTGTTAATTCCCGCGATTGTACCGGAAGAGTAACCGCCGATGCCGTTTGTTTCCAGCCACTCGCGCGAGGCGGCTGCTTCCAAATTTGTACAAATTTCACGCCCGAAACGAATCATCGATTTTAAATTGAGAAGCCTTCGTAAAAATCAGTTTTGATTGCTTGAATATTCCAAGCGAACGAAAGATTAACTCGAATTGCGGCAAATAAAAAGACAAAAAAAAGAGAAAGCCAATTTGCGACTTTCTCTTTTCGGCTTTAACGATTCGAAAATCTTAGCCGAGCAAACCTTCAGTGATGCCTTTTTCATAAACAATCAACAAACCGAATCCAATGCTTGCAATGCCTGCGACTGACTGCATCGCGTGATTTAAACGATTAAATTTCCCGGCAGTTAAAGTGAAAGGCAAGCCGACGAGCAAACTCATCAACATCATTCCGGCGATTGAACCGGCACCGAAAATCAAAATATAAAGCAAACCGAGCGGGCGCGATTCGATGGTCGGAATAACGAGCAGCATCAGCGCGGCGCTGCCTGCCAAACCGTGAATCATTCCGACGATGAGCGAACGCGGGCTAAACGACAAACCGTGATGCGTGTGCGGCTCGTCCGCCGCGCCGCGCTCGTGCAAATGCGGATGAGCGTGAAGGCGCCCGCCGTGTTCGTGTGCGTGAAAATGCAGTTTTGCGCCAAACATCAGCTTTCGCAAGACGTTCAGACCCAAAAGAACGAGCATCGCGCCGACACAGAATTCGAGCATTCGTTCGGTTTGTTCCGAGATTTGAAAATCGAGAAGCAAAACGAAGACGCCCGCAACAAAAAGCGAAATCGTGTGTCCCAAACCCCAGACGCCGCCGACGATTGCAGAGCCAAACAGGGATTTGCGTTCGGTTACAATCGTTGACACGGCAGCCAAATGATCCGATTCAACGGCGTGTTTTAAACCGAGCAAAAAGCCTAAGGCTAAAACTCCACCGGCGGAAGTCGAAAAAAATGCGAGAAAAAATTCATTCATAAGCAAAAGTGTAAAAATATCACGCCAACGAGTTATAACAAATCACGGCGCCGACACAGGCAACGACAAACGCGCTTAAGACGGGCAAGGCTTTAACGAGACGATTGCCGCCGAGCGCGGGATTATCAAATAGTTTCCCAATATAAAGAAAAGCAAGTCCGACTGCGGTCAAAGTCGCCGCCAGACCGAGACTAAATGCAATGGTTAGAATCAATCCGTAACCGACTCTGCCCAGCGAAATTGCCGACAGCATCAAGACGAGCGCTGACGGGCACGGAAGCAGTCCGCCTGAAATTCCGAGCGCCAGCAAATTGCGCCACGTAACCTGTTCGGGCGGCAAATGCGAGTGATAATGAATGCCGTCGTGCGTGTGCATCAAATCATTTCCGTGCGAATGAAAATGAACTCCGTCATGAGTGTGCGAATGTTCACCTTGTTCGTGATGGTGATGATGCGGAACAGTTTCGTAACCCAAAGCGGAAAGCAAACGATCTTTAAAAAGCGAAATGCCGATAAAAAAGACGAGCAAGCCGGAAACGAAATTTAAAAACGGCATTATTCTTTCCGGCAAAATGTAATTTGACGCGAAAAGGGTAATTAAACCGAGCGCGAAAACTCCGAGCGTGTGCGTGATAGTTACGGTCAAACCGAGAAAAACGGCGTGTTTGACGGTTCCGCGCGATCCGACTAAATATGCGCCGACAACCGTTTTTCCGTGTCCCGGCGACATTGCGTGCAGTGCGCCCAAACCAAAAGCGAGCAATAGACCGAACAAAACAATCGTGGGCGTGATTTCGGGAATGTTAATAAGCGCGGCAAGCCTGTCCGGCGATGCCGTTGCCGGTGCGGTTTGTCCGTCGCGATTTTTAAGGGCAACGGCATTTGACGGTATCATGCCTGAAAACGTGAAGGAAAATTCCGCCCGGCGTTCAGATAGCGGCGCGTTTAGCAAATCCTGGGGATAATCGCGCAGTTCGTTTGAAAGACTGTTCGCAAATGCCGTGCTGTTGAAAACCTCTATGTTTTCGGCGCGCGCGGCGACGATTTCATTCCAGCCGACGCGCTCGGCAAAGTTCTTATTTTCAAATGAAACTCGATTTGTTGAGCCGGAAGCCGGTAAATCGCCGACAAGATTCCATTCGATCCTCAAAGTCGGCAAATCACCAGCGCCAGGCGGCAGGCTAACGGTTTTCGATTCGGGACGGAGATTAACAAACTGGTTTTCAACCGAAAGAATGAGATTTTGAAGATAAGTTTCGGTTAGAGTTTCGACATAACGGTTTAATTCTTCTGCCGAAGCGCCGTTTTTATCGGCGTCTATTTTTTGCAATTCCTGAAAAGCCGGAATTTCAGCCAAATCCAAAATCTGCCGCACTCGGATTTGTTTTTTCTCGATTTCAAGCCGCGAAAACTGGTTGACACTGAAATTTCCAAGTGGATGCGCTTCGATTGAAACAGCCAAAGCGAAAATCAAAAGCGTGGCAAAAATGTAAATTTGTTTACGCATTTCTGTTCAGTTCGGTTAAAGCCTGCCTGGCATTTTCAGCTTGCACCAAATCGAAAGCCGGATTTGTTTCAAGCGCTTGTTTAAAAAAATCGGCGGCTGCTTTTCGATTGCCGAGCGCCTTTTCGATCATTCCTGCGTGGTAAAGAATTCGCGCGTCTTTGGTTTTCAGCCGCATCGCTTCAATGATTGCTTTTTTCGCTGCCGCAAAATCGCCTTTTTTGTACAAACACCAAGCTAATATGTCAGCCGTGTAGATGTCTCGTCGCTCGGCGCTTTCGCGGCGGGCAATTTCGAGTGCTTCGTCGAGTTTTCTGTTTTGATCAGCCCAGAGCAGCGCGAGGGTTCTTTGCTCGCGATTGCCGAATTTTTGTTCGATAAATTCTGCTAAATCATATTGTTTTCGGGCTTCGGCGGAGTTTTCGATTTTTGTGTAAATGTCTCCGAGCGAGATGGCAATGTCGGTTAGCGGAACACGGTTCTGAGCATCGGTTAAGAATTTAATCGCCGTCTCAAAATCATTGTTTGCCGCCCGCGCACGACCTTTTCCGGCGAGCGCGAGATGATAATCGGGAAGTGCTTGTAAAGCGGAGTCGTAATATTTTTCGGCTTCCGCGTATTTTCCGATTTTGAAATATTCTTCGCCGAGATGCGTCAAACACCAGGCGCGTGATTCTTTGTCGCTCGCCGAGGCAATCTGAGCAGCAGTTTTCATTGCATTTATGGCTCCGGCTGAATCACCGTAAAGCGAGCGCAGATAGGAAACGCGGGCGTAAGATTCGAGGTTCGGTTTTAAATCAACCATTTGCTGAGCGGATTTGACGGCTTCCGGATAATTGCCAAGTTCAACATTGGCGTCCGTCAAAACGCCGTAAACAAAAGCGTCTTGAGGAGTGACTTGCCGCAACTGATTTCCCATTTCGAGCGCTTCTTGAAAACGATGGAATGCAAGCAATAAAGTTGCTTTCAACCGCAAAGCGTCCAAATTTTGCGGTTCCAGCTCAAGAGCGCGTGCATTCGCGGCTTCGGCTTTGGAATTTAAACTGAAATCTCCCATTTCGCGCGCCGCCTGAATGTAGCCCGCCGTCAATTGGTTGTAGCCGTCTACGGCTGACGGATTTTTTTCGATTAACTTTTGAGCGGCTTCAATTCGCGGGTTGGATGAACCGGAGATCGCCGCATTTTCGCTTTTTTCCGTCATCGTTTGCTGTTCGGAAGTGCTGGCGGAAATATTATTCTGCGTGCAGGCGGCATTCAGGAAAATGAATGAGCCTAAAACTGTGATAGCAAAACCGGAAACTGAAAGTGATTTAAAAGTTCGCATATTTTTGCTTGAGGCGAATCAAGCGGCAATGCCGCTTGATTCGCCTGAGGGATTGAAAACGACTATTTCTTTGAATTACCGAAGTCCTTCAAAAGGCTGCCATTTTCGTCAACGATAGGAGCGATTCCTCCTTCTTCAACCAGTTGAGACGGGAAATTTACAACGCGCGGCTGATTTCCCTGATTCGGCGGTGCGAGATACGGAAAGCGATCCAAAAACGGCTGTTCGTTCATGCTAACGCCATCACCTACAGCGTTGTTCGGCGCGACGTTAAACGCCGGAGTGAATGGCGTTCCGCCTAAAACAGCGCGAAGCGCGATGTCCGTTACGTCATCCAGCGGTCTGCGTCCATTCGGGAATCCGGCAACGTCGCCGCCGAGCAAGCCCAAACGATTCGGCGTTGCGCTTGGCGGAATAGCAACGTTCAAACGCAGAAATTCGTGCGGCGTACCGTCGGACAAAAACGTTGTGTAGTTTGGTCCGGTGATGTTATTAACCGGAATTCCGGTAGCGAAAATTTGCACCAAATCGTTGCGCGGAGCGGGCGGAATGTTGATTTGAATATTGTTGAAAGCTGCTAAAGCCGTGCGAATCAGCTTGGGCAATTCCGGGTCAAGTACAAACGGCGCGGCAATGGCGTCGCCAGAAGGTTGCAGCGAGTTGAAAGCGTCTTTTAAACCAAGCGGAATCACAACTTCGTTGACCAGCGGGTTTCCGAGACGCGAAACCTGACGGAACGGTCCTTCATTAAGGCGCTGACCGTTCGGCTGAATAACCTGCGTCGAGCGTCGGCTGGCGGTTGACCAGATTCCGACGACTGCATCCGAAGCCGTCGGGCTTGCCGGCACTGCGCGTGAGCGTGTTAAATCCGCAATCGGAACCTCAATGGCGATGGTTTTGATGTTCAGACCGCGAAGCGAGTCTACGCCGCCGCTTGTGCCGAGCGAACGAAGATTGAAAGCGTCGAAAACTCCTCCGACATCAATAAAGAAAGGCTCATCGCGCTGACCTGCGAAAACGCGTCCGCCATTGCCCATATTGAAAACTGCGGGCTGTCCCAAATTCGCCTCGTAATTCGGCGTCACGCGCGGTCCGATGTTGTCCGGCGGAACGATAAAGCCCGAACCGAGAACTCTGCCGCGTCTGCCCGAAAGACGGTCAACGCGCGTCACCGTATAAGTCTGCACTTCGTTGTAATCCGGGTCAGTCAAACTGCTGATAACGCCGTTTTCGTTGACGGTATTCATTCCGAGAACCGTATTCGGATTAACAATTCTGGTGTTGAATTGGAGTTGATACGAGATGTCTTCGACGCCGTCGCCCGTGTTGTCTATTTTAATTTCATACAACACGGTCGGGTCGAAAAGATAGAAATGCGGTCCGCCCGAAGGGTCTTGAAACGGGATAAAGTTGGTGATAATCGTCACAAAACCGGAACGTCCTGCTTCCGTGCTGCGGAAAGCATAAACGTCCGTGTTGTCGGCTGGGCGGTCAAAGCTGGTCAACGGGGCTTCGCGATGGCTTGAACCAAGCGCAGGCGAAATCAAAATAGTGAAGACGAGCGATAAAACCAGAATTTTTTGCGCTAAATTAAAACAAATAGATTTTTTCTGCATTTTTCCTCCTTGTCAGCGGGAGCGGCGAATTTTTAGGTTTTACGCCGCTCCCGTTTTTGCTGCATTAATGTGTGTCGTAATTGGCAACCGGATAATCTTGGTTGTTTCCCCAGCGAATAACGGTGAACGCATTATTCGAGCTTTGCAGAACAAAGAAATTGCCGCTTGTCGGGTCGAAAGTCGCAATGTCGGTTCTGCCGTCGCCGTCATAATCGCCCTGTGCTGTAAAGTGCGATTTGGCGCCGAATTGAACAACGCGCGCAGTATTATTCGAGCTTTGCAAAATCAGCCAGTTAATCTGCGTTCCCTGCCGCGCGAGCGCAAAATCATACCTGCCGTCGCCGTCATAATCGCCCGGCACGACCAGATCGCTGCCCAAACCAAATTGCTGCGCGCGGTCGCCGCCGCTGCTTTGACGAATATAGAAAGTTCCTTGTCCGTTCGCCTCTGCGCGGAAAACTGCCAGATCGAATCTGCGGTCGCCGTCGTAATCTCCCGGTGCAACGACATCCGTATCCCGACCGAACTGCTCGGCGCGGAAACTACCGTTTATACTGTTTCTGATAAACCAGAACAACTGACCGTTTTGGCGGCGAACCACTGCCAAATCGGTTCTGCCATCACCGTCGTAATCGCGCGCAACTGGTTCGTCGGTTCCCAAACCGAATTGTTCGGAGCGAATCGTACCAGTCGAGCTTTGCAGAATATAGAAAAATCCGTTTGTCGTGCGGAAAACAGCAATATCCGTCAGATTGTCGCCGTCATAGTCGCCCGGCACCTGAATATCCGTGCCTGCTATTCCAAAGGGCTGAACGATTGCACTTCCGTTGGAGCTGCGGCGGATAAAGAAAGTGCTCGTGGTTGTACGGAAAACGGCGGCATCTGTTCGTAAATCGCCGTCGTAATCGAGAACCGTTTTGATTCTATTGTTAAAACCGGGCGTGTTCGGAAGAGCAACGGCGAAGGCGCGAAGCGTCATCGTTCCGTCTCCGATTACGCCAACAAGTGTTGCAGCACCGGTCGTCAAATTTACTGTATAGAGCCTGGTTGTACCGCTGACCGCAATCGCCGCGTAGGCGGTTCCATCGGCTGCAATATCAAAACCGTTGTTGCTGGTCGTAGCCACTCCGAGTCCGCCGACGGAAACAAGCGTCCCATTATTCGGAGGATTTTGAATGAAAAGCGTGTTGCTGTTGGTGTCTATGACATAGAGAGTCGTTGTTGTCGCTCCCTGCACATTATTGGTATAAGCTGCTGCCGTTACCGCTGGCGAACCGGGATTGAGGTTTGTGTCGACTGCCGTTAATGTTCCGTCGTTTGGATTAAGACGCAGATTTTGCCCGGCATTTGAAACTACTCGAATTCGGTCAACCGTCGGGTTAAAATCAAAACCGTAAGAGCCGCCCGACAATGAAAAAGCGCCAGCCGCTCCAACTGGAGTTGCCGCGCCGGTGATTAGATTAATTGTGTAAAGACGGCTCGAGCTTCCGAGCGCGTAAAGCTGTCCGTTAGCGGGACGGAAATCAATTCCTAAAATATCCTCCGCCACTTGCAAGCCTGTAATCGAGCCGATTACGGTAGCGTTGTTCGGTGTTGTTGTATCAAAGCGAACGAGCTGATTAGTTGTCGTAACGCCATAAGCCGGTATCGCATAAGCCGCGCTCGACAAACAGCCGAGCGTAAAAACGATGAGCAGCAGGGACTTTATCCGCCGCAGATTTCTTCGCATTTTCGATTCCCTCCTTAATCTGTAAAAAAAACTTGAAAAACCAACGTGAAAAGCAACAATGCACAAAATAATTTTCGCGCCGTTTCCTCTCTCGCAAAACTTTATAAACAATTTACGGAAGCCGCGGGAAAACGGATTTATCCTGTTTAAGAAACGTTCGAACTTATTTATAGCGAAGCGCGGGCGTGATAAACTAAAAAATATGGAAGAATTACGAAAACAAGATTCTGGAAAATCCGGCGGGGAAACAAGCCGGGAAGGTTTTAACGCGGACGAGATCGCCGAACAGTCGTCTTACACTGATTCGACCGAAGCCGCACAACAAATGCGGCGTGGCGGCGAAGAAGACAAGGAACGTGCCAATGATCTCGACGCTGCTGGAAAAGCAGACATCGCAGAATGGGATCAGCAACAGGTTCGGGAAGATAATATCGAATATCATCGGCATTAAATTCTTTGCAGCAAAAATTATTGTGTGAAGCGTGAGCGAAATAATTATTCGATAAAGGATGCCGCAATTTTGCGTTTTGAAAAAGGCGCGTCCGTCATCCCCGAAAATGATTTACTCGCCGTTGAAGAACCGTTGGAAATCAGATTGGGCTTCATGGAAAACGGCGAATTCGTTAACCGCGCAATTTCAATCACAATGCGAACACCCGGCAGCGATTTTGAACTCGCCGCCGGATTTCTTTTTACCGAAGGAATAATAAAATCGCGCTCAGAAATCGCCGACATAAAACACTGCGGGGCGAAAACAATCGAGAGCGCCACAAACACTGTCAGAGTAGATTTGCGCGATGAGGTTGTGGTTGATTTGGATAAACTGAAACGCCATTTTTACACAAGTTCAAGCTGCGGCGTCTGCGGCAAAAGCTCTATTGCCGCTTTGAATACGGGAGCAAGAAAACTCGAATCAAAACAATGTATGAGTTTTAAAGCTGAGTTAATTCACGGCTTGCCCCAAGCGGCGCGCCAAGCGCAGAGCGTTTTTGATTCAACCGGCGGATTGCACGCCGCTGCACTTTTTGATGCGAAAGGCAAACTCGAAACTCTGCGCGAAGATGTCGGGCGGCATAATGCTGTAGATAAACTCGTCGGAGCAAGATTTCTCGCGGGCGCGCTTCCGCTTCGGGATAAAATCCTGCTCGTTAGTGGACGAGCGAGCTTTGAATTAATTCAAAAAGCTGTGATGGCGCAGATTCCGGTTTTAGCAGCGGTTGGTGCGCCTTCGAGTCTGGCTGTCGAAGCGGCGAGGGAATTCGGAATGACTTTGCTCGGCTTTGTTCGCGACAATCGTTTTAACATTTACGCGGGCGCTGAAAGGATTAGAGCAGAAAGAATTCGATGAACGACGGAAAAACAAAAATCGCAGGCGCACATGAAGCCGCCAATCAAGCCGATACGCTTCAGCCGAGTCATTGGACTGCCGGAAAAGATAATCGCTCGGAAAATGAAATTGCCGGAGATTTAGGCGAAGAACGATCTTTAAGCGTTCACTCGCAAAACGGCGAAATCGTCAGCGCCGAAACGCCCGAAGAAAACGGCGATCTGCAAGTTTCCGAAATCGAACACATTGCCGCCGGTTTGCCTTCCGTCATTTCGACGATGCGGCACACGCTCGGAAAAATGGGCGTTTCGCGCAGTTTCAAAACTTTGCTTAAAGTCAATCAAAAAGACGGTTTTGATTGTCCTTCGTGCGCCTGGGCTGAGCCGGACGACGAGCGTAAATTCGCCGAATTTTGCGAAAACGGCGCGAAAGCCATTGCTGACGAAGCGATGACAAAAAAACTTACGCCCGAATTTTTTCAACAATATTCGGTTGCCGAACTCTCCCAAAAGTCCGATTACTGGCTCAACGCGCAAGGTCGAATCGCTCAGCCGATGATTTTGCGAAAAAATGCGACGCATTATGAGCCGATTTCCTGGGAAGACGCTTTTCGTTTGCTGGCTTTTGAATTAAATTCTCTCGCTTCGCCGGACGAAGCGCTTTTTTACACTTCGGGCAGAACATCGAACGAAGCCGCGTTTTTGTATCAGCTCTTTGTCCGCCAGTTCGGGACAAACAATTTGCCCGATTGCTCGAATATGTGCCACGAATCGAGTGGCACGGCTCTGACGGAATCAATCGGAATCGGCAAAGGAACCGTCACGCTCGAAGATTTTGAAAAAACGGATTTGATTTTGATTATGGGACAAAATCCCGGCACGAATCATCCGCGAATGATGTCTTCGCTCGAACACGCCAAACGCAACGGAGCACGCATCGTTTCGATAAATCCTTTGCCTGAAGCCGGTTTGATGTCGGTCGTTAACCCAAATCCGCAGGAATACAAAAATCCGCTCAAGTTTCCTTTTAAAATGATCGCGCACAGCGGCACACCGCTTTCCGATTTGCATCTGCCGATCAAAATCGGCGGTGATATGGCGTTTTTGAAAGGGCTGATGCGAATTCTGGTAGAAGAATTTCCCGCATCGCTCGACCATGAATTTTTGGAGAACAAAACCGCTGGATTCGATGAATTCCAAACCAATTTGGAAAAGGCTTCCTGGATTGACATTGAAGAACAAAGCGGTTTGCAGCGCGAGCAAATTCATAAAGTCGCCGAAATGTATGCGAAAGCCGAGCGCGTTATAACTTGCTGGGCGATGGGCTTGACGCAGCACAAACACGCCGTCGGAACGATTCAGGAAATAGCGAATCTACATTTTTTGCGCGGTCAAATCGAAAAACCCGGCGCGGGACTTTGCCCGGTTCGCGGTCATTCAAACGTTCAGGGCGACCGAACGGTCGGAATCTGGGAGCGACCGCGCGAAGAGTTTTTGAAAGCTCTCGACCGCGAGTTTAATTTTACTGCGCCGCGAAAACATGGCTTCGACACGGTTGAAAGCATCAAGGCGATGCACGCCGGAAAAGCAAAAGTCTTTTTCGCAATGGGCGGTAATTTTCTCTCGGCGACGCCTGACACTGAATACACTGCCGAAGCCCTCAGAAAAACGAAATTGACCGCGCAAGTCATTACGAAATTAAACCGCACCGCTTTGATTTGCGGCGAGCAGAGCTTGATTTTGCCTTGTCTGGGACGCACGGAAATCGACGTGCAAGAGTCCGGCGAGCAATTTGTTTCGTGCGAAAATTCGATGGGCGTAGTTCAAAAATCGAAAGGTGTTTTAAAGCCTGTGTCCAAGCATTTGCGAAGCGAACCATGGATTGTTTGCCAATTGGCGAAAACAGTTCTGGGCGCGAAATCAACGGTTGATTGGGACAAATTTGCGGCAAATTACGACGAAATCCGCAATGCAATAGAACGCACGATTCCCGGTTTTGAAAATTACAACGAGCGCGTCCGGCAAGGCGGCGGTTTTTATCTGCCGAACCTGCCGCGCAAAGGTGAATTTCCAACCGCAACCGGAAAAGCCAATTTTACCTGTCACGAGTTGCCGATTTTTAAATTGAAAGAGAATGAGTTGATTATGATGAGCATCCGCTCGCACGACCAGTTTAATACAACCGTTTACGGTTTAGACGACCGTTATCGCGGAATCAAAAACGGGCGGCGCGTTATTTTGATGAATCGTCAGGACATCGAAGAATTGGGTTTGAAAAACGGTCAGACTGTGGATTTAACCAGTCATTTTGAAGACGGCGAGCGAACGGCAAGAAAATTTGTCGTGGTCGAATACGATATTCCGCGAAAATGCGCGGCGACTTATTTCCCCGAAGCCAATGTGCTCGTCCCAATCGGCAGCGCAGCGGAACGGAGTAACACACCAACCTCAAAGTTTGTGATTATTACCATCAAGCCTTACGATGTTTAGACTTTAATAAAGATTCGTTTCCGATAAAGCAGCCACATCAAAAACAGCCACAGGAAAATATAAGAAACGGCGTAAATCAGCGAAGCATTGATCGGCGAAGCGAGCGGCGCGAAAAATGTGTCGAAAATCCATTTTTGGAGATGAATTTGTTTGCCTTCAGCGCCAGCGAATTTGATGTTAATCAAAACGCGCGCCAGCAGGCTCGATAAAAAGTAGAGCGCAAGTGCGTTTGTGCCGAAAATGACGAACGGTTTTGTCCAGCGGCGGTAATTTTTGATGTCAATCAGCCAATAGCAAAAACCTAAGAAACATAGCGCCAGTCCGGCAGTGTAAACGACGTAAGAGCTCGTCCAGAGCGGCTTGTTGATCGGAAACCATAAGTTCCAGCACCAGCCGAGAGCGGTTAAAACTACGCCGAAAAAAAAGAGCGCGGCTACTTTATCCAAATCAGTGCGTTTGGTTTTGAGCCAGGTTCCGGTTAAAACTCCGGCAAGCGCGGTCGAGATTGCTGGAATGGTGCTTAAAATGCCTTCGGGATCGTAAAATTTCGATGCTTTCCAGATGTGATTTTCGCCGATTATGACGCGGTCAATATAGCCGGCTAAATTGCATTCGATTGATAAGTTTCCAGCACCGCAGTTCGGCACGGGAACGAACATCATCAGCGCCCAATAAATGAAAAGCAATGCGGCAGCGATAACTGCTTGCTGTTTCCAATTTGTGTGAAGAAAAATCAGCGCTGCGACGAGATAACAAACCGCGATGCGCTGCAAAACGCCGGGAATTCGCAAATTCGCCAGATCGAAAAACGGAAACGCCATTTGAATCAAACCGAGCAGAAAAATAACTCCTGCGCGGCGAAAGATTTTCAGATAAACGTCTGAAGTAATGCCGCCCTGCTCGACTCGTTTTCCGAGAGCGAGCGGGATTGCAATGCCGACGATAAAGACGAAAAACGGAAAGATAAAATCGGTCGGCGTCCAGCCGTGCCAAGGCGCGTGAGCGAGCGGCGCGTAAATCGCGCTCCAAGTGCCTGGATTGTTGACCAAAACCATTCCGGCTACAGTCATTCCGCGAAAAACGTCGAGAGAGATTAAACGACCGCTTGTTTCCGCCGACATAATATCTTCGCCTCCTCTTTTTTCACGCCTGAAATTAGCACATTATTTAAAATTTGGAGAAATAAATTGTCAGGATGGTTCAGACTTTCAGGCGAGGGCTTGTCCTAGCCTTTTTTCGTCGGTAAACTACATCGGCTTAAAAAGCTCTAAATACTATGTCATTAATGCTTCAGGAAATTGCCGAGCAGCCCGTTGCGCTCGAACGCACAATTGCTGCCGAACGGCAAAAGGTCGAAAAACTAGGAAAACATTTGCGCGAACGCGGAATTGATTTGATTGTCATCGTCGCGCGCGGAAGCTCGGATAACGCCGCGCTGTTTGGGCGTTATTTGTTGGAAATCACAACCGGAATTCCGGTTTCGCTCGCAGCGCCTTCGGTTTACACGCTGTACGGCGGGAAACCTGATTTGAGCCGCGCCGTCGTTATCGGCGTTTCGCAATCAGGCGAAGGCACGGACATCAACGCCGTTCTGGAAACCGCCAAATCTTCCGGCGCTTTTACAGTCGGAATCACTAATGAAGCCAATTCTACGATGGCTAAAATCGCCGATGAAACTTTGCTGACACATGCCGGACGCGAAAAATCGGTTGCCGCCACGAAAACTTACACTGGGCAAATGCTGCATTTTTATCTGCTCGCTTCGGCGCTTTCGGACGGGAAAATCGAATTTGAAAAAGTGCCGGATTTCGCCGCCCGCGCTCTTGAATCCGAAACGGAAATCAAAAGGCTCGTCGAGCGTTATGTTTTTATGGAAAACTGCGTTATTGTCGGGCGCGGATTGAATTACGGAAATTCTTATGAGCTGGCTTTGAAACTGATGGAAACCTGTTACGTCGTCGCCGAGCGTTTTTCGACCGCCGATTTTTTTCACGGTCCGCTTGCGGTCGTAGAGCGGCGTTTTCCCGTAATTTTATTTGCTCCGACGGGCGTGACGAAAACGGGAACGCTCGATTTGCTTAAGAAGCTGCACGAAGCCGGAGCCGATACTTTTTCGATTACCAATGATGAGGAAACGGCTTTTCTATCATCGAGAAATTTGCGGATGCCCGCCGAAATTGACGAGTTTTTGTCGCCGATTCCGTTTGTCATTCCGGCGCAGCTTTTCGCGGCGCATTTGGCAACTGCAAAGGGATTAAATCCCGATAAACCGCGCTCGCTTTCAAAAGTTACGCAGACGCTTTGAAAAATTTTGTATAATAAATTCAAATTTTGGAGGAGGAGCGTTTATGAAAAAGTTTTATTTAACCGGAGCTTGTTTGTCCGCGCTGTTTTTGGCGGCGGGCTGCAACCAAGCGCCGACCACGACCGTAACGACAAACACTACTGCTAATACGGCGACAGCTAACACGGCAAACACAAATTCGGCAGCGGCTAATGCGAACTCATCAACCGCTTCAACCGCCGTAATCGAAGCACGCGAGCCGGATCAATACCAGGCAACCATTACGCTGAAACTCGATACGACAGGCGCGCAAGGGCAAAACACAATGACTTTGCCGCCGCTCACGGCGCAAGTCGCCCGCAACGGTACCGACAAGCGAATGGAGTTTTCAATGCCTGGCGGTGAAAAAGTCGTTTATCTCGACCGCGCGGACAAGCGCTTTCTCATTTTGCCGAACCGCAGACAATATGCGGAAATCAACCGTGACGCGCTCGGCTTTGAAGTCCGCGATTTTATGACGCCAGGACAGCTCGTCGAACGTGCGCGCGGTTTGCGCGGCGTCGAGCGCGTCGGTGAAGAACAATTTAACGGGCGCACCGCAGTTCGCTATCGCTACGGCTCAGTCACCGACACGAAATCACAAGCTGGTCAGGTGCAAACCGAATCTTACGTTCTTGTAGATAAAGATACGGGCTTGCCAGTGCGTTCGGAAACTGTTTCCGAAGCCAGCTCAACCGCGAATGTGCAGGGAAATCAGGTCAAAGGCTTGCGATTGTTGACCGAGATGAGCAACATCCAAACAACCGCGCCCGCCGATCTTTTCGCCGAACCGACCGATTTTGCCAAGATACCGCCCGAACAAGTACGCAGCCAGGTTGCGGGAATTTTTCAAGCAGCAGGCTTGATTCTCGGTCAATTACTTCAAAAAGCGCCTGAAACGGTGACAAATCCGTCCGCTACTCCGCCGACTTTAAATACTCCGGGTGCGAACAGCTCGCCGCAACACTAAACTCAAACTATGAAACAAGGCGAAAAATACAAAAAATGTGTTTTTCGTCTCGTTCGTGGCTAAATTTTTATGGGCAGAATAGTTATCGGTTTTATCATCGGTTTGCTTCTGGGCGGCGCGCTGACGTTTTTTCTTTTTGTCGGAACTCCAAAAACAATCAAAGCGCCGGGCGCGCCGATTAAAGCGCCGGATCCAGGCGGTCCGCCGCCGGGAACAGCAAGCGTAATTCTCAACCAGCAGTTTTTCGACACGGTTTTGCAGACGATTTTCCGCGATCTCAACGCTCCTTCGTTTCCCGTCGGTTTGGCGGAAAACAAGCCAAAAGCGGGTGAAAACGCGATGAGCTTCGCATTTCAAGAGGGGTGCGACAATCGAATCACGCTCAAACCCGAAGGCAGCGGAGTTACAACCAGCGTCAGGCTTGAAAACGGACAAATTATCGCGCCGCTCGCTTTCGGCGGCAGAGCCAGTGTGCCGCTCGTCGGATGTACGGATTTTAGCGGCTGGGGGCAGGGAAATTTGGAACTGCGTTTTGACGAAGGACAGCAAACCGTCTACGGGCAAATCAATGTCGAATCAGTCAATTTGGATGGAATTTCGCCCGTGGTCAGCCCGTTTATCACGCCGCTCGTCCAATCAACTTTGAACCAGCGCGTCAATCCGATTCAAATTTTGCGCGGCGAACAAATCGCTTTGAATCTGCCGATTCAAGCTGCAAACGGAATGTTACAGGCACGGGTAAAAGACGTGCGTTCCGAAATCAAAGAAAACGGGCTGAATCTTTACATCACGTATAATTTTACGGGCACCAAAGGACAATAAAAATTGTTTTACGAGAGTTTTTTTCGCGGGCGCTTTGCGGCGCCCGTTTTGTTTGTTGAATAATGAGCAAATGTTTCGCTCGTTATTTTCGCTTTTTCTCGTTTTCTGTTACTCCAATTTTGTGAGCGCCCAAAACACGCCTTGTCAATTTGATAAAGAAACCTTGCAGTTTGCGGGCAGCGCGGTCGAGCAAGCGCGTTGTTTGCTGCGCCCGGTAAAAATTGTCGGAAATCTGGGCAAACAGCTTGAGCGTTTGCCCGCTCCGCTCGAAAAATTAATCGGCAAGCCGTTTAAAATCAAAAAAGAAAAACTGCGGGCGTTTTTGGCGAAGAATAAAATCGAAGAAAATACGCTCGGCGGCTCGCTCGACCAACCGCTCTCGAAAGCCAAATTGCCGAACGGGCAGGAGATTGAAGCGCTTTATTTTCTGATTCACGACACTTCCTCGCCGTATCTGAAAGACGAGCCTTTTCCGGCTGAAATCAACGATGCTGGCTGGCGTGGCAATGATTTATCCGTTTGGAAAACCCAGCCCGTGGCGCACGTTTTCGTCAATCGCGCGGGCGAGTCGATGACGATTGTTGATTTCGGTGAAGCGGTGAGAAAAGGTTTCGGGACAAAATTTGCGCGCGATTTTTTGAAACAGGAAGCCAAAGGTTTGCAAATTCACATCGAGCTTGTTCAGCCTCGCCGCCGCGATGCGGCTCGTCAGCCCGAAAACAATGACGCAATTGCGCCCATTCCGGGATTTACCGAGCAGCAATATGAAAAACTGGCTTTATTGTATGTTGCAGCGTCGGCTCGTCGCGGCAGTTGGCTGATTCCCGCTTTTCACGCAGCGACCGATGCCGGAATCAAAGACGCGCACGACGATCCGCAAAATTTCGAGCTGGCAAAATTTGCCGATAAGTTGCAAGCGATTTTGAAAAGGCTGTAAAAAACAGAATCACGACTTGAATAATTCGCCTTTGTTCAAGTCGTGATTCTGCTTTTTACTTATTGTCGTAAATCTTTATATCCGAAAATGCGACGACCGGAGTGCCGCTAGTGTAAAGCCCGACGATTCCTCGGCTCGTGATGTTGTCGGCGATGCTCGTCGCGTATTGACCATTGATGTAAAACTGAAGCGTTTTTCCGTCCGAGCGCACTTCCAATTCATTCGGCTGAGTTCCGGTTCGGATGCTCGGAAAAGGCGTCCATTTAACGATGTCTGTTTCGCTTCTGTTATCGTGTTTGGCAATACGATACGCAGGTTCTTTATCGGTGCGAATGATAAAAGCGTAATCGATTTTAAGCGGCGTCGGATCGCTGTGAACAACCAAACCGAAGCCGAGATGAGGCGACGCCGTGGTTGACGTGTTTCGGGCAGTAATTTTCGTAGTGGCGTTTTTCGTCACATACTGATCTTTAACTACCGAATCTACAATTATCACATAATAATTATCGGGGTTTTTCGAGTTGACCTGATATTCGCCCCCGATATATTCGCCGTGACCGAATGCCGAATCGAGCTTTCCCCAATCCATCTCACTGTATTTCAAACTCCCCAAAGTAGTAGAAGGATTTGAGTTCAGGTTAAGACCTGAATTTGAATTTGCAGAGATATTTGTATTCGGCTTTACATTCGTGTTTGAACCGCGATTTGAATTGTAATTTGCGGTTCGATTAGTTCTATTATTATTGTTGTTATTGTTGTTATCCGCCAGGCTGCCGATAAATGCCAGCAAACCGAACAAGCCGACAAATCCCAAAACCGCAAACACACCCAAAATACCAAGAATCCAAAGCCACGCCTTTGATTTTTTACGCGGATGAGCGGCGGTCAGATTTTGCGGCTGCCATGATTGGTTCTGTTGCGGCATCGAGCCAAAACCCGAAGCGCCTGTGTTCGATGCAATAAGCGTTGAGCCATCTTCAAGACAAAAATTCAAAGTTTCATCAGTATAAGTGCGATTGCAAACAGGACATCTTTTCATAAATGGGGAAGGAACAGCCTTTTTATCAGTATTTGCGCGTGGCGGTTGTATTATACGTTAAACGCGCGGCAATTCAAGCTAACTGAATGCCAAGCAATGTCCTAATAATGCGGTGCTGAAAACAAGTGCATTTAACGAAAGGCAAGGGTGATTTAAATCTCTCAAAAGTCAACAAATGATTTTAGTTTTGAGACTTTGATTTTGAGACTTTGATTTTGAGACAACAGGTTAAAATAGGAAAGTGCCTGTTTCGTAGTTAAAGCCAAGGAATTCAACAGGTAAGCTGTCTCAAAAACGTATGGATTATGAGACACTTCTTCTATGTTTTTAGATGTGTCAAAAACGGGCGTTTTTGAGACTCAATCAAGGCTTTATCTTAATTAATCTGATGGTTGCGAAGACTGTGCCATTTTATTGCGAATAGCTTCTATAAAATTCTGTTTGCTGGCGTCCTTAAAATCGTTGAAACTACGCCCACTGTCCAAAGGAATAACCTTAGATTCTTTCAATTCGTACAACGTCAGAATCTCATAGTTTGGACTTTGTTTGTCGCTAACAAGGAAAAAAACATACTCGCTTCCAACCTGCGGTAAGTTTCTCTCCGAATATCTATAAAGCACTTTTTGACCGTTTGGATACCGAACAAAACCTCCTGCTCTGTCCGCAGAAACGGACTCTCCTTGAATTACTTTTTTAGAAGTATCGTTTTTTAGTATCTGTTCAACTCGAATAATAAACTCAGAGTAAATACCACTTTTATCATTGGATAGATGGGCGGTGACGTTTACGACTTTTCCTACAACGACTAAATTACTCTCGGCAACAGGGATGATTGGAGGTGGAGCTATTTCTTCGCTGCGACTAGCGCCGCGACTAACGCCGCCAGTTTCGGGATGTGGATTTTTACTAACAAAATATTCTTTATCATAGCGTTGGTTTTTGAGTTTTCTTTTTTCAGCCTCTTGTGCGTTTTCAGCTTCGGGCACGTTGTAGTCTGTTACAGCATATTTGCTTAAATCTTCATACCCGTTTTTGCTCTGCTCTTTCGAGCTATCTGTCTGACCAAAGCTACTGGTAACTCCAAGTGATACGGTTATAGTTGTCAAAAAAACCAACGATACTATTCCATTAATTATTTCTTTAGCTTTCATCTGATACCTTGCAATTGCTGTTTTTGTCTCAAAAAGGGTCGTTTTTGAGACTATTTATTAATGAGCTCACAAAGCTCGTTTAGCTTTTACCAGAAATTTTAGTACCGCTTCATTGAAAGCTTGCGGATTCTCTCGCGCTGAACCGTGTCCTGCTTTCGGAATTGTTACTCGTTCGGCTTTTGGCAAAAGACGAGCTAGCTCCTCATTTACAAATTTATGAAGCTTAATGGTATTTTCACCCGTTAAGATCAAAATAGGCATCCGAAGTCGCTTTACCTTTTCTTTCGATAAATCAGGAAATGGATCAGATGATGAAGTTGCTGCTCGAAAAAAGCGGGAGTTTTGCATTGCAACAGCACGCGCTTCTGCTGAAAGACTGTTGAATCTGCCTGCTCCGCCAAAACCATCTACCAGAATTTTCATAGCTCCCTGTTCATCTCCCATTTTAAAAGCCGCCGCGGCAGGTTCCCAAATATCAGCCATAAACTCCTCGTAATAAGCCTTACCGTTTGGATCAACTTTCGCCCGATGATGAACAGGAGGTTCTGCTAAAACCAGACTGAGAACCATCTTGGGATATTGAGTTGCCAACACCAATGCGGTTAATGCTCCGGCAGATGTTCCGACAAGATGAACGGAAGGAAGTTTGAGCTTACGAATTAAAGCTGCAAGGTCACCTGCTTCCGTATATGCCGTGCGGTACTTTGGTGATAAAGGGTTATTGTTCGGGTAATTATATCGTCGACTGTAAGAAATAACGCGGTATTTCTGCGATAATGCTTCAATCTGCGGACTCCACGAGCGATAATCGCCTTGACCGCCGTGTAGAAGAATGAGCGGCTCACCTTGTTTTTCTCCCCGCTCAATGTAATGTAACTCAGTACCATTAACGTTAATCTTTATCGGCTCATTGTTTTGAGCAATCACTTGCCAATAAAGCAATGAAGACAGAAGAAAGATTAAAACAAATCTGATGATTGGTTTCATGAGCTTTCAAATACTAAGGCTAAAATGTCTCATAAACGTTCCTTTTTGATGTAATGAAGACGGTTTCTTCCAGATAACTTATAATCGATTTTGCTAACAGATCATTCGTTCTTTGACAGGAGAAACCGCAATGACATTATACATCGGCGTGGATTTTCATCCACATCAACAAACCATCAGTTATTGTAATACCGAC
>JALZCH010000106.1 GCA_030863175.1 Acidobacteriota bacterium | reverse complement strand
ATTCCGCTCTTGCCTGCGCACGGGCTTTTGTTTTTGTAAAATCGTCGAATTATCCCGTTCTCTTTTTTATGGCTTGTTAGTAATTTGATACAAGTTCGAGGAACTATTCTGAGTTTTCGTTTTATTTTGAGAATAAATTGAGGTTTTAAGCCTAAAAAATCGAAAAGGGTCTTGACTTTCGCTGCCTCGGCGAATTATTCTTTGCGTGTTGCTGGTCAAAATAAAATAGCTGTAAATAATTACGAGCCGCATTTTCCCTGCTTAAAAAAAAGGGAGCGGTATAAATCTGTGATTTTTCGTTCAAGGTGCAGCGTGAAAAACTAATTTCAAGTTTTTGAAATTTTGTCGCATCTTGTAATGAAGTAATTACATCTATAAAGCCATAATTAGAATAAGACGTTTCTGAACCTTTGACCCGCTGGCACCGGCAAAAAGGGAGATAAAAAATATGTTTGATCATCTAGTCGAATCGCAAACTGACATTAAACAAGCTGGAAGAAACGCCTCTTACTTCGGCGTTACCGGCTTCATACTCACTGCTTTGTTTTTGGGGCTTTTTGTATGGAGCTTATTTAGCTTTGATGTCGGTGGGTTGGGCGGCGACGATCTTGTACTTGATACATTGGTAGCGCCTGTTCCGGTTCCCGAACCTGAACCGCCGCCGCCGCCGCCGGACGAACCTAAAGAACAACCGAAAACGGTTGAAAAAACCGAACAAAATGTTGACGTTCTGAAAAATCCGACTCAGGACATTATGTCAACACCTAAAGAGCCGCCCAAGGAAATTGCAACCGGTAAGCAGGACATTAGCGTGATTAGAAAAGGAGTTGCTTTCGTTGAGGGCGATAAGGACGTTCGCGCCGAAGGTGGATCAGTAGGCGCGGGAAGAGGTGGAGGCGAGGTTACTATACCGCCGCCGGCTCCGACTCCAAGACCAGTAGCGGCAGACCCGGACGAACCGCCGCCGCCGCCGCCAACACCGAAACCGACTCCGACACCGAAACCGGTTCCGAAAACCATTTCGCAGGGCGTCGTCAACAGTAAGGCGACAAATCTTGTCAAACCGCCGTATCCGCCGGCTGCCCGTGCCGTCAACGCTTCGGGCGCGGTGAATGTGCAAGTGACAATTGACGAAAGCGGAAACGTAATTTCCGCGTCGGCAACCAGCGGTCATCCGCTTCTGCGCGACGCCGCCGTTCGTGCGGCGCGCTCGTCGAAGTTTTCGCCGACGCTGCTTTCCGGTCAACCGGTAAAAGTGACCGGAGTTATCGTCTATAACTTTACACCGTAAAACGAGCGGTTTGATTTGGCGGAAGCTGCCTGTAACAAGAAGGATTGGCAGCTTCCGCTTTTGACAAAACAAAAGAATTAAAAAAACAGAAAGACAGAAGAAAAATAAATTTGGAGGACAGATATACAAATGACACTGCTGATTAATTTTGTTGCCTTGATGTTGTTTGCAGAAAGCGGCGCATCGCACTTTACGATTGGAGAAATGATCAAATCTTTGACTCCGATCGGCTGGGCGGTTCTGATTATTCTCTTTTTGCAATCGGTTTACGCTATCGCCATCGGCGTCGAGAGATTTTTGACGTTCCGCGCCGCTCGCGAGCAGTCACGTCAATTCGCTCCGCGCGTGGCTCAGGCTTTGAAAAACAATCGAATTGATGAAGCGATTACCATCAGTGACAAACATAAAAAATCGCATTTAGCGATGGTCGTTAACTCGGGCTTGCAGGAATTCAGAGCCCACGATGACAACGCGGATATTTCGGGCGACGAAATTGACGCTTCAAAACGCGCTTTGCAACGCGCCATCGCCGTCAAAACCGCCGAACTCAAACGCGGTTTGTCAGCTCTCGCCACGATCGGTTCGACCGCTCCGTTTACCGGATTGTTCGGAACGGTGTTCGGAATTATCGGTGCGTTCCAAGGAATGAAAGACGCTGAATCAGCTGGTATCGCGGCAGTCGCAGGCGGTATTTCCGAAGCGTTGTTCACGACCGCCCTCGGCATCGGCGTGGCGGTTCCCGCTGTATGGCTTTACAACTACTTCACCAACAAAGTGCAAGGTTTTGTCGTTGAAATGGACAACTCGGCTTCCGAATTGATTGACTATTTCATCAAACAGCGCACGAAACAGCTTCCGCCGCGAAGCTAGGGGTTTTTGATCGGCATTTGACGGCGACTCTTGCCGCCGTCCAATTGCCTTTTAAGGAGAATTAGAATTATGGGAATGAGTGCAGGTGATAGCGGCGATTTTAACTCAGAAATCAACGTCACGCCGATGGTTGACATTATGTTGGTGCTTTTAATCATCTTCATGGTCGTCACTCCAATGCTTCAAAAAGGCGTTACGGTTGCGCTGCCGCGCGATATGAACAATCCTGAAGAAGATCAGGCGATTATTAAAGAAACCTCTATCGTCGTTTCGATTCCGAGCAACGGTCAATATTACATCGGAAAAGAGCTTTATCCGAAAGACCAGCTCGGCGAAAAGATCAAGAAGTTGATGGAGCGCAAAGCCGAAGAAGAAAAAATTGTTTATATCAAGAGCGGCGTTGCAGTTGATTACGGTGAAGTTGTTGACGTTCTAAACACCATCCGCAAAGAAGGAATTGAAAGAGTTGGTCTGGTTGCGGATAAAAAGAAAGGACCGGGAGGAGCTTAAAAAAACTTTTGAGCGCAAATTGAGGGCGAGCGTAAAATACATCCGCATTTTGCGCTCGCCGTCTGAAAGGGATAAAAATTATGGCAATGTCAACATCAACAAGCGATGATGCCGCACCATATATCAATATCACACCGCTGATTGATATTTTGCTGGTGCTGTTGATTATCTTTATGGTTATCTCACCGCTCAAGCCAACTCGGTTTGAGGCGAAAGTTCCGGCTGAGCCGGACCCGAACGAGCAAACAGCTGCGAAACCGAATCCTTATACTCTGCTCGTCGAAGTGACCAAAGACCAAAAGGTTACTTTAAACAGAGAAGAAATGGGGTCGGTTCAGGACACAAGTATGCTTGGAACAAAGCTCGCCGAAACTTTTAAACAACGCGAGACCAGCGGCGTTTATCGTGCGGGCAGTACATCGGAAATCGAGAAAACCGTTTTCGTCAAAGCGCCGAAAAGCCTTCGTTACGGCGATATGGTCAGAGTAATTGACACAATAAAAGGCGCTGGTGCGAGCCCAATCGGTTTGCAGGTAGATGATTTAACACAATAGGTAGCTAGAAAGCGGCGCTTATTAAAGCGTCGCCACAAAAAAATAAAAATCACGGAGTCGGAAAAATGAAAATCTCTCGCGTAGGGATATTACTTTTAATAGCAGCGGCAATCATTTCAAACACCGGCTGCACAATGGTCAACCGCGTTCTAGCCAGAAATCAATTAAACGATGGTGCAAAAGCGTATAAGGAACGCAAATTTGACGTTGCCGAACAGCATTTTCGTCGTTCTTTGGAATTGAATTCTGAAGATACGATTGCCGAAAAATTTTTGGCGCGGTCTCTACACCAGCAGTACTTGGCAAATCGAACACAAAATGCTGCGAAAGGCGAGCAAGCGATCGAGATTTACCAAAGAATGTTGGCGCGGAATCCGAACGATGAAGATTCAAATCGGGCGGTTTCAAACCTGATTGAACTAACCAAAGGTCAGGACGCTCTCGTCGCTTGGCTCAACAAACGGGCAAGCGATACGCAAGTTGACCCGGCATCACGAGCTGAAGCTTTAACTTCGCTCGCCAGCAAACAGTACAATTGCGCCAACGACATCACCGAGGCAGCCAAGCAGAGCGTAACGAAAGATGCCAAAATGGTGTTTGTTTTCAAGAAACCTGAAAACACTGAAGAGTTTGAAAAGGCGAAGCAATGTACGGCGGAAGGTATGCGTTTAATTGATCAGGCTTTGGAGTTGAATCAAAATAACGATTCGACTTGGTCTTATAAAGCCAGTTTGCTCGTCCAGCAGGCACGCCTTGCTGAAATGGACGGAAATATGGCTGAAAGAGATCGTCTTATGGCGGAGTCTGACAATGCCAAACAGAGATTTCTTGCTTTGAGCGAAGAAAAAGCCAGAAAGAAAGCTGAAGAAGAGGAACGCAAAAAAGCCGAAGAAGAAAAAAATAAATAAACGGCGGCTAATTTGTTAGGATTTAAAGGTGATGTTTGCTCTTGAAGCGCAGGCATCACCTTTATTACACTTTGGCAACTAAAATAAGTCCTGAGTTTGTAGTCCAGATTCAAGATAAATAATTCGATTCTGGACTACTATCTTCGGACTTTTAAAGAAGTGATTCGCATCGAGCAAATAATGGAAAAAGTGCAACAGCAGCATCCGAAGGCTGATTTGGATTTGCTGCGTCGGGCATATTTTTTCTCTGCTCTGCATCACAAAGGGCAAGTGCGTGCTTCAGGCGAACCTTACCTTGTGCATCCTTTGGAAGTCGCTAATATATTGGCTGATATGCGGCTTGATGAAGTTTCGGTGGCAACCGGTTTGCTTCACGATGTGGTTGAAGACACGCTCGTTGATCTCGAAACTCTGCGGCAATATTTCGGCAACGAAGTCACAACGCTGGTTGACGGATTGACGAAAATCGCACATATCTCAAACCTTTCGAAAGAAAAACAGCAAGCGGAAAACGTGCGTAAAATGGTTCTGGCGATGACGACTGACGCTCGCGTTGTGTTGATAAAACTCGCCGACCGTTTGCACAATATGCGAACGCTGCACTACGTCAAACCGGAAAAACGCAAGCGGGTTTCACAGGAAACTCTTGATATTTACGCGCCGATAGCTCACCGTCTCGGAATGGGTAAAATCCGCTCTGAGCTTGAAGATTTGGCGTTTCGTTATCTTTACCCGGAGGATTATCACTCGCTTTCTTTGCAGATCGAAGCCCGCCGCAGCGAGCTGCAAAGTTTGCTGGAAAAAATCAGTGATCGCATCGAAAAAGAATTAACAACCGCCGGAGTCAAATTCAACCGGGTCGAAGGTCGCATCAAGCGTCTCTATTCGCTCTGGCGTAAGATGAAAAAGCGCAAAGTGACCGTCGAACAAGTTTATGATTTAATCGCCGTTCGCGTCGTTACACCGAACGAGATTCATCATTGTTACGCGGCTCTGGGCGTGATTCATAACACTTGGCATCCGGTTCCAGGACGGATCAAAGACTGGATTGCGATGCCGCGCGACAATCTGTATCAATCTCTCCACACATCAGTCGTCAGCGAAATCGGACAGCCTTTCGAGGTGCAAATCAGAACCGAAGAAATGCACCAAATCGCGGAAGAAGGCGTCGCCGCGCATTGGAAATATAAAGGCGGAAAGCTCGGCAAACGAGTTGATGACGATAGCTGGAGCAGCTTGCGCGCGCTAATCGAAAAACTGCTACTGCCGCTGGTCGAATCTACGCAGGAAGCAAATGATTCGGAAGAATTTATCGAGTCTTTAAAGCTCGATTTGTATCCGAAAGACGTTTACGCTTTCACTCCGATGGGGAAAGTTATTCAGCTTCCGCGCGGTGCGACTCCCATTGATTTTGCTTACGCTATTCACTCAGAAGTTGGGCAAACCTGCACGGGAGCGAAAATCAACGGGAGAATCGTTCCTTTGAGAACGCAGATACAAAACGGTGATGTCGTCGAAATTTTGCGGAGCCAGAATTCGCATCCTTCGCGCGATTGGTTAAATTACGTTGTCACTTCGCGCGCGCGAAACCGTATTCGGCATTGGATTGCCGAGCAGCAGCGCGTCGAATCAATCGAAGCCGGGCGCAAGTTGCTCGAAAAAGAAGCCGCGCGTTATCAAATCACGCCGAAAAAGCTTTTAGACGAAAATGGCGAGCTAAAGCGCGTTGCAAACGAATATGGTTTGAGCCGACCGGATGATCTGCTGGCGCAAATCGGTTACGGAAAATTAATTTCGCGCAACGTCATTGCCAAGTATCTCGGTGCGGAAAAATTCGATCAGCTTGACCCGGAAAAAGCCTCTGCCGCCGCAGCCGCGCTCCGAAACGGAGTTCGCTCGGTCAAGAAAATGATTGGGCTGGCGGACGATGCAATCATCGTCAAAGGCGTTGATGATTTGCTGGTCAACCGGGCGCGGTGCTGTAACCCTTTGCGCGGCGAACAGATTATCGGTTACGTTTCGCTTGGTAAAGGAATTGTCGTTCACACTAAACGCTGCAAAAACGTGCCATCGTTGATGGCGAATAAAGACCGCATTGTCGAAGTCGAATGGGCAAACAGCAATGGCGACAAAAAAGAAGCGTTTGCGGTTAAATTGCTGGCGATTACGGAAAACCGAACCGGAATGATCGCCGGAATTACGGGAGCAATCGCTGACATCAAAACCGGAATTCGCAATGCCTCAGCAGTTGTTTCCAGCGATGATCGCGGGCATATCGAAATCACGGTCGAGGTTTTCGATGTAAAACATCTGGACAAGGTAATCAGCGCCGTCAAAACTGTTCCCGGCGTGATTGATGTCGAACGCCTCAACGACGCCTAAAATAGGTCCAGCGAGTCACAGGAGTCTGGCAAGCCTTGCAAGACAAAGGGAAATTTAATTCAAAATGACTTACCAGACTCGCCTAACTTGCTAGACTCGCTAGACTTTTATTTGCTACAATTTCTCTTTTGTTCATAGAGCAAGATTCTTGTTTGTAGGTGTGATTGTGGAAAATCAAGCAAATTTAACAGTTGGCGCGGTTAATTTTGACAAATCAGTTGAAAAGGAAATTGTTGCTACGGAAAAAGCTCCGGGCGCAATCGGACCTTATTCGCAAGCCGTTAAAGCGGGCGAATTTGTTTTCGTTTCAGGGCAGATTCCGATTGATCCCGCGACCGGCAATTTTGTTTCAGAAGATGTTGCCGAGCAAACCGAACAGGTTTTTAAAAACCTGAGCGCCGTGCTGGAAGCAGCTGGAAGCAGCTTGAAAAGTGTAGTGAAGACTACGGTTTTTCTAGCCGATATGAACGATTTCGCTCGGATGAACGAAGTTTACGCTCGTTATTTTACTGAGAGTTTTCCGGCGCGGGCGACGGTTCAAGCGGCGCGTCTTCCAAAAGATGCGCGCGTTGAGATTGAAGCGATTGCTTTGGTTAGCAGATAGAAAGAAAGTCGGATGCCAAATTTTATTTCGGCACCCGACAAACCAATTGACCGATTCGCAAATCTAAGAATTTACAATTGCTAAACGGCTTTGACAATTTTTCCGGCTTTGATACACCGCGTGCAAACTTTCATTCGCCCATTGTTCCCGTCCGAAAGACGAACGCGAATGGATTGCAGGTTCGGTTCAAAGCGACGACGAGTACGGTTGTTGGCGTGCGAGACATTATTACCAAACTGCGGTCCTTTGCCGCAAACTTCACAACGTTTTGCCATAATTATTATTACCTCCAGAATTATTATTGACGGAGTGGCATCATACGGGACGCAACAGCCGACAAACTCAAAAACACAATTTATAGCAAATAAAATTTGCTTTGGTCAAGCGCGACGCTCGCGCATCTAGTTTTACACAGTTATTTTGAAGGAGTAGAAAATCTACAGTGCAGAAATCATATTTAGTTTTATCAACAATTTTGCTTGCTTTTGCAGCTGTTTTTTCAACCGCTTGTGATTCAACTGTCAGCGGCATTGGCGGATCAGCACCCGCTGATTCAGCTGCAACCGTTAACGGAAAAGCGATCAAAAACGAAGAAGTCGAAAAAATCATCAAACAGCAATTTCAGGGGCAGGAATCAAAGCTTTCCCCTTTGGAACTTGCTCAAGCTCGCCTTCAGGCTTTAGACGGCATCATTCAACAGGAAGTAATGGTGCAAAAAGCCGAAAAGGAAAAAATTCAAGTTTCCGAAGACGAAATTACACAGGCTCTGAACGAGCATAAACAAGCGACCGGTTTGTCTGCTGACGAGTACAACCGGAGAATGCAGGAAGCCGGCGAAACGGAAGCAACTTTCCGCGAGAGAATCAAAAAGCAATTGATGGTTAAAAAACTCGCCGACAAGCTCGCTGCTTCGGTTGAGCCGCCTAAAGATTCCGAGCTTGAAGCCTTTTACAAAGGAAATCCCGAATTATTCAAAAACAAGCGCGGCGCTTCATTTGCGGCGGTCGTAATTGATCCGAAAGGAAACGGGCAAACCACAAAGTCGCCTCAAGAAGCCGAAAACAAAGTCAAGGAAGTCGGGCAAAAGCTGAGCCAGCCGGGAATTGATTTCGCTCAAATTGCCGCTCAATACAGCGAAGATCCCGAAACTGCGGCTCGCGGCGGCGAATGGCGGTTTTTAGCCGAAGAAGAAATGAAGCAAGTTATGACGCCCGAATTGACTGACTTCGTGATGAACAAAATGACGGTCGGACAAGTCGTGCCGCGAATTGTTCCGATCGAAGGCAAATTGCTTTTCCTGAAACTTACAAGTCGCCAGGAAAAAGACGAGGATGTAACTCTCGACAGCCCGAACGTTAAATCACGCGTTATCGAGCTTTTGACGGGAGCGAAAAAACAGCTTTTGAGCGCGGCTTATCAGGCACGAGCTTTGGACGAAGCCAGAGTCGAAAACTATTTGGCGAAACAAATTGTTGACAATCCGAATAGCTTGAGCGGCGCGCGCCCGGCTGATCCGAATGCAGGCGCATCGCCAGCCGCTTCTCCGGCTGCTTCACCTGAGGTTTCGCCCGTAGCTAACGCAAATATGGCTGCAAGTCCGGCGACCAAACCCGCCGCCAACACAAACGCGGCGCGAAGATAACAACTGACTATTTAGAAAAGGAGAAGAGGAGAAAAAGGAGAAGAGGATATTTATCTTCATCTCTTCCACTCCTCTTCTCCTTTTCTCCCTTTCTTTTAGCAAATGCTTTTCCGGCTTTCAGAAATAAATAAATCTTACGGAGGGCGCGAAATCCTGCGCGGTTTGTCGTTTCAGATTAACCGCGAAGAGAAAGTCGGACTCGTCGGTCGGAACGGCGCGGGCAAAACGACCGTTTTTCGTGTGCTTTCAGGCGAAGAAGCGCCGGATTCCGGTGAAGTTATTAAAGCAAATAATCTCAAGCTCGGATTTTTGGAGCAGCACATCGAATTTGCTCCTAATTTAACGGTTCACGAAGCCGCGCTTTCTGCGTTTGAAAAACTGCAAAATATCGAAATCGAAATGCGGCGGCTCGAAGCCGTAATGGCGGAAAATCCGCCGGATTTGGATAAAATTCTCGAAAGATACAGCGAGCTTCAGCATGAATTTGAGCGCGAAGGCGGTTTTGAATACGCCGCACGCGCCGAGAGCGTTTTGCAGGGCTTGGGTTTCGAGCGCGAGATGTGGAATCAAACGGCGGACAAGCTGTCAGGCGGACAGCGAAACCGTCTCGGTTTGGTCAGATTGCTGCTTGCTGAACCCGATGTTTTGCTGCTCGATGAGCCGACAAACCATTTGGACGTAAATTCGGTCGAATGGCTCGAAGAGTTTTTGCAGACTTACGCTTCATCTTACGTCGTCATCAGCCACGATCGCTATTTTCTCGACCGCGTTTGTAATCGAATCATCGAAATCGAATACGGACGCGCTGTCAGTTACACGGGAAATTATTCCGCATTTTTGGTTGAACGCGAAGAACGGCGCGAAGCGCAGCGTCGTGCGTTTGAAAATCAGCAGCAGCTCATCGCCAAAACCGAAGAGTTTATCCGCCGCAACATCGCCGGTCAGAAAACCAAAATGGCTAAATCGCGCCGCAATATGCTTGAGCGCTTGGAGCGCGTTGACGCAGTTGTTGTGGACAAATCTGCTGGAGATTTTAAATTAAAAAATGTTGAGCGCGCCGGAAACAACATTTTGATGGTTGAAGATTTGAGCGTTGGATTTCCCGATAAAACGCTCGCCGAAAACATCAATTTCACTCTGCGCCGCGGCGAATGTTTGGGAATTATCGGGGCGAACGGAACGGGGAAAACCACGTTTCTGAAAACGGTATTGGGCAAACTGCGTCCACTCGCAGGCGAGATTCGCTGGGGAACTAAAACCGAAATCGGTTATTACGCTCAGCAGCTAGACGATTTGGACGACCGCAACGAAGTCATTATGGAATTGCGCCGCGTCGCTTCTGCTACAACGACCAGCGGCGAATTGCGCTCGTTTTTGGGCAAATTTTTGTTCACCGGCGAGGACGTTTTTAAACGAGTCGGCGATCTTTCGGGCGGTGAAAAAGGCAGACTCGCTCTTGCGAAATTGATTTACACCGAATGCAACGTTTTGGTTTTGGACGAGCCGACAAATCATCTCGATATTCCGTCGCGCGAAGCCCTCGAAGCTGCGCTAGAAGCTTATCCCGGCACGATTTTGACCATCAGCCACGATCGTTATTTTCTCGACCGCGTAGCGACGCAGATTCTGTTTTTTGACGGAAAAGGCAAAACCGAACATTACAACGGAAATTATTCCGAATTCCACGAATGGCAAGCATTAATGCTTAGCAGTCAAACGTCTTACGACAATCAAAAAGAAAAGACGATTCAGCCCAAAAGAGAAAAACAACGAACTACGAGCAACGAACAACGGGCAAAACTAAAACTGCGCCAACCTGAAATAATCGAAGAAGAAATCTCAGTTTTGGAAGCCGATCTCGCCGGTTTGACCGAGCAAATGAGTCAGCCGGAAATCGCTTCAAACCCGCAAAAATTTGGCGAAATCAACGCAAAGTATCAAAAAATTGAAAGCGATTTGGCAAGACTTTTAGAAGAATGGGAAAATTCCTCTGCCGCTCTAAATCAAACCTAATCATTTGTTTCCCGTGAACTTCAATTGTTGTCGATAAATTTATTCTCATAACTTTTTACTCACTTTATTACCTGCTTTAGTGGTAGAATTTTCCAAAATAATCAGGTGAATATAATGAAAAAGCTCATCATCGGCGCGGTTTTCGTTTTGGCTTGTTTAATAAACGCGTCTGCGCAAGCCGTTGCGCCAAAGCCCTGTTTTGACTTTTATGGATCGGGACGAACCTCATTTGTTACGGCAAACGAAAACGGCAATAATATTGTCTGGCGGCTTCGAAACAACGGCGGAACGGGAGAAGAGACTGTTTTTTGGGGGCTTTCAGGGAGCGATATTTTGTCGCCGGGTTATTTTGATCTTGACAATATCGCTGACGTCGCCGTTTGGCGTGACGGCGCTCCGGCAAATTATTTTATTAGACGGACAGCGCCCTCAGCGCCGCCAAGCGGTTTGCTGACAATTCAATGGGGAACGACCGGCGATTTTCCCACGCGCGAAGCCGATTATGATGGCGACGGCAGAGATGACCCGACAGTTGTCAGAAGAGTTAATAACAGATGGAACTGGTATTTTTTGCGAAGCAGCAATAACACTTTGGGAGCCGTCGTTTTCGGAATCGGCGACGGAAGTTTGCTGGAAGATGTTCCGCTCGCCGGAGCTGATTACACTGGAGACGGGCGTGCGGAAATCGGAGTTATCCGCCCCAATCTTTTCGGCGGAGACACTTATCTGATTGGCGACAGCAATACCGGAGCGGTTGTTATGGGACGGCTTTGGGGCGAGCTTTTCACGGATGTTTTTATGACCGGAGACTATCTGGGCGACAATCGCGCCGATTTTGCCGTCTGGCGCGGCATTACATCTTTTTTAGGTACTGGAAACGGCTTTTGGTACATTCAGGAAAACGGCGGCAACAACAGAGTTTTTGTTCAGTTTGGAATTCCAAGCTCTCAGGAGCAAATCAACGATATTCCCGTCTGCGGCGATTATAACGGCGACGGTAAATCGGACATTGCGGTTTATCGTTATACGAACAACACTTTTTACTGGCTTAACAGCCCAAGCCTGAGCAATGTCGGAGGGCAACAGTTTGGGCAACCCGGAGATTTACCCGTTGCTGCGTTAAAGGGAACGGCTATCATCTCAGCTTTTAGCAACTTGCGTTAAAGAAGAGACACGGAAGTCGGCGAAAACGGATTCGATTCTGGTTTTCTTTATTCTTCCGTCCCCAGTTTGCGCGTCATTTGTTCGGCATCAATCGGAACAGTTGAAGCAGGCGGCAGATTCGGCGTGGTTTGATAGTTTGAAAATTGATTTCCCGCTCCACTGTTTGCTGCGGTCATTCCGGTTTTCGGTTGTTCTTTGGTTTCCGAAGTCTCGAGGTAGACGCTGATCAGACGCGCTAATTGTCTGACAATAAGCCAAACCATTGTGAGCGCGACGAGCGAAAGAGTTATCAAGAACAAAAAAGCAAATGGGTCAACGTTTCCACGACCAGCTAGTTCAATACCGAAAAAGAAGATTATTGTAAAACTGATGATTATGACGAGCAAAACGACGACGGACAAAATCACAATCATCGTAAACAGTCGCGGAGGAGCAGTCCGTTCGGCGATTAAGCTCGCACCGCAGCGATTGCAATATCGCAAGCCTTCTTTTGTTTCAGCACCGCAAGCCGGACAAAACATAAACTTATTTTAAAACATTTTACTTCGGCTGCAAGATAAATCTAAGTCATCTTTTAACCTCTATTTCAACTGTCAAAACAACCGACGCTCTCAAGTCAAGAGAACCCGCTTTAATCGGCGTCGGGGGCAGTGGTTTGGCGGAAACCATGCTGGTATTTGCCGTCCCTGCGTAACCATAATCTTGCATCTGCGTGGGCGGCTGAGTTCCGCTTTCGTGCGATTCAACTACGCGTACAACTCTTCCACCGAGCGAAGCGGCAATTGCCTCGGCTTTAGCCATTGCCTGCCGCGCTGCCATCGCTAACGAACCGCTGCGTGCGGGGCTGTCTTCGCGGACGACAAACGAAACGTTTTCGACGCTGTTTGCACCGGCTTTGGTCGCCGCATCAATTATCGAACCGACCATTTTTAAATCTTCTATCTTGATTGTCACCGTGTTGCGAGCCGTATAACCTACAATTTTGGGCATTCTGCCATCGTAATCCTGCTCCGGCTGCAAGCTGTAATCGGATGTTTTTACTTCGTGTCGGACGTTTCCGGCAGCAGTCTGGATTGACTGCTGAACAGCTTCGCTTTTGCGTGCGTTTTCCTGCTGCGCGGCGACCGCTTGCGTATTTTGTGTCACGACGGAAAAGGTAATCAGCGCCGTATCGGGCGCGACTTCCGTTTGCGTTTCTCCGACCACTGTCGCCCGCGTCAAATTATTTCGTCCCGACTGCGGATAAAACCAGAGTGCAATAGCAAACAAGCTCAGAGCAAGAGACAGCAAGACGGCTAAATGCAGATTGTTTTTCATCGGAAATTACCTCATTTATTGATTTGTTCTGAGAACGGCTTCAACAGATTCGTCTTGCAGCAATAAATGAAAAAGGCGAGTCGCCTCGCCTTTTAAAGAATTTCCATGAAAAATCAGATCAACGACTGATCAAAAACATCTGACGAGTGTCTTCGCTGAAACGCTTTCCGCAATTGTTCTTCACCTGCTTAAATTGAATTCGATCACACTTCTTTGCCGATTCGCGGATTGCCAGGGGAACGGAGGGGCGGAACTTCAGTTCCTGCGGGAAAGAATTCGAGCGAAGCCGAATTCAAACAATAGCGTTGCCCGGTCGGCGGCGGACCATCGGGGAAAACGTGACCGAGATGACCGTCGCAGCGTCGGCAGCGAATTTCCGTGCGAATCATTCCGTAAGAAGTATCGCGGATGTAGCGAATGTGGTCGCGGTCAAACGTCGCGAAAAACGAAGCCCACCCTGAACTGGAATGAAATTTCGCATCCGAACGAAAAAGCGGCAGATTGCACAAGCGGCAGGCATAAGCGCCCTCGGCTTTGTTATCGGTCAAATTGCCGCAAAATGGCGGCTCGGTTCCGTGATTAAGCAAAATCCGGCGTTCTTCAGCAGTTAAATCCGCAGCAAGGCGCTCGCGCTCCTCACGGTTAAGCGGCGAAATGTCAAAACCTGACTCGGAAAGTTCTCTTTGAGTTTCTGTTTTCATAATTCGTTGTGTTTCCAGAATAACAAAATCCCGCTAAAGCTGATAAATATTTCACTCAAAAAAACTTTCACGGTCTTTCGTTTTGTGGTAAAAACAGCTTCAAAAAAGGAAGTGCAAAATTCGGGCGATAAAAAACAGGATTTTTCGCTCTTTCCGCTTTGTTGGCTGGCAAGTGCAACGGCTTGCGGAATTCTGGCGGCAAACTGGTTAGTCGTTCAATTGGCGGTTTGGCTGATTTTGTTGATTTTCGCCGCGATTTTCGCCGTTTTTCAACTCAACCGAGGTAATTTGCAAATAGCCGCCGTTTCAAGTCTGGCGGCTTTTTTGTTTCTCGGGGCGGTTTTATTTGAAAGCGAAAAACAATCAATTGCGCCGAATCGTCTGCAAAAGCTTTATGATGAGGGCGAAATTACGGCGGAAAACCTGCTCGAAATAACCGGCGTTTTGCAGAACGAGCCGGAAATGACAATCGGCGGCGCGTTTCTCACAATTAAGACCGAAAAAATAAATTACAAAGCAGCGGAGAAAAATGTCTCCGGCGTGATTCGAGCTTTTGTTCCGCTCAGGACGGCGGAAGACTCGAAAGATTATGAAAAACTTGAGCTTCGCTACGGCGCGAGAATCAGCGTCATTGCCGCGCTTTCGCGCGAAGAGCGTTTTCGCAACCCGGGAACAACCGGGTTTGAGCAAATTCTCCAACAAAAAAAACTCGATGCAATCGCAAAGCTTAAAAGCCCGCAGCAAATAAAGCGTCTCGGAAACGCGACGGTTTTTCCGCCGTTTGCATGGCTTTACAATTGGCGGCAAAGCTTAATCGAAAATTTTCACAGTCGTTTTTCCCGCGAAACAGCGGGCGTTTTAATCGCATCTTTGCTCAATAATCGCTATTTTCTCTCAAACGAAACATCCGAAAAGTTTCGCATCGGCGGCACGTTTCACATTCTCGTTATCTCCGGTTTGCACATCACGTTTATCGGAATTTGGGTGGCTTGGCTGGTTCGCAAGTTTACGAAACGAATCGTTCTGCAATTCGTCATAGCAAACTCGCTGCTTTGGATTTACAGCCTTATGGTCGGGGCGGAAACTCCTGTCACGCGAGCCGCGTTTATGTTCACCGTTTTTCATGCGGCGGTTTTGTTTGGGCGGCGAGCGACTTCGCTCAACGCTTTCGGCGCGGCGGCTTTGATTTTGCTAGTTTCGCGTCCGACAAATTTGTTCGATCAATCATTTTTGCTCACCTTTGTTTCGGTTGCCGCGATTATCACGTTTGCTTTTCCGCTCTGGGAAAAAATGCGCGAAATCGGCGGATGGCAGCCGTCGCAATCAACGCCGCAGCCGCCAGCTTGTTCACGAAGTCTTAAAATTTTGTGCGAGACGCTTTTCTGGAATGAGACGAAATGGCAGCGCGAACAGCGTCGAAATCTCTGGAAATGTCGGCTCTTTAAATTCGATCTCGCAAAACGAATTGAGAAAAACGGCTTGCAAACAATCTGGAGATTCATTTTTGGCTCGATTCTGGTTTCGGCAATTGTCCAAATCTGGCTCGCGCCGCTGATGATTGTTTGTTTTCACCGTTTTCCGCTCGCGGGACTAATTTTAAATCTTTTCGTCGGCATTTTGATTGCAGTCGAATCTTTAGCCGCAATCGCCGCTCTGCTCGTCGCGCAAGCCAGCGAAAGCTTTGCTCAGCCGCTCATCTTATTGTGTGAAGCGGCGAATTGGCTGATGATTCGGAGCGTTGAACCTTTTTCAAATTTCGCGTTTGCAAATTTTCGAATTCCAATTTATTCGGGCTGGATGCGTGCGGTTTATTTTGTTTATTTCGCGCCGCTCGCAGCTTTGGCGATTGTCCTGCATCGGTGGAATCCTTTTCAAATTCAAAACTCAAAAATTAAAATCCAAAACCTGACTCTGATTGCCGTTAACTGCTCGTTGTTAGCTGTAATCGTTTTTCACCCGTTCAGCTCACCGTTTGCGGACAATCGGCTGCGAGTTGATTTTCTCGATGTCGGACAGGGCGACGCCGCTTTGATCACTTTTCCGAACGGCGCGACAATGTTGGTTGACGGTGGCGGTCGTCCATTTATTCCGCAAAAGATTGTCAACAGCGACGGCGAGATCGAAGTTTTCGCGCCGGATTCAAAATCAATCGGCGAAGCGGTCATTTCCGAGTTTTTGTGGGAAAAGGGCTATTCCAAAATTGATTATTTGCTGCCTTCACACGCAGACACCGATCATATTGATGGTTTAAACGACGCGGCGAAAAATTTTGCCGTCGAAGCCGCTCTCGTCGCTCGCACGCCGCTAAAAGACCCGGAATTCCGAGAATTTTACGAAAATCTGCAAGCTCGCCGAATCCCAGTAGAGCAAATCGCGCGCGGTCAAATATTGGAAATCGGCGGCGCGCGAATCGAAATTCTGTTTCCGCCGATGGATGCTAACTCGGAGGCTGTTTGGGAAAACGATGATTCGGTTGTTTTACGGTTAACTTACGGCGCGCACAGTTTTCTTTTAACGGGCGACATTGAAAAGGGAACTGAAAGATTTCTATCGCAACAACCGGAAAATTTGGTTTGCGATGTAGTTAAAGTACCGCATCATGGAAGCCGAACATCATCAACCGAAAATTTCGTCCGCGCGACGAAAGCTAAATTTGCCATCATCTCGGTTGGACGCGATTCGCCTTACGGACATCCGCACAAAGAAGTGGTCGAACGCTGGAAAAATGCCGGAACCGAAGTCTTGACAACCGGCGAGCGAGGCACAATTTCATTTTCGACTGACGGCGAGGATTTGAGGGTCGAAACATTTGTTAAAAATTGATTCGAATGAATTGTTTCAATCGTCGAAATTAGTTTTTTATGCCGAATGCAGGCAAAACGACATAAGTATCGAAGTGAGAAGGCTAAAAAGCGGATTGTACAATTAAATACATTCGGTTTTTGCTCTAAATTGTTGAGTGGGTGTTGTTTGCTGTTATTTGCACAAAAGCTGTGCAGAATGCTAAAAGTAATGGAATTTCAAAAACTTGACTTCCAAAAAAATGGGTTTTCCACAGGGTTTTCCACAACCTCTGTGGAAAACTTTGGGCTAAAAATCATTGTCCTGCATATCCCAATCTGCTACTTTTTCAAACGCTTTTTTTAGCACGGGGCGCGGTTTTGAAGCGCCGTCTGCCTGTCCGACAAAGCCTTCGCGTTCCATAGCGTCGAGAATAGCCGCGGCGCGTCCGTAACCAATCCGCAGGCGGCGCTGCAAAACCGAAGTTGAGGCGCGTTTCATCTCGACGCAAATCCGCAAAGCCTGTTCAAAAAGCTCGTCGCGTTCGACGTCCGCGTCTTCGAAATCTTCGGCTTCTTCTTCGCTTTGCGTAATCGTCGTGTCGTAATCCGGCATGCCTTGTTCTTTGACGAATTCGACTATTTTGCCGATTTCCTTTTCGTCAACAAACGCGCCATGAACGCGCACAAGTCGTGAAGTTCCGGGCGGCAGGAAAAGCATATCGCCGCGCCCCAAAAGATGTTCCGCGCCGCTGCCGTCAATAATCGTGCGCGAGTCGTGCATCGAGGAAACGCGGAAACTGATGCGCGACGGGAAATTGGCTTTGATTAAACCGGTAATGACGTTAACTGAAGGGCGCTGAGTCGCTAAAACCAGATGAATTCCGACGGCGCGGGCTTTTTGCGCAAGACGCGTAATTGATTCTTCGACTTCGCCGCGTGCGACCATCATCAAATCGGCGAATTCGTCTATAATAATCACAATGTACGGAAGCGTTTTCCATGGCTCGCCCGAATCGTCGAATTCTTCTACGAAATTGCGCCGATGAACCTCGGCGTTGTAGCTGTCGAGATTCCGCACGCCCCAGCCTGCCAATTCTTTGTAGCGTCGCTCCATTTCGACGACAGCCCATTTCAGGGCAATTGAAGCGCGTTTCGGATCGGTGATAATTGGCGTTGCAAGATGCGGAATGTCGGCGTAAAGGTTGAGCTCGACCTGTTTCGGATCAACCATTATAAATTTAACTTCATCCGGTCTGGCTTTGTAGAGAATCGAAACGACGAGCGAATTGACGCCGACCGATTTTCCCGCGCCGGTCGCGCCTGCGATAAGCAGGTGCGGCATTTTCGCCAGATCGGCGACGTAATTTAATCCATCAACGGTTTTGCCGAGAGCGATCGTCAAAAGTGAATTCGATTCGCGAAAAGCCCGCGATTCGACGACTTCCCGCAGGAAAATTGTTTCCCGACGCGGATTCGGCACTTCGATTCCGACAAAAGCTTTGCCGGGGATGCGGTCAATGCGTACCGATTCGGCTTTTAGACCGAGACACAGATCATCAACCAATTTAGTGATTTGATTAAATTTAATCCCGGAATCGAGCTTGTACTCGTAAGTCGTGACGACCGGACCGGGACAAATGTTCATAACTTGCCCATTCGCTTTAAATTCGCGGCATTTTTCGGTCAGTTGCCGTGCAATGTCCAAAAGCTCGTCGTCAGCGTGATGAATTCTCGGTGGTGCGGCGTTTAAAAAATCCGCTGACGGCAACTTGTAATCGGTGTAAGTCGGAGCAGGTTCGCGTCGGTTTTTAGATGGATTTGTCGCAACGGCAACGCCGCCTGCGGAAACCGTTTCAGCGGGTTCAAAATCCGGCTCCTCTGTTTTCAAAGGCTCAATCGGAATTTTTCGCAGAGATTCGTCGTCCGAATCAAAATCTTCATCATCGTCAAACTCTTTCGTTTTGACCGAAATCTTTGCCGCCAGCCATGGATTTTCCGCCGATTCTTTTTCCCCAACGAATTCCTCCGGCTCGAAGATGGCTTTTTTCTCATCAACCTTTTCTTCGGCTTCACTTAATTCGGACTTTTCTTCTTCAGCCCACGCGGGCGGTTCTCGCAGACGGCGAAATGAACCGTAAGCCGTTTTGAAGACGCGCGAGAAAACGCTCGGCGTCGGCTCTATAGCCCCGCCAAGCGACGGAGCAGTTTCCGGTTCAAGCAAAATGTCGGTCGTGCTTGATGACTCTTCTTCGCGAGCTGCCAAACGATTTTCGAGTCGTTCGCGAGCGGCATTGCGTTCACGCTCGCGCCAGGCGCGGAGATTTTGAACTACAGCCACAACTTTGCCGCGCACAAATTTGAAAAAATCGGCGATAACAGCAACGAACGGCGCAAAAGACGCATTTGTCGCCAGCAGAAATGCGACCGCTGCCAGAGCGATAAGCAAAATGCTCGCTCCGGCTGTCCCCAAACCGCTCGTCAAAGCGCGGGCAACAACAGCTCCAAGAAGTCCGCCGGCTTGAAAGCTGCGATCAAAAAACGCCGAAAATCCGAAGGTGACAAGCAGAGCCGAAATACTGACGAACAATAAAGCAAACCCTAAAATTCGTATTGCCGACGCCGACAAAAATTCTCCCCGAAATGTTCTCCAAGCGAGAATTAACCCGACCGCGGGAAGCAAATATGCGGTTAAACCAATGAATTGAAACAACAACGAAGCAATATTGGCACCGATTGTGCCGATTAAATTTTGCGTCGTCTGATTGCTCGCCGTGTGCAACGACGGGTCTTGCGGATTATAGGTAAAAAGGCACAATACGAGCAAAATGCTGAGTGCCAGCAAAGCAATGGCGACAATTTCGCCCGTAAGAGAAGCGTTTGCATCTTCCGATTGATTTATTTTTTGCTCGGTCGTCGCCATTTTGCCGAAATTGAGAATTTAGAATGAAGAATTTAGATTTGCGCCTCATTCTACCGTTTCGGTTCTCAATTCTCAATTATTTGCCGCATTTTTCTTCCAAACCAAAAATTCCTTAATGAAATCGTCAATATTGCCGTTGAGAACGTTTTCCACGTCCGACCGCTCATATTTCGTTCTCGCATCTTTAACGAGGCGGTAAGGCTGCAAAGTGTAATTGCGAATTTGCGAACCGAAAGAAATATCCTGCTTGTTTGCTTCAAGCTCGGCGGTTTCCGAGCGTCGTTTTTCAAGTTCCAGCTCATAAAGGCGCGAGCGCAAAACCTGCATCGCAACGGCGCGGTTTTGAATCTGTGAGCGTTGATTTTGACAAGTAACGACAATTCCTGTCAGTAAGTGGGTAATGCGAACTGCGCTGTCGGTGGTGTTAATGTGCTGTCCGCCCGCGCCGGTCGCGCGATATGTATCAACCCGCAAATCTTTTTCCTGAATGTCAATCTCGATGTCTTCGTCAATTTCCGGTGAAACAAACAGCGATGCAAAGCTGGTTTCGCGGCTTCCGCCCGAATTAAACGGCGAAATGCGAACAAGCCGATGTACGCCCGCTTCTGCGGACAAAAGACCGTAAGCATATTCGCCTTCGACGCGAAATGTTGCGGATTTGATTCCGGCTTCCTGTCCGGCTTGCTCATCCAAAACCTCAACTCGAAATCCGCGTTTTTCAGCCCAGCGCAAATACATTCGCAAAAGCATTTCCGCCCAGTCCTGCGCGTCGGTTCCGCCCGCACCAGATTGAATCGAGCAAATCGCGTTTTTCGCGTCGTTTTCGCCCGAAAGCAGCATTTCCGTTTCCGCTTCGCCGACTTCTTTTTCCAGACGCTGAATTAAAGTCTGCAATTCTGTCAAAGAATCCGCGTCCGATTCGGCAAATTCAAATAACACTTCGGCGTCCGCAACGGCAGATTCAAAATTTACGTGTCGCCCGATTTGCCGCTCCAAACGGCTGCGTCGTTGAACGGTTTTTTGCGCACGTTCCTGATCGTTCCAAAAGTCCGGCGCGGAGATTTGTTCTTCTAAATTTTGCAGGTCTGCGCGTTTTGCTGGCAGGTCAAAGAAACCTCCCAAGCTGTTGGACTTGTGAGGCAATTGTTTCGTATTTGTCGCGTAACTCTTGAATTGTTAAATCTGCAATCATTAATTCAATAAGCAGTAAACAGTAAGCCGTGAGCCTTTGAAAAGCTTTTGCTCAAAAATCACTGAACTGCCTTTTTTCGATTTAAAAAGGTTAATCCTAAAAAGAGCAAACTTAAAATCGTGCAAACAACGGCAAAAACATCACCGTATTTGACGTAAAAAGTTTCTTCGCCGTTTGATTTCGAGATTGTCCAAACTCGACTCGCAATTTCAAAATCGTTTGTTGCGTCTCGAATCTCGCCGCGTTCATTGATGTAAGCTGTCGTGCCAACGTTGGTCACGCGCAAAACAGGGCGATTTGTTTCAACGGCGCGAAACACGGCGTTTGCCAGATGCTGCCGGATAATCGGCGTATCGCCGCCATAACCGTCGTTCGTCAATTCGACCAGAACATCTGCTCCGTTTAAAACAAATTGGCGCGTCAAATCGCCAAAAGCCGATTCGTAGCAAATCATCACTCCCGCGCGTACGTCGCCAAACGGCATTAAGCGAAAATCTTTACCCGGTTTCATTCGACCGACAACGGTAGGTAAAAATTCCTGTCCGGGAATAAATTCCGGCACATACTCACCAAACGGGACAAGCCGAATTTTATCATATTGCGCGATCTTCTCTCCGCGCGCATTTACCATCACTGCCGAGTTATGATAACCGTCCCTTAACGTTGAAGGTTCGCCCCCATTAAAAACAAGTGAAACGTTGTTTCGCGCTCCGAAATCGCGCAAGAACTCGCGGAATTCGGAATCGTTCGCGTAAGCGAAATTCATCGGCGACTCAGGGAAAACAACAATGCGCGGCAAATCTTTATATTCGATTTTATTTTCGATTTCTTCCAAAGCGTTTTCAGCTAATTCAGCGTGGCGGTCGCGCAAACGATAATAATCGTCAATCTGCAAGCGGCTCATCGGAACATTCGGCTGTAATGCAACGACTACTGTTTTGGGCGATTGTGATTGTTCCGGTGCAACTAAAAAATACTTTATTGCAGGTTCGGTTATAACCAACAAGACAACCGCGGCAATTGGTAAGCAGGCAGTGAAATTAAACCCAAATCGTTTGGCAAATCCGGCAATCGCACCTAAAGAAACAAGTGCATTAAAGAAAACAATAAAACCGCTTACCAGAAAGACACCGCCGTATTTCGCCAACTGAACAGAACCCAAACTGTCCAGAGCCTGAGAATAACCTGTTGCGTTCCACGCATTGCCGGTAATTTGCAGCCGCAACCACTCGCAAGCCGCCCAAAGAAATGGAGCGGTAAAGATCGCCCAAAAATCAAAACGCAAAAACAAACGGGACAAGGTTGCAGCAAAAATCCCTGTAAAAAATCCCGCTCCCAAAGTTGCCGGAACAAGCAGCAAATAAACAATCGGTGACGGAATTCCGCCGTAAGTTATCGGCGCATACGTAAGCCACCAGCAAGTACCGTAAAAGAAAACTGCTCCTTGCAGCCAGCCGAGCCAGAAACTTTTGATTGCCGAATCCTTATTTCTTTCAACTGCCACAATAAGAATTGACAGCGCCACAAAGGCGAGCGATTCAAGCTCAAAGTCGGGAAACGCCAAGATCAGAAAAAATGCAGAAAAAACGGCGAGTAGCGCACTGAGCCGCGAAGGAAAAAGAAAAAGTGAAGAAAAAAAACGGCGAAATCGAAAATTTTTTTGTGCCGTTTCTGAAATTTCCATAAATCAAGTTTAACTTGATTTCGCAGCAAAGCAAATTTTGTCGAATCAAACAAAAAACGGCACGGGCGAGTGACAAATTTTGTCGAACCGGCGTTCGTCTTGTGACCGATTTGGTCAGCTTGAACGATTTTGATTTATCAATTTGATTGATGGACGGAAAAGGGCGAAAGCTACGCCAATCAAAATGAAATAAAAGCGAGCTTTTTACGATAAATGCTCGCTTTTATTTTATATTCCTTAATTTTAGGCAGATATTTTGCCCCAAAAGAGGTTAAGCCCGACCGTGGATGGTCGGGCTTAAAATGGAAGGAGAACTGAAGGAACGCTCGGTATGTTGTTAAGCGTAGCGGCAAGCAACGCTCGGAGAAGAGATGGCGACGGGTCCTGCAAAATTCGATTGACTTTTCTTTCAATTTTTAGCTTTTGCAAGCTAGCCGGTTTTCTCTTATACAAGCCGCGTGCCACAAATTTCGCGCGTTCCAAAATTATTTCGCTTTGCGCTCAATCTGACGCATTAAAGCCGCTGCTTCTTGATTATTTTTATCAATTTCGAGTGCGTTTTTGGCGTAGGTTTGCGCCTGCATAAAATCACCGCGTTCAAGGAAAATTTTACCCAAAGCGACGTGTCCTTCAACCAAATCGTTTTTCCAGAAAACCGCCGTTTTTAAATTACTCACGGCAGGCTCGACATCGCCGCGTCGGAGATGAATACTGCCGATTAAATAATAGGCTTCGGCATTCATAGGATCAGTGGCGATAATTCGGCGCAGCTCGATTAACGCTTCGTCGTCACGCCCGGCTTTATAAAGATCGCGCGCTTTTTGAATCGGATTTTCCGGCTCGTTTGTTTGCTTTCCGATTGGAACATCCTGTGGTCTGTTAAACTCCGTGCGATTAAAGTCTGTGAATAAACGAAATGGTATATCGCCGGTTGTTGCTGTCTTCTGCCACTCGGTTTGAGCTTTAGCATATGTTGGCAGAAACAATCTGGCTTGATTATCAATGTCCGCGGCTTTTGAGTCACCGGCTTTTTCCATTGATTTGGCGAGCAGAAAATATGCCTGTCCGTCTCTCGGATTGGAAGCTACAAACTCGCGTAGTTGTTCAATGGCTTCTTTATGTTTTCCGGCAAGAAAAAGCGCATAACCGTAATTGTATTTAACAACATCGTCTTCAGGCGCACTTTGAGCGGCTTGACTTAAGAACCGCAAGCCTTCTTCAGTTAAATCGGCTTTTTGTTGCGGGTTTTTTTCGGCGCGCGCAATGTGCATGGAGATTGCACCAACATTGTTAAATGCGGAAGTAAGCCGGGTTTCATCGGCGACCGACCGGAAAATTCCCTGCGCCGATTCCACGTTTTTTAAATTATATTGCATTAAGCCTGCATAAAATGAAGCTTCGACAAATTGCGGCGTGCCTTTCGGAACTTTGGAAAAATGTTCGAAAGCATCTTGAAAATTTTTTTGTCGCAGATAAAGATGACCAAGTTCAAGTGCGGCTTGCGGATAAACCTCGCCGTTTTTTTCGTTGGCATAAAGCCTGAGTGCGTTTTTAAAATAATTTGCCCGCAATTCGCCGTCGCTTGTAAGCATCCCTTTAACGTAAGCCTCAAAAGCGATTGGCGGAACACGTCGCGCCAGATCAACAACTTCGTTTTGCGACAGCGACAGCGCCTTGTCGCGCTGGTAGAGAATTTGATAAACGGCTTGACCCTGCAATTTCTGCAATTCACCGAGCGCATCGCCCAGATTGATTTCTTTGACGATGATTTTGCCGTTCGGGAGAACTTCGTTGACTGCCGTGCCGTCGTTAACATTAATCACGCGAGCCGTAAAACGAATTTCCGCAGCGGTCGAGCCTTGCCCGGGCGTGACGCTGTATTTGCCCAAAACAAGATGCGTCGCATTTGCACGTTGCGAGATTTTGATTGACGTTGCAAGCGAAGGAAGCGTAGTCAAAGGCAAACGGAGCTTTTGCTGAATCTGTTTTCTTTCATCATTTGAAACAACGCGCAAGCCGGTAACTTTCAACTCGGGGCGCGAGAGAAGCTCAGTAATTGCCTCAGCAAAGCTCTCACCAACCCAGTTGTAAGCCGGTTGATTCGATGTGTTTTCAAACGGCAGAATAATCAGCGTGTCGGTTCCACGCGCGGTTTGCCCGTGTGTGTTTGAAACTGAAAAAATGAATAATAGAAAAAAGCCGAAAAATAATGTTTTAAATTGCATCATCGAAATATTTGCTTGATTATAAAAAGTTTGACGCTGGATAGTTTACCAGAAAAAAACTACGGCAAAGGTTCGATGAAAGTTTCGGCTGAAAGGTTTGGAAGAAAATGGGAGAGAAAAAATGGTATCGCGTACGGGAGTCGAACCCGTGTTACCGCCGTGAAAGGGCGGTGTCCTAGGCCACTAGACGAACGCGACACAAGCGAAGTTTTGTGACGAGAAACAGCTAAAAGAGAAAAAGAAAAATATGAAAACCTGTCTTTTCGAGCAAAGTTCTTTTATGCCGTTTGATTCAGTCAATCAAATATCTGCTTGAAAGTTGATTCACAAGCGAAGTTACAAAATTAACGCATTGCGCCCCGCGCTGTCAAACGCATCGGAAAAAGTCAGAGTTGCAGGAATTTTTTTAATTGATGAATTAATGTCGTATTTTGCATTACAGTAAAATATTGAACTGAGAGATATGAAAATCGGCATTTTAATTTCCGGGCGCGGCTCAAATATGTCCGCTCTTATAGAGGCTGTGAAAACGGGCGAGATTCCGGATTCCGAAGTCGCGGTCGTCATAAGTGACAAACCGAAAGCCGCCGGATTGCAAAAGGCACGGGAAAAAGGTGTGGAAGCAATTGTTATTGAAAGACGCAATCGAACGCGTCATGAACATGATGCCGAGATAATTGAGGAATTAAAAAAGAGAGCGGTTGAATTAGTTTGTCTCGCAGGTTATATGCGGCTTTTGTCGGCGGAATTTATTGAGGCTTTTCGTAATCGGATTATCAATATTCATCCGAGCTTGCTGCCAAGCTTTCCCGGTTTGGACGCACAGCGGCAGGCGTTTGAATACGGCGTTAAATTTTCCGGCTGCACGGTTCATTTTGTTGACGAGGGATTAGACAGCGGAGCAATTATCGCGCAAAAGACGGTGCCGGTTTTGGACGACGACACAACCGAAGCTCTTTCGGCAAGAATTCTGGAGCAGGAACATAAGCTTTATGTCGAGTCGGTCGCCAAAATCCTTTCGGGAAAATACGAAATCAAAGGGCGGCGAGTTATCTTTGACCGAAAATCCTGAAGAGATTTGTAATCAATTCGCCGAGCTTTAACTGACCTCTGCGTTAATCGCGCGCGTAAGTAAAGCCGAAAATCCAAACGACGATAAAAGCCGTCACGATTATAGTTATTAGAACGACGCCGAAATCTCGCCGGAACCCTGCATAAAACATAACGCCTTTCACTTCCAATGTAGAAAAAGTTTCCTTATTATTTAATTTCGAAACATACGTTGACAAAGGTTTTCCGGAGCGAGTTTTGACATAATTGTTTCGATTGCTTAAACTTTGAGTTTTGACTTTGTGAAGGAGTGAACAATAGCCATGCCAAAGAGAACTTATCAACCGAACAATCGTCGTCGCGCGAAAAAACACGGATTCCGCGCTCGGATGGCGACCAAAAACGGTCGCGCCGTCCTAGCGCGCCGTCGGGCGAAAGGGCGCAAACGCTTAACCCCGCATCATTACTAAAAACCGATTTTCGTTTGCCGAAAGACGAACGCTTGCGAAAACCGCAGGAGTTTCGTCTGGTTTACGACAAAGGCAAGCGATACGACGGTAAATTTACTTCGGCGTTTATTTTGCCGAACGGACTTTCATATCACCGAATCGGAATCACGGCTTCGCGCAAAGGAGTCGGCAAAGCGGTGCAACGCAACCGCACCAAACGACTTTTGCGCGAAGCCTTTCGTCTGTCTAAAATCGAACTAAACGGCTTAAGCGGGCGTTATGATTTTGTACTAAACGCACGGCGAAATTTGTTGAATGTCAAAATGCAGGCGGCTTTTACCGATTTTCAACAAATCATCAATCGTATTGCGCGAGACGAAAACGGCGAACAAAAAGCCGTCGAATTAAATCAAATTGCCGAATGAAATTTTTGCTCATCGGTTTTTTAAAGTTTTATAAAGCGGCAATTTCGCCGTTTCTGCCGGCGGCGTGCCGTTTTACGCCGACTTGTTCGGAATACGCGGCGGAAGCCGTCAGCAAATACGGTGCGATTCGCGGCTCTTTAATGGCGGCTTGGCGGCTATGCCGCTGCCAGCCGTTTGCGCGCGGCGGGTATGACCCGGTGAAATAATAAGGGTGAACACGGAAGGATGGAGGCTGAAAAAGGCTTTAAATTCATCCTTCATCCTTCATCCTTCATCCTTTAAATAATGGCAGATAATCAAAATCAATCACGTTTTCTTTTGGCGATAGGGGTTTCGCTCGGCATTTTATTGCTTTGGACTTATTTTTTTCCGCCGCCGAAACCGACACCCAACGCCAACACGGAAACGGCAAATGTTGCACAACAAAGTTCGGCTCCAACGCCCGCTGTTTCCAATCAGCAGCAAACGCCGGTTCAAAATCAAACGCCTGACAATACGCCGAATCGCTTGTTGACGGTTAAAACGCCGCTTTACGAAGCGAAATTCGACTCGCGTGGAGCGGTCGTGACAAGCTGGATTTTAAAGCAAAACAAAGTCGGCGACGACGTGAGACCGCTTTATTCAATCAGCAGCACGCCGGACAATCCACAACCGCTCGAATTGATTTCTGACGAAGCACGAACGCGTCGCGAATTACCCTTCGAGTTGATTACCGGCGATGCAGGCTTAAACCAGATTTTAAGCGAACGCAATTATCAAATCGTTGGAGCGGAGACAGATGAAATCGTTTTAAACGGCAACGAATCGAAACAGGTTCAATTCGTTTTGCACGATGCGGCAAACGGCATCGAAGCCGTTAAAACTCTGATTTTACGGGCTGACGACTATGTTTCGGATTTTCAGACAAAATTGACTCGAAACGGGCAGGCTGTGCCGAACACAAAACTGCAAATTGGCGCGCGAATCGGCGACCAGGGCATTAAACATCACGACTATTACGCGATTGAACCGGAGGCAGTCGCCGCGGTCGGCGGAACTATCGAGCGGCAACCGCCGTCTTATTTTGCTGATCAAAACGGCGGTCGTCTGTTGGTAAACGGTGAGACAAGCTGGGCTGGCGTTGGTGATACTTATTTTGCGATGGCGGCAATTCCGCAACAGCCGCTTTCGGGACTCGAATTCGTGACTTCGAAATACGAAGTTGCGGTCGAGCCTTACACGAGCGGAATTTGGGGCTTAATTACGGGGCAAAAAGTTGATAGGGAATTTCGCTATTTAACCTCGGCGCTCGTTCCGATTAATTCGGACGGCACGGTGACGACCAAGGTTTACACCGGGACGAAAGACCATTATCTGCTTTCTACGACGAGCGAGCGTCTGAGTCAAACGATTGGACGTGCGGTTGATTTGGATGATTTCATTAACTGGGGCTGGTTCAGCAGCCTGACGCGCCCGATTGCGATTCCGATTCTCGGCGTGCTCAGATTTTTGAGCAATCTGACGCAAAACTACGGCGTTGCGATTTTGCTGTTTACTTTCCTGTTTTTCTCGATTTTGTTCCCGATGCGCTGGTATCAATCGAAATCTTTCAAGAAAGCGCAGAAAAACGCGCCGAAAATGAAAGAATTGCAGGATCGCTACAAAGAATTGCAGGCGAAAAAAGTCCCGCTCGATGATCCGCGAATGCGCGAGCTGCAGATGGAACAGCTTCGATTAACGAAAGACGCCGTTCCGATTGGCGGTTGTCTGCCGCTTTTGCTGCAATTTCCGCTGCTGATCGCGCTTTATATCGCCATCACGATTTCGCTCGACTTCCGTCTCGCGCCGTTTTTGTGGCTGCCGGATTTATCGAACGCCGATCCGTATCACGCGCTCGAATTTATGTTCGCTGGTTCGATGATGCTGGCAATGCTTTATACGCCGACGACAGCCGCCATTACGCCCGAACAGCAGATGCAGCAGAAAATGATGACTTATCTGATGCCCGTGATGATGTTGTTCGTAATGTGGGGCGCGCCTTCGGGGTTGCTGGTTTACTGGCTCGCGGGCAACGTTATCGGCTTTTTGCAGCAGCTTTTAATCAACCGCATGAACAAGACCGACGAGCCGCCTGGCGCGCAGACGACGACAGGCGATTTGCAGCGTCCGATGACGAAAAAAGAACGAATGAAAGCCGGACTTTCGACATCCTGATTTCGAGAAAATGCAGCAAAGGAGAATTGGTTTAAAGAATCAATTCTCCTTTGCTGCATTTTCACTTGCTAAATTGATGAAAATTTTACGCAGCTTCGCTTTAATTCAGTTTTTATCGGCGTTAATTTTTCTTGCCGGATGCAGCGGCTCGTCCGAATCAAACACGGCGAATACAAATGCCGCCAACGCGAAAACGCCAATCGCTTCGCCGAGCATTGCTGCAGGTAACGCTAATGCGCCTGTGGCGGTCGCATCGCCGACTGTGCAGCCTTCCGAAGGATCGAGCGCGCCGTGTGCCATTGTTACAGCACATCACGCGGCTTTGGTCAGACGCGACGAAGTCGCGCTCAGAAAAACTTTAACGCAGGCGACCATTCGCCAGTTTGAAGCGGACGCCAAAGCCGAGGGCGAAAAAACAATTGTTGGTTATTTAACAGCTTATAGCTCGCCGTCGGCAAAACCGCCCGTCTGCGGCGGAACGGTTCAAGGCGACGCGGCTACGCTTCAGGTAAAAGAAGGCGATACAGGCGTGGTTTCAACTTGGAAAGCAGCGAAAGAAAACGGCGAATGGAAACTCGATTTGTTAGACGTTCAGTTTTAATGTAGAGACAATGCGTTGCGTCTCTTCCGTGAGCATTTTTTGAAGCCTGCAGTTGAAAAAGCCAGCTTAAATTTAAGCTGGCTTTTTCTTTGTCGTTTTGTTTTTTGTTAATCAGTCGCCCCGGCTTCTTTTGCCTGCTCGGTCGGTTGATAAGGCGGCAGCATCACGCGAGCCGGTTTTTCCTTTTTCAAGCCTAAAGCCCAATCCGCCTGCATAATTGTGTGAATGTCGCGCGTTCCTTCGTAAATCACGGCGGCTTTACAATTTCGCAAATAACGCTCAACCGGATAATCGTTTGTGTAACCGTTTGCTCCGTGAACCTCGATTGCCATTGAAGCAGCTTTTTCGCTTCTCACAGTCGCCTGCCATTTCGCCATCGAAGCGGCTCTTGCGGAAGGCTTTCCGACGTTTTTCAAATATCCGGCTTTGAGCCAGAGCAGGCGGCACATTTCATAATCAGCTTCCATTTCGGCAATCTTTTGTTTGACGAGCTGGTGATTGCCGATTTTGACGCCGCCGGTTTCGCGTGTGTTGGCGTAAGCGACTGAAGCATCGCGGGAAGCTCTGATTACGCCCGTTGCGCCCGAAGCGACCGTATAACGCCCGTTTTCCAGTGCGAACATCGCAATTTTAAAGCCTTCGCCTTCCTGTCCCAGCATATTTTCGGCGGGAACGCGAACGTCCTGCAAAGAGAAATACCCGGTGTTTCCGGCTTTAATGCCAAGTTTGCCGTGAATTGTGCCCGAAGAAAGACCGGGCATCGAGCGTTCGATGATAAAACAGCTCATCCCGGTGTGATCGCGCGCTTTTCGTTTTTCTTCGTCAGTCCAGGCAAAAAACAAAAAGTGATCGGCGACATCACCCAAAGAAATCCACATTTTTTCACCGTTTAAAATCCAATCCGAGCCGTCGCGACGCGCTGACGAACGCAGACCGATTACGTCCGAACCTGCATTCGGCTCGGTCAAACCGAAAGTCGCACGCTTTTCGCCGCGCGCTTGCGGGACGAGATATTTTTGTTTTTGTTCTTCGGTTCCCCACGTATAAAGCGACATCGAATTCAAACCGACGTGAACCGACATAATAACGCGCAAAAACGTGTCGCAAGCTTCTAATTCTTCGCAAACGAGTCCGAGCGAAATATAATCAAATCCGGCGCCGCCGTATTGCTCGGGAATGCAAACGCCCAACAAACCCAGATCAGCCATTTTGTCAAAAATCGAACGTTCAAAATGCGCTTTTTCGTCCCATTCTTTGATAAACGGCGCAACATCGCGCTGGCAAAACTCGCGCACAGTGGCTTGCAGTGCCAAATGTTCTTCGCTTAATTCAAAATCAATCATTAGTTTTAAAATCCTTTCAAGATGCGTTAAAGGCAGGTAAAAATAAATCTTTAATTATTCTACAACAACCCGGTTTTTCTCCGCTAATCAAGAGAAAAGCGAGATGTATCGGACTTCTTGCGATTTCGCTTTCGATTTCGGCAAACTAATCGAATGATTTCGATTGCCGACGCTTTGAAAATAATTGCCGAAAACGTCTCGCCGGTTGAAACCGAAATAATCGAGTTGCCCAAAGTTTGCGGCAGAGTTTTGGCTGAGGAAATTCGGGCGGATATGGATTTGCCGCCCTTTGATCGCTCGCAGATGGACGGTTACGCAATTCGCGTCGCAGATGCCGTAAACGCGCCCGTTAAATTAAAAATAATCGGCGAATCGGCAGCTGGAGCAGGCTGGCGAGGTAATTTAAAAGCGGGCGAAGCGGTGCGAATTATGACGGGCGCGCCTGTCCCGACGGGCGCAGATGCAGTGCAAAAACTGGAATTGGCAAACGAAGAAAACGGTTTTGTCGAGATTTTGGAGCCGGTTAAAATCGGTCAAAATATCGTTCAGCGGGCGAGCGAAATCGAAGCCGGCACGAGGGTTTTTGAATCAGGCGAAATCGTTAATGCGGCAATGATCGCAAGCCTGGCTTCGTTCGGCTGCGCGCGAGTAAAAGTCGCCCGAAAACCGCGCGTTTCGATTTTGGCGACCGGCAGCGAGCTTGTACCAATCGAACAAAAACCTGCGCAAGACCAAATTCGCAATTCAAATTCTTTGACGCTCAAATTTTACGCCGATAAATGCGGCGCGACGTGCAAGATTTTGCGGATTGCGGGCGATGAAATCGAAAATCTGAAAGCTCAAATCGAAAATGCCGTTGAAACATCAGATGTTCTGATTCTTTCGGGCGGCGTTTCGGTCGGAAAATACGATTTTACAAAAACCGCTTTGCGCGAGCTTGGCGCAGAAATTCTTTTTGAACGAGTCGCGTTGCGTCCGGGAAAACCGACTGTGTTCGGGCGTTTAAACAACGCTCTGATTTTCGGTTTGCCGGGAAACCCGGTTTCGGCGATTGTCACATTTAATTTGTTTGTCCGCTCAGCGCTACTGCAAATGCAGCGAGCATCAAGTCGCGATTTAAAGTCTGGATTTGCCGTTTCAGGCGGAAAGTTTAAAGGAACAAAAGGGCGAGACAGCCTGCTTCCGGGGCGTCTTACGACAAATGAAAAAGGTCAGCTTATAGCGGAAAATCTGCGTTGGGGTGGTTCGTCCGATTTCATCGGCTTTGCTCGCGCCGAGGCGCTCGTTTTTGTGCCGCAGGGCGAAACAATCGAAGCCGGAGAAATTGTCAAAATCGCGTTTTTGCCGTAAAAGAATTAAACCGCAGAGCGCAAAGGTTTTTAATTTAAATGAGCAAATTGACACATTTCGACGAAACGGGAAAAGCCGTGATGGTTGATATCGGCGAAAAAGTTGAGACACGTCGCCGCGCGGTCGCTTCGGCGCGCGTTTTGTTAAATGCGGAAACGATTGCGGCGATCAAGAACAATCAAACTCCGAAAGGAAACCCGCTCGAAATTGCCAGAATTGCCGGAATTATGGCGGCGAAGCGAACTGCAGATTTGATTCCGCTATGTCACCAGATCGATTTGTCAAAAGTTGAGATTCGCGCCGAATTAACTGATTACGGCGTTTCGCTCGAATCTGAAGCCGCAACAACCGGGCAAACCGGAGTTGAAATGGAAGCATTGACGGCGGTTTCGGTGGCAGCTTTGACGGTTTACGATATGTGCAAGGCACTCGATAAAACGATTACGATTACCGACGTTCGGCTCGAAGCAAAAACCGGAGGCAAAAGCGGCGATTTTGAGCGGCGAAAAATGGAGGATTAAAAGCGAAATCAAACGGCGAATTTTGCATCGTAAAATGAAGAACTTTGCGGTAAGATAAACGTAAGTTGATTTGAGTATTAAACGAGGAGTTACAGCAAAATGAGATTTAACGTCGCGCCGGATGCTCGCCCACAATTGAAAACTTTATTGCTCGCAACAGCGCTGAGCATTGTTTTGTGGTTCATCCCGTTTGCCGAATATTTAGTTTACCCGATTCGTTTGTTTGTGACGTTCATCCATGAAGGCGGACACGTTCTGGCTTCCCTTATCACGAACAGCGCGATTTTCAGTTTGACTGTTTCGCCTGATGGTAGCGGAGCGGTTTTCGCAGCGCCCGAAACTACAATCGCGTCGCTGATAATTTCGAGCGCCGGTTACGTTGGAGCTTCGGCTTTCGGTGTGCTTTTGCTGATTTTGATCCGCCGCTCCGTGCAAGCGAGAATTGTTCTCGCCGCAACAGCCGGTTTTATCGCGCTCCTAACGGTTGTTTTCGGGCTCCTGCTTCCGATGTGGAATTTTACGCGCGCCGAGGTTTCGATTTTTAGCATCGCGTTTACGGTTATTTCAGGTTTAGCGATCAGCGGCGGTCTCGTTGCAGCCGCTCGTTACGCGAGCGCGAAAACGGCTTCGTTTTTCCTTTCATTTCTCGCCGTTCAATGCCTGCTCAACGCTTTGTTTGATTTAAAAACCGTATTCTTTATGCATTCTCCGTTTGCGCTTTCACACGTTCACTCGGATGCGGCGAATATGGCTCAAGCAACAGGTGTTCCGGGAATCTTCTGGGTCGTCGCCTGGATAGGAATTTCCATCGTTCTGATTTCAATCGGTTTGCGTTTTTACGCGGTCAACAAAGAGCGCAAATTACAGCAGGACTTACCGTTTGAAGATTAAAATGAAAAGCTTTTGGTTTTCGATTTCGCTGCTGCTCGCATTTCTTGCGGGCGGCAGTTTTTGTTTGGCGCAAAAATCGCCGCTTGATTTATCGGGCGCAAAGCAAATGATTCTGGTTACAACGCCTGATTGGAATACGATTAACGGCAAACTCGAACTTTACGAGCGAAAAAATACAAAAGGGAAATGGCGAAAAATCGGCGATGACGTTTCGATTGTCGTCGGACGAACCGGGCTGGCTTGGGGCGACGGTTTGCACGATAATTCCAAAAATTCTTCAGCCGATCCGGTTAAGCGAGAAGGCGACGGCAAATCGCCCGCCGGTGTTTTTAAATTGACTTCGATTTTCGGCGTGGCGGAAAAAACTGATTTTATACGAATGCCTTATACTCGGCTGGTCGAATCAACAGAATGCGTTGACGACGTTAAATCCGGAAAATACAACACGATTGTTGACCGTTTCAAAGTCGGTTTTTTGGACTGGAACAGCTCGGAAAAAATGCTCGAAGTTGGAGAGCAATATGCTTGGGGAGTTGTCGTTGCGCATAATTCAAATCCGGTGAAACGCGGCGGCGGTTCGTGTATTTTTCTACATATCTGGAAGGATGCGAATACCGGAACTGCGGGCTGTACAGCGATGCCACGCGAAAATCTGGATACTATTCTGCGCTGGCTTGACGAGAAGAAAAAGCCGATTTTTGTTCAGCTTCCCGCGGGCGAGCGCGAAAAATTGCAGCAGACTTGGAAACTTCCGGCGAACAAATAACTCTCGGCGAATTGCCAATCGGCTCGCGTCTCGTTTTGCGCTGCAAAAAAGATTGGCGTGAGGCTGTCGTGTCGCAGTTTGATGAAGACAAAGCGGTGCTGATTATTTGGTCTCTGTCAGGCAAAACTTACCGGGTGCGCCGCCCCACCGACGCGCAAATTGTCCTCGACGGCGAGATTCCAATTCTTCCAGTCGAATGCGACGAAATTGAGTGGCGAGAAAATCTCATCAAATACGACACACGCTGGTAATTAACCAAAATTACAATCCTTTGTGAAACCATTTTCTTTTCTTTTTCGCGTTAGTTAGCGAGGTGAATTATGGCGACTTACGAAGGGAAGTGGCGTTGCGCACGCTGTTCAAACGCGAATCTCGGACGATTCTTGAACTGCCAAACCTGCGGCACCAAGCGCGATGACAATGTTCAGTTTTTCCTAGACGAAGACGCCTCCGTCGTGTCCGATGCGGCGCTTTTGCGGCAGGCAAAAGCCGGCGCCGATTGGATTTGCCAGTATTGCGGCGGAAACAACCGAGCTTTCGACAAGAATTGCACAAGCTGCGGCAGCGCGCGAACGGCGGAAAATAAACAGCTCCAAGAAGAAATACGCGGCGTCAATGATTGGACGGAAGCGGCGCAGAAAGCGGCTATCCTCAGTTCTCAAAATGCAAAGCCGAAAAAGCCGTTTTTCAGCAGCCGTTTGTTCAAAATCGCTTTGCTTGGTGCAGGAACTCTGGGCGCGTTGTTTGTCGTTTTATTCGGAGTTCTGATCTATATTTCGACTCTCGAATATTCGTGCGACATCGAAGTCGTCGGGCTTGAATGGCAGCGCACGATTCGGCTTGAAGAATACAAAACCGTCCAGGAAACGGCGTGGGAAGGTGAAGTTCCGTCTGCGGCGCACATTCAATCAAAGGAAACAGCGTTGCATCACACCGACCGAGTTCCGGACGGAACACGTCAAGTTCCAGAAACCTACACCGAAAAAGTCGCCGACGGCACCGAAACATACGTCTGCGGGCTCAAGAACAAGAAAAACGGCTATTTTGAGGATGAATATTGCACGCGCACAAAATACAAAGAAGTAACGAAAACGCGCAACCGAACCGAAACCATCTACAAAGACGTTCCGGTTTACCGAACGCGCTATACCTATCTGATTGACAAATGGATTGCGGCGGGCGAGAAAACCACAGCGGGAAATGATTTTAATCCACAGTGGGCGGCAGTTCAGATTGACAACGTTCGCACGCGTGAAGTCGGACGAGAAGAAACTTATAATTTGCTGTGCAAGGAATTGGGCGGCAACAACAAACTTTACAAATACAAAATCGAACCCGACGCTTGGTCGCGCTTTCAAAACGGCATGCATCTGCACGGCAAAACCGACTTTTTCGGAAAGCTAATTTCGATTGACGAATTGGCAAGCGGAAAATGGTAAATTTAACGATTGAGTTAACCGGAGCGTAATCATCCCTTTTTTAAGAAAGTTAAGCTTGAAGTTTGATTTTTGTGGCGCCGAGAATTCTGCGGCTGCCGATTTCCTGAACGAAAACGACAGCGTTTAAATCTTCCTGTTTCCAGCTTTTATCGAACACGACTATTTGCGAAAAAGTCTTACCTTCCTGCGGGATGTTGCCAACATTTTGCATCCAGCGAACAACGCCGACGTGAGCCAAGTCGCTTCCTGAATTTTCGCCGCGTGTAACCTGCGAAGAAAGATTATCTTCCGTTACGGCAAGCAAAATGATTGCGGCATCGTTTTTCGACATTTTTGGCAGATTTTCGATTTTAATTTTAAGCTGCGCTGTGTTGTTTTCGAGTTTTTCAATTTCAACCAGGACATTGCCTTTGGCATCTTTTGCCGCTTCGCCGATTGCCTGCAAAGCTTTTCCAGCATTATTGCCTTCAAATTCGCGTGTGCCGTCAACAATCATTTGCGGCGTGTAAACATTGCCGTTTTTTCCGAAAAACTGTGAATATGCGCCCTGCCGGTTGCTGAATTGCGGAGAGGAAAATGGGTCTTTCCAGCCGAGCCGATTCCAGTAATCAACGTGCAGGCTCAGACCGATGATTTCGACATTTTCCACCGAATGATTGCGATTTAAGATCGCCAAAACTTTATCTGCGGGCGGACAACTGGAACAGCCTTCGGAAGTAAACAGCTCAACGATAACAGGAATCGGTTTAGCGTTTGTTTTGTCGTTTGCCGCCGCTTGAATCAGTGGCGTTTCGAGAGATTCCGATTTTGATGTGTGGCAAGCGATGCCGATTAAAACGGCGGCGATAAGCGAAATAAATATCATCGGCACACGCATAATTTTTTATTGAATGACAGATAAAACGGCTGTTGATTAAAAGCTATTCGTCAGCCGTTTTATTTCAACGCGCCGCGGGCTAGCGTGTCAAATCAGCTTTCGCCGTTTGCCTTTTTATAAAGTTTGACAAACTGGACGGCAAAAACAGTTGGTTTCGCGTATCGCATTTCAAAATCAGCGGTTGAAACTGGAGTCTGAAAAACGGGGAAAGATTTAAAAGAAAACAAAATGCGCACGCGGTTTTTGTTAATGATTTTAACAAGCGTTCCGGTCACCTCGTCAGATTCGTTCTTCGCCGTAAAACGCAGGTGAAAATCCGATTCTTCCGGGCGCGAAACGATTTCCAGATTCGTCAGACGTTTTTTTATTTGCTTCGCAATTTGGTCGCGCTGCTCGACATTAACGCCGGTGTCAACGAAAATTTTAGTCACGCCGCGCAGTTCGCTTGGCTGCCCGTACTCTATGCTCTGTTGTTGAGCCGGAACGCACAAAACAAATGCAAATAACAGGAAAAGCAAGCCGCTCGCTGTTTTCGACAACATAATTTTTCTCCTTTCAAGGTTAGTTGATTCTGTCGCTAGAAATAACGAAAAAGAATCTACTCAATCGCGCCGTACGATTTTAGAAGCTTGATTGCTTCTTCGTTTTCCTCTTCAATCGCAAGTTTTAAGATTGAGTTTCCCTCAGCGTTGCGGGCGTTCGCGTCCGCGCCGTTTTCGATTAAATATCGAATGTTTTCCGCTTCGTCATCCGAATAACCTTCAATCGCATACATCAAAACGGTTTTGCCTTTATTATCGCGTGCGTTGACATTAGCGCCCGATTCAACCAGTAATTTGATAATTTCCAATTTGCTTTCGTAGACCGCGAGCATCAGCGCTGTTCGACCTTCGACATCGCTAATATTGGAATCGGCTCCCGCATTGAGCAAAAGTCGGACGGATTCGATTTCGTTAAACTGCATTGAGTACATCAAAGGCGTGACTCCGAAACTGCTGGTCGCGTTTACTTTCAAACCGCGACTCAGAAAAAATTTAACCATTTCGGGATTTCCCGCGTTCAACATCAAAGCCGTCTCGCCGTACAAAGTTTGAGCGTGCGGATTCGCGCCGCGCTTGATCAGAAATTTTGCCATTTTCGGCGAGCCGGCATACATCAAAGGCGTAGCGCCTTCAGGCATTTCAACGTCAACGAAAGTTTTGTTTTGCAAGGCGGTTTTTACTTCATCAAAATTATCCGACATTACATTATTAAAAAAATCGAGAGTCTTTTCCGCTGGATCAACATTGATTTTCGCCCGCTTTTCACTGTGATAAATCCATTCGTTAACAAGCGAGACGGTTGCGACAACGCCCATCGTGACGGTTTCTCCGCTCAGCGTCATTGCGGCATCTTCGGTCGTTTCCTTTCTGCTCGAAATTTGCACATTTTCGATTTTGTGCGTGGCAAAACCGGCGATTGCCGAAAATTCGAGGTTATAAATGCCCTCGGCAAGAGCGTCAAATTTGTAAAAGCCTTCATCGTTAGAAGCAATCGTGGCAATTTTGTTGTTTTGTCCGTCGAACAAAGTCACCGTCACATTTGGAATTACCGCGCCGTTCGGGTCTGTAATCGTGCCGCTTAAATTAGCCGCTCCGCTCTTTGACTGATTGATTTTTGTCTCGTTTGTCTGCACCGGCGCCGGTTGATTTTCAGATGCAATTCGAGCTGAACCTTGCGCCGCAACAGCCGAAACCGACAACGCGGCGGTGAAAATCGAAGCGGCAAATTGCGAAACGCGCCGTCCTAATCGTGTGATTTGAACCGGCGCGTCTCGTAAAGCAATTTTTTTGTTTTTGTCCGTGTAATAACGAATGCAAAGATTTCCGTTTGATTTTTTGACCAATCTTTCAGCGTCTTTGTGTGTCATAGCTGAAAGATTATGAACCGATTTGGCGCAATGCTCGCAAAAACGCACTTCGTCGTTTCCGAACATTTTGTCCCAATCCGCCGCGCAAGGTTTTTCAACCGAAACGCGGTCGAGCAAATCCTTCCGTTTTTTCATTTTTGCCTCCTGTGGCGAAGAAGATTTGGCTGCTAAGTGCGATTGCTCAAATGAAAGGTTGCTTTGTGCGCCGCTTCACAGTTTCGGGCAGAAAAAGTTATGATACTTGTTTCGCTTGAGAGACAAATTCACTTTCTATGAAACCCGAAATCACTATCGCAAACAATGCCGGAGATTTTATCGAAGTGCGTGGCGCTCGCACGCACAATTTGAAAAACGTGTCGTTCAAACTGCCCGTCAATCAAATGACCGTCGTCACGGGCGTTTCAGGTTCGGGAAAATCTTCGTTAGCGTTTGACACGATTTACGCCGAAGGTCAGCGCCGTTATGTCGAATCATTATCAGCTTATGCGCGCCAGTTCTTAGAAAGAATGGACAAACCGGACGTTGATGAAATACTCGGCATCGCTCCGGCGATTGCGATCAGGCAAAAAAATCAAACCCGCAATCCGCGTTCAACTGTGGCTACACAAACAGAGATTTACGATTATCTGCGGCTGCTTTTCGCCCGCGCCGGCACGGTTTTCTGCCACGTCTGCGGTCGCGAAGTCAAAAAAGATTCGCCCGAATCTTCAGCCAACGAAGTTTTAGAAACGCTCGCGGAAGGAATGCGGTTTTACGTTCTTTTTCCAGTCAAAAATCAGGAAACAAAAGACAAACTGCAAATTCAGGCTGTTTTAATAGAACTTCTAACTGAGGGGTTCTCGCGTTTATTTCGGAACGGGGAAACTATCGAAATGAGAACCCCAGATGATTACAAATACGACGATTTAGAAAATACTTTTGTTTTGGTTGATCGTCTGGCGATGCGTGGAGACGTTCGCCAGCGCCTTGTTGATTCGCTCGAAATCGCTTTTCAAAACGGTGATGGCAACGCTCTAATCGAAACCACAGACGGGCAGAAATTAAAATTTTCGACCAAATTCATCTGCGAATACGACGGCACGCCTTATCTCGAACCCGAACCGCGGCTTTTCGTTTTTAATTCGCCGTTCGGCGCATGCCCAGTTTGTCAGGGATTCGGAAACACAACCGGGCTTGATTTGGATTTGGTCGTTCCGAATCCAATGCTTTCAATCAAAGAAGGTGCGATTGATCCTTTTACCAAACCGCAGGCGGAATGGGCTTTGGATGAGCTAAAGAAATACTGCAAAGCTGAAAACATCTCAATGGATGTGCCGTTTATGGATTTGTCCGACGCAGAACGCAAAGCGATTATTGACGGCAAAGGTCGCTGGCGCGGGGTCAAAGGCTTTTTCAAATTCCTTGAAACTAAGAAATATAAGCTGCACGTCCGCGTTTTCTTGGCGAAATATCGTGGTTATACAAAATGCCCTGAATGCGACGGCGGGCGGCTAAGGCAGGAAGCACGCGATGTAAAAATCGCAGGAAAAAATCTGCCCGAAGTTGTCGCTTTATCAATCCGTGACGCTGCTGAATTTTTTGATTCTTTGAAATTAACGTCCGAGCAGTCGGCAATCGCCGATCGGCTATTGTACGAAATCAAAAGCCGCTTGCGGTTTATGCTCGATGTCGGACTAGATTATTTGACACTAGACCGTCTTGCTTCGACTTTGTCGGGCGGCGAAGCGCAGCGCATTCAGCTTGCGACAAATTTAGGCTCGTCGCTCGTCGGCGCGCTTTATGTTTTGGACGAGCCTTCAATCGGTCTGCATCCGCGCGATAACACCCGGCTGATTCGGATTCTTCATAACTTGCGCGACATTGGCAACACGATTCTCGTCGTCGAACACGACGAGCAAATCATCACTGCTGCAAATCACCTGTTGGACATCGGCGTTCACGCCGGAGAACTCGGCGGCAACGTTGTTTTTGAAGGCGATTTCGCCGCGTTGTTGCAAAATCGAAACTCTCTGACCGCGAAATATCTGCGCGGCGAAGCCGAAATCAAGCTGCCCAAGAACCGGCGCGAACCGAACGATAGAAAATTAACGATTCGCGGCGCGCGCGAGCATAACTTGAAAAACGTTGACGTTGAAATCCCGCTCGAAATGATGGTTTGCATAACGGGCGTTTCAGGTTCGGGAAAATCAACTCTGATTCACGACATCGTTTACGCTGGCTTGAAAAAACAGCGCGGCGAATGGCAGGGGCATGTTGGGCTTTTTAAAGAGTTGTCGGGCGGCGAACACATTGACGACATTATTTTGACCGACCAATCTCCCATCGGCAGAACTCCGCGTTCGAATCCGGTCACGTATTTAAAAGCCTACGACGCGATCCGCGAAGTTTTCGCCGGAACAAATGCTGCACAGGCGAAAGGCTTTGACGCTTCGCATTTTTCGTTTAACGTTCCCGGTGGTCGTTGCGAAGTTTGTCAGGGCGACGGCACAGTCACTGTCGAAATGCAATTTTTAGCCGATGTCGAGCTAATGTGCGAAGAATGTCACGGCACGCGCTTTAAACCCAACATTCTTGACGTTCGCTACAAAGGCAAAAACATTCATGACGTTTTAAATATGACCGTTCGTGAGGCGCTTTCGTTTTTTAAAGAAACCGCGCGCGTGGCGAATAAGTTAAAAGTGTTGGATGAAGTCGGACTCGGTTACTTGCGCCTCGGACAATCCGCCACCACTTTATCCGGCGGGGAAGCGCAGCGCGTCAAATTAGCCGCGCATTTATCAAAGAAAACCAGCGCGAAAACGCTTTTTATCTTCGACGAGCCGACGACCGGATTGCATTTTGACGACATTAGCAAACTGCTGACAGCGTTTCGCGCTTTGATTAACGCAGGCAACTCGCTGCTGGTAATCGAACACAACCTGGACGTAATTAAAACGGCGGATTACGTGATTGATTTGGGACCTGACGGCGGAAAATTCGGCGGCGAAATCGTAGCAACCGGAACGCCCGAAGAAATCGCTGAAAATGAAAGCTCGCACACCGGCAAATTTTTGCGTTCGGTGCTGGCAAATTCGAGCATTCATCAAACGGCGGCTTAAAGGTAAATTAGAAGATCATTGGACTCTAACGATTCCCAAAACAATCAACAGCGCGCGTTGACTTCCAATGTGACTGTTTGTTGAATCGAACTCTTCGTGTAAAGCGTGTGTTCCGGTTGCATCGCCGCCGCCGTCAATTGTGATTGCGGGAATGCTGAGCGAAATCGGAATGTTTGAATCGGTGCTGCTCGCTGAAAGTTCGGATTTGATTCCCAGCGCGCGGTCAGCCGCCGTAGCGATTTGCACGATCGGAGCATCGAGACTTTGCGTTCCGGCTGGGCGATTTCCGACTTCCAAATTTTCGACAGTTAATTTTTCCTTGTGTTGCCAGCGCGCGTTTTCTTCCTGCAAAGCCTGCTCAACCGCCTGTTTGTAAGCTGCATCGAGTTTGGCGAGTTCCTGCGGTTCTTCGCTTCGCATATCAATTTCGAGCGTGGCGTTTTGTGAGATTGAGTTAACGCTCGTGCCGCCCCCGATTTTCCCGACGTTAAAGGTAGTTTTAGGCTTTTGCGGAACTTGAAAACGAGATACTTTTTCAATCAAACGACCGAGCGCGTGAATTGGATTCGGCATTCCGAACGCGCCATAACTGTGACCGCCAGCGCCTTTGAAAGTCGTGCGATAACGGCGGCTGCCGACCGCAGCGTGCGTGGTTCCGAGACCTGCGCCGTCAATCGAAATAAAATGCGTGATGCGTCCTTTTAATTCCTGATTGAAAAGATGTTTGACGCCTTTCAAATCGCCCAAGCCTTCTTCTGCCGTATTTGCGACGAAAATTATTGTGCCTTCGGTTTCGATTTTGGCTTCATTCAACGTTTTGGCAATCGCCAAAAGCAAAGTCAAACCCCGCCCGTCGTCGGAAATTCCCGGCGCTTTTAACAGATTTCCCTCGCGCCTGACTTTCACATCGGTCGTTTCGTCAAAAACAGTATCGAGATGGGCGGCTAAAACCAGAGTCGGTTTGTCGGTTCTGCCCGGACGCTCACCGATTGTGTTTCCGGCGGCATCAATTCGCACCTTTTTCAAACCAAGTTCCGTAAATCGTTGGCGGAAATATTCGGCGCGTTTGGCTTCTTTAAAAGTCGGAGCCGGAATTTCCGTAATGCGGATTTGTTCTTCGAGGGTCGCCGGTTCGATTTCACGAATGTAAGCGAGCGCGCGAGCGACTCGCTGATTTGCTTTTAAAGCCACAATCATTTGATCAAACTGATTATTCGCCGTCTGCGCCAACGCGGCGTTTGCAAAAATGGCAATCAATAAAACAAGCAAAAATATGTCTGTCTTCATTTTTTATTTTTGAGAGAGCGTTTCGATTATATGACAAACTCGAAATCGCCGAAACAGAGCACGAAAAATAAAAAAAGAGACGCCTTGAAAGCGCCTCTTTTTTTATTTTATCTTGGTTTGATTTTAGTGGAAAACAACGCCGATGCCGAAGCGGAAGTTGTGTTGTGTCGAACCTGCTAAACGAGTCGGATTATAATCAACCTGAAAAGCGCGAACGCTAATCCGGTCTGTGGCTTTGACATCGAGACCGCCGCCGAGTGAAGCGGCGAAACCGGTGTCTGACTCAATAACGTCCTGTCGGCAATCAATGCCCGGTTGGCTACAAAACGCGCTGGTAAAGAATTGGTCGTCAATCTCGGTTCTGCCGTGCGCGACGCCCGCTAAAGCATGACCGAAAGGACGAAGGCGCGAGCCTCCGCGTGAATTATCTTTGACCTGAACGCCGCCTAAAAAATTGTAGAGCGAGCCGTCAACGTCAACATCGGTTGCCGGTGTTGTCCCGACAGCCGGAACGCGGAACGTGAAATTTTTAAAGTGAGCCGAAAAATCGCCTTTGATTCCGACATAGCGATTGATATTGCCGGTTGCGGCGATGTTCACGCCGTTAAAGCTTTCGCGGTCGCTGAAAAATTCTTCCAGTCCACCGCCATTGTTGCCACCGACTCCAACATCAACCTGATTGTTTGAGTAACCGCCGAATACCTCAACTTTGTGATAATCGCCGGTCGTAGTGGTTTGTGCAAAATTTAAAGAAACGCAAAGCGCAAAAAGCAAAGCGCAAAATGAGAATTTCTTAAACATCTCTAAATATCCCCTTGAAATAAAAATAGGTTGCCATTAGAGCAACCGTTTTCAGGCTACAAAAGATGTAGGGCGATTTCTGTTCGGTCGCCTACATTGTAGAAACTTGTAAATTTACAATTTTTTTTCTTCAACCAACCTTCGATAAGCCTCTGAGCGCGAGACGCCGAACTCACGCGCCGCTTGTTTGAGTGCTGCTCGATTGTTCAAGCCTTCTGCTTCGAGTTCCGCGACACGCGCGCCGATTGTTTTCAAACTCCTCACTTCGGAGGAGTGCTGACTTTCAACACCGTTTCGGTCAATCACCAGAACAATTTCGCCGCGCGGCGGAGTTTCGGAGAATTTTTCGATTAATTCCTTCAAATCACCGCGCACAACTTCTTCGTGCAATTTGGTTAATTCGCGAAGAACCGCCGCGCGCCGGTTTCCTAAAATTTCCAGACAATCTGCCAGAGCAGCTTGCAGTCGGTGCGGCGTTTCGTAAAAAACAAGAGTCGCCGGAATTTCGGCAATTTCCTGCAATCTGCGTCGGCGTTCGGTTTTTCTGGCGGGCAGAAAATTGCCGAAAAAAAGCGCGTCGGTCGGTAAACCTGAAACAATGGCGGCATTAACGAAAGCGACAGCGCCTGGAATCGGAACGATTGTGATTCCTGCTTCAATCGTCGCCTGTACCGCGCGAAAAGCCGGGTCTGCTATTCCCGGTGTTCCGGCGTCCGTCACGAGGGCGACGTTTTTGCCTACGAGCAGCAGATTTTTTAATTCTTCGGCGCGTTCCTGTTCGTTGTGTTCGTGATAGCTCATAAGGCGGGCGGAAATGCCGAAATGCGTGAGTAGTTTTCTGGTTTGGCGGGTGTCTTCGCAGGCAATTATGTCAACCGATTTCAAAATTTCGAGGGCTCTGATAGAAATATCGCCCAAATTGCCGATCGGCGTCGCAACCAGAAAAAGAGTTCCGCTCATTTTTAAATTGTAAATCGCCCGAAAAACTAAAAAAAGAGGAAATGCCTTCGGCTTTCCCTCTTTTTTTATTTAACTTTTAGTTTTGATTAGTAGGGATAGTTACGACGATTGCGTCTGTTGTCATCGCGGCGATTACGGCGGTCGTTGCGATAATCGTCATCATCGTAAATGCCACCATTGCGACGGTTATCATAGCCGCCGAAATTGTAACCGTACGCGTAAGCAATGGTTTGCAGATCGCGGCGAATAGTTGACCATTCGTTTTGCACGCGACGGTCTAAACGGCGACCTTGGTTATAGACAAAGTTGTCGAGCTGTGAACCGAGCTGCAACAGATTGCGAACATCGCTATCGTTGCGGCGCGAATTGCGCCCGTCGTCGTAACGATCTTCGAGGCGATTGGCTGCTCGTTCAAAATTTTCAGCAACCGAAAGAATACGGTCTTCGCGGTTTCTGCCGTCCATGCGGCTGTTGTCTAGTGCATTGTCAAGCGCGTCGCGGAAATTGTCGGCGCGGGAACGAACCCGATCAATTGCGCCTTCGACGTTGCGACGGTTGTAAGTATCGTTTCTGCGATTATTGCGTCCGCCAAAAATTTCTCCGAGTATATCGCCGTATTGTGCTGATGCCGTCATCGGCATCACGCCCAAAAACAGGAGAGAAAAAGCGAAAATACCGAGCAAAGATTTAAATCTATTCATTGTTCTTCTCCTAAAAATTTTTCGTCTCATTCGCAGCCCGTTCGCGTTTGGTACGTTTCGCGTCGGCGGCTGTTTCCATGCAGAGTTATGGCAAGAGCTGTACCAAGCCCCGAGAAAAACGCAAGATATTTTATTTACACGGTTTAATAGAGTAGGTTTACGACGCCGAAATCAAGGCGCAAACCAAATGGTTGAGCATGCGGCGCAGATGGTTGAAAAAACAATTTCAAGATTTCAAGGATTTTTAATGAAATCTTGAAATTAGCGCGAGCGAATGCAATCTTGAAGTTGTTTTTAGATTTTCCCGACAAACGTCTCGAAATGATGTTTGAGCTGTGGAATATGAAACTGCTGAAGAGAATTGCTGTCTCCGACTAAACACCAAACGGGCGCAGTTTGTTCGCTGCGAACCAGCATTAAATCCTGATTGGCTTTGGCGAGACCGAAATGTGAAATGCGCGCGCACGCCAAGCCGCCGCCGCGAATAAAACCGTCTTGAGGTCTTTGCGGATATCCGGCTTCAACCGTTATTGAACGAACGCCGAGCTTGAGGCGAACGAGTGAGCCTTGCATTGTCGCCGTGTCGACCGGAAAGCTGTGCGGCTCTTTTTTTTCGATTGTTATTCCGAATCTGCGCCGATTTGCTTCTTCCGCGACTTGTAGAAAGGCGCCGAGCAGCCATTCGATTCCGATTCGGCGTGCGGCGTCGTTTGTTTCGCGCAAACGAAGATAATCGGCTACGCCGCTGTTTGTACCGCGCGAGCGTAAATTTGCTTCGCGGATAAAATCAGCCCAATTTTCTTCAAGCTCGTTCATCTCGGAGATAAGGATAAACCGTCTCGCTTGCTTCATCAAACAATCGAAAAACTTTTGCTTTGAAATTTTACGTGCGCGGAAAGAGTGTTATTATCAAACCTTCGCAAATTAAAATGGAGATAAAAGAGTTTTGGCGATGAGAAGTTTTAACCACACCTTTTTAGCTTTTTTGCTTTCGCTTTGTTTAATCGGGGGCGCATCAGCGCAAGCCACGAAAAAAGATTCGCAAAAAAACGGCAGTAAGACGCAAACCTCGAAGAAAGACGAGAAAACGTCAGCGAAGAAAGATTCTAAAACAGCAAGGAACGATTCAACTGCAGCGAAAAAGGACGCGAAAAGTTCAAAAGAAAACGCTAGGACTCCGAAAAAAGATACAAAATCTTCAGATCAAACTGCGAAAAAAACTGAAAGTGTAGCCAAAAATGCCAAACCGAAAACCGAAAACCCTTCTGCGGAGAAAGAGCCGAACGAAGATGAAAAGGCGGCTTTTGAAACGGTTCTGGCACTGACGAATCCATTTGAGCGAATCGAAAAAATTAAAGAATTTTTGACGAAATATCCGCGCACACCGCTCAAACTGCGCGCACAGGAATCGCTCGTTGCAGCGCGCGCCGAATATGCCGACGAACTGATGCGAACGGGGGATCCGACGGGCGGCAAAGGACAATTCGCACTCGCTATTAAAGATGTTCCAGCGGCGATGTCCGACAAGCTTTTTGCAGATGTCGTCAGCCGCATTCCGGCTAATTTATTCTTTCGGGGCGAGCAGGCGATGGCGCTTGAAATCGCTAAAAAAGTAGAACAAAAAGCGGGCGAGAACCCTGAGCGTCTTCTTGCCATCGCGCAGTTTTATTTGTTGATTGAAAATTCTGATGACGCGCGCCGATTGGCTTCGCGCGCCGCCGAATTGAAACCGGATTCCGCTACCCCGCTAATCACGCTCGGTCTGGCAAACCGCATCGGTTTCCGGCTCGAAGCCGCTTCGCAGGCATTTGAAAGGGCGCTCGAACTCGATCCGAAATCGGTTGCCGCGAAACGCGGTTTGGCTGATTCTCTGCGCGGTCTCGGACAATCCGATGATGCCGCAAGGCTTTACGACGAAATCTTGCGGGAAAATCCTGCGGACGAAGCTGCCCGCAACGGACTAATTCTTTCGCTTTTCGGCTCAGGGAATCGAGCCGAAGCCGAAACGGAAATGAACGCGGCGCTCGAACAGAATCCGAAAAATTATCAGCTTCTTGCAGCCGCCGCTTATTGGTACGCCGCCAACAAAGAAGCCGCTAAAGCCGTTGAATTAGGGCAAAAGGCAGTGGAAATCGAGCCGCGTTACACTTGGGCGCACATCGCTCTGGCGCGCGGTTTATTGAACGAAGGCAAGCCGCTCGAAGCCGAAAAGGCGCTGTTAATTGCCAAGCACTATGGCAATTTCCCAACTCTCGATTACGAATTGGCAACGGCGCGTGCCGCCGCCGGATTTTACGAAGAAGCCGTGGCGGATTTACGGAAAAATTTTCAGTTTAAAAACGGAGTTTTGGAAACAAAACTGGCGGGCAGAATCAAACAGGAAGCGCCGAATTTTATTGAACTCCTGGCGCTCGAACGCCGCGCCTCGATTCTGCAGCCCGTCGCCGCCGATTCGGAAGAACAAGCCGAGCTGATGAAAAAATTGCTCGCTTTTTCCGAAGTTTTAAAATCACCCAAACGCGATGAAGCGGAAATTACGAAAGCCGTACAGGAATTTGTCGCCGGAGACGACGCGTCGAACGTTCATCGTAAGCTTTACGCCGCAAACCGTTTGTTAAAAGAAAACGTCGCCCTGCCGCAAGCACTGGAATTGGCACAGGCGGCAACTGAAGGCGTTGACGCCGGAGCGCAAATTCCCGCAGCTTCTGCAGCTGTTCTGGCGGAAGAGCTTTACGAGCCGCGACAGATTGCGGCGATTGAAGGAAAAATCGTCACCGTACCGGAAATCGGGCAAAATGTTCTGATCAACATCTTACGCGGCAGAATCGAAGAAATCGCGGGATGGTCGCTTTATAACCAAGACCGCACGGAAGAAGCCATCGTTCGTCTAAAACGCGCGGTTGGTATTCTGCCGGAAAAAAGCGCTTGGTGGCGTTCGAGTCAATGGCGACTTGGTGCGGCGCTCGAAAAAGCCGGAAAACAGCGCGACGCCATCGAAGCTTATGCGAAAAGCTATCGCAGCGCCGCGCCCGATCCGAACCGGCGCGCTATGATCGAGGCTTTGTACGTTCGCACTTACGGGTCGAGCAGAGGATTGGACGTAAAGCTCGGCGAAGCCGCGACGGGGCAAACCCGCGAACCAAATGCATTTCCGGTAACTCAGACGAGCGCGACAATAAAAAATCCTTTACCGGAAATAATTGCCGAAATAAATCCGCCCAAAAGCGAACCGACGCCTGCGCCGAAACCCGTGCAAACCGAAATCAAACCGGCAGTGACGGAAACGAACGGCGCGAATCCGGCTCAGACTGAATCAGCAACTGTTCAGCAACCCGAAGTAAAAGAAACTGTTGAGCCAAACACAAACAACTCTTCCGAACCGATAAAAGTCGAACCGTCGCCGGAAACAAGCAAAGTCGAGACAAAAACCGAAACTGAAAAACCAGAAGTAAAAACCGAAACGGCGAAAAATGAGGAACCCGCGCCCGTAACGGAAAAAAAGGAAACGCAGACAAAACCCTTGCCGACCGTAGAAAAGTCTCAAACAGATACACAAACGGAAAAAGCTGAAAATAACATTTCCGCTGTGCCTGATAATTCAACTGCGAAACCGGAAGAAATTAAAGAAGAGACTAAAAAAGAACCGGAAAGGGCGAGCAAATCTCCGGAGCCGAAACCGGAAGCTGCTGCACCGCCGATGCGAGTTTTGTTGATTGATAATTTAAAAAATACCGTCACCGAAATTCCGGTTGCAAAAAACGAAAACGGCGAAACAAATAAACCGGAAAACGCTCAAAAAGAATCCGCGCCGGAGACAAACCCGAACGTGAAGATTAGTTCGACAATTGAAACGCCGGACAAAATCGTTTCCCGCCCGCGTTTAGCCTGCGTGATTTGGTTGAATCAAACGGAAGTTTCGATATTGAGCGGAGGCGGGATGGCTTCGTTGCTGGTCGGAATCGAAGGTGACGGCGGTTCGGTCGAAAATCTCGTCGCCACGTCTGAAAATCCGGACGATATTGAAGTAAAGCTCGAAAAAGACGTGCAGATTTCGGGCAACCGTGCGCTTTATCAAATTCGCTCAGTCAGCGATAATAAAGGCGATTTTTCCATCACGTTTTCATCAAATTGCGGAAAGAAAACCGTCAAGGTTCGAGCGCGCTAATGGCAAGAAAAGTCAAAAGTCAAGAGCCTGAGGTAGAGAGCCAGCCAAACCAAGATTTTGAGCGGCTGCTCGGCGATTTCCTTGATAAAAGCTCAGGCGGACAACCCGAAAAAACGACATCGGAAGATCAGCAGTCCGCAATTCCTGAACAGCAATCGGAGTATCGGAGCGGTTACGCGGCTTTAATCGGTCGCCCGAATGCGGGAAAATCAACGCTGCTCAATCATCTGGTGGGCGAAAAAATCGCCGCCGTTTCCAATAAACCGCAAACGACTCGCCACCGGATTCAAGGTATTGTGACGCGCCCGGAAGGGCAAATCGTTTTTGTTGACACGCCCGGAATTCATAAACCCGGACATCTTTTAAACCGCCGAATGATGGCGATGGTTCATGACGCCTTGGCTTCGGTTGACGTTGTTTGCCTCATGCGCGACGCTGCCGCGCCGACCGGTAACGGCGATCGTTTCGTGCTCGATTTAATCAAACAATCCGAAAAGCCCGCGATTTTAGTTTTAAACAAAATTGATAAAGTTCGGGAGAAAGGCAAGCTGCTGCCGCTGATTGATTGGTACTCGAAGGAATATGACTGGCAGGAAGTGATTCCGATTTCGGCTTTAAAAGGCGAGGCGGTTGATTTGCTGCTCGCGCAAATCGCCAGGCATTTGCCGGTCGCCGAAAAGATTTTCAGCGAAGACGAATTAACCGATCAACCCGTTCGCCAGATTGTCGCCGAGATGGTCAGGGAAAAAATTTTAGAATCAACGGGCGAAGAAATTCCTTACGAAACGGCTGTCGTCACGGAAATGTTTGACGAAACAGACCCGAATTTGACGAAAATTTACTGTGCGATTTTTGTCGAGCGCTCGTCGCAAAAAGCGATCATCATCGGCAAAGGCGGCGCGAAATTAAAACAAATCGGCACGGAAGCCCGCCGCGACATCGAAAAACTGATTGGCAAACGAGTTTATTTGCAGCTTTTTGTCAAAGTCGAAGAAGACTGGCGCAATCGCCCGACTGCGCTTAACGAAATGGGCATCAACAAATAACCGTAATAAGGCGGCTGATCTGTGAAACACCGCAAATCGCTGTAACGTTGTCCGCACCAGATTTTCCAATCTTTGTTTTTCCGAAAGCAAACACCAATGCCGGATGAGGTCGCTAATCCGCCCACAAACAGGAATTACTCACCGCGTTTTAAAACTCGGCAACGTTTTCGTTTCGCGCGAGGAAAAGGTGACGCAAAGTTGAGCATTTTAGATTCAAGGATGCTTCTCTATAGCAACGGAAATGCGCGTGCTACAAACTTTGATTATCGTTAACATAGTTGACTCATCTATTACTAAATCATCAGCAATTTCTTCAAAATACTTTAAACAGCGCGCCGAAGCTGATCCAATAACTTTGGCTTTTGAGTTTCCATAAACGAAAGCTCTAAAGCGGAGTTATGAATCTGGATGCGTGATAACACTTCAATAAAAGGAGTTATGAAGCAAGATGATTGATAAGGCTACAAATTAGGTATATTATGACGCACGTTGCGTCATAATCAGTAGTTGGGTTGCTCGTGTTGAATTTTGACATTGCATTAAACTAAGCAAACTGTTATTGCCCTTACAAATAATATGTTGTCTGACGATATAAAAAAGTTACTTGTTGTTTTTGTGGTCTTTGCAATCGCTGTTTTAACATTTTTTGTTGTCAAAAGCGCAATGCCGGACGATTTTATAATCGTTCGCGTAACCTCGACAGACCCAAAAGAGCAGGTGAATTTTGAAACGTCTTACACTGTTATTTCAAAAAACGAACCAACGAGCGAAGAAACTAAACAGAAAACTCCTTTTGAAATCAAAATTCGAGGAGATTATATCGTCGGAACGTTTCTCAAAAAATCTGGAGACGCAAAATTGCAGGTTGAAATTGCAACATCGGCAAATGGCAAAGTTGAACGTAAGCGTGGCAGCAATAACGGAGATTTAGTTATTCTGACGACAAACGATGATGCTGAGGAGAAATATCGTTTTTCTTTGCAAGCTTTGAGCGCAAGTGAAAAATAGTATTTGAAATGGAGGCGCAACCCAACAAATCAATGGAGCGGAGGCGCAAATAGCTACTTTCTTAAATTCTGCGGAACGCGCGCCCCGCTCATCCCAACCGTTTGATTGCTCTTGTTAAAAATGAGCAACAATTTTCCAAATTGTGTTTTTAGTTCAGAGGAATTATGACAGCCGAAGAATTTGTTGATCTTTTTGCAAAATTAAGAGATTCGCTTTTGAAAGATTATTTTGTTCCAAATTCACAACTTGAAGTTGCTGTAAATATTGCTTCCTTGAATCTCACCTGTGAACAAAACGAAATTGCTTACCGAATCGTAAAGGGAGTGTTAACTGACGCTCTTTATACTGTGTTACTCGGACTTGACGGCGAGGCTGCCATCGGCGGAACACAAATATCTTATAAATTGTATGATGAAGATGGAAATGAATTAACTGGAACTGGTTTAATTGAAGCTTTCGCTTGGGAGAAATTTCAAGCAAATTTCTGAAATCTAAGAAAGTTAAGAACTTAAAAAGTATAATTAAGAAGCATGTATTTAACGACACAATTTAACAATCAATGGACGCCAGGCGGAGACAGCTACTTTCATCTAAGGCACCCTTCTAATTTTTAGCTTGTCGCCAGCCTGTTTCCGCCTGCGTCATTCCAACCGTTCGGCAGCTTTTTTAGATAACCTAAGTTGGAGTTGATGATGAAACAAATTCTACTCGTTGCGATTTTCTTCATACTGTCGTGTCAAACGGCGAACGCGCAAATCTTTCGCGTCGCGCAAATGAACACCGAGCAGATAAAAGCCCTGGACAAACAAAAAACAGTCGTTATCCTGACGGGAGGCATTTTGGAACAACACGGACCACATCTGCCGACCTTTACCGACGGGTATTCGAATGAATGGCTCGCGCAGAAGTTAGCCGAAGCAATTGTCGAGCGTCCGGGCTCGTCAGTTCTGATGTTCCCGACCATTCCGCTCGGTCATGAAGGCGCCAACGAAATCGGCGCACAATTCGTCTTCCCCGGCACATATTCCATTCGTCGCTCGACCTTGCGCGCAATCTTTATGGATTTGGGAACCGAATTTGGAGAGCAGGGTTTCAAATGGGTTTTCGTCGTTCACGGACACGGCGCACCTTTTCACAATTTAATGCTCGACGAAGCGGGCGAATATTTCCGCGACTCATACGGCGGGCGAATGGTTAATCTGTTTGGCTTGATGCCGAACAAAGATCAGCTCGCCGCGCTCAATTTGCCGCCGCAGCCCGATAAATCTGTTGTAGCCGAGGAAAGACGGGAAATCGGAAATATAGACGTACATGCCGGATTCGACGAAACCAGCCGTTTGATGTTCCTTCGCCCCGACCTTGCTGGCGCGAACGTTAAACAGCTTCCGCCGCTGACGACCGATGATTTCGCTGAATTCTTTAAAGTCGCACGCACGCCCGGCTGGCTTGGCTATCACAGTAGCCCGCGTCTTGCCAACGCCAGTTACGGCGCGCTTGCGATGAAATACCGTTCGCAGCAGCACAACGCTCTCGCCCTCGCCATTCTTGACGGCAAACTCGACGAGCGAAACATTCCGCGCTACGCAAAAATAATGACCGGCAACCCGCAAGTTAAAAGCTCGCTCGAACCCTCAACCAAAAACGAGATTGAGCGTGAGCGCAAACAGCGCGAATGGTTAAAGAAAAAGGGGATTGAATAAGTTTTTCGCTAACGCCGCTGTCGAACAAATCAATGAACGCGAAGCGGAAACAGCGACTTTTTAAAAAACTTTATCTTATAATCTTTAGCTTGCGTGTATTCCCGTTGGCATCGAGTCAACACCATCATTTGACATATGGGAACATGAACAGAAAACCAAAGTGCATCATCATTACAGGCAGACCGGGAGCCGGAAAAACCACTCTTGCCAAAAAGCTTGGAGAACGCCTATGGATGCCGGTCATAAGCCGCGATGAAATCAAAGAAGGCTATGTCAGCACTTTCGCCGTAAAGTATGACCAACTCCCGCCTGACACTAATGGTCTGGTCTCCGACTTGTTCTTTGAAATAGTAAATCAATATCTCGCAGGTAAAATCTCTGTTGTCATCGAGGCGGCATTCCAGCACAAGGTTTGGGAGCCGAGAATGCCTAAGATTCTTGATTTGGCTTTGCCATTGGTTGTTTTATGCTCCGTTGATGATACAGTTGCCGCAAGACGCCATCTCCAGCGAGGCTTAGAAAATCCCAGCCGGGAGTTTTATCACGGCGACCAACGCGTTGCCCATTACAGGAAAACAGGCGAATTTCTACCTCCCGCCAGTTATACAGCGCCGAAATTAAATGTACCCACAATCCAAGTCTCGACAGAAGGAGAATACGTCCCTGGCATTGATGACATTGTGAAGCAGATTCAATCATCCGTGATCAAAACAAATTTAATTTAAGTTCAAAGATGCAGAACGCCAATGACGAAACCGAAAAGATAATCGGAGAAACAGACGAAACAACGCTCAAGTTCGAACCTGAGTTTGCGGAAAATCAGCAAACAAAACTTCAGTATTCGCGGCAAACCGATCCGACTCAACTCGCGACCGCGGAATTGCGAAAAGAAGAAACGGCGGATCCGGCAAAAGAGGTTTCGGATGAAAATGCTTTGCGTCCAAATCGTCTGCGTTTTGCGGTGGTTTGCCTGTTTTTTGCTTTGCTTGTCATTGATTTTGGCGGGCTGGCTTATCAATATTTTTTCTTCGATTCGAGCGCCGTCGAATGGCAAACCAAAGTTGACGAAAACAGCGTCCGCATTGCCAGATTATTGAACGAAAACTCGCCGCTTCAAATCAATGACGAAGTAATCAGCATTAACGATCTATCCGTTGATAAACAGAAAGAGATCGAAAACGCCACCATTTGGCAAAAACCGGGAACGGCTTTTCAGATTCGCATCAAACGAGGCGACGAATTTCGGGAATTTCAGCTTGCGACCATTCCGTTGCCTTTTATTGATCGTTTTGTCGCTTTTCTGGAAACTCTCCTGCTTCCGGGCAGCTTTTTGCTTGTCGGGATGTTGATTTTCCTGCTCAAGCCTGACGATAAAATGGCGCTTCTCGCGGCTTTGATGCTGTGCGGGCTTTCATTGGGAATAGGAAAAGACTATCTGAGAGACGAATTGCCGCTGCTTTTCAAAAATATCAGATTTTTTCTCTCGATCTTCACCACACCGGCTGCCGCGCTCTTTTTTCATTTCGCCCTTATTTTTCCCGAACGCCCGCGTTTTGTTCGCCGTTTTCCGCAAATTGAATGGTTGTTGTATTTACCCGTTCTGCTTTTTGTGCCGGGAATAATGTATCACTATCTCGGATTGGAAAACTGGTTTCCGACGGATGAGGCGCTGAGACTTGTTTTGATTTCCTTTCTCCCGCTTTCTTCGTTTCTCTTTTATATTGGCGGTGGTTTGGTGATGCTCCTGCTCAATTACTTTTGGGCAAATCGGTCGTCGCGGCGAAAGTTAAATGTTATTGTCGGCGGCGTCATTGCTGCTTTTGCCCCAACGTTGCTATTTGTCGCAGCGCTGATGGTCGGTTGGATATTCGGACTCAAATTTTCGTTTGACTATTTTGAGTGGCTGCTAATTCTAATTCTTCTGCCGCTGCTTTTAATTCCGGTTTCTTTCGCTTATGCAATCGCGCGACATCGTGTTATTCCCGTTTCATTTATTGTCCGGCGCAGCCTTCAATATCTTTTAGCCAAAAACGCACTTCGTCTGCTACTCATTCTGCCCGTTGCCGGAGTCGTTTGGAACATCGCCTCGAATCCGAACCGAACTGTGACGGAAATTCTTTTTCAAAATTCGTTCGCATTTTACGTTTTTATTGCAGTTGGCGTCGCCGATTTTTTGCTGATGCGCTGGCGTTTAAATGAATGGATTGACCGACGCTTTTTCCGCGAGCAATACAATCAGGAACGCTTGCTGCGCGAGCTGGTTGATGACGTAAAGCAGGCGGATTCGATGCCGAAGCTATCGCGTCTGGTCAGCAATCGCATTCAATCGGCTTTGCACCCGACGAGTCTTTTTCTTTTCTACCGGGACGACGAGCAAAATTCTGATTTCTCGCTCGGCTATACGGTGTCGGAACCACCTGAATCAAACGGCTTAACGGCGAGACAGAAAGCGCAGGTTACAGCAACCAGTTCGGCTTTGAAACTTCCCGCCGATTCGCCGATTTTGCGTTTTATGGAAAACAAACGTCAGGCGGTCGAATTTTCTTCGAGCGATAAGAACGAAAATTTTCCCCAACCTGATCGCGAATGGCTGCATTCAATCGGCGCGAATCTGCTCGTCCCGATGCACGGCACGGACGGCAAGCTCGCCGGATTTTTCGCGCTCGGCGAAAAACGCTCTGAAATTCCTTATACCGGTCGAGACAAGCAATTGCTTGAAACTCTGGCTCATCAAATCGCGCTCGTTCACGAAAATCTGAGCCTGAAAGATCGCGTGCGGCGCGAGCAGCGAATCAAAACCGAAGTCCTTTCGCGTTTTGACGAAGGAAATATCAATCTTTTAAAAGAATGTCCGCGATGCGGCAGATGCTATGACCGAAACGATGAGAAATGCGGGGCGGATAATTCGGAGCTGATTTTTACTTTGCCGGTCGAGCGAACGATCGAAAATCGTTATCGTCTGGAAAAACTCATCGGAAAAGGCGGAATGGGCGCAGTTTACGAAGCGATCGATTTGCGAATTAACCGTGCGGTCGCGCTTAAAATCTTGAGCGGCGCGAGCTTTGGCAATCGCGAAGCGCTTCGCCGTTTCGAGCGCGAAGCGCAAACCGCCGGGCGATTGCAGCATCGTAACGTCGTGACGATTTTCGATTACGGCACGCTTTCAACCGAGGGCGCATTTCTCGTGATGGAGCTTGTGCGCGGCGACAGCTTAAAGGCAGTTTTAAAACGCGAAGGCAAATTAAATCTAAAAACAATCGCAAATTGGTTTTCGCAAGTCCTAAATGGCGTCGAAGCCGCGCACAAAGCGGGAATCGTCCACCGAGATTTAAAGCCGGACAATGTTCTCGTTTCGCAAAACGAATCGGGCGAAGAGCGTTTGTGCATTCTCGATTTCGGTTTGGCAAAATTGAGCGAAAAAGAACTAGCCGGAGTTACGACGCCCGGCACAATTATGGGCACTTTCGGGTATATGCCGCCCGAACAACTGCGCGGCGAACCGGCTGACGAACGCAGCGACCTTTTCGCCGTCGGCGTGATGATTTATGAAGCTCTGCACGGAGAAAAACCGTTTCGCGGGCGAAGTTATCAGGAGTTGGTTCGAGCTATGAGCGAGGATTTAACTTTACAGCCGAACAAACCGTTGGCGGAGTTTTTTGAAAAAGCTCTGGCGCGCAAACCGGAAAACCGTTTTGTTTCGGCTGGCGAGATGAAAAACGATTTGACGCGGGCGATTGCCGATTTGCAGAATTAATTGATGGAAAATCAAAAAACGTGGTTTGCGGCTCACGTTTCGCTCGCACCCGAAGCGGTTGAAGCCGTCGAATTCGGATTAAACGAAGCGGGCGCCGATGGAACCGAATACAGCACGCTCGGAAAAAAAGAAATCGGCGAAACGGTTTCCGTCGTCGGTTATTTCCAGGAAAAGCCGGATTTGAATGTAATCGAAAGCGAAATCGAAAACTCGCTTTCTATTTACAATTTGCCGCCTGATTCGATTAAAGAAATCGTTTTGCGCGAGGTTGAAAACGAGGATTGGCTTGCGGAATGGAAAAAGCATTGGCGACCGACCGAAACTGCAAAATTCATTGTCGCGCCGACCTGGAGCGAGATTGAAACGACCGGCAAAATCGTTTTAAGAATCGAGCCGGGAATGGCTTTCGGAACGGGAACGCACGAAACGACCAGACTTTGTTTGCAGGCGATTGAAGAAAACTATGAGCCGGAAATGAGCTTTCTCGATGTCGGCACCGGAACCAGCGTTTTGGCAATGGCAGCGGCAAAGCTGCAAGTCAAAAGGCGAAAGTCAGAAGGCAAAAATATTTTGGCTTGCGATACGGATGTTGATTCGGTAAAGATCGCTGCTGAAAATGCCGAAATCAACGAGGTTGACGACAAAATCGAGTTTTATATCGGTTCGATTAAACCGGAGACGCCGCAGTTTGATTTTGTTGTGGCGAATTTGACCGCTGACGTGATTGTTCCGTTGCTGCCATTGTTAATTGAAAAGAAACGCAAAACGCTTGTTTTGTCGGGAATTTTGCGCGAGCAGCAAGATTGGGTCACGGACGAGCTTCAGAAACTCAAAATTCAAAATTCAAAATTCAAAATTCAAACGCAGGGCGAATGGATTTCAATTGTTATAAACGATGCGTAGATTCTTTGCTGCGCCGGAAAATTTCAGCGAAAACGAAATTCAGCTAAATGAAGACGAATCGCGTCATTTGCGCGACGTTTTGCGGCTGCGAAGCGGCGAGACGATTGCGGTTTTTGACGGCGCGGGAAATGAGTTTCTTTGTCGAATCGAAAAAATAAATCGGAAAACGGCTACGGTTTCGATTATAGAAAAAACAGCCCCGCCAGCGCCGGAGTCGGCTTTGAGTTTGACGCTCGCGCTTGCGCTTTTAAAAGGCGAAAAGTTTGATCTTGTCGTTCAGAAAGCGACCGAATTGGGCGTAAAAAAAATCGTGCCGCTCGAAACCGCTCGCGCAGACGTTCGATTAAAAGACGAAAGAGACGCTGCCAAAAAAGTCGAACGCTGGCGGCGCATAGCGCTCGAAGCGGCGAAGCAATCAGGGCGCGCCTTTGTTCCTCTGATTGAAGAACCGATTGGATTTGAAGATTTCGTTAAATCGAATTCTGATGACGAGCGTTTTTTTTTCGCCGAACGCGGCGGCGAGCGATTGAATCAAATTGCAAATGCGGATTTTGAAAAATTAACAATTGTCGTCGGAGCCGAAGGCGGTTGGGAGGCGAGCGAGATTGAATTGGCGGGTGCCAATAATTTAAAAATTGTGACGCTCGCCGGCAGGATTTTGCGGGCGGAAACGGCGGCAATTGCGGCAGTCACGCTCGTGCAACATTTGTTTGGAGATTTGCGTTAATGAAAATTCGGATAAAAAAATCCGAAATTTCGGATAAAAGGGGTTTTGGGAATTGACGAAACGGTTCGAACGGGAGCAAAATAACGTTTGCGCCTAAAACCTGATTAACCAAAGATGGCGAATAATCAACAAAACGCGGTCGCACGCGCCAAATTGGATTTGGCAAAGCGGCTTGGAATAAAAGAAAACGAAATTTCGGAAAGCGCGGTCGAAACCGCTGATTTTCCCGATATGTCACTTGGCGCTCCCGTCAAAGACGAGTTGAGCGGACAAATGATTGTTTCGGGACATCGCATTCAACTGAACGCTAAGGGGAAAAATTACGAATATCGCGCCGACGACGCAGGGGAATCTCTGCGTCTTTTCAATTTCAACGGCGCAAATCACATAGTTTAGCGAGTTTATCGAGTTATCGAGAAAAACACTCGATATTCGACAAACCCGACAAACTCGGAAAATATGAATCGTCAAAACATTTGGCTTCATCTTGCGATTGCGGCTTCTCTGATTGTTATCGCTGCGGTCGTCGGACAAATAAAACGCTGGGAATCCCGGCAAACCGAAAACTTAACGGAAGCAAAATCCGAATCAACAAAGGCGTGCGCAATGTCGCGCTCGCGCGCTGAACGCGAACCGGAAGTTCTGGTTCGATTCAAGCCGAACATTTCCCTTGCGGAAATCAAGAAAATTGCTGACCGCAAAAACGATTTGGTCGAAGACGAAATCGAATCGGTCAAAAACCTGGTGGCGATTGACGATTTGAACAATCGCTCGCCCGAAGCAGTCGCCGAAGAGTACCGACAGCTCGGCGAAATGGTCGAATACGCCGAACCTAATTTTGAAATCAAGCTCGTTCCACCTGACGCCACCGAAAAATCCGCTCTTTCCTCAATTGCGGATAATGAGAATCTTCCAAACGATCCGTATTTTGCTTCGCAATGGGCACTTAGAAACAGCGGTCAAAATAACGGGAAAGAAAAAGCGGACATTGACGCTTTAACCGCTTGGGCGAAAACCAAAGGCAGCCGCAAAGTCGTCGTTGCGGTTCTCGACAGCGGCGTTGATTATACGCATCAGGATTTAGCCGAAAATATCTGGCAGCGTTCTGATTCCGCTCCGGCTTACAAAGACGATGAATTAGGCACGTTCGACGACAAAAACGGATTTAACGCGGCGGAAAACATCGGCGACCCGATGGACGATAACGGTCACGGAACGCATTGCGCCGGAGTTATCGGCGCGGTTGGCGATAACAATGAAGGAATCGCCGGAATCAATTGGAATGTCGAGATAATGCCGCTCAAGTTTTTGGGCAAAAACGGTTTCGGCACCACCAAGAACGCGATTGAAGCCATCAATTACGCGATTGATCGGAAAAAAGCCGGTGTCAATGTCCGCGTCATCAGCGCAAGCTGGGGTTCGACGCAATATTCGCGCGCGCTCGAAGATGCAATTCGCAAAGCCGGTGAGGAAGGCATTTTATTTGTCGCCGCCGCCGGAAATTCGAGCGCGAATACGGACAAAATGCCGCATTATCCTTCGAGCTACAAATTGCCGAACGTCATCAGCGTCGCGGCTTTGGACAGGTTAGATCAACTCGCTTCGTTCTCAAATTACGGTCCGAAATCGGTTCACATCGCCGCGCCGGGCAAAGAAATTATGAGCACATGGCTCAAAGGCAATTATCGCGAGGCTTCGGGAACTTCGATGGCGACACCGCAAGTTTCCGGGGTCGCCGCGCTTGTCTTGGCGGTTCAACCGAATTTGAGCGTCGAAAACCTGCGAGAGCGGCTTTTGAAATCGGTTGATAAATTGGACGCGCTCGACGGCAAAATTGAAAACGCCGGACGTTTGAATGCTGCTAAAGCTGTCAGCGAATGAACGAACTTAAAGAGAAAAAAAGAGGGCTTCAATTTTTTGAAGCCCTCTTTTTTTGTTGATTCGCGGTAAAAAAGGATTTTCGGTTAAACTCATCAGGATGAATCGAACCAAAGCCGGACGCTTAAACGTTGCCAAAGATGTTGTCAAAGAAGCCGGTAAAAATTTTCTAATGGGAATTCCGGCGTTCCGGCGCTGGCGTCTAAAACGTCCGCGCGCCGGAGCTTTTTTTACGGGTACAGACGAGGAATTGGAACGTTATGCTTTTTTGGGGTTGAATCTGCTGCAAGAATATTCGGGCAGCGTTGAAGGAAAACACGTTTGCGAAATCGGCGCGGGCGATTACCTGACTTCCGGTTTGGCGATTTTGGCGGCGGGCGCAGCTTCTTATACTGTGATTGATCGCTTTCCCGGAGATTACAGCGGGGCGATTGCGAAAAATTGGTATCAAGGAATCAAAGACAATTGGACGCGTTTTTATCCCCAAATTCCGTGGACGAAAGATTTGCACGTCGCAGATTTTCCTGAAAAATATTTTGATCGCATCGAATTGATTCGTGAACCGATTGAAACGGCAAGACCGAATAAAAAATACGACATCGTTTGCTCGTTCCAAGTCGGCGAACATATTTCAGATCTCGAATCTTTCGCCGCAATCAACGAACGACTGCTGAAACCGGACGGCGCGGCGCTGCATCGGGTTGATTTCGGTCCACATGACTGCTGGTTTTGGTACGAAGATCCGCTGACATTTCTGCAAATTCCGAACAAGATGTGGCATTTGACCGGCTCAAACCGAGGTACTCCAAATCGCTTTAGACATCACGAATTTATAAGCGCCTTTGAAAAAGCCGGACTTACGGTTGAGATTGCCAAAATAGATCGTTTTGATGAAAGCTCGATTGACTTTGAAAAACTCAATAAAAAATTTCAGCCTATGCCGCGCGAGTCGCTTCTCGTCGGAGTCGCAATTTACAAATTGCGCCCTAATCAAGCCGCATATTAGACCGAAAGTTAAACGAGATCGACTTTCCGGGGCAAATTTGGAAAACGATTATCATTAGATGGCAATGGGGCAGACTCGAATTCCCCAAAAACATGGTTTGAAACAAAGTTTAAAAATTTTAGTTTCTTGCCAGAGCACGGCAATTTATGTGATATTCAAAGATGGAGATTATTCTTCCGCTATTGATACTTATTGATATTAAAGGAGATATATAAAACCGTGAACCGAGAGCTGGAACAGCTAATCCGATTGCAAAATACCGATACTAAAATCAAGAAATTAGAAAACTCAATCAAAACGGCACCACAGAGGCGCGTTTCTTTAGAACAAGAGTTCGAGAAACGCGCTTCTGACATTAGAGCCTTACAACGACAGCGCGATGACGCCAGCGCCGCCAGAACAAAGCTCGAAAACGAAATCGCCGAAGCCACAACGAAACTCGAACGAGCCGAAAGAAATTTAAAAGAATCGCAAAATCAAAAACAATACGAAGCCGCCGTGCGCGAAAAAGGCGCGTTCCAAAAACAAATTTCCGAGCTTGAAACAAAACTGCTTGAAACCGAAGAGCAACTTGAAGCGGCGGAAAAAAATCTAGCCGAACGCGCCGACGAGATCGCGAGCATCGAAGGCGAAAAAGAAACGAGCCTCAAAAATTTCGAAACCGAAACCGAATCGCAGAAAGTCGAGCTTGAAACGGAACGCAAAAACCGCGAAACGATTTTCGCCGAATTGCCGAAACAAGCTGCGGCGATTTACAACCGTTTGGTGACGCGCATCCGCGACGGCGTGGCTGTGGCGGAAGTGAGAAACGGCGCGTGCAGCGCGTGTTTTATGGCTCTGCGCCCGCAAATGCTGGCTGACGTGCGCTCAGGCAAACAAATTATGACCTGCGAAAGCTGTAACCGAATTCTTTACGTCGCACCGAAAGAAACTGCTTCTGCTGTATAAGGCAAAAGTAAAAAGACAAAAAGCAAAAGGCGCGAGGAACTAATTATTTTCCTTGCGCCTTTTCCTTTCTTATTTTGTTGAAATTCGGCAAGGATTTATCGCTCACCGAAAATCACATCAAACGAAGAATCTATCAACTCCGCGCCTTTTCACCGAAGCTTGCCATCCTGAATCCGAAACGGAAAAGCGCCGTTCGTTTGAAGTAATTGTTCAAACGAATTCGTCTGCGCATCGGCGAAAAAACAAAATGCACAAACAAATGCAAGACAACATAGAAATTTTATCAAGCTCATATATAATAGTTTAAATCCAAAGCTAATGTGCTCTACCATTTATGAGAACATATAACAAAAGCGGAGATATTCTACCTTGTAAATTAGCAAAAGACGATTTATTTAAATTAGTTAGTCTTTTATCAGAAAGTTTCTCAGACTCGGAATCTCTACCAGCTGATAAAGTTTGGTTTAACATCACTTCAAACTTGTCTGATTCTTCGATTAGTGCAAAGAATATAAACGACTTTTTAGAACAAGAAGGATTGCCAAAGGTATTGAATAATCTTTTGTTTGATATTGTTGAATACGGAGACAGTGTAAAAACTATTAGATTATACTTCGATCCTGAATTTATAACTTTGAATGTGAGCTATAACGATGAGATTTGGGTTTTGGGAAAATATGCTCGTATTGAAAAGTTTTTGCGAGACAGACAGCAAAAATATTGGTTTTTAAAACCTTTGTTAACTTATATAGCTTGGGGATTTCTACTGTTCTTCATTTATCCGCTCTATATTTTTTACAAAAACGGTCAAAATTTGTATGCCGCCAGCACGATTTTATTCATGATTATAGCCGGTATTTTTTTAATCCTGACTTACAATAATAAAATCTGGTCTTACACAATTATTGAACTTGAAAAGTCACCTATTAATCATCAAAAAATAGGAACAATTATCGGCATAATAGGTTTAGTCTTAGCTTTTCTCAGTTTGATCGTTTCAGTAATTGGACTTTTCAAAGGTAATTCTTAAAATAATCAAAACCATTTTCCTTTGACATCTTCAAAACAACTTTCACCGTAATATAAACCGAAGCATCAAAGTCGTCATAATTTGTTAACTTGCACCCCAGGAAAAATGCCGGATTATTATCGAAATAGATTGCATTTTTCGGTTCGTGATAAAATCAGCGCAATGAGGTTGGATAATGACGACAATTCAATTAGACATTCCTGATGAAGTCGCTCGCTTAATAAACACTTTCTCCCAGCCGAAAGAAGAATTTGTTTTGGAAGCGATTGAGGAAAAAATCAGACGCGAAAAAGGCAAAGTCAAACTGGCGGAACGAGGCATCAGCGAAGAAGAAGCGTTGACGCAGAGAGCGGCTTTTGCGACGTTTAGCGAAGATTGGGAAAGTCCCGAAATGGACGTTTATGACAAATTATAAACGCGGCGAGATAATTCTCGCGCTGTTTCCCGATTCAAATTTGCAAACGGCGAAAAGGCGTCCGGTTCTCATTGTTCAAGCCGACGATTTGCAAACAAATCTGCCGCAATTAATCGTCGCGATGATAACCAGCAATTTGTCGAAAAAAGCGCATCCGAGCCGTGTTTCAGTTGAGCTTTCCACTACTGCCGGAAAACAAAGCGGTTTGCTTTCAGATTCACTAGTCGCAGCAGATAATCTCGCAACTCTGCACGAAAAATTTATAGACAGAAAACTCGGAAGTTTGCCCGATATGAACGAAGTCGAAAAAGCACTGGCGCACACTTTCGGGCTGATTCTCAAAGATTAATCATTTAAAATCAACCGCCTTTGACATCTTCAACTTTCGACGTCTTGTATTTCAAAATCGGAAGACTTGAAATCCAAATCTCAAAAAAAATGTCATAAAACTGAATTCTTCTGTGTTATCTCTGTGAAGACATTTCAACGCGAGAGAGAATTTATGCCGAATAAAACTTCCAATTTAAAATTCGTTTTGTTTGTTGTTTTCGCGGTTTTTATCTCGAATGCTTTCGCAAATACGGATAAAAATATCGGAAAAATCACGGGCGAAGTGGACATCAATCTGAAACGGGAAAAGATTTCCGCGAGGCTTAAATATGATTATGTTGCGGTCGGCGAGGCTGAAGCAGAAATTAAGTTTTATCTCAGTGAGAATTTTAATGTCACAAAAGTTAAATGCGGACGATGCCGCGCGTTTAAGTTTGACCCGAAGACTGAGCGCCTTCCGACTTTGACAATACAGCTTGAAAAGCCTTTGCAAACGGGCGAGCGGTTGCCGATTGAAATCGAGTATGGCGGCGATCTCAAAGGCATGTATCACAAAGAGCATCAGTTTTTGGAGCTGGGGCTTGATTGGTTTTGGTATCCGGTTCACCAAAGCTTGAGCGGGTTTGATTTTCTTTACCGCTTGACGATCAAAACGGATGCGCCGGATTTTCAGCTTGCCGGAAACGGGCGCGCGGTGAAAAAAGGCAAAAATTGGCTGGTCGAATCGAAAGCGCCTGATTATGATATAGACCTTGTTTTAAGCGATAATCTTTCGTTCAAGCGATACGGCGAAAACGGTTATAACCTGCAAGTCGTCTCGAAAAATCTACCCGAAGAAGTGTCTGCAACTCTGCTTGGAAACATCAGGGAAACGCTCGATTTTTATAATTCCACATTCGGCGCGAAGAATCCGCAACGCGAAGTAACCGCCGTCGTCCGCCCGTTTCCCGAAATTAGCGGGCAGGGCGGCTATTTTCGCAAAGGTTATTTTATTTTGCCGCGCATTGACGACGCCAAAAACCTCTTCTTTCCCGTCGCCCACGAACTCGCGCATCACTGGTGGATCGGCGCGAATCAGCAAAACGCCTGGCTCAACGAAAGCTTTGCCGAATACAGCGCGATGCTCGCCACGCGAAAATTGAAGGGCACAGAGGCTTTTAATGAGGTTTTGGAGAAAAAGAAAAAGCTCAACCAAAATCTGCCGCCGATTTATGGCTTTGACCGGACTAAAAACCGCCAGCAAACGCCTCTGGTTTTATATGTCAAAGGCGCTTTGAAGCTGCACGAATTGGAAAGGGATTTGGGCGAAGCAAATTTTTTGGAATTTCTGCAAAAACTGTCGGAAGCTAAAGTAGATGAAACGGATGAACTCATCGAATTTCTCGCTAAGTTTTCGTCGCGCGAAACAGCGGATAAATTTTTGGCGGCATTGAAAGAGTAATTTTATACTTCAAAAGCCACTTCTTTCGCCGGATTCACGGTGGGTGTAGGCAATATTTTCAAAAAACGCTAGCCAGAACTGCGGTTTAAAGGTTACATTTTGCGACGGAGGCAATGCCGGATGAAACGCTTTTTTCGCAATAATGGACTGTCGCTTGTGTTGTTCGCACTGTTCGCTTTTTCCCTCGTCGGACAGTATTTCACAGGCTACCACGAATACAATGAAGACAGACGCGAACACCGCCTGCCTGCCGTTGGCTACGTCGAATATTTCGGCGAAGGGCATTTTATCGAAGCAGTTTTTGAAAATTGGGAAAGCGAATTCCTGCAAATGGGAATGTTTGTTTTGCTGACGGTTTTCCTGTTTCAGAAAGGCTCTGCCGAATCAAAAGACCCGGCTCGGATCGAACTGGTTGACGTTGTTCCGGCTGACGCCCGAAACCAAAAAGACGCGCCGTATCCGGTTCGCCGCGGCGGTTGGCTTTTAAAACTTTACGAAAACTCGCTCAGCCTGACATTCTTTCTGCTCTTCATTGCATCTTTCGCGCTCCACGCATACGGCAGCGTCAAAGATTACAACCTGGAACAGCTCGCCCACGGCGAACAGCCGACAACGTTCATCGAATATCTCGGCACCTCGCGCTTCTGGTTTGAATCATTTCAGAACTGGCAAAGCGAATTTCTCTCAATCGGCTTGATGGTCTTTCTGTCAATCTACCTCCGCCAAAAAGGATCGCCCGAATCCAAACCAGTCCACGCCCCGCACGACGAAACCGGCAAAGGTTGACGATAATCCAATTTCAAAGCAACTTTCGTTTATGAAAAAGCTGGGCAAGCGGAATTTTCATTTGTTAACGAGCCTTTGTAACACTTCCTCGGCATTTTTATTTTCAGGATTAAGCATTAAACTTTTTTTATAATTTTCTATCGCCAGATCTTTATTTCCGGCTTCCAGATAAGCCTCGCCTAAACTGTCAAAGGCGTTTGCTGATTTCGGAAAGGCAAAAACATTGAGTTTAAATACTTCAACGGCTTTCGGCAGTTTTTTATCTGAAAGCAATTCGTAGCCTTTGGCGTTGACGACTCGTTCGAGCAAATTTACGCCGCGCGGTCGCTTTTTATATGATTTAACGCCGGCTTCAAATCCTTCTTCCAAAGTAATCCTGATTATATTTTCGGTAAAAACGCGATTCGTTTTGTTGTCGGCAATCGGAATAACAGGTTGATAAGACGAATCGAAGATTATTTTTGAAATCTCGCCGTTGATTTCAAAAAAAATTGGGTGAGCTTTATTCGACAGTGTAATGATTGTCGTTTTTTCATCCGGGTATCTGTGAAAGTCGGCGTAGAAAACCCGATTCGTCCCGTTATGCTGGATCAAGGTCCTATTACGTCTGGTTTTATGAACGTCCCAGCCGTAGGCGTAATACGAATCCAAAGTTTCGTTCTCTCTTAATTTCGGGCGAAAATATTTTTCTTTTGCTTCTCTGGTCAAAATCCCGTCCGAGTTAAGTTCCTGATGCCACTTATATAAATCCTCCGTCGTTGAAAGAATTCCGCCGTTTCCCTTCAGATGCCAGAAGGGAGCGTCCTTATCCCATGCCTGTTCATTCGGTTTGCCCCACACCACGCCGTCCCTATAACCTACAGCAATCAAATCCATATCAAAATTCGGTCGCGTGTATCCGGTTGATTCCATATTTGCGGGTTTCCAGAGATTTTCATACAAAAACTGTTCGTAGCTTTGACCGGAGACTTTTTCAACAATCATCGCCAGCAAACTGTAACCGACATTTGAATAAGAAAATTGGCTGCCGCTTTCAAATTTCAAAGGCGCACTGAAAGCCTTTTCGACATACTCGCTCTGGCTGATCGGGTCGAAATCGCCGCCGACTACGCTCGGAAGACCGGAAGAATGTCTGAGCAACTGATGAATCGTGATTTCAGCTTTATCCGCCGGCACACCGCTGAAATATTTGGATATTTTATCATCGGTATTTAATCTGCCCTGCATTTCCAGCTTCATAACGGCGGCACCGGTAAATTGCTTGGTAATCGAACCGATGTCGAAAACCGTGTCCGGCGTATTCTTCAGTTTGCGCTCGTCGTTTCTGAAACCGTAACCTTTTGAAACGACTTTCCGACTATTCAGCTCGACAAGCACGACGCCGGAAAATCCGACCGATTCGATTTTGTTCAGATACGATTCAATTCTTTTAACTGTTTTCGCCGCCGGTTCGGCTTTCATCGTTTGTGAAAAAACAACGCCGCAGACGAATAAAAGCAATAAAAACGCAATGTTTAATTGTATAATTTTCATCAATTTAGAGAATTAATTATTTTGTACTTTTATATAGTTCTGTCAAATGTTCTTAAACAATCCAATTACATCTGTTGTAACAGCCTCGCATTGTCTTGACATGCTTTATTCTAAAACCAGTCACCTTTGACATCTTTCAAAACAATTTTCGCCGTATTGTAACCGGAAACGGCAAGAACTCCGCCGCCCGCATGAGTCGAAGCGCTGGTGAATAGGTGTTGTGTAGGCAGATATTTCAGGCAAAAGGCAAATAAGACGTTTTGTTGAAAATTTTTGGTATGCATATTGCCATTTTGGTTGTAAATCTCCCAATTAATAATTGATTTGTAAAGAATCAATTCAACTTGAAACATCGCTGTACTGTTTGAAGCTACGCGTTGTTCAATATGTACAGCAAAGAGTCCAAAAAAGTGGAGGAAGAATCGTAATGAAGAATAGAATAATTGCAGTTGCGCTAACATTAGTTATGGCTGTTTACGCTTTTGCACCTTCGTTCAATGCAGCCGCCTCTGTCCAAAGCGGTAATCCTTTAAAAAACATTGCAGTCACTGACACCACCGGAAAACTTACAAATGCAACATTTAGCGTCACTCGCTTTGCCGTCAAAGGCGGCAATATTGTAGCAACTGGAACGCTAAGAGGCACGCTCAACAATCAACAAGTTAATGAACAAGTCACAATGCCAGTCAACGTCACACGGGCGACTTGTGACATTCTCAATCTGCAATTAGGTCCACTTGACCTCAATCTGCTCGGACTGCGGATTCAGTTAAGTCAAGTTAATTTAGATATTACAGCGCAGCAAGGTTCCGGCAACCTGCTCGGAAATTTGTTGTGTCAAGTAGCTAAATTGCTCGATGGTCAGGGACGCGCATTAGGCAGACTGGTCGGTTTGTTAAACGATATTCTTAATGCCCTCGGCTAAAAGAAAATCCAAACTCTAAGAAAAAGGCAAGATTTGCGTCTTGCCTTTTCTTTTGAAGAACGCTGAATTTGATTTAGACAATTAAACTTATTAAAACCATTTTTTTTTCACATCGCGTAAAACAACTTTCGCCGTGTTGTAACCGGAAGCGGCAAAAACTCCGCCGCCCGGATGAGTCGAAGCGCCCGTGAGATAGAGATTTTTAATCGGCGTTTTGTACTGCGACATTTCCGGCAGAGGGCGAAACAGAAACATCTGGTCGAAATCCATCTCGACGTGCATTACGTTGCCGCGCAGTAATCCGATGCGCTGTTCCATATCGAGCGGCGATTGGACGAAGCTGTCAATAATCGAATTTTTGACGTTCGGCGCGTAACGGTTGACGACTTCAATCAATTTATCTGCTTCGCGTTCCTGAATGTTTTCCCAGCGCTCGCCGTTTGCCAGTTGGTAAGGATAATATTGCCCCCAGATAAAAAGCGTGTGTTTTCCGGCGGGCGCAAGCGTCGGGTCAACGCTCGAAAAAGTCATCGCCAGCGCGCCTGGATTTTTCGACGGAATGCCGTTCAAATAATCGGCGTAAGCGTGTTCGAGATATTCCATTGAAGGACACAAAAGCTGCAAACCGTGATGACAATCGCTCGGAAGACCGCCGTTTGGCGCAGACAAATAATCGGGCAATTCCGAAACGGCGCAACGGACAATCATTCCAAAGCCGTTGCCTATGCGAACGTTTTCGATTCTTTCAGCTAAACCTGCAGGCAAATTTTCTTTTCCAATCAATTTTAAAAAGAGCGTGTGAACGTGCGCGTTCGAGACAATGCGCCGCGCTTCGACGCGTTCGCTATTGTTTAGAATTATTCCGCCGATTTCACCATTTGCAATTTCTATCCGCGTGACTTCGGCGTTTAGGCGAATCTCGCCGCCGTGATGCTCTAAACATCGTGCCATCGCCTGCGTCAATGCGCCCGAACCGCCTTCGGGGCGTTTGATTCCGCTTCGATGAATCATCGAATGCCAGCCTAGAAAATCTCCCGTCGCAGCCGCAGTAGGCGGCGGTCCCGACTGCGCCGCGAGCCAAGCCATTGCCGCGCGTAAACCTTCGTGTTTGAAAGTTTCGCGGACGAGTGCGCCGTAACTCGTCATTAATTTGCGCACCATATCCGCCGGATTTTTCGACTTTGTGCCGAAAATCATATGCCGACCCAGATTAAACACAGTCGGCGGTTTCAAAAACGCTTCAAAAACGCCTTCGTTTAATTTTTCCCATTCAGTGACAAAATTTTTGTAGCGTTCAGCGTCTTCGGGCGAGATTCTTGCAATTGATTCGCAGGTACGGTCAACGTCTTTCCAAAAATAAATTGCGCCTTTTCCGTCCGGCATCGGCGCAAACGCGAACGGATCGCAGTCAATATATTTCAAACCGAATTTTTCAAGCTCCAACTCTATGACCACCGGCGTCAGATGAATCATAATGTGCGCACTTGAGCCTACATCAATTTTGTAGCCCGGAATCAAATCGTCCTCGGTACAAACTGCGCCGCCAACGATGTGCCGCCGCTCCAAAACCACGACTTTCAAACCGGCTTTTGCCAGATAACAAGCGCACGTCAAGCCGTTATGCCCGCCGCCGATGACGGCAACATCGTATTTTTCGGTCATAAAATTATTTTGCCACAGAAAAAAAAGCCATGAACAGACACAAATTCGCACGAAATTTATGTTTTGATTTTTCGTGCCCGTTCGTATTTGTTCGTGGCTAATTTGTCTTTAATTCCAGTGTTTCAAGCTCTGCCACATTTCGGGCAAAGGCTTTTTAGTTCGGCGGCAGATTAGGATTTTAAACTTTTCCTCGGTCATCGAATATGGGTGATTGACTTCTTCCGTCGTTTCTTCGACCGACTCGCACGCTTTTTCGGCGTCTTCTTTTTCCCCGCCTAAAATAATTAAAACTTCGCCCTTATAATCGCGCGGTCCCCAGAGAAAATAGCTTTGGTGACCGCTGATTGCTTTGGGCAGATTGTATTGATCGCCGAAAAAATCAACTGCGCCCGCCTCGCCGTAATTGCTTCCCCAGATAGCCGCCTTTTCGCGTTCTTCGGGCGGCAGAGAGTGATAAACTTTCGCGGTTTTTTCGACCATTTCGCGCCAGCCGAACTGGTCGCCGTAAACCTGCTGCAAAACGCCTTCGTGCGAATGCTCGGCTTTCGGTGGTTTGAAGCCGATTGCTTCCTGATATGAAATCAGTTTTTCAACCGGCAGAACCGGCAAAGCAATCGGCAAAACCAAAATTGCCATTCCGATTATCAAAACCGGAAGCCCGATTCGAGCGAAACGAAGGGCGCGTTTTTTTTCGCTGACCTGCTCCCACCAAACCGCGCCTGCCGCAAAAAGCATCGGGTAAATCGGTGCAAGATAATAATCCTTTGCTTTCAGAAAAATCATCAGCGCGAGCAGCAAGAGATAACAGATTCCAAGGAAACGAAATTTTCGGACGTTTTTATCGAAGAGAGAATACCAGACGCCCGCCAACCAAATCGGCAGGCTCATCGGCAAAAGCATCATTATCTGCGAGCCGACGAATTCGAGCGGCGACATCGCAACGTTTTTGCCTGTTTTCTGGACGTTTTGCAGCAGTTCGAGCGTAGCGAAATCGTTTTGGAATTGCCAGATGATGTTCGGCAGAAAAATTAAAAATGCAATTGCACCGCCGAGCCAGAAGTGTTTGTTGAGAACAGCCTTTCGCTCATTTGTCAGAAGCAATCCGGCGACGAGTACCGCGCCGAAGAAGAGCATCGAATGTTTGTTCATCAAACCGAGTCCGGCGAAAGCGCCAAACCAAAGCCAGTAGTTCGGATTTTCGCGTTTGATTGCCAGAATGGCAAAATAAACGCAGAGCATCCAGAAAACGGGTTCGAGCGAATTCATCGAAAGCAAGTTGTCAATTGCCAGATAAATCGGCGCACACAAAACGCACAAACAAGCGAGAAATGTCGCAAACCGTTTCCCTCCGAATTCTTTAACTAAAAGCGCCGTCAGAAAAACTTTCGCCGCGCCTGCAACAGCGGGAAAAAATCTAATCGCAAAGAGCGAATCGCCCAAAAGCTCACGGCTCGCTTTCGCCATCAGAGCAACCATCGGCGCATGATCTGGATAGCCCAAAGCGAGATGCTCGCCACAAGCGATAAAATAAAGCTCGTCACGGAAGTAACCGTAATTTGAATTGAAAATGAAATGTAAAAGCAGCTTGAAAAGGGCAAAATATGCGCCAATGGCAAGTGCGCTTAACCAGGGATTTGACGGAAGGGAATTAATTTCCGAATTATTCATATTTCAATCAAAAGAGCCGTAAAGTTTTTGCAATTTGGGCGCGCTTTTATGAGAATAAATTTTATTTCAAAACATTTGTGTCGTGAACAATCCTACCGCCAACGATAGTTAAAATGCTTGTTGTTGCGGGAAGCGAATCGAGCGGGGCGGTGAAAATGTCCTGTGACAACACTGCCAAATCCGCCAATTTCCCTTTTGCGATTGTGCCTTTTTGCGTTTCGGCGAATTCGGCATAAGCCGCGCCGCTTGTATAAGCTTGGACGGCTTGCTCGCGGGAAATTGATTCGGTCGGTCGCGCCGGGTGAATTGCGGCAAGCATTATGTTCAGAAAAGGATTCATCGGACCATCGGAACCAAGCGCGAAAGGAATACCGCCGTCTATCAGCGAACGGACGAGCGAGAATTTGTTGTCGGGCGAAAAACGCGCGTGGAGCATTTCTGGTAAGGCGAGATGCGTCGGGTTTTGGACGACGATGACGCCTAAATTTTTCGCCCGCGCGATTAAATCCGGCGTAACGCCTTCGCCGTGCTCAATGCGGACACGTTTGGCGCGCCAATCAACGTTTTTGATGTTTTCCATCGCCGAAAGAACCGCTTCCACCGTGCGATCGCCAACGGCGTGGAACAAAATCGGCTGCCTGAGTTCAAGCGATTCGCGGAGCATTTTTGCAATTTCCGTTTCGTTAAAATTTAGTTTTCCGCGTGTTGTCGAATCGTCGGCGTAAGGCTGTCGTAAAGCTGCGCCGCGCTCAAAAGGCGTTCCGTCCAGAACCCATTTGATTCCGTTGGCGGTAATTTTCTGGTTTGTTGTTTTCAATTTGTTTAAAGCGCGGATCTCGGACAAATTTCGCTCTTTAGGACTTGTTAGCGAAAACGGAATCGCGCGGACGCGAATCGGCAAATCGGCTTTTCCTAGCAGTGACACAAATTTTTCAATTCGCATCATCGGCATAATCTGCAAGGAGGTTATTCCGAATGAGGCTGCTTGTTCCGCCATTTTCCTTAACTCTTTAATAGCTTCATCCTCCGAAACCATTTCTGCCAGCAAACGGTTTTGCCGCCATTGCGAGTATTCAAAAATTCTGCCGTTGATTCGTTTCTTTTGTCTGTTACGCTCAAAATGACCGCCGAGCGGGTCGGTTTGCGTTTCCGCGATTTGCAGCAAAGGCATTGCTTTGGAATTAACAATTTGCCCGTGTCCATAATAAGTTTCGAGAAAAATCGGGTGTTGCGGTGCGACTGCGTCGAGCGAAAAACGATTAGCCTGTGAATCTGCCATCGCTTTGCCGCCGATTTCGCCGAAAATCCAGCCGCCTCTGGGCGTTTCTTTAACGGCAACTTTTACGGCTTCGACGACTTCCGCCCAACTCGGCTCCATATCTTTAAATTTCAACTGAAAACCGGCAGGCTTGGGCATAAAATGAAAATGCGCGTCGTTAAATCCCGGCGTGACAACTCGGTTTTGCAAATCAACCAGACGCGTTTTCGTGCCGCTTAATTTCTTGATTTCATCATTTGAACCGACCGCTAAAATACGTTCGCCGCGTATTGCAACGGCTTCCGCAGATTTATTGTCGGAACTGGTAACGAAGATTTTGCCGTTGAATAAAATCAAATCGGCGGAATTATTTTGCGCCGAAACCGAAATTGAAAGCAGCGCGAAAATTAGAGCTAAAACGATTTTTTGCATCTTTTCTCCTAAAACGAAAGTTTGAATAACGTCCGCAACCGCACGGAACAAACGAAAAATATCTCGAATAATAATTTAAAACAAACTTACAAGGGGATATTTTTCGTATGAGAAGCGACGAAGGACAAAGCGTTTCGGTTTGGGAAGCGACCGGCGAGATTCAGGAACCGGGCAGTTTGAATCAGGATTTGCAGACCGATGTCTGCATTGTAGGCGCGGGAATTTCCGGTTTGACGACCGCTTATTTCCTCGCGAAAGCTGGCAAACGAGTCGTCGTTGTTGACGATGGAATAATTACGGGCGGTGAGACTTGTCGCACAACAGCGCATCTTTCGAACGCGATTGACGACCGTTATTACGAACTCGAAAAACTTCACGGCGAGGAAAAATCGCGTCTTGCGGCGGAAAGCCACACGGCGGCGATTAATCGGATTGAGGAGATTTCGAGACTCGAAGGAATTGATTGCGATTTTTCGCGCATCAACGGTTTTCTGTTTCCGTCTCCAAACGGCAAAGACAATTTGAACGAAGAGCTAAAAGCCGCGCATCGCGTAGGTTTGACCGATGTAGAAATGGTCGAACGCGCGCCGCTGCCCGGTTTTGAAACTGGCGCCAGCTTGCGTTTTCCGAATCAAGGACAATTTCATGTCGTCAAATATCTGAAAGGTTTGGTTGATGTCATTCAGAAAAACGGTGGGCAGGTGTTTTCGCAGACGAAAGTGATTGATTGGACTGGCGGCGAGCAGCCGGAAGTCGAACTTTTAAGCGGAAACCGGATTCGGGCTAATTCGCTTGTTCTGGCGACAAATTATCCGCTCAAAAGCGAGATTCACGTCAAGCAGGCTCCGTATCGCACTTACGTTATCGGGCTGAAAGTTCCGAAAGGCTCGGTCGAAAAGGCGCTCTTTTGGGACACTGAGGAAATGTATCATTACGTCCGAATTCAGGAGGAGGCGGATTATGACATTCTGATTTCGGGCGGCGAAGACCATCGCGTCGGGCAGGCACACGACTTTGAAGCGCGTTATCAGCGGCTCGAAAGCTGGACGCGCGAGCATTTTCCGGTCGCCGGAGAAGTTTTGTTCCGCTGGTCGGGCGAAGTGCAGGAAAGCGGCGATTATCTCGCCTATATCGGGCGCTGGTCAGTGGGCGAACCGAACGTTTACATGGTGACGGGCGATTCGGGGATGGGAATGACGCACGGAACGATTGCCGGAATGCTGATTTCCGATTTGATTTTAGGGCGCGAAAATCCGTGGGCGAAGATTTACGATCCATCGCGCATTTTCACCGAATCTTTGACGGAAACGGTGACCGAGCTGTCGTCGACTTTGGCGCAATATAAAGATTGGATCACAAAAGGCGACGTTGAATCGGTCGAAGATTTACGACCGGGACAAGGCGCAGTTATCAGCCAGGGAACGGAAAAAATAGCTGCTTACCGCGATGAACAGGGCGAATTGCATTTGCGCTCCGCCGTTTGCCGTCATATGGGCTGTATCGTCAGTTGGAACGGTTCGGAAAAGAGTTGGGATTGCCCGTGTCACGGCTCGCGTTACGGCATTGACGGTCATGTAATTAATCCTCCGGCTATTGCTCCGCTCGCTGAAATTAGCGAATAATGCGGTTTTTCCGGTAGAATACATTTTGCGCCGTCGAAAGTTGTCCGTTAAAAAAGACAACAATTTTCGGCGGCGCAATGTTTTTGGC
>JALZCH010000104.1 GCA_030863175.1 Acidobacteriota bacterium | reverse complement strand
CTAGAAACATCTTATTTGTAGCTATTTAAAGCTTCCTGCTCGTCGTCGTAAGTATCGAAAACGGTCAACAGCTTGGTGATTGCCAAAAGATCGCGCAATTTTTGCGTCAAATTTAAAAGTTTCAACTGCCCGCCGTCTTTGTTAATCGCGGTAAAGCTCGAAACCAGCTCGCCGATGCCGCTCGAATCAATGTAGCCGACGCCTCCCAAATTGAGCAAAATTTTCTTTTTGCCTTCTTCGAGCATTCGGCGAATCGCAGTTCTCAAAGCGACGCTGCCTTCGCCAATTGTGATTCTCCCGTCCATATCAAGCACGGTGACATCGCCGGCTTGTCGTTCCTTGATGTTTAGTTCTGCCATAATTTCTCCTGTTTTAAACTCCGAATTTACTTTTTAGAATAAAATTAAAGGTTTTTTGTCATTGTGACAACGCTGCCGCCTTCCTGCCAGCGGACTTCATCCATAAACGAGCGCATTAAAAACGCGCCGCGTCCCGACGCTTTCAACAAATTTGCCGGATCGGTCGGGTCGGGCAAATGCTCGAAATCAAATCCTTCGCCCTCATCTCGGATCGTAATTTCAAATCGCTCAGGCGTTGTCTCAAACGAAATTCGAACCCGCTTTGTTTCATCGAGCAGGTTACCGTGTTTGACGGCGTTAGCAACCGCTTCGCGCACCGCCAAATCAATTCCGAACAACGCTCCTTCATCAACGCCAGCCTCTGTTACGGCTCCGGCAACCAAAGTCGCAGCCTTTTCAATTGATTCGATCCGGCTGGGCAAAACGATTTCTTTTTTTTCTGCGCTCACCCTTGTTCTTAAATTTCTTTCCGGCAATTTTTCACTCGTTTCAATATTTTGCGGCAGAAAACGGTGTAACACGGTAATTAGCCGAGTGTCAAGAGACTTCCGGTAAAACCCTTCCTTTTCCAATTAAATAAAATTTTTCCGAGAATTTAATCGCAATCACAACACGGTTTCTTGACATAGGGCAGCGGCTTAAAATAGTCTGAACGGGCAGCCACCGCATTTTTCTGCGGTTTTTGAAACGCTCATTATCTAATCGAAATTATTTATAAATCCATGGTCAGAGAAGAATTAAAGAATCTTATCGCGCAGAAAGCCGCTCGCGTCGGCGTTGTCGGTCTCGGTTATGTAGGTCTTCCGCTTGTCGTTGAGTTTGCCCGCAAAGGATTTTCCGGCATCGGTTTTGAAGTTGACGAACGCAAAGTCACTGAAATCAATGCCGGACGCTCATACATTCCTGATGTTCCGACGTCGCACGTTGCGGAATGCGTTTCCGCCGACCGCCTGCAAGCCACAACGGACTTTTCTCATTTAAAATCGTGCGATGTAATTATTATCTGCGTCCCGACACCGCTTCGCAAAACCAAAGACCCCGATATGAGCTATATTATGGCTGCTTCGGAAAAAATTCAGGAAAATCTGCGGCGCGGGCAATTGATTATTCTTGAATCCACGACTTATCCCGGCACAACGGACGAGGTTCTGCTTTCGGATTTTGAAAAACACGGATTCAAATTAGACGAAGATTTTCTGCTCGCCTTCTCGCCCGAACGAGTTGATCCGGGCAACCCGCAATTTTTAACGCACAACATTACAAAAGTCGTCGGCGGCGTCTCGGATGATTCAACGGAAGTTGCCGCTTTGCTTTATTCCCAAATCGTTGAAACGGTTCATCCGGTTTCTTCGGCTCGCGTCGCGGAAGCCTGCAAATTGTGGGAAAACACTTTCCGCGCGGTCAATATCGGAATGGCGAACGAAATGGCAAAGCTTTGCAACACGCTTGGCATTGACACATGGGAAGTTGTTCGCGCCGCAGGGACAAAACCTTTCGGATTTATGGCGTTTTATCCGGGACCGGGAATCGGCGGTCACTGCATCCCGCTCGACCCGCATTATCTTTCATGGAAAGCTCGCCAGCACGGGTTCGATTCAAGGTTTATTTCTCTGGCGGAAGAAGTCAATTCTTCGATGCCGCAGCACGTTCTTAACCTCGTGCGCGACGCTTTGAATGACGACGGCAAGGCTCTAAAGAATTCAAAAATCTTAATTTTAGGCGTCGCCTACAAAAAAGACATTGACGATATGCGCGAAAGCCCGGCGCTTTCAATCATTGATTTGCTGCGCGCCAAAGGCTCCGAGGTTTCGTATCACGATCCGTTCGTGCCCGAAGTCACTTTTGACCATTCGCACACTTTGGGAGCGGGCGAGCCGCTTTATAATCAAGAATTAACAGATGATTTAATCAAAAATTCGGATTGCGTCGTCATCGTCACAGAACATACGCCGGTTGATTACAAGCGCGTTTGCACCCTCGCGTCGCTCGTCGTTGACACGCGCAATGCGCTTTCGAAAGAAACGCGCGGCACGAGCAGCGCCCGAATTGTCAGGCTTTAAGTTCAGGGTTCAAGGTTAAAAGTTCCTTGCTTTCAGCCTTGAACTTTGAACTTTGAACTTTGAACTTTTGTTAAAGGTTTTAAATATTGTCGGCGCTAGACCGAATTTTATGAAGGTCGCTCCGATTGTCGCGGAAATGAAGCGGCGGGAAAGAGATTTCCTGCCGCTTCTCGTTCATACGGGACAGCATTATGACGCCGCTATGTCGGATTCGTTTTTTACCGATTTGGGCTTGCCGCACCCGGACGTTTATCTCGGAGTCGGTTCGGCGAGCCACGCCGTGCAAACGGCGCGCGTAATGATTGAATTCGAGCAGGTTTTGTTGCGCGAAAAGCCTGATTGGGTGTTGGTCGTCGGTGATGTCAACTCGACTTTGGCTTGCGCTTTGGTTTGTTCTAAATTAGGCGTTCGAGTCGCCCACGTTGAAGCTGGACTGCGCTCGCGCGACCGGCAAATGCCTGAAGAAATCAACCGGATTTTAACCGATCAAATTTCCGATCTTCTTCTGACGCCCTCGCCCGATGCCGACGAAAATTTGATTGCAGAAGGAATTGCGCCCGAAAAAATCAATTTTGTCGGAAATGTAATGATTGATTCGCTTTTCGAGAACCTGCGGCGAGCCGGGGAATCGAAAATCCGCGAGCAATTAAAGCTCGAAAATCAGAATTACGCCGTTTTAACGTTGCATCGCCCGTCGAATGTTGACGAACCGCAAACTTTTGAAAAAATCCTCAACGCGCTCGAAGCAATTTCTCGCGAATTGCCCGTGATTTTTCCGGTTCACCCGCGAACCAAAAATCGAATGGAGGAATTCGGTTTTACCGCAAGAATTGAAGCCAATCCGAATTTGCGTCTTACCGAACCGCTCGGTTATATGGATTTTTTGCGGCTTTACAGCGGCGCGCGGCTGGTTTTAACCGATTCCGGCGGTTTGCAGGAGGAAACTACGGCTTTGAAAATTCCCTGTTTGACCTTGCGCGAAAATACGGAACGCCCCGTAACAGTGACGATGGGAACAAATCGAGTAGTCGGAACCGATACCGAAAAGATAAAAAACGAGGCGCTCGAAATCCTAAATCAAGCGTCAACGGAAAACGCGCAGATTCCGCCGCTCTGGGACGGAAAAACTGCTGCGCGAATTTGCGATGCCTTGCTTGAAGTTTAAAGTTCAAAGTTAAAGCAACAAACTTTGAACTTTAAACTTTGAACTCGGATTTACATTCTTGCCAAAAATTCGACGATTAACACTAATCCTGCTATCGAAATAATGAATAAAAGACTAAATAACAGAATATGCGGCAATCGCCAGATTCTTTTATGACAAACCCGACAGCTCAATTGCCAATAAGACATATTCCGGGCGCAGTAAGGGCATTTCATAGCTAAAAAACTTAAAAGTGGGGAAACTAAATAAAACTTGATTTCTTAACATATCATAACATTTGCCAACGCTTTTGGGGCAATTTTGGTTCTGAGTCTTTTATTTTCTCACAGATAAATGATAAGTTTTGTGATTCGGCTCACTTCACACTGAAAATCCCGATTTGCGAGCGTTTTTATGAAGCGAAATTTTGTGTTGCTGGCGTTGTTCGCTTTTCTCTTCGGCATTTTTTCCGCCAAAAATCCGGTTTCGTCTCAAAGCGAAAAAAACGAGCAGGAGTTTAAACCTCACGCGCAAAAAGCCGCTGCTTTCGGCATTTCCGAACCGGTCGGCTCATTTGCTCCCGCACGACCTGAAACGGGAAAAACCAGCCGCCAAATCGAAAAACAAAACGGAGAAGTTAAAGAGGTTAAAAACAAAGAGCGCGTTCGTGCGGAAGCCCCGAATGCTTTGCACGACGCTGACAACGCGCCGGCACAGTTTCAATCCGAACAGATGCCCGCGCCAAATTTGAGCTTTGAAGGTTTATCGAGCAACGACAATGCCGCCGCATACGGTTTTCGCCCGATTCCGCCTGACCCAACGGGCGACGTCGGACCGAATCATTATGTGCAGGCGGTAAATGTTCTCCTGCGCGTTTTTGACAAAGCCGGAACACCGCAGACGCCGCCGGTTAAATTGAGCAGCATCTTTGCGCCTTTGAACACGCAGTGCGCGCGGCGAGACGACGGCGACCCGATTATTCAGTACGACCAATTGGCTGACCGCTGGTTTTTGAGCGTATTTTGCACCGCGCATCCGCCTTTCAGACAAATGATCGCCGTTTCGCAAACCGGCAATCCGGCGGGAAGTTATTTTGTTTACGAATTTGTAATGCCGAATTTCAAGCTCAACGATTATTCCAAATTCGGCGTTTGGCGCGACGCCTATTTTATGACGACCGACCAGTTTGTCGGGAGCGATTTTGCCGGAACCGGCGCGTTTGCGTTTGATCGCGAGAAAATGCTTGCCGGCGATCCTTCGGCGAGCTACATTTATTTCGATTTGGCGACGCCCACTCTTGCCCGACTCGGCGGAATGCTTCCTGCCGATTTGGATGGCTTGCAGCCGCCACCGCCGCAGGCACCCGGAATTTTTGTTTCCTACACGGCGACCGAATACGGCGAAGCTCAAGACGCGATTAAAATTTTCGAGTTTCGACCTGTTTTTCACGAACCTGCTTTATCCACTTTTACCGAACGAGCCGAAAGTCCGATTGCGGTTGCAGCTTTTGATCCGACCAGCCCGCCCGAACGAACCGACATAGCGCAACCCGCGCCGGGCGTTCCCCTCGATTCGCAAAGCGACCGTTTGATGTATCGTGTTGCGTATCGAAACCTGGGCGACTCGGAATCGCTGGTTTTTAATCAAACCGTTCGCACGACGCCCGCCGGGCAAGGTTATCAAGCAGGCGTCAGGCTTTACGAACTGAGAAAATATTCGAATTCGGCTTCGCAACGTTTTGTCGTCCAAAATCAATTCACAATTGGCGACACGAACGCGAGCCGTTGGATGGCAAGCGCGGCGCAGGATTTTCAGGGGAATTTGGCGGTTGGTTACAGTTTATCTTCGAGCGAAAAAAAACCTTCAATTGCGTATTCCGGTCGCGCTGTGGAAGACGCGCCAAATACCGTCAGAGCCGATCGATCTTTGCACGAAGGAACGGGCGTTCAAACGGCTTTCGGTTTTCGCTGGGGTGATTATTCAACGATGGTCGTTGATTCGACCGACGGCTGCACATTCTGGTACACAAACGAATATTACAGCGCCGAAAGCCAGCAGGAAAGCCAGTTCGGCTGGAAAACGCGCGTCGGAAATTTCAAATTTCCAACTTGCCAAAAAGCTCCGCTCGGCATAATTCAAGGAGTCATTACCAACGCTCAGACCGGACAGCCGATTCCGAATGCCGTCATCAGAATCGGTTCGGATTACCACCGAAATACAGACGCCAACGGCAATTACAAATTTTTCCTTCCGCCCGGCACATATTCTTTATTTGTCTCGGCTCGCGGGTTCGATTCGCGTCTTGAAGTCGCCGCGGTTACGGACGAGGCGAACGTCGTCCGTAATTTCGCTTTGAATCCGAACGCGCTGATGGAAGCGGCGGGAGTCGAAATCACAGCCGAAAGCTGCAATCGAAATTTTGCTGTTGAACCGGGCGAAACAGTCACTGTTAATCTGTCGCTCAAAAACAACGGAAATGCGCCGACCGGCGATCTCATCGTCGGGCTGCAAAGCGGAGCAGGCTTGATAAATTTATCGGCGCCGCAAAACTACGGCGCGATAAGCGTTGGGCAAACCGTCTCGCGTTCGTTTACTTTTACAGCCGCGCCGAATTTAAGCTGCGGCGAGCAGATAGTTTTAATGTTCCGATTTCTTGACGGCGCACAGATGATCGGCGTTTTTACGCAAACATTTAACGTCGGGACGCGGAAAATAGCTCTGAGCGAAAGCTTTAACAATTCATCCGAACCGAATCTACCGCCCGGCTGGTCGACCTCGGCTGCCGGAGCACAGGAATTTTGGAAAAGCGTCCTGCTCGAACCGGCAAATACGAATTTGGCGGCTTTTTCCGATGAAGCAATCTCTCCGAGCGTCAACGAGCTGGTTTCGCCGATTTTTCAAATAACCTCACGGCAGGCTCAGCTCACTTTCCGCAACAAATACGATCTCGAATCAACTTTTTTGAGAAACAAATTTTACGACGGGGCGGTTTTGGAGATTCGTTACAATCGCGGGCAATGGCGCGACATCCTTCAGGCTGGCGGCTCGTTTGAGAGCGGCGGCTACGACGGCGTGCTCGACGCCAGTTTCCAGAATCCGCTCGGCGGCAGACTCGCATGGTCGAGCAAAAGCGGCATCAACTCGGACGCCGAATTTGTCTTAACGAGAGTTAATCTGCCCGTTTCGGCTGCCGGGAAGAAAGTTCAGTTTCGCTGGCGCGTCGGCACTGACATCGGGGGGCGGCGGCAAGGTCAATGGATTGATAACGTTGAAGTACAAGATGGTTATGTTTGTTCTGCCTGCTCAAATTAAAAACGGAGCTTATTTGCAGCGCTCCGTTTTCCCAAAAACTTGCAATAAAAGCCTCGCTGTGAGAATTTTAAATTAACCCAAATCTCTTTCCCGTGCGATAAATCCAAAAGGAATCGTTTGATGAAAAAATTTTTATCCGTTTTTTTATTCGCTCTTTGTTTGTGCGCCGTTTGGCAGTTTGCGGGAAAAACCGACGCGCGGGAAATCTGGAATACCTATTTACCTTCACCAAATATCGTCATCAGTCAGTTTTACGGCGGCGGCGGTCAAACCGGCGCGGCATTCAAAAACGATTTTGTCGAGCTTTTTAATCGCGGCGGCGCGCCAATCAATCTCAACGGATGGTCGCTTCAATATGCTTCAGCGACCGGCACTGATTGGCTTGTTACGAATCTGCCGAACGCCACAATTCAACCCGGACAATATTTTCTGATTCAACTTGCCTCAAGCGGTGGCGTTGGTGCTGATTTGCCCGCGCCGGATTTTATCGCGCCGAACGTTACCGGAAGAAATTTCGTCCTCAATATGGCTACAGCTGCTGGAAAATTTGCTGTCGTCAGTACTACGGTTCAACTTCCGGCTTCAACTTGTCCGGTTGATTCTTCGATCATAGATCTTGTCGGCTACGGCGACTCGGCAACCTGTTTTGAAAACGTCAAAACACCTAATTTAAACGTCGCAAACGCTGCCAGGCGCAATGCAAACGGTTGTCAGGATACGGACAACAATGCAAACGATTTTTCTCTCGGTGCTCCAGCTCCGCGCAACTCGCAAACTGCAACGAATTCTTGCGGCAACATCGGAAACATTCTGGCTGCAAGCGGTGCGGCAAATCCCAATACAGTTTCGCCGGGTGGAACTACCCTGCTGACGGTTCGCGTTTTTCCAGCCACTGATCCGCCGAGTTCCGGGATTTCCGTTTTCGGCAACTTAACAGCCATCAGCGGCGCGGCAAATCAGCAGTTTTTCGACAACGGAACCAACGGTGATGTAACGGCTGGCGATAATATTTATTCTTTTCAAACGCAAATTCCTGCCGTGCAAGCCGGCGGCTCGCTCGTCATTCCGGCGACAGTAACGGATGCCCAATCGCGCACGGCGAATGCGGCGATAAACATAACAATTTCCGCGCCGCTGCCCGGTGATGATCCGCTTGTTTTGGGAAACCCGTCAAATGCGACGCCTGATGTTAATAATCCGTTTAATTATTTAATGCAGAAACCGCAATACAGTTTGTCCTACCACCGCGACAACGGCACGCCGAATTGGGTGGCTTGGCGGCTCGACGCAAGCTGGATCGGCGGCGCACCCCGACAGGACGATTTTCGTCCCGACCCGTCTTTGCCCTCAGGTTGGTATCAAGTCACGCCGGATGATTACTCAGGTTCGGGTTTTGATCGCGGGCATATGACGCCTTCAGGCGACCGGACGCGCTCGGCGGCGGACAATTCAGCAACGTTTTTGATGACCAATATCGTTCCCCAGACGCCGGAAAACAACCAACGCGCATGGGAGGATTTTGAATCCTATTGCCGCACGCTGGCGCAAGCCGGAAATGAGCTTTACATTATATCCGGCGGCGTAGGCTCACGCGGGCGCATCGGTAATAATCGGGTAAATGTTCCAGCAGTCACCTGGAAAGTCGTTCTCGTTTTGCCAAACGGCGACAACGATTTGGAGCGAATCAACAAGAACACGCGGACAATCGCCGTGATAATGCCCAACGATAACACAGTCGGGTTTTCGTGGCGGCAATACCGTACAAGCGTCCAGCGAGTCGAAGGACTGACGGGTTATAATTTTTATTCAAACGTGCCGAGAATCATTCAAAACATTATTGAGCGGCGTGTTGATTTTCAATAAATCCGGAGATAATGCATTCAAAAATGTCCTTTTGGAAAAACTGAGAACTGATCGTTTTCAATCATTTTATTCAATTTCGTAAATTTTAAAGATGAGAAAATTTGTACTTTTTTTTCTAACGCTTTTTCTTTCCTTCTCACTCCAGGCTTTTGCAAAACCGCGTCCGATTTCCGAGATTCAGGGCGAAAAACAAACATCGCCGCTCGAAGGTAAAGAGGTTGAAGTTCAGGGAATCGTGACTGCGCGGGTGCGCAACGGTTTTTATATTCAAACGCCAGATGGACAGGATGATAAAAATCCGAGAACATCCGAAGCCATTTTGATTTTCACCGGCAGAGAGCCTTCATCCGATGCGACAATCGGAAATCTGGTCGAAGTCAGCGGCACGGTCGTCGAGTTTCGCCCCAAATCAGAACCCGTAACGCTTCCGATCACCGAAATCACCATTCCGCGCGGCACGGACGGAATCAAAGTCATTTCAAAAAACATCGAGCTGCCGAAACCCGTCGTTTTAACAGCAGTTGATTTAGATCCGCGCGGAAAACTTGATGATTTAGAGCGCTACGAAGGAATGCGGATTAAAATCACGTCTTTGACCGTGACCGCCCCGACTGGTGGCAGAGGCGACGAAAAAACCGGCACATCGCAAAGTGACGGCACGTTTTTCGGCGTTCTGACAGGAACGCCGCGACCGTTCCGCGAACCCGGATTCGAGCCATTCGAAGCCATTTCGATGAAACCGCCGAAAACGATTTTGATTTTCGACGGCAACCCTGAATCGCTCCGAGTTGATTCGGATGCGCAGCTCGGCGCCTCGGCGATTGATGTTGCGGCTGGAGCGACAATTAAAAATTTGATCGGTGTTCTTGATTATCAATATCGCGCATGGACGCTTTTCCCCGACGCTAATTCTTCACCGGTTGTTTCCGGAAACGTTGCCGCAACTGCGGTGCGCGCGCCGCAAGCGGGCGAATTTACGGTCGCTGCCGCCAATCTCGAAAGATTTTTTGACGATACTGACGAGCCTTCGACCGACGAGCCAATTTTAACCAAAGAAGCATTTCAAAATCGGCTGAAAAAGACTTCGATTTTTGTCCGCGATTATTTGAAAACGCCGGACGTGCTGTCTCTGATTGAAATTGAAAATTTTTCGACTCTCAAGCGTTTGGCGGAAAAAATCAACTCGGATGCTGGCGATGCAAAAGTAAAATACGAAGCCTTTATCGAAGAAGGCAATGACATCGGCGGAATTGACAGCGGTTTTCTCGTCAACACTGCGCGCGTTTCCGTTCTCAAAACCGAACAGTTTTATAAAACCGACGAATACAAACGCCCTTCGGACGACAAAAAAGTTCCGATTTTCGACCGCCCGCCGTTTCTCGTTCAAGGGAATTTCAAAGACGGAGATAAAAACTTAACTTTTACGGTCGTCGTCAATCATTTGAAATCTCTGCGCGGTTATTTTGACGCCAACGGCGACACGCGTGCGAAAAAGAAGGTTCAAGCCGATTTGCTGGCGCAATGGATTCAAAAGCGACAAACCGCCGTGCCCAATGAACCGCTTATTCTGGTCGGCGATTTCAATGCTTTTCAATTCAACGACGGAGTTGTTGACGTGATTGGAACGTTGATTGGAAAACCCGCACCAAAAGAACAGCTTTTGCTGGCTTCGGATGATGTCGTGAATCCTGATTTAACCAATTTGGTCAATCTGATTCCGCGCGAGCAGCGGTATTCCTATATTTTCGCCGGAAACGCGCAGGTACTTGATCATTTTCTCGTTAACGAAGCCGGCAGAAAACGCGCTGCGCGTTTCGGATTTGCCCGCGTCAACGCAGACTTTCCAGAAATCTATCGGAACGACTTCAACCGCGCCGAACGAATTTCAGACCACGACGCGGCTGTCGGCTATTTTTCGATTTCAGAAGTCACCGCTAATTAGGTTAGATTTTGAATGTTGAGTTTTGAGTTTGAAAGGCTGGCTTGTTTTTCAACTCAAAATTCAACATCAGAACTTATTTTTTGGTGCTTTATGCTCAATCACGTCCAAAGGATAAAAGGCGGCGTTTTTGAAGCTGATTTTGTGAAAGCCTGATAGAACGTCGATAAAATTGATTAATTTGGCGGGAATGAAAAGCAAAGTCTGGGAAAGACTGCGTTTTTTGCCGAAGATTGCGAGCAGCGGCAAAATGAAAATCAAAGCAAAAATCGTTTTCGGGTAAAAAACTTCGGGCAGCAAAAGCGAGAGCCCGAGAAGCAAAAGCCAGCCCAGAAAGATGATTGTGGTTTTCAACCGTAGCCAGCAGAAAATCAAACCGTTTCCTTCTTTGAAAGCGTAAGCGATTGTTTTGGTGATTTCGCCAAGTCTTTTGGAAACGATGTCGCGCTTGAAAGTGGTAACCACGCTTTTAACGGTTTGGCAATGATAACACCGCGTGTGGCAAGCCATAGAAATCGGAATTTGCCGCAATGTCCAGCCCTTTTTGATCATTCGTAAGCCAAGTTCGGCTTCTTCTTCCATTGCCAAATACGGATTAAAAGAGCCGACTTCCAAAAGAGCGCTTTTGCGATAAAAGCAACAAGGTCCGCGAAGCCATTTAACGTCTGCGGCGGTTTCATATCTTTCTTCGACATTTTCGAGCAGCTCGCCATTTTCATTCAAATCGTCCAAATACCCGTTGATTCCGCCGACTTGCGGATTTTGTTCAAAGTATTCCAACGCAACTGGCAGGAAGTTTCGATAAACGAGCGTGTCGGCGTCAACAAATAAAATGAAATCGCCTTTGGCGTATTGTGAGCCGACGAAACGTCCCGCTGACGGGCAAAGCTGCCAATCGGGTTTGAGCGAGAGAACTCGGACTCCGTAAGATTGAGCCACCGCAACGGTGTTGTCCGTAGAAGCCGAGTCAACGAAAATGATCTCCGCTCCGCCGATTTGTTCGGCGGCTGCCTGTGCGGCGTCGAGGCATTTTCCCAAACTGCGTTCCTCGTTGCGACCGATGATGACAATTGAAACCTTGTGTTTCATACCGCTTGACCAATTTTTTCCGCTTCCAAATCCGAAAGTTGACGATTTCTTTTCCATTTGCGCCGCCAATTTTTGACGCTCTCGAAAGCATCCGCCGGCAGCGCTGATTTCGAGAAATTTTTAAGTTTGTGCAAAACGCCGGTTAGATTTTCATGCATCTTTGCCGTAGCTGTATTCTGACTGAGCGTGACTGTAACCAATTCAGTTTGCTTATTTGACCAATCGAATTTATAAGTTTCGTCCCCCCGCAAAAAATCGTAGAGAGAATTTCCGCGCTCAACCGCGCTCTTGATTGAAAGACCGATCAAAACCAGTCCGACGCTACGACTCGACCATTCCAAATCGTAACCCGAGTTGTAGTAATAAAAAGCTCGGCGGTCGTCCAAACCGTAAACCGAAGCGCGGCATTCGCCTTCGACCCACAATTCGTCGAACCTGACCAAAGCGGCTTGAGCGAGTTTCAGAACCAAATCGCGCTGGAAAGAAACCAACCGCGGATGACCGCTCAGTTCCGAACCACCGCTTTTTCGCCAGCGTTTTTCGTGTAATCGGTAAAATCTCTCAAAAGCTTCTTCGGCTTCTGATGGTGACGTTACCGAGCGAAATTCAAAACCGGGCATTTTTTCAAGCTGTTTGAGCCGCCGTTTAAAATTGCTCGCTCGCTTGCTTTGTTTCAAAATCGTTTCCCAATCGCCGGTTAATTCAATTTGCGGACAAATTGCGCTCGTTTGTGCCGTTCGGCGTAAGCGCGGCTTTGTTTCAAGCTGTTCGAAATCGAGTAAAAATTTCGCAGTTTCACAATCGCTTGCCAGATTTTCCAGACAAATCAAATCGAAATTGTTTTCTTTTTTTAAGAAATCGAGAATTGCAGATAAAATTTCGGCTTTTTCTTCCGGTTTAGCGATTAAATCCAGATAATCTGCGCCGCCCTGCGCTTCGCCCATAAAAGATAATCTGATGAGTTTCAAACCCAAAACTCTTTTCTCCTGCAAACAAAGCGGCATCAACCCAATTAACTGATTTTCGCGGTAAGCCTTCAGAACGAATAAATCTCTGTCTCCGCCGAACCATTTGTACCAGGTTGAGAGCCATTCCCACGACAGGAACGGAGAACATTCGGTCGCCGCGAAAAGCTGTTTCCAATCCTCCCGCAACGATTTTAAAATGTTTTCTCCTACTGCTCTCTCAATCGAAATTTGGTGCATAAGATAAAACGTTAAATTCTATCGGCATTTATATTGTTTTCTTAAATTTACGCAAACGGCTAATCACGGAAAACTTCCAGTTCCAAAGCAGCGTTCCCAAAACTCCCGGCTGAAAAATATAAAATGCGGCGTGTTCGTGCTCGCCAGTCGCCCAAACCTTTTTGTAATCGGTCGCCGGGCTGAGCATATCGAGTTCCGTTGAATCGTTTCTGATAGCGTCAGCCAAAAACTCCGGGATAAGAAGATTTCCCGGCGAAAATCGCTTGTACTCTTCATCGTAAGACGTTTTCCAGAAAATGGTTTTCCGGTCGTACATAATGTTTATGCTCATCGCAATTGTTTTGCCGTCGAACTTAAGCTCATAAATAAAAAGCGCATTTTTAGCGGCGACTGCGCGAGCAAAATCATCGTGCAGTTTAACGACCTTTGGATCGCAAGCGACGGCTGTACCGTTGCGACCTTTCCAGCTTCGAGCTTCAAGCTCGAAAAATTTCTGCATAAGTTCGGGCTGATCCCCGCGAGTAACAACGAATTCAACCGCGCCCTGTTCTTTCAGGCGAGTTAATCTTCTTTTAAGGTCTCGCCGATAATGTTGTTTCAAGCTTTTGAAATATTTCTCGATTAATTTTTCTTTATCGTCGCCCTGCGGAAAGCTAACAAAAGGTGCGCCGTCCATCTGCCAGATGTCCGTCGGGTAATTCTCGCTCTCGGCAAGGGCGAGCAGATCATTGAGCCAGCTATCTTTTTTAACCTGTCGAAGCTCCAGAACGTGCCATTTCGATTGTCTTTTTATTTCTTTCCAGACGGCTTTAACGATTTCCTCGCGCTCTGTTTCGTCAGCTCCGTGAATCAAATCAAACCGCTGCGTATTGAGGTTGTAAACAGCCTCGAGACTTTTCACCGGAATGCCGTGAAGATTTCCCCTTCTTTTCACCAAGGGCAAAACGGCGCGCAATTTTCCGGCGCGCCTAACGGTTAAGAGCAAAATTTCCTTTTCAAAATTTTCGACAAAAACGACGAACCATTCAGGTCGAAAAAACGGCTCATTGCTCGCACCTTCTTCGCACAATTCAGTCCATTCATCGAAAATCCTTTCGATGACTTCAACTCCGCCTCGCAAAGTTTCCGTTTGAAATGATTCCTTCGGAATTGCGATGACAGGCAGTTGTCCGGTTGAGGCGATTTTGTCGTTTGCCGGCAAAACCTTAATTGAAGACATAAACTCGCCCTTTCAAAGATTTATTACCCATTCGTTTCTCTGATCTTTTTTTAAATCAAATCTGGCTCTCGAAACAGTTTTGCCCATGACAATAACTTCGATCTCGTAATTGCCGTAAAAACCACGAAATCTTGCGGTTTTGTCGGCAGCTAAATTTGTCAGCAAATTTGTCCGCCATTCGTTGTTTATCAATTGATTGAGAGCCTTATAATTCGGTTTCTGATTTCCGTTTTGGTCAATCAAACCGATTCCCGGCAGCCACGCTCTTTCGTCGTCGAGTCCCCAGGTTACAATCGCTTCGACCTGCGGATTTCCAAAAGCAACCGTGTAAAACTCTCGGTAAAACTGTGCCTGTTTTTCCCCGTCCCAAACGCCCGACTGATAATTTCCGTTAATTCTGATCGGAGTTCGCCGGTCGTCGTAATTCAGTGTTTGCGCGCTGAACTCGGTGATTTGAATCGGTTTACCAAACGTCGCGTAGCGATTGAGCTGTTCGGTGACGTTTGCCGGCTCGTACCATTCGCCGTTTGCGTGCGCCTGAATTCCGATAACGTCAAAAGGAGTTCCTTTCTCGGTCAATTCACGGAGCAATGCAAAATATTTATCGCGGTTATAATTAAACGCCGCGACCGAGCCGAAAACGCCGTATTCGTTGAGCATCAAACGCTCGCCTGGTGCAGCTTGGCGCGCCCAAACAAAAGCCGATTCGAGATAATCGCGCCCGATTCTTTCGGCAAAAATATCTCTGTTCGGTGCCAGCGATTCATTGACTATTTCCCAGTCTTCAACGATGTCTCGATATTTCGATACGCCTGACTGCACTCGTTTTTTCAAAACGGGCAGCAATTGCTCCTTTTGTTGAGGCAGCCAGACAGGGGTTCCGGCTTGGTTTGTTCCCCAGAGAATCGGCGCGGCTGCAATGCGCGCACCGATTCTCTGGCTTAAAGCGGTTTCACGCTCAAACCAGTACCAGTTTTCGATTCCCTGCCTGTTTTCAATGAAATCCCAATAAGTCCCGACAACGGCATAATTGAAAAGCCCGGCAAAATTCCTTTCGTAATCGGGCAGTTTTTCGGGCGCGAGATCGTCAATTTTTAAATAACAGCCGAATTTAAAATCGTGCGACAACTGTTTTATCTTCAGTTGATATTGTTTTGCGGTTCTGCCGAATCCACCGGAAATTTTAATTTTTGCTTCACCTTTGCGGAACGTTTCGATATTCTCTCGCGCCTGCACAATGGCAGCTTCGTTTCTCGATTTCTTTATTGCTGCATCCGGTGACTTCGTTTCGTCTTTCGCTGTGGCTTCAAGACGGCAGTCCGCCGAGAATAAAACTAAAGCCATTAAAATTAGAAAGAGCAATTTCGCGCTCATAAAAATATCGTTTGAAAGAGTTCGTTCTTTTCGGCTCGGGATTTATCCGAAACGCATTTGACTCTTCGGCGCTTGCGTTTCTTCGAGAGCCATTGTTCTCAATTTCAATAATTGAAGCGCGACCAGAAACAGATATAGCGGATTTAAATACGCATAACGCCGCCACAAACGGCGCGGTTCCTGCACGAAGCGGTAAAGCCATTCAAGCCCGCGATCCTGAAACCAAGCCGGTGATTGCGAAACCGTCCCCGCGTGAAAATCAAAAGCCGCACCGACCGCCAGTAAAGGCAGGGAAATCAATTCCCTGTTTTCAAAAACCCAGGTTTCCTGCCGCGGGCATCCCAAACCAACCAGCACAATCGAAGCTCCGCTTTTGCGGATTGTTTCAGCGATTTTCGCTTGCTCGTCGGCTGTGATCTGTCGAAAACGCGAAGGCTCGCTGCCTGCAATTTTGATCGCAGGAAATTTAGCCGTTAAATTGGCTTTGAGTTTTTCCAAAACCTCGGGGCGGCTTCCGTAAAGATAAATTCCGAGTCCCTCTTGAGCGGCTCTTTCGCAAACTTTTAAGGTTAATGTCGGACCGTAAACGCGGTCGGGGAGTTTTACTCCGTAAAGCCATTTCATCGCCCAGCGAACCGGCTGACCGTCAGGAACGACGAGATCGAGCCGATTCAATCTGTGGCGATGAACCGAATCGAGTGCGCCTGTCATCACGCCGTGGACAGCGAGTGCACTAACCGCAAGAGCGCGTTTTTGGCGGGCGGCGGAAATGATTTTTTCGACCGCCGCCTCGTAATCAACCGCGCTGATGCCAACTCCTAAAACGTTTTGTTTGCCAAAATCAATCATTGTGGTTTCAAAAAAGATTTGAATTGAAAGCTGATTGGTTAAGCCGCAACTAATTCAAATCGCGCCTCTTTCGCGTATTTCTCCTCGGTCGCAGCAACAATTTCGCCGATGATGGTTTTTAAATCGTATTCGTAATGCCAATCGGGATAATGTTGCTGAAACTTGCTGACATCGCTGATCCACCAGATGTGATCGCCTTCGCGCGCTTGTTCGGAAATGCTGAAAGAAAGTTCCCTGCCTGATGCCTCCTGAGCGATTTCTATAGCTTCCAAAACCGAACAATTGCTGTGACGGCTGCCGCCGATGTTATAGACTTCACCAGCGCGAGGATTCTGGTAAAAATGCCAAAACGCCTGAACCAAATCGTTTGAGTGTATGTTGTCTCGAACTTGCTTGCCTTTGTAGCCGAAAATCGTGTAATGCTTGCCGGTCACGACGCATTTGATTAAATAAGCCAGAAAGCCGTGCAACATCGCGCCCGAATGCGCAGGACCGGTCAAACAGCCGCCGCGAAAGATTCCGGTTTTGATTCCGAAATAACGACCGTATTCCTGCGCCATCACGTCCGCCGCGACTTTGCTCGCGCCGAAAACGCTGTGCTTCGAGCTGTCAATCGTCATTGATTCGTCAATGCCGCGCTCGAAGAACAGGTGCGATTCGTCAATTTCCCAGCGCATTTCCTTTTCGACGAGCGGGAGAGAATTCGGCGTATCGCCATAAACTTTATTGGTCGAAGTAAAGATAAACGGGGCGTCCGGGCAGAATTCACGAACGGCTTCAAGCAAAATCAGCGTGCCCGTCGCATTGACCGTAAAATCGGTCAAAGGTTCTTTCGCAGCCCAATCGTGGCTCGGCTGCGCGGCAGTGTGAATCACGACGGCGATGTTTTTTCCGTATTTGCGAAAAATATCGCGGACGGCTTTTTCATTGCGAATATCCGCCGGATAATGAACGAAATTCGGCAAAGAACGTTTGAGCTGCTCTGTATTCCAATTGACCGAACCGTCGCGCCCGAAAAAATACTCGCGCATATTGTTGTCAATTCCGACAACATCAAAACCCATTTGGTGAAAAAACTTTGTGGCTTCGCTGCCGATCAACCCCGAACAACCAGTAATAATTGCTACACTCATATTTTTCCTTTTAATCAGTTAATGCAGTGAATTATTTTTTGTTTTCTTGCATTTTTAGAGTTTTAAAGAAGACGGCATTCCAATTTTTTAGCGAAGTTTGTTTGAATTTCGTAAATTTTTGTTCGGTGAAAAAATCTGCCGCAAACAAAGAAAAAAGATCGGTCAAAAGCGAACCGATCTTTATGTTTATTTAATGTTTTCAGCTATTTTTTCGCCAAATAATAAATCCAATGCGATGACGTGTCGCTTTCTACTAACTTTCCTTGCTGATCATAAGCCTCAACATCGGAAAATCCGACATTCGCGAGTTGTTTTACCTGTTTTTCAATGCTGATGTAATAAAGCAGCAAAGAAAATCTATGATCGGGATCGTTTATCAGCGCGTAATCGTCCGTATAGATTTCGTGCTTCTTCATTCTGGAATGCGCGGGCAGATGATAAAGGCAGTAAAGAAAAAACTTGAAATAATTCAAATCATATTGAATCTTTCGCTGCCACGGTAGCTTTTTGAAGTGTTGGTAATCACGATTGTGCGACGAGAACATAAAAAAGCCGCCCTTTTTCAGCACGCGGTAAATCTCTTCCAACGCTTTCAACCTGTCCTCGCCGGAAATGCAATCCAGACCGTTGAAGGAAAAAAGAACAAAATCAAAACTTTCATCTTCAAACTCTTTTAAATCCCTCGCATCGCCGCACAAAATCTTTGCGTCGGGATACTGTCTGCCAGTTTCTCTCGCAAACTCCGGGATGTAATCAATGCCTGTGTAATCGCGGCTGATTTGCAGCAAATATTTGGTCGTTCTACCGGCGCCGATGCCCAGGTCGAGTATTCTTTTATTTCTGATTGCGGGAAGCAATTTTTCAAAAATAACTTTTTCGGGTTCAAAAAGCGCGTCCAGGCTTTGAAAATACTCAACTACGTCCGCTCTCGCGAAAGTCGTTTGATTTACCAGATTCGGGGAAACTTGTACGTACATATTATTAGTCTTCTCGAAGATTAAGTTTTCAGGCTCTGCGGAGCTGTAGAATTGAAAATGGCGACCTCAACGTTCTCCTTTTGAGTCGTCGGGGTCGTAAATCGTTCTTTAAGTTTCAAACAAGGTTTTTCCAACAAATAATAAGAAAGCGCGGCGCAAACGACGCTTACGGCGCTGCCCAAAATGAGAATGCCCCACGGCGATTCGGTTATCCGTTCGCGCACCAGAATGAAAATCAGATTGTGCCAGAGATAAAGCCCATAAGAAATTGTGCCGACCCACACTAAAACTTTATTGCTTAGATACTTGGGACGCGATGTCAGAGCGAATGCCAGAACGAGCGCGGTGGACAAATTGATTAAGGGCAATCCGTAAGCATAAAGTGCCGAATTCCAGGATGCGAAAACCGCGGCTAAAAACAAAGTCAAAGCGGCAGCGAGCGCCGTAAACCATTTGACGGAGGGCAACTTGCCCCACGAAGCTGCGAGTCCGAGCAAACAGCCGATTAGCAAACCGTCTGCGCGCGTATCAAACCCGTAGAAAACGCGATTTACTTCTTCCGGAGAAGGTCCCCATAGGAAAGCACGATGAATCGTGATGGCAATTATCAATGCACCAATTAAAAAAAAGATAGTCCGGCGCGAGAGCTTCTTTCCGAATACCAAAACGAGCGCGAGCGGATAAAGAAGATAGAAATGCTCTTCGATAGCAAGTGACCACGTATGTTCAAGGGCTCCGAGATTGGTAAAGCCGAACGCGAGCGCAAAATCCGAAAGATAAAGCGCCGTGTAAATGATTGCTTTTCCGGTTTTGACAAGTTCTGCGCCGGATTTCGTTGCAACGGTGTAAGCGCCGAGTATGGTGAGCAAAAGTGCCAGCGCGGGAGTCAGACGCAGAAGCCGTCGAATATAAAAATTTTTCAGACTGATGCGCCCGTATTTTTCATATTCCTGGCACAACAGAGCCGTAATCAAAAAACCGGACAATACGAAAAAAATATCAACGCCGATATGGCTGCCGTGCATAAGCGGAATACCGGCGTGATGCAAAAGAACGAGGAGAATCGCAATGCCGCGCAAGCCGTCGAGTTCGGGGCGATGACCTAAACGAAATGGGACGTTTTGCATTGAATTCTCCTCTAAAAAAAGATACAAAGCCGCTTTTTGAAGTGCCCTTAAAACGGATAAATACCTTTTTATTTATTCGTTTCCTTTAAACTCCTAATCTCAAACCCGCAACTTTTGCCGAATAAGTTCCGCTCAGCCCGCGCGTGGATTCTTCGCAAAGGCTGATTCTTCCGAGCGCAAACAGGTCGGCTCCGGGCTGGTTGATTTTGGTTTCCGTCGTTACGGCTACTTCGTAACCGGCTTGAGCAATGATTTGTCTGACACGCGGATTGTAAGCGCCGTTCGGATAAGCAAATGAAACCACTTTGCTTGATAATTGACGTTCGAGTTCTTTTTTACATCCGACAATCTCGGTTTCAAAAGCGGCTTCTGTTTCGCAAGTCAAAACTACGTGATTAGCCGTGTGCGCGCCGAAATTGATGCCTTTGTGGTGCATTTCGCGAACCATTTCCCAATCGAGCAATTGATATTCGCGCGGATAATTTTCAAATTTATCTCCAAGTTCGGTTTCCAGTTCGGAAATCACTTTTTCCCGCTGTTCGTTGGGTAAAAAAACTACCGAATCGGTCAATTTCAAAAGATTGCGCGACGCGGCAAATTGTCCGACAAGCTGCCCGATTCCGGCTCTTTGCAGAGCATTTGCGATTGAGATTGATTTGCCGATTGCCTGTTTCAACAGCCAGAAAATCCGGTCGTGGGCTAAAACTTTATTTTTTCCGATAAAATCGGTCGGCAGAAAAACGGTCGCCGGCAGCCCGAATTCATTCAGGATCGGAAATGCTTCTTCATAAAAATCGAGATAGCCGTCGTCAAAAGTAATCACGGCTAATGGTCGCCCGACTCGTCTCTTGCCGCACAGAAAATATCTCGCGGTTTCGAGCGAAACAACGTCGTAAGCTTTCTTGAGCATTTCGCAGTGACGCCAAAACGTATCGGTGGAAACGACAAGCCCGTAAATGGATTCTCTTTCGGCTTTGGCGATATCCGCGACGACGCGATGATACGCAATGATGTTGACGGAATCCGGCGTGGGCGACGCGAAGCCTGTTTTAACAGGCGCGACCGATGCGGCGGATTTGATTGAACGTTTGATAAGTAATTTTGTGCTGGTCATATCTTCAATTTTCAGATTTGCAGGCTGCAAGCAGGTGACTGCGAAGCTTGCCCGCATATTGAGTGAAATTCATTTTCTCGGCGGCTTTTTTTCGAGCCTTGCCGCCGATTTTGGTTATTAAATCTTTGTTTATCAGGAGAAAAGAGATTTTCTCCGCAAGAGCTTTTGCGTCGCCGGGCGGAAATAGAAATCCGTCTGTCCCGTCTTCGATTAATTCGGGAATCCCGCCAACCGGTGTTGTAACTACGGCTAATCCGGCAGCCATCGCTTCGATCACTGACATCGGCATCGCTTCGGCGTAAGTCGGCAACACGAAAATGTCGGCTTTTTGAAAAAAAGAAATCCGGTCGCTCAACGAAACAGCGCCAAGATATTCGACAAAATCGATCACTCCGGCTTCTTCGCAATAATCTTTGAGATTTTCCGCACCGTAACCGAGAAAAGAAATTTTTATGTTCGGCTCACCCCACTTGCGCAAAATCGCCAGAGCTTTGATTAAATCTCTTTCGCCCTTTAATTTCCCGACCGCGCCGACAAACAGCAATCTTATAGCTTCGTCAGCATCTTTCGGCGAATGCTCGATTGCGTTAAAAACCGATGTATCAATGGCGTTGGGAATAACGGAAATTTTTATCGAACCGGCAATGTTTCGCAGTTGTCGGGCGGATTCTTGCGAAACGGCGATAACGGAATCGGACAGAGCGAGTGCCAGCCGAATAAACTTTTGACCGACTTTGCTTTGAAACGGGTAGTAATTGTCTATATCGCCCGCGTGGAAATGAGCTATTGTTCTTTTCCCGAAAAGCTTAGCCAGCAGAATAAAAATTGATTCCCGATATAAACTGGCGTTGCTTCCGAGATGAACGTAAACGAGTTCGGGGCGCTTCCAAAGACAATTCCAGATAAATCGGAAGATCGCCTGCAAGGCTAAAAAAACTTTGCCGAACTTTCCGAAATCTTCGGCTTGCGATTCGATATAAACAAACTCAAATTCATCTGCAAGCGGTGATTTCAGAATTTCGGCAATCAGCGTCGTAATTCCGCCTCGCGTTTTAGTCAAATGCATTCCGACCATCAAAACGCGCGGTTTTGCGATTCTCGACGAAATATCGGAAAGTGCCGTCGAAACAGCTTTTTGCTTGATAAATCCGGACTGAAAATGATACCCGTTCATTCGACTCCGACGCTGACTGAGCGAAGAAATAATTTGAATAATCGTTAATAACTCTCTTAAAGACCGATATTCTTATTGATTCCAGATAATTGCGTAAAAAACCAACAAACCAGCGAGCGAAAGCGAAGCCTTGCGCCAGAAATTGAATCCGGCTATTTTCTTTGAGACATAACCGATTTCCACGACAGCCATCACCAAAAATGAAAATAGCTGAGCCGACGCCGCGCCGCTCGCACCGTGCTGCGGAACGAGAGCCACGCCAATGGCAAAAAAGGCTGCAACGCCTAAAATATTTGCCCACAAATCAACATGCTGCGAATTTACGGCGACCAAACCTCTGGCGATGACCATCACCAAACAAAATGGAATGACGCTCAATGCCAAAATATCCAGAGTCGGTGCGACATCCGCATATTTCTCGCCGAAAAAAACAATCAAAACCTGTTGGGACAAAAACGGCGAGGCTGCGGCGGCGAAAGTTGAAAAAATCAGCGGATAACCAGCCATCTTGGCGAGATAAAACCCCGCGCTTTCGATTGATTTCTGAGTTTGTTGAGTAATTACAGGTTGAACCGCCCCAGCGTAACCTGCCATTAAAATCGTCACCGGAATCAGAAAACGCGAAGCTACGCCGAATTTTGCCGATTCGATTTCCGTGCTGAACAATCCCAACAAAATTACGGCAGCCTGCCAATTAATCGAAGCAAAAATTATCGTCGCGGCGAAAGTCGGCGTGACTTTTAATATCGTGATTAAATCATCGCGATTGATGGTGAGATTTGAAAAACGACGACGAACAACCCAGCCATAGATTGCCAAAGCTATAAATCTGACAAGGACAAACGATAAACAAACAAACGAAATATCAAAACCAGCCCAGATCAGCCAGAGCGGAAAAATGGTTCTCAGCGTGTTTTCAAAGGTGCTGACAAAAGCAATCAATCTAGTCCGATCAAATGAAATTGCCGTCGCCTCGCCAACGACGATCAATCCGGTTGGAATCAACGCAAAACTCAAAACAATCGCCGAAACTCGCTCCTGCCACGATTCGTTGAGCAGAAAGCCGCCAGCCGACATCAACACGGCACAGATGATTCCTGAAATCAGTAGAAAAAACGATGCGGTTCCGACAAATTCAACAACCGTTTGCTCGCTTTTTTGCAGAGCTTTGCGCTGCTCGTTTCGGCGTGTGATTTCGCTGACCAGATACGGCATTAATCCGAGCGTGCAGACGCTGTAAAAAAGCGTGTAAAGCCCCATTACAATCGTAAATCTGCCGAGCTCTTCCGGCTCCCGCATTCTCGCCATAAACACCCAGACAAGAATGCTGTTGGCGATGCTGATGCCGCCCGACCAGACCATCCAGATCAAATTACGACCGATTGCACCGGGCGCATTTTGATCTGAGATTTCTTTATTCGCTGCAGAGGCTATCATTATTTTTTGTTTTACTTATTGGAATTTAAAAAATGAGCTGACGACGCAGCCTGCTTGCCGCCAAAATTATGCCGAACAGAAAAAAACAAGTCCGCATCGGCGGGCGAACAGAACCGAGCGATCCCGGCTCTTTAATTGCTGAAATAACAAATGCAATCATTCCCGCAGTTGCCCCCAAAGCCACAGCAAAAAGCAAACGGTCGCGCGCCGTCATCGTTTTTAGACATTCAATCAATGAAACGAGAATCAAAAGGCAAAAAACGATTCCGCCCGGAATTCCGATTTCAGCCGTAATGTGCGCGAAAACGTTATGAACCGGATTGGGAAAAACCTGACTGACAAAAATGTCCGTCTCGTCGTATCTGGTCATATTCGAGCGGTAGCCATTTAAACCGACGCCGACAAGCGGATTGTCCTCAATCATTCGGGCGGCGGTTTCCATCAGCGGTACGCGTATTAAAGCCGAACCCTGATCGTCTTCGGTTAAACGTTCGTAAATTCTGCCTGCAAACGGTGCAAGGAGCAGCGAAGCAAAAATGAAAACTCCGAACACCGAAACGAAATAACGTCTTTTTTCATTTACCGAAAGCCTCCGCCAGCCGAACATAACGAGAATCATTAAAGCGACTAAAAGCGAAATCCAGCTTCCTCTCGCCAGCGATAAAATGACCGCGACGACGCCCGCCAAAGCAGCAATTAACAGAGTATTTCTGTTCCGCGAGCTTAGATCTTTAACGCGGCAAATTACCGGTGCAATGACAATCGGAATAAGCGTTGAAACAACCCAAGCCATTTCCGTAGGGGTCCGCAAAAAAGCAGGAACACGCGACATTGCTATACTTTGAGTGCCGAGCAATTCATCTTCGGTTCCGGTTCCGAAAAACGATAAATTCATCGGGAAATCAACCGTGTATTGCGACAAAGCGATTGCGCCGGTAAATAAAAGCCCGGTGGCGGTTCCGATGATCAATTGAATCAGTCTTTCGCGTTCGCTGAAGTGCGAAGCGACAACGGCGGCGATTAAAACCGAAGTCAAAAACGACCAAATTGAAAACCAGCCGAGCAGCGTAGAGCCACCGTAAATGACCGACGCGACGGCGCAAATCAGAAGCGCCGCGAGCAAAATCGAAAAAGCGGTCGGAAACAGTTTTTCTCTGAAATCTTCCCGGTCATCGAATTGGTCGTAAATCAGCAAAATCAATCCGGTCAGCAGTGTCAGCGACAGATTAAAACCCGAAGGGTCTTCGATTTCGTCAATCTTGTAAAAATTCAGCTCGCCTTTGAAAAAAAATGAAGCGATAAAAGCCAAACGGACAAACGCGATGATCGGCAATTCCAAAACAAAACAGACGACTACGGCTATTGCAGCGAAAACCGCCGCGCCGATCAGCAGAGTTTTCGCGCCTGCGCCGCCGCCGATTGAAGCGACGCTTGCGCCGAGCAAACCGCCCGTCAGAAGCAGAAGACCAATTGCCGCAAACGGGAGCGCCGTCACAAGAAAAGCTGTTGTTTTTTCGAAGCGAATTGCTTTCATCTCAAAAAGTTCTACATGGCGCCCGTTCCGCGAACGACGGCTGGAATGGTTTTGAGCAAAATCTTGAAATCCAATATCAGAGACCATTCGTCTATGTATTCGAGGTCTTGCAGAATCCACTTATCAAAACTCGTTTCGCTGCGCCCCGAAATCTGCCAGACGCAGGTAATTCCGGGTTTGACGCTGAAACGGCGGTTGAACCACAGTTTGTTAAATTTTTGAAAATCGCGTTCGGGCAGCGGGCGCGGTCCGACCAAGGACAAATCACCGAGCAAAACGTTGATAAGCTGCGGCAGCTCGTCGAGACTGGTTTTTCTGAGCCATTTTCCAACCCAGGTGACCCGCGGATCGTTTTTCATTTTGAAAACCGGACCGTCGGCTTCATTTAAGGCTTCAAGCTTTGTTTGCAGCTTGTCAGCGTTAACGACCATTGTTCGAAACTTGAACATTTTGAAACGGCGTTTGTTCAAACCAACCCGCTCTTGAATAAAAAATACAGGTCCGTGCGATGTTATTTTGATGAGCAAAGCGATTATCAACATCAACGGCGAAAGTAGAAGCAGCAAAATGAGCGCGCCGACGAAGTCAATCGCGTTTTTGACCAGCATTCGCCAATCGTTCGGCGCCGTGTAAAGCGATAAAATCGGAGCTTCGCCGATTTCTCCGGCGACTGCACGCGCCAAGCGCAGGTTAAACAAATCCGAATAAACACGAACCGTGATTCCCTGCTCTTCCGCAGAGCGCGCGATTGCGTCCATTTTGTCGTAAAAGGTTTTGATCGGCAGGCACAGAATCACTTCGTCAATCACGTTTTCGGCTAAAACCTGCGGAATCTGATCCAGATGTCCGAGCACTTCCCGCGCGTCAACATCGTCAACAAAACCGGCAAAGTGATAACCGATTTCCGGGGTTTCCTTGATTAGATCGGCGATTTTCTGCCCTCGCGGACCGGCTCCGATGATGACGACCGAGCGCAGATTTCGCCCGTGAAGCCGAAACTGCTTTAAAAGATTGCGTTTGACCAAACGAATCGAAAAGAGCAGAGCAAAAGATGTTAAGGCGAAAATCAGCAAAAATCGTTTGGGGAAAATCTGCCATTCCGCCAGCAAAATCATTGTCGCTAAAATCAAAGTGCAGAACGCGACTGCGCGCAAAACGTCAACAAATTCGTCTTCCCAGCTCGCTAATCGTTTAGAGCGATACAGCCAGAACGAAGACAAAACAAACGACCAGCTACCGAGTACACCGACGAAAAAAATGCAGCTGTCTACGCTCGGCGCGCGAAAAGCCTGCCAAATATAATCAACGCCTTCGGGACCGCCGCGATAAAATGCCAGCCACAGAGCCACGGAAAGGGCGGCTAAGTCGAGCAGTTTATAAACGAAAATCAGAGAAGCTCTGATTCGCTCTTTCATATCGAATTCCTCGCAAAATAATTTCTTTTTACGTTGATTTATAAAGTAGAAACGAGGCAAGGTTTTCAGTATTTTTTCGGTTTGCGATGTTTTTCTGTTTCAAACCTGGAGAAAATTTAACAATTAACGGTTTAATTACACTCAGATTCAATGAAAAAAAGCGCGCCGCAGGGGTAAAAAACTAAAGCTTCGATGGAGTGAGAACAAAATAGCCCGGCACATCGCACCGGGCTATTGATTTTTTGCTCCTTGAATTAATGACTGAGCTTAGGCAAATTCTAGAAATTCTCGTTGCGCATGAAGAATTTCACCGCTAACGGCAGCGGCGCATTCGTAGATTCGGTTCAAATCATTGCGGCTCAAACGCAGTATGGCGAGCACGTCCGACTCCAGCGAATCTATCACCGTAACCTTATATCCCTCATCGGCTCCGGCAATTCGATTTGCAACCGACATCAACAACGCTTCGGGCGAGTTAAATCGCATTAATCTGCTATCCGAAACGACGCCGGAGGTGAGGTTTTCCGAAAAACCGCATTTTTCAAGTATCCATTGGCTGACTTGAGCGCTCTCGACAGTGAAAATTTCAATTTCCTTTTGGAAACGCTCTTCGCCGTCAAGTCGTTTCAACCTGCTCATTTCTTCGGGGAAAAGATTGGTCAGAAAGGCAGCGCCGATTTCGTATAGCAAACCAAGCGTGTAAGCTTCATCCGGTTTCATCAAATCGGTATGAGCCGCGAGCATTTGCGCAGCAACAGCGCAGCGCAAAGCTTGCTCCGACCATTCCTGCATTGCCGTGTCATAAACCGGCGAGCCGTATTTTTCAAGCAGCAAATGCAGTTTTTGCTCTCCCAGTCTGGTTGCCGCCGTTAGCAATTGCGCCGTCGGTTCTGATTCGTGCAAAGCGTTCGCTTCGCGTAAAACCTGCATCGCCAGCCAGGGTTCGGTTTTTATTCGCCGCAACATTTCCGAGGACGAAATTCCGCTGGTTTCCTCAAAGATTTGCTCGGTTAAAAGCGGCATTTCATTCAAATCGCGCTCGATTGTTTGACGGATTTTCCCAAACGTTTCCATTTCGCAAAGAGTCGTGACGACCGCTGGATCAAAACGGCTTCCTGCGACCTTTTGCAGGCGAACAATGGCTTCCCCGTGCGAAAGTGCTTTTCGGGAAAACGAAAAACGAGTCATCTCATCGTAAGCCTCAGCGACGGCGATGATTCGGCTGTGAAGAGGAATCTGCTCGCCGATTAAACCTCTCGGATAACCGCTACCGTCAAAATTCTCTCGGTAATGCCGAATTACCGGCTCCAAATGGCTCAAATGGCGCGCATTCGCAAGCAAAAAGGCGCTTCGCTCGCAATAAAATTCCGCCACCCTGCTTTCTGCGCTGACGTCTTTTTGCAAAGTATCATTTGGCGAGCCGCCAAGATCGTGAAAAAAAGCGGCGAGCGAAAGCTTGTCAAGTTCTTCGCGTTCAATTCCCAAACGATAACCGATTGCGGTCGCGTATCCGCTCGTGCGTCGAGCGTGTCCGTGCGCGGCGGCGTCTCTAAAGTTTTTCGAATCAGCGATAAAACGCGTAAATCCCTGTTCGGTTTTGGCGAGGGTTTGGGATAAACGCTCGTATTGCCGGGAAAGCTCGTGCTGACGTTTGTTGATCTCGTAAAACTCCAAAGCGCGCGTTGCTGTTTGTTTCAAATCAGCGTTGTTCCAGGGTTTGGTAACGTATTTATAAACCACTCCGCTGTTAAGCGCATCAACGAGCGTATTTACATCCGTGTAGCCGGTCAAAATAATCCTCATCGTATGAGGGCGCATTTCGGCAGCTCGTTTAAGAAGCTCGACGCCGGTCATTCCGGGCATTCTCTGATCTGTGATGATTAACGCTACTTCGTGCCGGACGAGAATCTCCAATGCTTCTCTGCCCGATAAAGCGCTCAGAACCTGGTAATCGTGCCGGAAAAGCCGTTCGAGAAGCCGAATATTGGCAGGTTCGTCGTCAACTATTAGAACTTTGTAATTCATATGTTATTGCTCCTTTTGAGGATTTATTTGGGGTTTCGTGTTCGGGTTGATTTGTCGTTTTTATGTTTACCGGCAACACTACTGTAAAAATCGTACCTTTATTCGGCGAGCTTTCGACCGAAATTGTGCCGTTGTGTCGTTCGATAATGCTGAACGAAATTGAAAGACCGAGTCCGGTGCCTTCGCCGATGGGTTTGGTTGTGAAAAACGGATCGAAGACTCGATTCAGGTTTTCTTCGGGGATACCGCAGCCGGTGTCGCTGATTTCGACTATGACCGAATCATTCTGCGCCCGCGTTCTGATTCGAACCTCACCGCCCGTGCTGCAAAGAGCTTGTGCAGCGTTAACGAGCAGATTTAACCAGACTTGATTCAACTGCCCGCAGAAAGAATCAACCGGCGGAAGCTCGCCGTAATCTCGAATAAGCCTGATTTTATCGCCGCTGTAATATTGAGACAGCAGGCGAATTGTCGAATCAATGCCTTCGTGAATATCGGATTTTTTGAATTCGGCTTCGTCAAGCCGGGAAAACGTGCGCAGGTTTTGCACGATGTCGCGGATGCGTTGCGCTCCCTCGCGGCAATCGGCAACTATCGAGTTTACATCTTCGAGCAGAAAATCGTAATCAATTTTTTTCTTGAGAGCCGCCGCCTCGGAAGTTATTTTTTCCGGAAGCTCTACCGTGTCGTAGAAATCGAGCAATTCCATCAATCCGGCGATTGTTTGATTAAGAAGGTCTAAATTTCCATAAATAAAACCGACCGGATTGTTAAGCTCGTGCGCGACTCCGGCAGCGAGTTGTCCGAGCGAAGCCATTTTCTCATTGTGAACAATCTGCGTTTGCAAACGTTCAAGCTCGGCTTTTCCGCGCGCCAGCTCGTTGTTGCGGATTTCCAAATCAACCTTGTACTGTCTGGCATTGCGAAGCAGTTGCCGCCGTTCTAAAGCACGCTCGACCGTCAGCTCAAGCACGTTCAAATCGCAGGGCTTGAGCAAATAATCAAACGCTCCGAGCCGTATAGCGTCGAGGGCACGCTGCGGCTGGTTAATCCCGGAAGCCATTATCACCGCCGTGTAGGGATAATTTTCAATTATCTTGCGAAGCAGCTCGACGCCCGATAAACCGGGCATAATGATGTCCGAAATGACAAGCGCAACTTCTTTTTGCGCCAAAAATTCGAGCGCTTCTTTTACCGAACCGGCTCCGAAGCAGTTGTAACGTTCAGAGAGACAACTGATAAACAATTCACGCACGGCTTCTTCATCGTCAACGATCAAGATCCGTTCTCTTTCGTCATTTTCAAGTAAGGTAATAGCTTTAAACGGTGAAATCGTTTGCGGCTGGTAAGCAACACTCATAAGCTTCTCAACGTTTTCTTATAGTTTCCATTCGGTGAAAATCTGGCAGCGGAAGGCGTAGAAATTTGCTGCAAAGCCAACCTTATGCGGCAAAAGCCAGTGCGGTTAGTGGTTGGTTTCGATATGCGTTTAAAACTGGCGATTTAAAAACAAAATATCCAATTGTAAATTGCCAATCAAAGAGGAACTAATTATTAGAAATTGACATTCTTTGCAGGCATAGGCTTTTTTTTATAATTCTTCCTATGCAGGAAAACCAAGATCAGCAGAACTGCCAAGCGGTGAGGCTTAATTCCACTTTAAATTCTATATGAGCTTTACAAATAAAGTAAATACTTTCTTATTAAATGAAAAGTGAATGGTAGAAAGCAATAGCTATCTCCTTTCACTTACTAAGTATTATTTTCTTCGGAATTGCTTGATGCGTTGTAAATTATCTGTTAATCGCGCCCGTTTTTATTATTGAGGAACGGAGGCAGCGCAGGGAGTTTCGGCTTTGAAACCAGCTTCGCGGGCGGCGGTTCGATAACCGAAATAATTGCCAGAACAGGTAATTCCAGACGTTGCTCGACTAAAGCGGGCGAAGCAATTAAATCGTAATCATCAGTTGTTGCCGTTAATTTATCCATCACAATCGCGCTCGCAAAACCAGCAGCCGCGCCGACAACCATCAAAATCAGCAGATTTAAAAGCGGTTTCGGACTTTTCGGTTCGCCGTCCGTGCTCGGAGGGTCAACGATTCCGAAATTCATTACCTGCTCTTTGTTCAAAGCCTGACTGATTTCATTTTCACGCGCCTTTTTTTGATAAAGCAGATAGGCTTCCTCGTTAATGCTCCGTTCGCGTTCGAGATTCGCGCGGTCAATGCTTCGACTGTTGAGAAGAACGACTTCCTTGCGCAATTTATCGGCTTGCGAAGTCAAATTCTTTTCGCGCTCTCTAAGAGCCGCGAGGCTTGTTTGAGCGTTGTAAAGATCGCTTTCGAGTCGGCGGCGCAAATCGTTTAAAGCAAACGAGCGTTCCTGCGGCGGATTTGCAGTCTCTTGAGCAAGTGTTTTTTTCAATTGCTGGATTCGCTCTTCCGTTTCACGTACAAATCGGCTGCCGGGTTGATATTTTTGCAGAAACTGCGTTTTTTGCTGCTCTAACTGAATCAGCTCTTCTTTCATCCGGTCTAGCGCCGAAACATATTTTGAAACCGAGCCGGTTTGAATCTGTTCCGGCTGTGCGGCGATTTTTTCCTGCAAAGCGACGATTCGTTTTTCGTTTTCTCCGATTTCCGTTCGCGAGGCGTTGATTTGAGCCTGCGTTTCGTAAAGCTGTTTCAGCAAAAGCTCGCGCTGAACGCCGATTTCCGCTCCGGTTACGCCGTTACGAGTGTCAAAATTTTTGAGCGTATTCGAAACGGCGTTTAATTTCCCTTTGAATGTTTGAGTTTGTTCCTTAAAAACCTGCCCGGCTTCAGTCTTTTGGTTGATTTGAACGTGCAGATCGATGTATTTCTCGTAGATTTTTTCGAGCGTTCTTTTTGCTCGCAAAGGATCGGTATCGGTGTAATTGACTTTAATAATGCGAGATTTTTTGATTGGTGTCACATCCAGATTGCCCGAAACGCGGTTAATGGCTTTTTCCGTCTCAAATTCGGTTGCCGTTGTTTTTTCCGGCAAAGAATTTTTCATTTCCGCTGCTTTTGCCGACGTTTCCCAAAAGCCGGAAAGCAATTTCTTTACCGACTCGCGCAAATTACTAAGCGGGGTGTCATTTTTCGGTGCCTGATTGTTGATTAAATCCAAGTCTTTAACCGCTCCAGCAATAACTTCGCGGCTTTTGATTAACTCTAGCTCCGAATTAAATTCTTCGTCGCTGATCGAGGCTTGAACGATGTCCGGCAGCTTATCCGCCGCGCTGATTCGCGGATCGGTTCGGTCGCGCGAAACCAAAATACTCATCTCGGCTTCATATTTCGGAGTCGTTAAAAACGTGACGATCATCCCCGAACTGACGACCAGCGCGAAAACTGACGCGATGAGAAGCTTACGCCGAAAAACTGTTTCCCAGATTTGGACAACCAGATTTTTATTTGATAAATTCCGCATTTCTGTTCAACTCAGATTTCCTGAAAAAACGATTTAAAAGAATCGAGGCAGCAGCCCGCGAAACGTTTCGACGGCTTTATTAAACTGCGAGATTTTCGAATCCGGGATAAAAATATAATCTCCGTCCTGCAACGAGATGTCCTTTTGATCGCCTTGCTGATTTATGATTTTCAAGACATTCGCCGATTGAAGCTGCCAATCGCCGTTTCCGTTCGGTCGCCCGTGAATAACCATTTTCCGGTTTGCGTCCTCGGTAAATCCGCCTGCCAGAAAAATCACCTGGACGAGCGTCTGCCCTTCTCGCAAATCATATCGCCCCGGCTTATTAACCTGACCGCCGATAAAAACGCGCGGCGCGACGAATTCGAGAAGCGTGACCGTGACAGCGGGTTTTAAAAGTATTTCGTTATAAGCTTTTTCAAGCTGGGTTTTAAGTTCCGAAATTGTTAAACCTTCGGCTTTTGCGTCGTCAATCATTTGAAGACTTATAAATCCGTCCGGTCGGACAACAATCGAAGCTTCGTTTAATTCGGGATGATAAAGAAATTTGACGCTCAATTTGTCGCCTTGCTTAATGCGATAACCGGATTGAGGCAAAACGGGTTTACTCGGTTCAGGTAAATTAATTTGAGCAAAAGCGCTCACCGAAACAAACAAGCTCCACAAAACGCCTCCGATAATCGTTTTTGAAACGAAATAAAATATTTTCCCGCAGATTTTTCTTTTTTTAATCATTTCAAAATTACTGTCAAACAATTTCTCTCAGCTATCCAGCGAAGAAACCACTCTGAAGCAGTTTTTTATTGATACAGAACAAATGAGGTTTGATTTCCAAGTTATTCGGCTCAAAATGTGGAACTAAACCACTCTGCATTAGAAATGCAGAGATTTTCCGTGGACTGAAAGTCCTAATCAAGGATAAACGAATCGTTATCTTCGTTTGATTGGTCTCGATGATGCTCAAGATATTCGTGGACAATT
>JALZCH010000068.1 GCA_030863175.1 Acidobacteriota bacterium | reverse complement strand
TATAGCAGTTTTCAATTGCATGTGACCTGATAGCCGCAATGTCCAAACCAATTGAGGCAGTCGCTGATTGTAATTGTTTTCAAAGCAACAGCGATTGCCTTTTCTAATTCTTCCTGCGTCCTCGCCTTGGCTTTCTTCAAATAAGCTTTTACTTTTGACCACATCAATTCAATCGGTGAAAAATCAGGCGAATATGGCGGCAGCCAAATAACGCGAGCACCACATTCTTTGCAGATTTCTTCTATCCGGCTGGCTCGATGTGCTCCTAAGTTATCCAGCACAATCACGTCTCCGACTTTTAAAGTTGGGCGCAGAACCTGCTCGCAGTATGCATTGAAGACAAGAGTGTCAACGCTGCCTGCAATTATCATTGTGGCATCAACTCCATTGATTCCCATTGCGGCGATCATTGAAGTCGAGGCTCCATAATTACGTGGCACAGCTTCTGTTATCCTTCTACCGCCAATTGCTCTGGCATATAAACGGGTTAAAATTGTGCTCGCTCCTGCCTCATCCAGAAATCTCAAGCGAGCGTGGCGCACTCTTTTCATTCGCCGCCAATGCCAAGCACGCTTTCTCTTGTTTCTTTCACTAGCTGCCATTGATTTTTTTTACGTCTCAGATTTAATCGCCTCAACTCGCGCGAAAGCGTAGCCAGCGAAACTGAAATCTTTTTCTCTTTTTCAAGGCGCTCCTGTAAATCCAGAAGCGTGATGTCAGGCTTAGCCAAAACTGTTTTCAAAAGCCATTTTCGGTCTTTGTCAGCAAGCCTTTTCTTCTGTCCGCCGCGATGCCCGATCGGTTTAACATCACCAGTCGAGCGTTTTTGAGCGAGCATCTTCTTGATAAAACTTGCACTGACAGAAAAACGCTCAGCAACTTCTTGAATCGTTTCTAAACCGTTTTCATAAGTTGAAACAATCTTTCGACGAAAATCTAAAGAATAAGCTTGCATCTATGCAGACTAATTCGATTCTCAGTCTTTACGCAACTGAAAACTGCTATAGATAAAAACGTAAAGAAGGTAAAGTTTTTACGCAAAAAGCGCAAAGAATTGTTTTTTTGTTTTTTTCATACCTCAATCGAGAAATTGTTTTGACTCACAGACAATTAACAAGCTGTGCGGATTTGCCGTTTAGCTCATCTTTTGCAAAAATTAGATTGAAATACTCGATGCGCGTTTTCCCTTCAATTTGCGCGCTCAACCTTTTGCCCGTTTTGATTGATGCGACAGTTAAGATTGTTATTGCTGCTGTTTGTTTTCGGTTTCGCGCCCTTTTTCGCCCGCGCGCAGGGAGCCGATTTGCCGGAGCTTGTGCGCCGGATTAAACCGTCTGCAGTGGCAATTGAAACTTTCGGCGGCAAAGGCGAAAAGCTCTCGCGCGGAAGCGGATTTTTTATTTCCAAAGATAAAATCATCACCAATCGCCACGTCATCGAAAACGCGGAAAAAGTCGAAATCCGTTTAACCAGCGGCAAAACTTTTGCCGCGAAAGGCGTTTTGGCGATTGACGGCGAGGCTGATCTGGCACTGCTTCAAGTTGACGTTCCGGCAGAACAAGCCGCGCCGCTTTACATCGAAAAAGCGCCGCCGCAGGAAGGCGAATCAATCGTCGTCATCGGCAATCCGTTTGGTCTGGAAGGCTCAGTTTCAAACGGAATCGTTTCTGCCGTCCGCGAAATTGCCGGTTACGGAAAAATTATCCAAATCACCGCGCCGATTTCTCCCGGCTCGTCTGGATCTCCGGTGATCAATATGCGCGGCGAAGTCGTCGGCATCGCCACTTTGCAAGCCGCCGAAGGTCAAAGTTTAAATTTCGCGGTTCCGTCAGAGCGCATCGCGCAGTTAAAAATCGGAAATCTGCAAACCTTCTCGGCGCTTGATAGCGATACGCGCAAGAGCAAACGCGCCGGAGCAGAACGGCTTTACGCACAAGGCTTGGCGCAATTGTCGCGTGATGATTTTGCCCGCGCAGCGCCGCTTTTTGAACGCGCCGCACAGATGGACGAAAATTACGCCGAAGCCTGGTATCAAGCGGGTTTTAGTTACGGAATGTTGGGAAAACACGCCGAAGCTTTGCGGGCGACGCGCCAAGCGGCGCGTCTCAGACCGGATTGGGCGCAGGCGCAAATTAACATCGGCGCGTCCAGTTATGCGCTCGGTCAATACAAAGACGCCGAAGCTGCTTATAAACAGGCGGCAAAGCTCGATTCAAACAATTCGGAAATTCAATACTCGCTCGGTTTGACTTTGAATAAATTGAACAAGCCGGAAGAAGAAATTCTCGCCTATAAACGCGCCGTCGCTCTCAAACAGGATCACACGAACGCTCTGGAACGGCTCGGAACGGCGTATTTCAAAGCCGGGCGTTTTAAAGACGCGCTCGCCGCGTACGAGCAACTTAAAACTTTTAAAGGCGATGCCAAATCTTACAATTTAGTAGGAGAGACTTTGCTCGAATTAGACCGCGAGGAAGAAGCTGTTGCCGCTTTTAACACGGCGGTCGGAATGAGTTCCGATTTTGCAAAGGCGCGTTACAACCTGGGGCGTGCCGAATTAAAAAGAGGCAACCGCGACGCTGCTCTTATTCAATATGAACTGCTCAGAATCACCAATCCCGACTGGGCTGACAAGCTCTACGTTTTGATAAACCCGTGAACGAATCAGAAGCGATTGCCGAGCTCCGCCGCGTTAAAACCGCTTATCAAAAATTTATCCGAGACAATTTTGAGTTTTCGGCAAAAGACTGCGGAACTTGCACGACTTTCGGCGTGTGCTGCACCGACGCACATTTTGTCAACGTTCACATTACACGGCTGGAAGCCGTTGCCATTCGGGAATCAATTATCAGCAATCCGAATCTATCCGAAGAAGAAAAGCAATCTGTTTTCAACCGCACCGGAGAAACAGTCGAAAAATACGATTTGAAAGATACCGGCGAAACATTCTCGCAAACTTTTGCCTGTCCGCTTTTTGACCGAAAACTTGGTTGTCTTGTTCATAATGACGGAGCAAAACCAGCGCCCTGCATTCAGCACGCCTGTTACGAAAACAAACAAGATTTGCCGCCTGATTGTTTACAAGATGCGGTTGAAGACAAAATCGAAAAACTAAATCGCGCCGTTTACGGCAAAGATTGGCGGTGGCTTCAGCTTCCAATTTTGCTCGGCACGGAGATTTCAAAATAAATTTAAAACTCAGGTTTTGATATTTTTCCGGCTCGGTTTAACCTAAAATCTAATTTGAGGCAATAGAATTTGAATACAAAAATCAAAAGCGTCGGAGTTGTTGTGAAACCCAAACACGCGGAAGCTTGGGAGACGGCGTGCGAGCTCGGTCGTTGGCTGGAAGCGCGCGGCATCCGTCTCGTGGGCAAACCGCTTTCGCAAGCCGAGCGTGGAGGCGATTCGGGCTTGGTTTGCGAGATTGAAACCACAAGTGAGAATTACTTTGCCGAAGAAGTTGATTTGATCGTTGTTTTAGGTGGTGACGGAACAATGATTTCGACCGCGCGGTTGATTGGTGATAGTTCCGTTTCGGTTTTAGGAATTAATTACGGCGGGCTAGGTTATTTAACCGAGTTTCGGATAGAGGAGATGTTTTCGGCTCTCGAACAAATCCTAGCCGGAAATTACGAACTCGACCGTCGCGTTACATTGCGTATTGAGCATTCTCGCGGCGATGAAACTCTTTTGACCAATCGCGTTTTGAATGATGTGGTCATCAACAAAGCGGCGCTCGCCCGGATTATCGAAATCGAAGTCCGGCTAAACCGTCTTTTTGTCAACAATTTTCGCGCTGACGGTTTGATTGTTTCAACGCCGACTGGTTCGACCGCTTACAATTTGAGCGCGGGCGGTCCGATTGTTTTTCCTTCGATGAACGCCATCGTCGTGACGCCGATTTGCCCGTTTACGCTCTCGAACCGCCCGATTGTCGTGCCGGACGAGGCGGAAATCGAACTTGTTTTAAAAACTGAAAATGAAGAAGTCGCGCTGACGCTTGACGGTCAGGTTGGATTTCAATTGCAAGCCGGCGATTCAGTCAAAATCCGCAAAAGCCGCACGACTTTTAACCTTGTTCAGCCGCCAAACCGCAATTATTTCGACGTCCTCCGCGACAAATTGCGGTGGGGACGATGAATTGAGAAAAGGAGAAGAGAAGTTATATTTGTTCCTCATCTCCTCTGCTCCTTTTCTCCTCTTCTTTATCTGACTACGCGGTAAACCTTGCCTTTGTGAACGACAATGACTTGTTCGCCGAGTGCAAAGAATTGTGCAAGTTCTTTTTCCTGATTGATCAAAGCGAAATATTCTTCGCTGGCAAATTGCACTTTGATTTCGGGCAATTTCGTTTCCGGTTTAAATTCGGCGTCCTGCCACGAATTATTCGATTGATAGAAAGTTTTCGTGCCGACTTGCTGCGCTATTTTTTGATTAAAATAAAGCTGCTCGTTTTCCGTATTAACCGTCACGACCGATTGTTGCGCGGCTTGCTGTTTGCTAAGAGCGACGGCGTCCGCGCCGGTTTGAGTTTCGGCTCTTCGTTTCGCCGAGGAAAGCGCGCCTGCGCTTGGCGTTAAATTCCTCGGATCATTGGCGCTTCTAGTGTTAACTGGCAAATCGCCTTCGATGGCAAGATATGAAGTGTAAGGTGTGACAATTCCGAAACGAGTTCCCAGATCAATAATTTCGTCTCGCAGCTCTTTGTTTTCGCCATTAGCGCGGATTTGTTCAAGCAGCCATCCGACTCGGCGCGTAGCCCAAAGACGCGGGAGAAAATCATTTTTCTCGTCGCGCATCGGGAATTTTAAATTTTCGTAAAAGAAAGTTCTCGTTTCCCTGCCGTTTTTGCCTGTCACTTTTAACAGCGCGGTGCGCAAATCGTTATCGTTTCGATAGCGACCGATCAGAGCGATTTGCGCTCCTTTGAACAAATCGGGCATTTTCCGCGGATAAATCAAATCAACTTGGGCGACGCCCCAATCAATGTCAATATCGGTCAAAACTGGCGAGCTGACTTTGGTGAAAAAGTTCGAGACTTTGATTTCCAAATCTTCTTTCGGCTCGACATAATCAGCCGCGCCGTTGTTTTCCGCCGCGAGCTTGTCGAGAAGATAAGTGTTCACGTCATATCCGACGCCAAACGTAAATAGCCGCAAAACGTCAACCGCTTTTTTGCTGTCGTTAAAATTGGCGACGATTTTTTCGACATTTGTTTCGCCGACTGTCGGCAACCCGTCAGTCATAAAAACGAGCATTTTCGGATTGTTGCCGCCGCCAAACTGTCGAATCGCGGCGCGCAAAGCATCGTTGATGTTTGTTCCGCCGGTGGCTCGTAGATTTTTGACAAATTCAAGCCCGCGCGCTCTTCCGGCGGCATCGGCTCGAATCAAGCCGTTTTCCATCAAGCGCTCTTCACCCGCGAAACTGATGATGTTGAAACGATCAGAGTCGCGCAGAGTGCTGACGCCGAATTGAAGAGCCTTTCGGGCTTTTTCCATTTTTCCTTCCTCAGCCATCGAGCCGGATGTATCGAGAACGAAAACGATGTCTTTGGCGGCAAATTCCCGCTCGTCAACCTGATCGCGCGGCGATAAAAGCAGCAAAAAATAGCCGTCTTTGCCCGGTTCGCGGTAAGTCAAAAGCGATAAACCGAAATCTTCGCGTGTGACGCCGTAAAAAAGCTGGAAATCGTCAGGCTCGCGTTTGCCGGAAGTTTCAAACGATAAAACAGCACGATTTTCGCCGATTTTTCTGGTATCAATCTGATGGGAAGGCGAATAAATGTTTCGCAAACCGTCTTTGCTTTCGATTTCGATTTTGCCTGAAATCGTGCCAATAGGAACCGGATTTTTGCCGACTCCGAGCGGATAACGGTAAGCGACGGTTTCGTTTTCGGCTTTTAGAACCTGCGTGTAAACGATTTCGAGTTTTTTGTCAGAGCGCGGCGGAATAGGAAAAACCGTAGCTTGAAACAAATCTTTTCCGGCGTATTCTAGAAGTCCCGGATCGCGTTGCCGCCGCACAATTGATTCATAAATCCGGCGCGCTTCTTCTCTGGTTCTGACTTCTCCGACAAGGCGTTTGTCGTTTTCCCAAATTGCAAACTCAGAAATCGAAGCGCTTTCGGGAATCGGGAAAAAGTAGGTTCCTTCGAGCGTCGCGTCCGTGTCGTTGCGGAAAACCTGCTCAATGTGTGTCGTCGCAACCTGATTGTTAATTCGCGTGTCGAGCTTGATTGATTTCACGGGAAGCTGCTGCGGCAAAACAATCGGGCGCGGCAAAGGGCGCGGCGGAGGAATGCAGCGCGGCGGGCGGTCGCAGATGATCGGGACAATCACGCCTTGCGCGTTAGCCGTTGAAATCGTTGACAGAAAAATCGAAAAAAAGCCGAAAAGAACGAAAAGCGCGGTCATAAATTTCGCTTGCATTGAAACTTTCTCCTCGAAATTTGTGGAATGCTACAGCCGATTTGGGAAGAGCCGGTAGTTTGCTGTGACGAGTTTGGGAACGCCGCCGGTTGCTTTTTCTTGCATTTAAAACATTAAGTTATCTTCGACGACAAAAAACTTTTCTGCATAGTTCGAGAAATTAAGCTCACTTCCTGATTAATAAATTACCGATACTTAGGTTTTACTCTGACGAGCGTGCGGCAATTCAGTCAGTTTGACAGATTTTGTCAGAAAAACAGGATCATTTGCTTTTTTTTTAAGCCTTACGGAAAGCTAAAGTGTTTACCTCCTTACGTTTCTACTTTTGGCATAATGCTTGCGAATGAGCAGCGGGGTCGGACCCAGTTTTGACCTCAACAATGTGCTGATTTGCTAACAAAAGGAATGAAATGAAAAACCTAACGCTTAACTCATCGTTACATCGCCTTACAGCCGTGCTGTTATTATCGGCAATGAGCTTGAGCCTGCTTTTCAGCGGTAGTCGAGTTTTCGCGCAAACTCAGCGGGCGAGCGAAAACTCGTTAAATCTTAACAATCAATCCGAATCTCCGCTTGCCAAATATGCCGTCAATCTGACCGAAACGTCTTTTAATTTCCAGGACGACCAGAAGGCGGCTAAAGGATTTGATTCGGAATTGAAGGAAATTCCAGGCGCGCTCGTTAGCAAACAGCCGGTAAACCCGATTATCGTTAGCGAGGATAGTGGATCGAGCGCGCTTCAAATTGTCCAAACGCTGGCTGGCAAAATCGCCGCCAGTGAGCCCTCTAAACCTTTCCGCAACAAACAAATCTATTGGCTTGATACATCCAGTCTTTATACGATGTCGGTTCTCGCCAACGGCGATAATACTGCTTGTATGAAACCCTGATTTACCGTTATGATATGGCGAGCGAACGAAAATTGTTCGCTCTCCTTTCTTACCTTCTTTTAACACTCTCCACCTGGTTTCTTTTAGTTTTTCCGCTTTTCGATGTTCCTTCTTTGAGTTGAAATCCGATGCCGACGCAAACGAAACGCCAATTATTTATAGAAATTTACCGATGGCTGGTTATTTCGGTTGGCGTATTGATTTTTGTTGATTCGTTTTATCACTTATTTGAAGGCGAAATCGAATGGCGTTTTTGGGTTTTAGCCGCTTTTACTGCGCTTGTCGCTTCGCAAATCACAATCAAAATCCCTCGCTTTAACGGAAACATCACCGTTTCCGACACGTTTATTTTCCTTGCCTTGTTAATTTGGGGAATGCATGCAGCGATCCTGACATGCGTTGCCGATTCGATTGCTTCGACTTCAAAAGTCAGCCGCAAAGTTAGAACTTTTCTTTTCAACGCTTCAGCACAAGCCATAGCAACCTGGTCGGCAGCAAAAATTCTGCTTTTGATTTTCGGGGAACCGGCAGGATTGGCGAGCCGAATTCCGCTTTCAAGCTTTATTTCCGCTTTATGTTTGATGGCGCTCACGCAATACGTGGTTAATTCGACGATTGTCGCCATTATGCAGGCGCTCAAACTGGCTCAATCGGTTTGGCGCGCGTGGACGAGATATTACCTGTGGACGAGCGTCACGTTTTTTGTCGGCGCGGCGGCAGCCGGGCTGGTGGCTTATTATGCGGGTGATATAAGCCTGCTTTCGCTTGTTATCGTCACGCCGATTATTGGTTTGGTTTACTTTACCTACCAAACTTATATGCGAAACCTCGACCGTTTGCAGGAATCCGAAGCGCGTTTTCGCAGCTCGTTCGATTACGCGACGGTCGGAATGGCGCTCGTTTCTCCCAAAGGGCGCTGGCTCGAAGTAAACCAAAGCTTGAGCGAGCTGCTTGGACGAGACGAAAGCGATTTGCTCGAATCCAATTACCAATCAATTGTTCACAAAACCGATTTGCCCGCTCTTGAAGCGAAAATCGGGGGCTTAGTTGCAGGCGAATTTCCGGCTTGTCAAATGGAAGTGCGGCTCCTCAGACCGGACGAAAAAGAAGTTTGGGCGCTTTTGAGCGCCTCGACTGCGCGCGACGCGCAAAATGCGGTTAAGCACCTGATTTTTCAAACACAAGACGTAACTCTGCGCAAAACCGCAGAAGACAAGCTGCGTCACGATGCTTCGCACGACGCGCTGACGGGATTGCCCAATCGCGCCGCTTACGCTCGAAAGCTCGAACAGGCGCTCGCGCGAAGCAAAGAAACCGGTAAAATGGTGGCGGTTTTGTTTCTCGATCTCGACGGCTTCAAACTCGTCAACGATTCTCTCGGTCACGTCGTTGGCGACGATTTGCTCAAAGGCACGGCGGCTCGCTTGCAGGAATGCCTGCGTGGGCGCGACACCGTAGCCCGTCTGGGCGGTGATGAATTTACGATTCTGCTTGAAGATTTACCGGACATCAGCCAAGCCGTGCGTGTTGCCGAACGCGTTAAGCAGCGGTTGACCGAGCCGTTTGTGCTTGCCGGTCAGGAAATCTTCATCGGGACGAGTATCGGAATTGCTTCGAGCGAGATTGCTTACGCCGATTCGGGTGAAATTTTGCGCGATGCCGACGCCGCGATGTATCAGGCGAAAGCGCGCGGCAAAGGCTGCTATGTCGTTTTCGACCAGGAAATGTACGCTAATGCCACTCGCCTGCTGCGTCTGGCAAACGATTTGCGCCGAGCGGTCGAGCGTGACGAAATGCTGGTTCATTACCAACCGCTACAGTGTCTCGACACCGATGAAATATGCGGTTTTGAAGCACTCGCGCGTTGGAAACATCCGATTTACGGTGTTTTAATGCCGTCGGAATTTGTTCCGCTTGCCGAAGAAAATGGTTTGATCAATCAGATTGACGGTTGGATTCTGGCGGAAAGCTGTCGGCAAATGCGCGAGTGGCAGAAAAACGGCGTCGTGACCTCGGGAATGATTATCAGTGTCAATATTTCGACGAGGCAATTCGCCCAAAACGGCTTAGTCGAAAACGTCCGGCGGGTGCTGTGCGAGACAGGACTAAATGCTGCTTGTCTCCAGCTTGAAATTACCGAAAGCGCAATGGCGAAGAGTCTCAAAAACACGGCTCGCGTGTTGAAGGAATTAAATCGAATCGGCGTTTCGATTGCGCTCGACGATTTCGGGACAGGCTACTCATCTTTGAGCTATTTGCACGAGTTTCCGATTTCGACTTTAAAAATAGACCGCTCATTTATCTCGCGGATGAGCGATGAATCGGACGGCACGGAAATCGTTCGCGCAATTATCGCCTTAGCCAGAAATATGGAAATGCGAGTCGTTGCGGAAGGAATCGAAACTCTCGAACAGCTCGAACAGCTCCGGGAGATGAATTGCGATTTCGGGCAGGGCTTTTTGTTTTCGCAACCGATTCCGGCAACCGAAATCGCAGATTTCGTCAAATCGTCAAATTTCAAATTAATGGCTCATCGCGAAATGATACGCCGCGGCAATCTGAGGTTAGTTTCCAACGGCTGATATTCGATCAATTCAACGAATTTTCCAGCATTTCAATAAACCTTCAATTGATATGCGCGATAATCGCCGTTTTGCCGAACATCTGCACTTTCATATCCTGGGGTTTTGAATTTTGAGTGCGAAGAATTTCGCGCTCAATTCAGGTTTAAATTTTGAGAACGCCGTTTTCGACAATCACTTTGCCGTCCACTTTAACAGTCGCGCCGGGCAAATGACCGCCGACGGCGCCCGTGGCTTTGTTTGAGCCGCCAGCCCATTGATTGTTGCCCGTGCCCAACGTGACCATTCCGGCGGAAATCCAGTTGCCTAATTTGCTGTTCGATGCGAGCTTGTAATTCGGATTGATGCCGAGATCAACATAGCTCAGAACGTCTTTTGCTCCTTCGCGCGCATCAAAGTCGGCTTTCATCGCCGCGAAACCATCACCTTCGCCGGTCATCGAAACAAGCTTTCCTTTTTCAAACGTCAACGTCAAATTTCTAATTTCCTTGCCGTTGAAAATATGTTTTTCGATCACGACTTTCCCGTCGCCGGTGTTTGCAGCGGGAATAATCGCCGCTTCGCCCGCCGGAAGAAAAACGTCGAGATTGCCTTTTGACACGTCGTCAGCCGAAATGATTCCGTCGCTGATATACGCCGGGCGGCTGTCAATATTTAATTTCAAGCTCGTTCCATTCGGATGCGTGATTTCCATCTCTTTTCCAGCGAGTGCCGCGCGCGCTTTTTCGCCGATGGCTTGAAGATTTGTGTAATCAACGTTGACGCTGTCCCAAAAGAGCCTGGCGAAATCGCCGACGGGCATATCAAAACGCTTTGCCCGCCATTCGGTCGGATAAAGATCGTTGCCGACGCTGACGCTGCGGATTTTGTTTTTGATAAATTCTTCCCCAACCGGTGCCCCCGCTTTTGCACGAGCCGCCATTCGCGCGGGCGGAACATCGGCGAGCAAGCCTTCGGTTTCAGTGCTGTCAACATTTATCGCGACGTTTACAACCTTCGCCAGCGCCATACCTAACTTCGGCTCCTGCGTGTCATATTTTTCCGGCACTTCCGCGTAAGACCTTTTTGCCATTCGTTCGCTGTTAATGTCGAGCAGCGGATGCCCGCCGACTTTGCGAATTTCGATGACGATGTTTTCCAGCAATTCCATATCGCGCGTGCCGCCGTTGACCAACACGATTTCGCCTTCTTTAACTCCAGCGCTTTGCGTTACGATTCGCTGCGCGAGCTGCTGCAAATCGGTCGGCGGCGCTGTTTTATTTGTGGTATCACTCGTACTTAAAGCGGGAGCCGTGTTCACGTTTGAACTGCTGGCTGATGTTGTTGTCGTGGTTGTTGACGATGTGTTTGTCGGGGTGTCTTGGCAAGCGACTGAGCCAATGACAAACACCAGAAAAGCTGCGATTTTCCAATTCATCTTTTTGTCTCCTAACCTAAATTTTAGAAATAAAAAAGCAGAGGGCTTTTTTGAGGAAACGTTTGAAGAAAAACTGTTTTCGGCTTTTTACGCAGCAAGTTATACAATAAAACCAATTTGAATACAAGATTTTTAATCGTAATTTTAAATTTCAATGAATTTTGTTTTTAATCTCGCCTGGCGCGAAGTTCGGGCTTCATGGAAACGTCTGCTGTTTTTCTTTATCTGCATCGGCGTCGGAGTTGGTTCAATCGTGGCGCTGCGCTCGGTCATTTCAAATCTAAACGGGGCGGTTGTGGGCGAAGCCCGATTTTTGTTAAACGGAGATGTTGAAATCAGCTCGACGGCGGCTTTTAACGAAAACGAACTACGAGCGATTGAACAAGTCCTCGCCGCAAATCCGGGTGCCGTCGAAGCGCGTGACGAACAGATTCAAACGACAACAATGTCGCGTCCGTCAGACGAAACAAAACCGGGCTCGGAAATGCTCGAATTAAAAGGCATCGAGCCAAGTTTTCCGCTCGCTGGAGATTTTCGGCTGGTTGACGGGCAACAGTTTGATTATCGGCTTGTCGAAAACAAAGGCGCGGTGGTCGCACCGTTGTTGCTCGAAAAAATAAATTTAAAAGTCGGCGATAAAATCCGCATCGGCTCGCAGGATTTCGAGATTCGCGCCGCTTTTGCGGAAGAACCGGGCGGAACAACAGGATTCCGACTCGGACCACGCGTTTTCATCGGGCGCAAGGCGTTTGATGAAGCCGGTTTGACTCAGTTCGGCAGCCGCAACCGGCGGCGGATTTTGTTTCGGCTGGCAAATCCGAACCCGGACGAGTTCGTCCGGCAGCTTCGCACGGCTCTGAAAGAAGCGACGTCGCTTGCTACGGTTCGTTCTTACAAAGATGCACAGGAAAACACGCGCGCCGCTTTTAATCGAGCGGAAAATTATCTGTCTCTGACCGGATTGGTCGTGTTGGTTTTGGGCGGCATCGGGGTTTGGAACGTCGTTCGGGTTTTTGTCGAGCAAAAACGTGAATCAATCGCGGTTTTAAAATGTCTCGGCGCTTCAGGAGCGAAAATCGTTTTCGCTAATTTGCTGCAAATTTTGTCGCTCGGCTTACTTGGCAGCTTGTTTGGCGCGGCTCTGGCGCAAATCGCTTTGTGGTTGATACGCGGTTATTACGCAGAAAGCTTGCCCGCGCAAATGAGCTACAATTTGCAAGCGAGCGCGATTTTACAAGGCGTTTTACTCGGTTTAGCCGTTTCCGCGCTGTTTTCGCTTTTGCCGCTTTTAAAAATTCGCCGCATCAAACCGCGCTTGCTCCTGCGCGACCAGATGAATGAAGAAATCAAACGATTTGATTTACAGACGTGGTTTATCGGCGTTGCTTCACTCGGAGGTTTGCTGCTTCTGGCGATTTGGCAAGCCGGTTCGTGGAAAGTCGGGCTATATTTTTTAGGCGGGTTGGCTGCAACTTCGCTGGTTTTATACGCGGCGGCGTTTTTGCTCACCAAACTGCTCGGCGGTTTGCGCTACACGCCTTCTTTTGCGTTGCGTCAAGCCGTCACCAGCCTGTCGCGTCCGGGAAATCAGACGCGCGTTGTGTTGCTTGCCGTCGGTTTGGGGGCGTTTGTCGTGCTTGCCGTGCAGTCTTTGCAAACGAATCTGGTGCGCGAATTTGATGTTATACGCGGAAATTTCCCGACGCTTTTTCTGTTAGACATTCAACCGAGACAGTCGGACGCGCTCAAAAACGTTATCGCCGAATCAACCGGGGAAACAGTCGAATTCGTTCCGACCGTTCGCTCGCGGATTTTGGCGATTAACGGGAATTTCGTGATGGACGGAGAGCGAGAGGTAAGCCAGCAAAGAGGACAAATCGGGCGCGAGTATGTTCTGACTTATCGCCCGACGCTCGTCGGCGAGGAAGAAATCACGGCGGGCGAATTCTGGCAACCGACGCCTTCGTACGCGCCTGAAATTTCGATGGAAGAAGGCTTGGCGCGGCAGCTTAAGATCGAAGTCGGAAACACCGTGACTTTCGATATTCAGGGGCAGAGGCTCGACGCAAAAGTAACCAGCCTCAGAAAGTTGGACGTGAAGAATCCGCGCTCGACTTTCCTGATTCTGTTTCGACCGGGCGCGCTCGACAAAGCGCCGCAAACTTTGATCGGACCGATTACGGCGGAGATCGAACCGGCAACGCGCGCCGCGCTGCAACGACAAATCGTTGACCAGTTTCCAAACGTTACCGTGATTGACACGGCTGATGCGGTCGCCGCCATCAAACGCCTGATTGACAACATCACGCTCGGCATTTCGTTTGTCGGCGGATTCGTCTTTTTCTGCGGCGTGTTGATTTTGATTGGCTCTATTGCTCTCACGAAATTCCAGCGGATATACGAAAACGCGATTTTTAAAACCCTCGGCGCCAAACGAAAAACGCTGCTCGCTATTCTGCTCGCCGAATACGCCGTTTTGGGCGCGGCGGCTGGCGCAATCGGCGCACTTGCCGCAATCGGACTTTCTTACGCCGTGGCGAAATACGTTTTTGAAATCAACTGGCAGTTTGAGCCGAATCTGACTTTGATCGGAATTTTACTAACCGCTCTGCTCGTGGTGGTCGTAGGCGCGCTGGCAAGCTTTGACGTTTTACTCAAAAAGCCTTTGACGACTTTGCGCTCTCAATGATTTTTAACGCAGAAATGCTGAAACATAGAGATGAACAAATATTTCTTGTTTTCTCTGTGCATCAGCGTCTCTGCGTTTTAATTCGTTTTCGATTCTGACGAGCTAATTTCTCGAGCCATTCTTCAGCTTCTTCAAATCGCGCAAAGCGGCGTTCGTCGCGGCGAAAGGCGGCGGAGTGAATTCGTCGTTTCCCGTTGACGATGCGCGCCGGGTGGACGATGTGCAAAAGTTCGTGATAAAGCACGAATTCGACGACAAACTGCGGCACTCGCGCGTCGTCAAGCGTGCGGCTGATGATGATCGTGTTGTGAACGGCGTCCTGATGACCGAAAACGCGCCGCGTTTTTGTTTGCGACCAGCTTAAAACCGGCTGCTCAAGGCGACTTTGAAAATAGGTTTTATTGACGCGCCGGAAAATTTCTTCCAAATCGTAAACCTGACCGCGCGCAGTTGTAATTAATTTTCGACCGCGCGCCTTTCGTGAATTGTTCGCCTGTTCGCCGATTTCCGGCTGCGCAGCGTAATTTCGGTAAGTTTCCAGATGCGCCGCCGGCACACCGCGCCGGAGCAGTTTTGAAACGAGAACGAATGCGAGCGATTCGTGTATCGTTGGCGGAGCTTGTTTTGATAAATCCGAAAGACGAACGAAAACTTTGCCTTCGCGGATGCGAATCGTGTGACGCAGCCCGACGTAAGGATAAAACTCAACCGAAATTTCAGGCGCGCCGAGCTTCTGCCGGTCGAGTTTTTCAAACGCAGATTGATAGAAATTTTTGATTAAATTCAAATTATCCGGCATTTATTAAGAAATTATAGCTAAAGAATAAGTTTTTCGCCGCACGGCGCAAGATAAAAATCTTGACACTTCGTGCTTTGCAATGATAAACAATCTTAAAGGCGTGTCGTCTCGGGCGCGCAAAATGTAATTCTCAAAACTCACCGAAAACTGGACGCGCAAGTTATGGTTGTACGTCATTCAAATCAAATCAATCCGGCAACTCATTATCCCGATTTACGGGCACGGATGGTTTTGTCTGCCGTGATCGAAGAGTTTTTGATGACGGGCGAGCCGGTAGGTTCAAAGCTCATTTCCGAAAAATTTGCGGGCGCCGCCGGATGGAGCTCGGCGACAATTCGCAACGTGATGAGCGATTTGGAAGAAGCAGGGTTTTTGACACATCCGCATACTTCCGCCGGACGCGTTCCGACTGATAAAGGTTATCGCTTTTACGTTGACAATCTGCTCGGAGTGCTGCAAATCTCGCAATCGGATTTGGATTTGATTAATCGTTCGCTGGGCGTTTCGGCAAATGAAGAGGTACAGCCGGAAAAACTTCTTGAAAAAACTTCGCAGCTTTTGTCTGCTCTTTCAAACAACGTCGGAATCGTCATAACGCCAAGCCTCGCGAACGATGTTTTGCAGCATATTAAATTTGTCGCACTCGCCGATAAAAAGATTCTCGTTGTGCTTGTGAGCGCGCCGAACATAGTTCATCACAAAATAATCCGGCTCGAACCTACTTTGTCGCAAGATGAGCTTGACCGCACGGCGAATTTTTTAAACGCCGAGTTCGTCGGAAAAAATCTAACGGCGATTCGCGGCGAGATTCTCGCGCGAATGCACGAAGAAAAGGCTTTGTTTGATAAATTGCTCCAAACGGCGATGATTCTCTGCTCGGAAAGTCTCGTTGGGAACGACACGTCGGCAGGCGCGGTTTATGTTGACGGAGCATCAAACATTGTCGCCAAGCCGGATTTTTCGGGCAACTTTGAACGTTTGCGCGAGTTGCTTCGGACAATTGAAGAAAAAACGCGGCTGGTTTCAATTCTCAACGAATGTCTGACACGCGAAACCGTGAATGCGACGAGCGGCGTGCAGGTTTTTATCGGCGGCGAAACGCTGGCTCCAGCTCTACAGCAATGCGCTTTGATTGCCGCGCCGTATCGGTTAGGTGCGGGTGAAAATGCTATGGGGACGCTCAGCGTTCTCGGTCCTACCAGACTCGAATATTCGCGCTTGATTGCCATTGTCGGCTACATTGCCCGATTGCTCGAACAAACTCACGAAAAAGAAAACTCTCCTCTTGTCAATTAGCTCAATTTCCTCTCACCAGAAATTTCAACCTCAGATTTTTTCAACACCAAACTACTCGCTTTACGGATAAATTTTGTGAATTCCCAAACAGACACAACAGAAATCATTTTGGACGACATAGACAAGCTGCCCTCGCTTGAAGATTTAATGCAAGAGCTTGAAGCGGTTGGCGAAACGGCATTTGACGACGGAAAAACGCCGGGCGGAATCCGCGTCGTTGCTGAAAAATCAGTCGAGCCGCTGCTTGAAATCGAGCCGGCACAGCCGGCAGAAACAGACGATGCGACAGCCGCCACACTGCTGCGGCTCAAACGCGAAAACGATGAATTGACGGCGGCATTGCGGCGCGTTCAATCGGATTTTGAAAATTATCGCCGCCGCGTCGAACGCGAGCGCGGCGATAATTACGCTTTTGCGCTGATGGCGATAGTCAATAATTTGCTACCCGTCCTGGACAATTTCCGAATTGCGCTCGCAAATGCTGAAAATCGCGCCGCAGATAAGGATTTGCAGCAGTTTTTCAGCGGTTTCGAGTTGATTTCGCAGCAGCTCGAAAAAGTTCTGAACACGATGGGCTTGCAACGCATTTCTGCGCTCGGCGAAACTTTCAATCCGCAGTTTCACGAAGCCGTTTCGACCGAGTTTCTTCCGGATTCGCCGCCAAACACGGTTGTTGAAGAAATCGTTCGCGGTTATCGTCTGGGCAATAAGCTCGTCCGTCCGGCAATGGTCAAAGTGTCTGTCAACGCGGAATGAGAAATCTGTAATTCAACACTCAAAATTCAAAATTCATAACTAAAAAAATGGGAAAAGTAATCGGAATTGATTTAGGAACGACGAACTGCTGTATGGCAGTTTTAGAAGGCGGCGCGGTGCAGATTATCCCGAACAAAGAGGGCGGGCGCACGACTCCTTCGGTCATCGGTTTTACGGAAAAAGGCGAACGCCTCGTAGGGCAAATCGCCAAGCGCCAAGCAGTGACAAACGCCGCTAACACGGTTCACGCCGTCAAGCGATTGATCGGGCGTAAGTTTGACGCGCCGGAAGTCGAAAAAATGCGCGGCACGGCGCCCTTTGAAATTATCGAAGCAGCAAACGGCGACGCGCACATCAATATTTTAAACCGCATTTACAGCCCGCCGGAAGTCTCTGCAATCGTTTTGCAGCGTCTGAAATCGGCGGCGGAAGATTTTTTAAACGAACCCGTTACCGAAGCAATCATCACCGTTCCGGCTTATTTCGACGACTCGCAGCGACAGGCGACGCGTGACGCCGGTAAAATCGCTGGTTTAAAGGTCGAGCGAATCATCAACGAGCCGACAGCCGCAGCGCTCGCTTACGGTTACGGAAGAACCGAATCGGAACGAGTCGCGGTTTACGACCTTGGCGGCGGCACGTTTGACGTTTCGATTCTGGAAATGAACGACGGCGTTTTTGAAGTTCTTTCCACATCTGGCAACACTTTCCTCGGCGGCGAAGATTTTGACGAAAAAATCATCAATTGGCTGCTCGATTTGTTTTTAAAAGACACGGGCATTGATTTGCGTTCCGACCGGCTGGCTTTGCAGCGTCTGAAAGAAGTCTCCGAACGCGCCAAATGCGAATTGTCTTCAGTCTCGGAAACCAACATCAATCTGCCATTTATCGCGGCTGACGCTACCGGACCGAAACACATCAACACGACTTTTACGCGAGAGCAATTTGAAGCATTAATCGGAGATCTTGTCGAGCAAACTGTCGAGCCTTGCCAAAAAGCTCTCTGGGACGCGAAATTGCAGCCTTCGGACATTGACAAAGTGATTCTCGTCGGCGGACAAACTCGCTCGCCTATCATTGCGCGCACGGTGGAAGAAATTTTTGGACGCGCGCCTTCAAGCGAAATCAACCCGGATGAAGTCGTTGCCATGGGCGCGGCGATTCAAGGCGGAGTTTTGACTGGTGATGTGAAAGACATCGTGCTGCTCGATGTGCTGCCGCTCAGCTTGGGCGTCGAAACACGCGGCGGTTTGTTTGTGAAACTAATCGAGAAAAACTCGACGATTCCGCTTCGCAACACAATGACGTTTACAACGGTCGTGGACAATCAATCAACCGTCGGAATCCACGTTTTGCAGGGGGAACGCGAAGTCTCTTCAGGAAACCGCTCGCTTGGACAATTCGATTTGATCGGTCTACCTCCGGCGCCGCGCGGAGTGCCGCAGGTCGAAGTTTCGTTTGAAGTTGATGCCAACGGAATCGTCTCGGTCTCGGCAAAAGACAAGATGACAGGGCGCGAACAGGCAATGCAGATCACGCCTTCTTCGGGGCTGGCTCCCGATGAAGTTGAGCGCTTGATTTTGGAAGCGGAGGTTGCGCTCGAAAACGACAAACGCGAAAAAGAAGCGATTATGCAGCGCAACTATTTGGATTCACTTTTGCGAAACACGCAAAAATCGTTTACCGAATATGGCAAAGTTTTGCCCGAAGACAAGCAAAACTCCATAAAGACCGCTATTACGGGAGCTGCAGAAGCTCTCGAATCGAGCGATATGGCTTATTTGAAGCTCGCCACCACCGAGCTGGAACGCGCGGCAGAAGTTTTAACTCAGGCGATGATGGCGCAGTTTGCTTAAAAGAATGTAGAAGGTAGAATGTAGAAGGTAGAATAAAGCGGTGATTTTATTGGCAAATTTTCTCCTACATTCTGTATTCTAACTTCAATATTCTGATTTATGGCAAAAAGCGATTATTACCAGATTCTGGGCGTGCAAAAAAACGCCAGCGAGCAGGAAATCAAAAGCGCATATCGCAAGCTCGCTTTGCAGTATCACCCTGATAAAAATCCCGGCGATGCGGTCGCCGAAGAAAAATTCAAAGAAGCCGCCGAAGCTTATTCGGTTCTTTCGGACGCTGATGCCCGCGCGCGTTACGACCGTTTCGGTCATGCCGGAGTGGGCAGCGGAACGGGAGCCGGAGCTTGGGGCGCGGGCGGACCTTCGATCAACATCGAAGACTTATTCAGCGACCTTTTCGGTTTCGGAGATGTTTTCGGCGGGCGCGGTGGGCGCGGTGGCGGTCGCACATCGGCACAGCGCGGCTCGGATTTGCGTTACGATTTGGAAATCACGCTCGAAGAAGCTGCAACGGGCGTCTCACGCAAATTGACAATACCGCGTCTCGAAAGTTGCGAAGTTTGCCACGGCAACGGAACGGAAGCCGGGACGCAGCCAGAAACCTGTTCAACCTGTCAGGGCAGCGGACAAGTCGTTCACCGGCAAGGCTTCTTTTCGGTCGCCAGAACTTGTGGAAATTGCCGCGGTCGCGGGCAAATCATAAAAAATCCATGCAAAAATTGTCGCGGCGCGGGGCGTATCGAAAAAGAAAAATCGCTCGAAGTTAAAATCCCGGCAGGAGTTGAAACCGGCTCGCGTCTGCGCGTGCAAAGCGAAGGCGAAGCCGGAACAAATGGCGGCTCGTCAGGCGATCTTTACGTGGTAATTCACGTCGCCGAACATGACCATTTCGAGCGTCAGGGCGAAAATCTTTATTCAAGCGAGCCGATTTCTTTCGCGCAAGCCGCTCTCGGCGCTGAAATCACGGTGAAAACTCTCGACGGCGAGGAAAAACTAAAAATTCCCGCCGGAACGCAAACTGGGACGGTTTTCCGCATCAAAAATCACGGAATGCCGATTCTGGGCGGACGCGGAAAAGGCGATTTGTTCGTCGCCGTTCAGCTCGTGACGCCGAAAACTTTGACCAAAGAACAGAAAAAACTGCTCGAACAACTCGCCCTTGTCGAAGACCGCGATTTCGAGCGCGACCCGTCGTTTATCGAAAAGGTTCGCAGCATTTTTGGTTAGAACACATTTTTATTAAAAGAAAAAAGCGACGAGTTTGAAAACTCGTCGCTTTTTTCCACCCGTTACATTTTTCTTCCAGAAAAGCGTTAACCTGACTTTGACGTTTCCCGGATGTTTGTATTCGTGTAAATCCTTCCAGCCCGTCTGATTATTCGGCATAAATTTCTCTTTTGCTTTCAATCTTCCTTTCTTTGCGTCTGGCTAACGCGACCGACGATGCGGATTTGCCGAAAATTTACGCCTGCCAATTTGTTTTCTTAAATCAGCCTCAAAGAGTTATTTTTCATTTTGCTTTTCATTGCAAACATCGGCTTGCGCGTTTGTTCGGCAAACGAGTTTTTTAAGAGCTTCAATTTGATGTTGCTGTCGTTTTATTTGCTCTTGCTGTGCTTGAATTTGCTCGTTTTGTTTTTCGATTTGCGCATTCTGCTCTTTGACGGCGTTGACTAAAACTGTCGTGATTTGCGCATATTTAACGCCTTCGATTTCGCCTTTGTCGTTATTTGTCGTTAAATGCGGCTCAACTTCGGCAACTTCCTCGGCGGCAAAGCCAACATCAGGCTTTCCGCCTTGTTTCCAATCGAAAACAATCGGGCGGAGGCGTTTGACCACATCTAATCCGGCGTTGAAAGTTTGGACATTAGTTTTGTAGCGCAAAGAGGACGAGCAGGTAGAAAGCTGGTTTGAAGCGTTGCGGCAAATATCTGTGCTTCCAGCTGAGCCGAGCGTTAGAACGACGAGATTCCCGGGGACGCGCACGTCGTCCACGCTTCTGCCTAAAACAATCGTGTTGCTCGTGCTGACAACGGATCCCGCGCCGATTGCGGTTGCATAGTTCAAGTTGTCCGCGCCAACGTCCGCGTTTGCGCCGACCAGAGTGTTGCTGGTGCCGGTCCGATTATCGGCGCCCGTAAAATAGCCGAGAAATGTATTGGAACTGCCCGATGTGCTTAATCCTCCAGCAAATGCTCCGACAAACGTATTGTTCGTGCCTGTCGCATCGTTTCCGGTATTAAATCCGAAATAGGAATTGTTGGTTCCCGTATCATTGATTTGACCTGCCCGCTCGCCGACAAATGTATTTTGCTGTCCGGTCGTATTGGATTGCCCCGTTCCGATACCAGCAAACAAATTATACAATCCAGCAGTGCTTAAAACGCGATTGTTGTTGATAAAGTAGCCTTCGCTCGAATTGAATTTATTTGCCGTTCCGGTGCCCGAGATATTGAAATTTGAAGATGCCTGAACAGTTATGCGGTTTTGAATATAATCGGCGTCGTTCGCAGGAAGGTTTGCGTTGAGCGCGCCGCCAACGGTTAGATTGCCGGGAACCTGCACTGTGTCCTGCCCGCCGCTTCTGCCGAGCGCAATCGTGTCACTGGTCAAAACGACAGCCTCTGCGCCGATTGCGGTGGCATAATTTAAATTAACTGCGCCAACATTCGAGTTGTAACCGATAGTCGTGTTGTTGCTGCCCGTCGTGTTGTTAAATCCGGCTTGTCTGCCGATGAATGTATTTTGAATTCCTTCGGTTGTGTTATATCCGGCGTTTCTTCCGAAAAACGAATTGTTGTTTCCCGTATTGTTCGAGCGTCCGGCGTCCAACCCGAAAAACGAATTGTAAAGCCCGGTCGTGTTTGCCGCGCCCGCCGAACGACCGAAGAACGAATTGCCATCAGAGTTTGTCGCCGCGCCGGCGCTCGTGCCGAAAAACGAGTTGTTATTTCCGATCACATTCGCACCCCCCGCGTTCGAGCCGAAGAAGGAATTAAATTCTCCGGTCGTGTTCGCATCGCCCGCCGTATGTCCGAAAAACGAATTGTCATTACCGGAAGTGTTGGCGAAACCGGTAGTGCGTCCGAAGAAAGAATTTCGGCTGCCCGCCGTGTTAAAACGTCCGGCGTCTAGCCCGAAAAATGAATTGTTTGTGCCGGTTGTGTTGTCGTATCCGGCTGAGCGACCGAAAAACGAATTGCCGCTGCCGTTGTTGTTTCTGCCCGCATCTGTTCCGAAAAATGAGTTGTTCGAGCCGGTGGTGTTCGCGTTTCCTGCAAAATGCCCGACAAAAGCGTTGCCGAAACCGGTTGTATTTGCTGTTCCCGCGTTTTGTCCGGCGAAGACGTTTTGCGAGCCGCCGACGCTGAAAACTCTGTTTCCGGCGATATTGTATTGAGTTTGCGCGTTGACGATATTTGGTGAAAACGTTCCGCCGACGGTTAAACCACCGCCGATTGTTCCATTGCCGGAAACATTAAAATTAGCCGTTTGCTGTGTTGTTGTGTTTTGAATAAAACCGCTTGCGGCAATGCTTCCGAGCTTTTCCGAATCTGCCGAGGAAAGACTGCGAATAGTATGCGGCGCGCTCGTAATCGGTTGACGCGGATTTAATGTCGTAAACGCTCCGCCGCCCGCAGGTCGAACGCGAATTTCGAGAAATCTCGGAGCGCCCGAAAATTGCGCCCCGAAATCGAGCCGGACGGTGAAAATTCCGTTCGTGACCGCAACGCCCTGTTTTAGCTGCGTTCCGAGAAGCGTTCCGCCAGTTTCGGCGTCGTACAAATCAAACTCGAAATCGTAAGTTGCTGTCTGCGCGTTGTTGTTTTCGGTTAATTTGCCCTGATAAGTAAACTCGGTCGTTTGCGCCAAAACGAGCGAAGGCGCAAACAAAACGATTGAAAAAAGCATTTTCCAAAAAAAACTTCGATTTTTCATTTCTTTTCCTCTCTGCAAATTTCGGCTTGCGTGTTTTGCCGACAAACGAGGACACGTAGATTTTCAATTAGCGCCTGCTGCCGTTTAATTTCAGCGGTTTGGGATTGGATTTGAGCGGCTTGTGTTTTAATTCGTATTTCCTGCGCTTCGATTTGCGCTTGCTGTTCTTTGACGGCATTGACCAAAACGGCGCTGATTTGTCCGTATTTGACGCCTTCGATTTCATTTTTGCCGTTTCGCGTCGTTAGAAGCGGCTCAGTTTCGGCAACTTCTTCCGCTCCAAAACCAATATCCGGTAAATTGCTGTCTTTCCAGTTGAATGAGATCGGGCGCAGCCGACGAATTGTTTCGAGTCCGCGGATAAACGGCTGAACATTTGTTTTGTAACGCAAGGAAGAAGAACAACGTGATAAAAGGCTTAATGAGCTGCCACTCATACAAATGTCCAAACTGCCGCCTTCTCCTAATTCTCCAACGGTCAAAAAACCGCTGACCCGGGCATCCCCTGCAATCAGAACTTTGTCGCTGCCGTCAACTCTTCCCAAGCGGATTGAATTAGGCTGGCTGTTGTATGAACCGGCTCCGATGGCAGTCGAATACTCTTCCAGCGCTTTGGCGTCTGCTCCAAGAGCCGTAGCGTTGTCTTCGCCAACGCCTTTACCCGCTTTGGCATTTGCGCCGATGGCGGTGTTGTTGTGGCTGGTTAGGTCGTTAAACCCGCCATCAGTTCCGGCATCATAACCGACAAATGTATTGTTATCTCCGCTGGTTTGGGGCGAGCCAAGTGACGAGCCGATGATTGTATTGTGATTTCCGTTTAATTCGCTACCCGCTCGATAACCAAAATATGAATTTCCGTTGCCGGTCGTGTTATCGGTGCCCGCCGCCCAACCGAAGAAGGAGTTACTGTGTCCGGTTGTGTTATCGGCGCCGGCGATGCTGCCGAAAAATGAATTACTGTTGCCCGTCGTGTTAAGTGAACCGGCTTGATTTCCGAAAAACGAATTGCCACTTGCCGTGTTGACCTTTCCGGCGTGATATCCGAAAAATGAATTTCCTCCATTGTCGGATATCGCTGCGCCAGCTTCGGCTCCAAAAAACGAATTTGCGGAACCTCTCGTTAATCTTCCGGCTTGAAAACCGAAAAACGAATTGCCTTCTCCGATTGTTATGCCCGTGCCTGCGTTATGACCAAAAAATGAGTTTTGGCTGCCAGTCGTGGTTGAAATTCCGGCTCGGCTGCCGAAAAACGAATTACTGCTCGCCGTATTGTTCTGCCCCGCGTTGAAACCAAAAAATGAGTTGTCTGAACCGGTCAGAACAGCTGCGCCCGATTGAAAGCCAAAAAACGAGTTTCTGACGCCCGAAGTGTTTGAATCGCCCGCCCCGCTCCCAAAAAACGAATTTTCGCTTGAAGTGTTGTTTGCTCCGGCGCGATTGCCGAAAAAGGCGTTGTCGTTTCCGATTTGATTGTTTCTGCCTGCCTGCTGACCGAAAAATGAATTTCTCGTGCCGCTTGAAGTGCCAAAACCGGATTCAGCCCCGAAAAACGAATTATTGCTTGCCGTGTTCGCTTGTCCGGCATTGCGACCGAAAAATGAATTATTAGCTCCCGAAACATTTGACCGTCCGGCATTATGTCCAAAAAACGAATTGTCGCCGCCCAAACCGTTTGAATTCCCGGCACCAATTCCGGCAAAAACATTGGCGGAAAAGCTCGAAACGGTGAAAACCCGGCTTCCAGCGATGTCGTACTGCGTCGCAGCGTTAAACTTGTTCGCCGCGCCGGTTCCCGATATGTTGAAATCGGCGTTTGCCTGCGGCGAATTCGTGTTTCGGATGTAATTCGTGCTTCCGGCAGGAACGCTTGCGATGGGAATTTCGCCCGCGATTTTGCTGCCGGATACCGAACTGATATTGGAATCCTTCACGCAACCGACGCACGAATCCGAAAGTGCGTCGGAAGCGGCGGCGTTCAGGCTGCGAATCGAATACGGCGTGCTGTTGATCGGCATTCGCGGCGCAAGCGTCGTCAGCGGACTATTGCTGCCCGCCGGTTTAACCGCAATTTCAAGCCAGCGCGAGCCGCCGTCAAAGTTTGCGCCGAAATCGAGTCGAATATTGAAAACTCCGTTTAAGACCGGGACATTCAAACGCTGCTGAGTCGCCAAAGCCGTGCCGCCTGTTTCAGCGTCAAAAAGCCGAAATTCGAAATCGTAATTCGCCGTCGGCGAGCTGCTGTTTTCCGAGAGCTTGCCTTGATAAGTGAATTCCGTCGTTTGCGCTGTGACCAAAGAAGATGCAAATAAAACAATTAAGAGAATCAACTGCCATTGATAAATTTTGCTTTTCATTTCTGCTGTTCCTTACAAATTTGTGTTTGTGGGTTTTGTGAACAAACAATTGCGCGCAAGCCTTCAATCACTGTTTCCAGCTTCTCGATTTGTTTTTGCTGAACGAGGATTTTCGCGTCTTGCGTTTTGACTGTTTCAAGCAAATTGGAATTGCTCGCTGATTCTGTAAGCGACGACGAGCAAGTTGAGATTTCATTACTTGCATTGCGACAGAGCGGCGTCGCGCCAGCCGCGCCGAGTCCGTAAATGCGAACTTTGTCAAACCCGGTGTCTCTGCCCAGGACAATCGTGTTGCTGGTTGAAACAAGTGCTCCAGCGCCAATTGCCGTCGCAAAAGTCAAATTGCCTGTGTTAACGTCCGCGTTATCGCCGATGATGGTGTTGTTGCTGCCTGTCGTGTTGTCGTATCCGGCGGCACTTCCGACAAAGACGTTATCGGTGCCGGCAGTCGAGTTATAGCCGGCACGATAGCCGACAAAGACATTGTTACCGCCTGTGACATTTCTAAATCCGGCTTGGCGTCCAAAGAAGGAATTTTGAATGCCCGTCGTGTTGCTTGTGCCTGCTTCCTTTCCAAAAAACGAATTGTCCCTTCCCGTCGTGTTGTCTGAGCCTGCGGTATATCCGAAAAACGAGTTGTCGTAGCCCGTCGTGTTGCTATAGCCTGCATTCAATCCAAAAAACGAATTGTAGCCGCCCGTCGTGTTGAGTAAGCCTGCACTCTTTCCAAAAAATGAGTTGGAGAAGCCCCCGGTGTTGTTAGAACCTGCACTCCTTCCAAAAAACGAGTTCGAGGAACCCGTCGTGTTGTTAGCACCTGCATTTCCTCCAAAAAATGAGTTAGAGTCGCCCGTCGTGTTGCTTGAGCCTGAGTAGCTTCCAAAAAATGAGTTGTAGTAACCCGTTGTGTTGTCTTCGCCTGCACTTTCTCCAAAAAACGAGTTGTCGTAGCCCGTTGTGTTGCTTGAGCCTGCGCTGATTCCTACAAAGACATTGTCGGTGCCATTGACGCTCAACACGCGGTCGCCGCGGAGGTTGTATGAGATTGCAGCATCAAAAATATCTGCCATGCCCGTCCCGCTAATGTTGAAATTGCTTGACGGTTGTTGTGTCGTTCTGCTTTGAATGTAGTTCGGGCTTCCGAGCAAAGGGTTACGCGCATCGCTCAATCGCGCGTCCGTTGTTTGCACATATTGGTTTGCCGCTACGCCGCCAAGCTGTAATGAATTGTTTGCAGTCGTCGCCGCATCAGCGTTTGCCGCGGACAAGCTGCGAATCGCCTGCGGAATGCTTGTTATTGATTGGCGCGGCAAGAGTTGTTGATAACTGCCCGCGCTTCCGGCAGTTTTGACGGCAATTTCCAGAAACTGATTCGCACCCGAAAACGCATTTGCGCCAAAATCAAGCACGACAGTGAAAAAGCCGCCGGAAACCTGCACGCCGGAACGCTGTTGTGTTCCGAGAACCGTTCCGCCAGTTGCGGCGTCAAAAAGGCGAAACTCGAAATCGTAACTTGCATTTGCGGGCAGATTGTTAGCGTTTAATTTGCCTTGATAAGTAAAAGCGGTCGTTTGGGCAAACGCGACGTTTGCGCTCGAAATGAACAAGACTAATGCCAAAACGCTTGAAAATCTGCAATTAAAATTCAAAAACATAATTATTCTCCGGTAAATGAAAGTTGAGAACGGGGTGAAATGTTAATTTCGTTTACCACCAGTAGATTTGAGCTATCCTGCCGTCTTTCATCAGCCTGAAAGAAAACCAGTACGCAGCGTCTCCCGAAACTACGCGGTACCGTAGAATGCTGTGATCTCCGTTGTCTTCGCGGTCCGAGAAGGTAAAAGATTTCAGCGCGCCCTGATAGGCATACCATTGCCACAAAGATTTACCCGTGGCTGTATCAAGATGAATCCGCATCGGCGGCGTAAAAAGCACCGGGTCGTGTTTACCTTTGAGCAGACCGGACATTACTTCTTTGAGCTTCTGAGTTGTGTTTGGATCGGCGTCGGTTTTAATTTCCGGTCTCTTCAATCGAGGAGCATAAAATCCGGCAATTTTGATTGCCATTTGATCAATCATCCGGTCGGCGTGATTGGTCAAAATAATGATTGTCAGCTTGTCGTCAACAAAGCGGTGAATAACGGATGAGAAGCCAAACGTTCCGCCGCTGTGATGAAAGTCGCGGCGTCCGTGATAAGTTTCGACGAACCAGCCGAAACCGTAATCGAAAGACGACATCGCGCCGTCATTCGTTTTCGCGGGAGCCCACATTTGTTCGAGGCTCGATTTTTTGAGCAGTTTTTCGCCATAAAGCGCGGCGTCCCATTTTGCCAAATCTTCCACGGTCGAAAGAATGCACCCGGCAGAAAACGGAATGAACGGCGCTAAGAAAGGGCGATTTTCAAACGCGCCATTCTTCCACTCGTAACCCGCGGCGCGATTTTGAATGATAGGGCGCGGATCGGTACTGTAAGTTGAATTCATTCCGAGCGGCTTAAAAATCCGCTCGTCCATAAACTGCCAATACTCTTTGCCGCTCGCCTTTTCAATGATGATTCCGAGCAGGTAATAACCCGTGTTGTCATAAGACCACGTTTCGCCGGGCTTAAATTCCGAAGGCAGCTTGTAAAACTCTTTCAAAAGATCATCGCGTACCGGAAAGTTTTTTCCGGTAATGCTGGTTCTGAAAATATCGAGGTAACCCGGAACAGCTACCTGATTTTGAATGCCGGAAGTGTGATTGAGCAGATGTCGGACGGTGATTTGATTCCACCAGGCGGGCGCTTCGGGAAAATACTTGGTCAGCCTGTCGTCCAAACCGATTTTGCCGTCCTCGACGAGCATCATCACGGCAGCGGCGGTGAATTGTTTGGACATCGAGCCGATTTCGTAAACCGTTTTTGAAGTTGCGGGAGAATTCGCTTCTATGTTGGCGAATCCGTAGCCTTTCGCTTTGACAATCCTCCCGTTGCGGACAACCGCAAGCGAAGCGCCCGGAACACGAAGATTGCGTATCTCGGTTTCAATATAGCGGTCAATCTCGTCCGCCTGCCCTAAAACGGACGTGCAACAGAGCAGCGCTAAGACCAGCGTAATTATGAAATGGGTATATTTCATTTGTTGTATAAATCCTCCGTCTTTGTTTTTAAAGCGACGCTTATCAGGACATTCCAAGCGTGTATTGCGGAATTTCACTGCCAAGAGCTTTTGCCATCAATTCAATTTCTTTGAGCGAAGGTCGCGCGTCTCGCTTGATTGGAACTTTGCTAAGACCGCCTTGAAGCGAATGAATGTCTCTGACTATGCTTTGCGGCGCGGCGTCGAGTTTGTTATGCAAAAGCTCGTGAAAAGCCAAATTCGCCACTAAGCGCGGATAATCTCGGTCGCCCTCCGGATCGGATAAATAAACTTCTGAAATCATTCCCGCCGGAGACATAAAAGTTGCGCCGCCGCCGTGCCCGATGCTTTGGTTGAATTTGTTTTGAATAATGCTGCGATTCGGATTGGCGAGAAAATAAACAACCAATTCACTTTTCGCCACGCTGGCGGGGCTGCTGACCCAGGAAAAATTCGCGCTCGCAAAAGGCGACGCCGGGTGCTGGCAAATCTGATTAAAATAATCGCGCAGATAGCTGCCGACGGCGTACATTGTTCCCTCGCCCCAGTAGTGATCGCTGCGGGCGCCTCTATCAACCAGCCAAATTGTAAAAATTCCTTGCTTTGCCATTTTCTAACTCCTTTTAACCGAGAATTTTGTAGTAGTACCAGACCTGATGCGGAAAATAGCGCGAATGTCTTTCGATTGACTGATAGTTGCTATTGCCGTTGATCGTGTCCAAAGAACCGTCGCCTCCATAAGCCTTGCTGTTTTCCGAAATGAAAACGGCGTGGTGAACCTGTTTGCCGTGAAAAACAAGCACGTCGCCCGGTTGAAAGCCCACGTTGCCGCTCACCTTTTGGACTTGATTGCCGACAATGCCGGGCATCCACCAAACGCCCAATCCGGTGCGCCTCAACACCCAAGTCGCAAAAATTCCGCACCAAGAGACGCCCGACTCCTTATATTGCTGTTCTCCCGTTACTGCTTTGACCAATCTTCCGAGCGTATCGTAAACGGGCTGCGGCACGCGGTGATTCGGCTTTTGAACGCCTTCCAGATAAGTGATTGTTTTCCACTCGTTTTGTCCTTCAGGCTTAATTTTGCCTCTCGCTTTCCAGTGCATTTCCGACCAGCCCGAAACGGCTTCGTCAAAATAAGCTTTCAGATCTCTCCAACCGGCGCGATTTCCATCGCTGTCGAGCATTCTGTCCGAAACTTTGCCATAAGGCGGCGGTGTCGTTTCTGCGATTGCGGCTTTAATGATTTGATCTCTGATTGACGACATAAAATTTTTCACTCCTTTTTTTGTGCGTTGTTTAAAGTGGATTGCCCCGTTTACGGGAGAAAACGAGCGAGCGCGATGTCGCTTTCCGCGCCATTATTGGTCGAGCCGACAAGGATAATTTTTCCATCGGGCTGGATTTTCATCGCCGGGCAATGGTCTGTGCCGCCGTCGAAATCGGCAATCTGTTTCCCAGCGATGCCGCCAAATGCCGGATCGGGATAGCCAAATGTCGAATCAGTCGAGCCGTCGGAATTAAAGCGGTAGACGATAAAATCTATGGTTCCACCGTTCGGAACTCTTCCGTAAGCGGCGGCGACAATTTTCCCGTCCGGCTGTTCGGCAACATCTTCGATTGGGATAGCTCCCATGGCGTAATCTATGAAGATTTTCCCGTCGTTACTGAAAGTCGTATCAAACGTCCCGTTTGCGTTGTAACGAACTAGAAAAGCGAAGAAAGGAATGTTGTAGTGATTATTATCGGAAAATCCTCCGGCAACTATCCTGCCGTCGTATTGAAAAGCAACCGATAAAAATCTGACCTGATTAGACGAGTCAAAGTCGGTTATAACTTTTCCGAAATTTCCAAAATTAAAATCGTAAAGTCCGTCGCTGCGGAGCATTACCATTGCGGCTTTCTTTTGCGAGGATTGCGTGGTATAGCCGACCAGAGCTATTCTGCCGGAACGCGGATGCACGGCGACATCGAAAGCCGTATCGTCGCTTCCGATTGAATAAACTCCAACTCCATCCTGACTAAAGCCCGTATCAAAAGTGCCGTCCGAGTTAAGGCGAAGGGCAAGAAAGTCGTTACCGTTATCCGAAGCGATTCTGCCGGCAACGATGATTTTCCCCCAATGAACGGTGATTGAATGGGCAAATGCTCCGTCTCCGCAGCCCGAAGGTAAATAAGAAGTGAATCCGTTGCTCACGCCGAAACTCGTGTCTGCAGTGCCGTCCGAATTAAAGCGGCGAACGTAAACCCGGTACGCGCCGCATCCGAAAGGACTGAAGTAATTACCTACGGTTACGATCTTCCCGTCCGGCTGAATTGCTACGTCCGTATAGCTTTCAATCGTATAACCGAAGGTCTGCTCCAGCGCACCGTCAGGCGAATATCTGGCAATGCCTTTGTTAAGAGCAACCACAATCCTTCCGTCACCTTGGAGGGCGATGCCTTTTGCACTGTCGCTGAAGCCGGTTTCGGTTGTGACTTTCCCGCCGACGCCAAAAGTCGTGTCTAAATCACCGGGCGCAGCTTTTGCGCTCAGCGATGAAATAATCAACAAACCGAAGCTCAATAAAACAGTTGCAAATTTGCGGATTTTGATTTTTGTAATCATTTCGTTTCTCCTTTCCCGTTTAATCGTTAGCCGTAAAATTCAATTCGTTGATGTCTCCCGCTACGCTGACAACCTGCGGCGCGAATTGAAAGCGTTTGGAAACGACGGTTAGAACGTAAGTCTCGCCCGCCCGTACGTCTGTGAAACGGTAATAGCCGAAAGCTCCAGTCAAAGCTGTTCGCGTTTCGCCGTTTGGCGCGGCGAGCGTGACGAGCGCGTTGCGGATTCCACGCCCGTCGGCGGTTGTCACACGCCCATCGACCGAAACGCTTGCCGCTGTTGGGATACCGATGTTGATCACGGTTGACGAAAGCGCTCCGAGCGTTGCGCCGCCGAGCGGATTGCTCAAACTGATGTTGAAGGTTTCCTGTCCTTCGGCTTCCGTGTCGGCGAGAATTGGAACTGAAAAGCTTTTCGTCGTTTCGCCGTCGTTGAAAATGAGCGTTCCCGAAGCGGGCGTGTAATCAAGGCTCGGCGTCGCCGTTCCGCCTCCAGTGGCGTAATCAACCGTTATCGTCCCGGCATCTCCGCCCATTCGCAGCACTGTGATCAAAACGCTTGTGTTTTCATTCGTGTAGTAGGGCGACATTTGGAATTGCAGTTTGCCAGGATTGTCGTCGTCCATAATCGTCCCAATGCCTTGCGCATCTGAAACGGTTGCGTTGACGGGATTTGATAAATAAACGAAGAAAGTTTCGTTGGTTTCGCTCGTCGTATCACCTGACACGGCAATTGCCACGGTTTTGCTCGTTTCATTGAGAGCCGAAGAGAAATTGAGCGCGCCGCTTGCTGCAGCGTAATCGTTTCCGGCGGTCGCCGTGCCGTTTGCAGTGTTATAACTAATCGCTGCGTCAAAACCGGAAGGCTCGGAAAGATTGACCGTGAAAATGAAATTCGTCGTTCCTGAACCGCCTTCTTCCATATTCACGTCAGTGATTGAAATTGTCGGCGGGCTATCATTGTCGGAAATGGAAATGACAGCCGACGACGGCGAGAGCAGAAGCGCGCCGCCCGTCGGATTACTGAGCGAGACATTGAAAGTCTCTTCCGGTTCGTATTTGGTTTCATTCGTTACAGAAACGGAAAAGGTTTTCGTCGTTTCGCCGTTCAAAAAAGTCAAAGTACCGCTCGCGGGAGTGTAATCCTGCCCGGCGATTGCAGTGCCGTTTGAGGTCGCGTAATCAACCGTAATCGTGTCGTTGGCGCTGCCGATGCGGTTAACCGTAACGATGGCAAAACCGCCGTTTTCAGTCACGTTGTAATTCGCCGAGGAAAGCTGAAAATCGCCGGAATCCGATACCAGCCGGCATTGCGAAAACTCGGAAGTGTTGCCGTTGGCGTCGGTTGCGGTTGCGGTCACGAATTGTCCGGCGGTCAAGCCCGAAAAAGCGATGTTAAAGTCGGCGTTATTGCCAACGGTCGTCACATTAAACGAGGTCAGAAAATAACGCCCCTGACCGTGACCGCTCACGTCGCACGAATCTACACGGTAAAAATCAATCACGTAATCCTGATCGGATGCGCTGTTTAGCGAGCCAGCGAGGCGGCTCGAAGTCGCTGATTGCAGAACCGGAAAATTTTGCAGATTGTTTGCGCCCGCATCCGCGTCGTTTAAATCATTGGGCGTAACACCGAACACGCCGAGATTAATTCCCAAGCCCTGATTTGAATAAATCGAGTTTTGCCGAACTGTGTTGCCGCCCGACGACGAAGAGTTGATGCTGACGCCGCTGCCCAAATTCGAGTGAATTGTGTTAAAGCGAATGATGTTGCCGGTCGAAGCTGTGGCGATATTAATGCCGTTTCCGTTTTTGTTGTAGGCGATCGTATTGCCCGCGTTGGAAGTGTTGCCGCCGATCTGGTTCAAACCGGCTGTCTGCTGTGAGACGCCCGCAATGTTAATGCCGTCGCCGTTGTTGCCCAGATTCGCGTTGCTCGCGTTTGTGCCGATAAAATTGTTGCGAATCAGATTTCCGGTGGAGCCTGCGCCGCTTAAAAGAATTCCGTGAAGATTGTTTCCGGCGATTATGTTTCGCGCCGTGTTGTTGCCCGCCAGCCCGATCTGCGTGTCAGATGCGTTAATCAATTCGATGCCGTTGCGAAGATTTCCCAAATCGGCTGTGCCTGCCGAATTTGTCCCGATTTTGTTGCCGAAAATCTGGACTCCGCCGACATTTTCGATTTTAATGCCGTCGCCGTCATTGACGCCTCCGCCGCCGTTGCCGGAAATCACATTGTCGTCTAAAGAATTGGTCGAGGAGCCGATTAAATGCTCCTTAGTCGCCGCCCCTGCGGAACGGATATAAATGCCGTTTGCGCCGTTGCCTAAAACGGCAGTTCCGGCGGCATTCGTACCGATATAGTTTCGCTGGACGATGGATGGATAGTGAGCGCCGAGACTAATTCCGTTTCCATTGTTGCCGGAAATTACGTTGCCGAGGTTCAGATTAAACGGACTCGCGCCCGTTCCACCGATTCTTACGCTCCCGGAAACTGTAATTCCGTCTTCCGAATTTCCCAGGTCGGCAGTTCCCGCGGCGTTTGTGCCGATAAAATTATTATAAATTTCGCAGTCCGCTGCTAGCGCGCAGCGAATTTGAATGCCGTTACGGTTGTTTCCTGAAATAACGTTTCTCTCGTTGGCGGCGGCTCCGCCAATTTTCACGCCATATAGATTAAAGTTGGAGGTGGTTGACAAAGTTTGAATATGGACTCCGTCCGCGCCGTTGCCCAAATCCGTTGTACCAGTCGAGTTTGTTCCGATGTAGTTGCCTGTAATTGTGGCTTGAGCGGCGCAGTCAATATAGATCCCGTGGACTGAGGCGCGATTGATAATTAAACCTTTAATCGTTACAGGCAGACCGCCTAACCAAGATTTGCAATTTTCAACGTACAAACCATTTGCGACGTTGGTCGCGTTGATTTCTATTAAAGGCGCTCCGTTATATCCGGGTTGAGTGGTCGCGTCAATTACCAAAGCTCCGGATATGAAGGGAAGCTCACTGAGAGGCGTAATCGTTCGTACACCGCTGCCGGGTATATTGAACACGATTGTGTTCGCCTCATCGGTATTATTGTTGGCATCAGTCATGGCTTGCCGCAACGAACCCGCGCCGCTATTGTTTGTGTTGGTGACTGTATAAGTTGCAGCCTGTGCGCCCTTTGCCGCAAACAGAATGGCAACGAAAACGAGAAGATTAGGAATAGATAAACGGCTGCAACGATTAGTCTTTAATTGCATAATAAATTCCTCTTAAAGTTTTTGCGCCGATTCCAGAGAGTCGCGGCAGATGAGCAAAATGCCCGTCGCGGTTTCCAGAAAATGCAGCTCGCCCGTCTCAACCAGACGGAAAATCTCGCGCACCGTCGTTTGCCGAAATCGTCCCGCTTCGTCCGGAGCGAGCATCGAAACCGAACGGCGACAGACCTCGCAAAAGGCGAAAATTTCTTTTCGGGGAAGACGCACAACAGTTCGGCGGAAGGTTTCGACGGTAATCACGGTTTTTTCTTTTCTCATTGGGGAAGCGATTTTTTTCGGGCTTTTCAATTTTTGTAAACGAGCGAGTTTTGCTAAAATCGGTTTCACCCCGAAGCCGATTGAAAATCGCCGTTTTGTTTATGAGCGATTGTTGCCAGAAGCGTTTCCGAAAATCCTTAAGCCGCTCTTAATTTTTTCGTAATTTTTTCCGAATGCAGGCTTTAAGATCGCAAACTTATAAATTTGAAGAGTTTGAGCTTGATTGTGCGAACCGCGAATTGCGGCGCGACGGAGTGCCGGTTCAGCTTCCTGCCCGGTCTTTTGATTTGCTGCAAACTTTGATAGAGAACAATAACCAACTTGTCAGCAAGGATGAAATTTTCTCGCGCGTCTGGTCGGATCAAATTGTCGAAGAATCAAACTTAACGGTTCACATTTCGCAAATCCGCAAAGCGCTCGGAGAGACGAAAAACAAACCGCGTTTTCTGACAACGGTTCCCGGTTACGGTTATCGCTTTTCCGCCGCAGTGCAGGATGTAAATGCTGATGCGGATTTGGTGATTGAAACTGAAACACATTCGCGCATTACGATTGAAAAAGAAGAAAGCTTTGTTGACAATCAATTTGACGAAAATTTAGAGAATGATAGGAAAGTTAAGGAAACTCAACTTTCCGCGCCGAACCAGCTAACAACGAAAAAAACTTTTCGCCCAATTTGGGTTTTCGGTTGGATCTGCTTAGCTGTCCTGATTTTTGGGGGTTTTCTTGGTTACAGATATTTTTCCGGTGCGACAAAAAATCAAATAAAATCAGTCGCTGTTTTGCCGTTTGCCAATAAGAACAGCGATCCGAACATCGAATATTTGAGCGAGGGGCTAGCGGACAGCGTTATTTACTCGCTTTCCGCCTTTCCCGAATTGCGCGTGATGTCGCGCAATTCCGCTTTTCGTTACAATGCCGATGCGTCAAATGCGAAATCTGTCGGGCGCGAATTAAACGTCGAAGCCGTTTTGACCGGGCGGATAGTTCAAGTCGGCGAAAACGTTTCAGTCAGAGCCGAGCTTGTTTCGACCGATAACGATTCGGTTATCTGGGGCGAACAATTCACGCGCAAAATGTCCGATGTCGAAAAACTGCAAACCGACATAGCCCAATCTATTTCACAAAAACTTCGGCTTAAGCTTTCCGGCGCCGAACAAAAGCGTTTGCAAAACAATCAGAGCGAAAATCCGGAAGCCTACCGGCTTTATCTTTTGGGGCGTTTTCACCTAAATAAGCTCAGCGACGAAGGATTTGGGAAGGCTCGCGATTATTTCGCTCAGGCAATCGAGAAAGATTCGAATTACGCGCTGGCTTATGCTGGTTTGGGCGAAGCGTATAATCGTTTGTGCGGCTACAACGTTATCTCCTCAAACGAATGTTTTCCGAAAGCACGGCAGGCAGCGCAAAAAGCTTTGGAACTCGACGACGGTTTAGCTGAAGCTCATGCCACGCTCGGTGCGGTCAAGCTTTATTACGATTGGGATTTTGCCGGAGCCGAAAAGGATTTCCGACGCGCAGTCGAAATAAATCCGAACAATGCAGAGGCGCGTCAATTATACAGTTACTTTTTAACAACTATAGGACGTCTTGATGAATCGCTTGTGCAGATGGAGCAGGCGCACGAGCTTGATCCGCTTTCTATCGAAAAAATCAATGGAATTGGAGACATACTTTATTTCGAGCGCCAATTCGACCGCGCGATCGAGCAATATAAAAAAGCTCTCGAAATAGACCCGAATTCGAGCTTGACTTATTGGCAAATCGGTCGCGCGCTGGCGGACAAAGGCGCATTTGACGAAGCAATCCCCGCACTCCAAAAATCAATTTCACTTTTGGGCAGCAATACGCCAGACGAACTTCTGGAACTTGCTCGCGCCTATGCGCGTTCGGGAAAAAGCGGCGAAGCGCGCAAAATAATTGAGGATGTGAAGCGTTTGGCTGAAAACAAAATATATTTTTCCCAAGCGGTATTAGCCTCGGTTTACGCTGCTTTGGGCGACAAAGATCAGGCTTTTGCGCACCTTGAAAAAGGCTACGCCGAGCGAGATTTCTTGTTGGTTTTACTCAAAGTAGATCCGATGTTTGACCCGCTTCGCGATGATCCAAGATTTGCGGAACTAATGCGCCGCGTCGGACTTCCGCAATAATTTTGCTAATTAAAGTTTCTGAAATGACTTTATCGAATTCGCGTTTATGGAAGAGCTTAAAAGGCAGATTTATCAATTTGAAGAATTCGAACTTGACGTCATAAACCGCGAATTGCGGCGCGCTGGCGAGCGCGTTCAGCTTCCTGCGAAGGCTTTTGATTTGCTGTTGGTGTTAATAGAAAACAACAATCGGCTGTTAGGAAAAGACGAAATCTTCGAGCGCGTTTGGCGCGATCAGATTGTTGAGGAATCGAATCTGACGGTTCACATCTCAGCTATTCGCAAAGCTTTGGGAGAAGCGAAAAACAAACCGCGATTTATCACGACAATTCCCGGTTACGGCTATCGTTTTTCCGGCGAGGTAACTATTGGAGATGAGGAAAGAAACTTTGTCATTGAAGAGGAAGCCTTTACGCGCGTAACGATTGACAGAGAACTGGAAGTTTCGGGTGAAGAAAGCAGGTTAAGCCCCGTTGACGAAAATCAAACAACCAGCGTGGCGGCGAGCCCGCCGAAAACAACATCTCCGCGTGAAATGCAGGCGCGGGTTTCGTCAGAACCGCGAAACAAGATGCGTCTGGCTGTTTTGATTGTTTGCGCTTTGCTAGTCCTGCTTTTGCCCGCTCTGGTCTATTTTCAACAAAAATCATCAAATCAGCAGCAGGCTTCCAGCCGAATCAAATCTATTGCAGTACTGCCATTTAAGCCTTTGGTGGTCGAAAACCGAAACGAATCTCTCGAAATCGGAATGGCTGACACTTTGATTGCGAAATTAAGCAATCTCAAGGAAATCAACATTCGACCTATTAGCGCCGTACGAAAGTATTCCGGTGTTGAGCAGGATGCAGTCGCCGCAGGACGTGAACAAAAAGTTGATGCCGTTTTGGATGGGCAGATACAGAAATTTGGCGACAAAATCAGAGTAACCGTTAGACTCATCAGAATTGAAGACGCCGCTACTATCTGGACGAATCAGTTTGATGAGAAAATGTCGGATATTTTCGGGATTCAGGACTCAATTTCCGAGCGCGTCACAGCAGCACTGGCATTGAAATTGAGCGGCGAGCAGAAAAGCCGAATCGTTAAACGTCATACCGAAAATACACAAGCTTATGAACTTTATTTGCTTGGAAAATTCCACTTTGCCAAAAGGACGCGGGAAGCGCTCGGCAAATCAATCGAATACTTTAACGAAGCGATAGAAAAAGACCCGAATTATGCCCTTGCTTATGTCGGATTAGGAGCGGCTTATAGCACTTCCGGGTGGAATGATTTTATTCCGCCGCACGAAGCTTATCCAAAAGCGAAAAATGCAATCGACAAAGCATTACAGTTAGACGATGCTATCGCTGACGCTTATGCTGTTTCAGGCAACATCAAAAGAGGATACGATTGGGATTTGGCGGGAGCCGAAATCGAATACCGCCGCGCGCTTGAACTCGACCCGAATAATCCGACAACGTATCAATGGTATGGGCTTAATGCCGCCTTCGCCGGACGGCACGACGAATCAATCACCTTGTTTAAGCGGGCGCGCGAGCTTGACCCGCTTTCGATGATAATCAATAAATCCTTTGGAGACATTCTCTCGTTTGCCCGCCGATTTGACGAAGCAATTGAGCAGTATCATAGAGTTTTAGAGCTGCATCCCGATTTCCCGAATGCTTACCGCGAACTTGGAACCTGTTATTACTACAAAAATTTGCACGATAAAGCATTTGAAAATTGGCTTAAAGGAGTTAGCTTATCGGGGTCAAGACCTCAGGACGTAGAGGCACTAAAGAGTGCATACAAACGTTCGGGAATGAAAGGCTTTTGGCTCGAACTGGCTGAACAGATTAAACAATCGAAAGAAAGTTACATTCCGTCTTACGATGTAGCCACATGTTATGCCGCCGGGGGCGACAAGCAACAAGCGCTTGATTGGCTGGAAAGGGCTTATCAGGAACATTCGTCCGGAATGGTTGTTATCAAAGCAGAGCTTATGTTTGATAACATCCGCACGGAGCCGAGATTTATAGAACTCATGCGCCGCGTCGGACTTCCGCAATAGGATTTGGGATAACCAAATTTTGACAATTAAATTCAAATTACTCAAAGCAGTGGAATATTGCAGACAATATTCCACTGCTTTGAGTAATTTGAAAAATTTTTCGATAAATCATCATTCAAGTCCCGGATTTCTAAGCGGCTGAATTTGTTCGAGCGGCTCGGTTCGAACTCGTTCGATTTGTCCTGCGAGCAACTCACTAATTTCATCGGTTGTCGGAGCATTTTCACGGGCTGTCTGGTAAGCCTTAACCGCTTCATTACGATTACCGGATTTCAGATACTGGTTTCCGAGTTCCAAAGCGACGAAAAAAGCTTTCGGATCAAGCTCAACCGATTGCGAAAGCATTTTGATTCCGCTTTCGATGTCAGGTTCCGGCGTGTAGATTTTGCTGTAAACAGCGCGATTATAGAGGGCGTATGATTGCGCGGCTCGTGAGCCGGGAAATGTGCCTTGAAAAACAAATACGTTTCCAATACGTGCGAGCGGTTCAGCCTCCCGAAAATGCTTGCCGAAATCCCAGAACAATTTCGGCGAAAGCTCGAAAGCTCCAATAATAAAAGTGCCGCTCACCTGATCGGTAAAGATTTTTTCGTTGTCGCGTTCCGGCTCTTTTCCCACCCAATCAAGCCCACGACGACGCCATTCCGTGCGAGGCGAAAAGTAAAATACATATGGAATTTCTCCGCGCGGCTTTAAGTTTTGATTGTAATATTCGACTACTTCTTTCGTTCGAAGGCTCAAGTCAATTCCTTCATCATCAAAATAACGATAAGCGTTTGTGGTTCCAACAATTTCGTTGTAATACTCCCACGGACGCGTAACGGGAATTGCTGACAGCAGCGCGCCGATAAGCGCAACTGCGACGACGCCTCGCAGGAAATAGGATTTTTGTTGAAGCGCTTGATAAATCGCCAGTGAACCGAGCACAGCTAAAGGCGGAACGATGGGAAGCGCGTGCCTTATCCCGGCGTAAGACGAGCCCTTCATAAGAACCAGCAAGAACAAAATAGCTAAACTGATAAGAGCGATGAGCGGCGCAATCCATTCAAGCGGAATTTTTTTACGGGAAATCAAAAAAGCAATGCCGATTGCCGTCAGCAAAAGCAAACCGAGCGGTAGCTTAACGGCAATTACGCCCGGAAAATAATAAAAAGGCGCTTTGTTAAAATAAAGATTCCCAAATGCCAGAACAGGAATGGCGCGTCCTTCCGCTCCGGCGCGAATTGTGTCCGCCATTCCCCAGGTGTAGGCGCGCGGAAACAAACGCCAGTCCGCCATAACGCTCAAACCGGCTCGATAAAGCGGCGATTTGATGTCGCTGATTTTTACTGCCAGCGGGCGATTGAATTGTTCTTCGTTTGTAACCGGACTTTCGCTAAAACGGAACAGATAAAAGCTCCATAGAACAATTACTGCGCCGATTAAAACCGCTGCGACTGCTCCCGTGCGGCGCAGTCGAACAAAGGCTTTCGCGCCGGTTGCCGAAAAAATAGCCATCACAATTCCGATTAGCATTACCGCCGCCATCGTGACGACTGCCGAATGTTTGGCGCTTAACGCCAAGCCGAGCATAACTGCTGCAAAAATCAAATCGACGGTTCTCCACGAACGAAAGGCTTGTACGGAAAATAAAACAGCAGTCGTCGAAAGCAGTGCGACGGGCAAATCCGTCATCACGACCGGAAGATGTGCCGTAATAGTCGGATCAATCGCCAAAAAAGTGACAGCCGCTAAAGCAATAATGTCCCCGAAAACGCGCCGTACGGCGAGAGCAAACAAAAACAGCAGCAAGCCGTTCAAGGCAAACATTGCTGCCCTCGAATGACTCTGAACCAAATCGGGATCGTTGTTGAAATAAACGTCCCTTTCGACGAATTTGCGCTCGTCCGATTTATCCTCAAAGGCGCGGTAAGGCGAAAGCTGCAAACCTTTAATCGAAACAAAAGCTCCGACCCACAATTTGACGAGCGGCGGGTGTTCGGGATTAAGCCGGAAATCGCCGGTTTTGACGTATGCCGCGGCTGCGCCGATGTGATAAGCCTCGTCAAAGGTGAAACTGTCGAGCCTCGTTGCCAGGTTGGAACGCACAATTGCGCCGCCGATTAAAGCGAGCAAAATCAAAAAGAAAATCAAGTGCTCCTTTATCAAAAAAGGCTTAAGCGTATTTTTAACTTTTCCGTTTTGACTCGTGCGAGCGGATTCGATGCGCTCTGTTTCAACTGTAACTTCCATCGGTTCTTTGTTCTCCATATTTCATTAACGTGATAATTCTTACGTCCTTAGCCACATTGTTAAGTGCAAAGCGTCAGGAAGTCCTAAATTAGATCGGAATTTTTTCTTAATTTTTTCCGAATAAGCGTTATGAGGCGGGCTGATTTTGCACTTTTGCCTGACGGCAAGCGTCGAGCGTTGGTGCTAACTTCCGCTTTGAGCGAAGTCGTGTTGATTGAAAAAGTGTCCGCAACTTAAATTAGGTTTTTGGAGATTGTCTAAGAAGTCTCTGTGGGACAATTTCCTTAAAGCGTTTCATTTTGTCCGTCTTTTCTGATATTTTCAGACTTTGAGACTTGGTTATAATTTCAGATTAATCGGAGAAAATTTATGGACAAAGATATTTTTAAAGAACGCGAGCACGCATTTGAAGAAGATTATTTCCGCAAAAAAAATCAAGAGCTGATTAACAAAATGAAAGAGCGTCTAACGTCTGAAGGCTCGATTCAGGAAACCAGCTATGATTGTCCGAAATGCAGCGGCAAGCTGCACACCGGCAATTTTGAAAACATTCAAATTGACATTTGCGACAATTGTGGCGGCGTTTGGCTCGACGCCGGAGAATTGGAGCAAATCGCGGGGAAAAAAGAAAGCAGCTGGGTCGGACGGCTTTTCGGCGAATAAACAGAACGGCAATCTAAAAATAAAACCGCCCAATTCAGATTAAACATCGCGCCCTTTGCGTCAAAACTCTGCGTCCTTTGTGGTTTAATTCGGTTCATAATTAAAAATAAACAAGGACGTAACGATTACCGCAAAAGGGCGCGATGTTTTTTGTGTCGAGCATGAAGAATTTATTTTTAACTTTATTATTTGGTGCGCTGCTTTCTCTCGCGCCAAACGCGGCGAAAGCTCAGCAGCAAACTGCTTCTTCGCAAAGTGAAGTTAAAACCAGCGCTGCTTCGCTTCGCACCACCGAATTGGACAGCAAATTGATGCGGCGGAAAATGCCGTATCAAGTCATTTTCCCAACGGGTTATGAATCCGAAAAAGCAGCTCGTTTCCCGGTTTTGTATCTGCTTCACGGTCTCAGTGGGCATTACGATAATTGGGCGAGCAAAACGAATCTGACAAAATTTGCAATTAATCACCGCATTATTTTGGTGATGCCCGAAGGTGGCGACGGCTGGTACACGGACGGCGCAATTGCCCCGAACGACAAATACGAGTCCTACATCGTTCAGGAACTGGTGCCGGAAATTGACAAAAATTACCGCACGATTGCCGAAAAACGCGCGCGCGGCATCGCAGGACTTTCGATGGGCGGTTTCGGCGCGGTCAAATTCGGCGTCAAATACCCGCAAATGTTTGCACTCGCGGCTTCGATGAGCGGCGCGGTGGCAGCCGCTTCGTATCGCACTGCAAACGAGCTGCCAAAAAACGAATGGCTCAGAAAATCAATTGTCGCCGTTTTCTCCGAGCCGGAAAATCCAGTCCGCAAGGAAAACGATTTGTTCAGGTTATTCGGCGAAATGACGCCGGAAAAAATCGCTAGCCTGCCTTTTTTGTATCTTGATTGCGGCACGGAGGATCAGCTCGGTTTTCTGGCGCATAATCAACAGCTCGCGCAAATTTTGCTCGCCGCAAAAATTCCGCACGAATTCCGGCAGCTTCCGGGCAAACACGATTGGAAGTTCTGGAACAATCAAGTGCAGGAAGTCCTTCGCCTCAGCGACAGAATTTTCGCCGTGAACAATAAGCAGTAGAACTATTTTTTTCAGACTTCACGACAAACAAAATCGTCTCAAAAGAATAATTCCTGTAAACTCGTAAAAAAGAGGAAATTAAATGAAAGCACAAGCAGTCAGACTCAAGCTCACAGCTGTTGCGGTTGCAGCGGCGCTCGCATTTCTCGGTTTTTACAGTTTTTCGTCCAGACAGTTTCGCGCCGGCGCTAATTCCGCCGGTCCTCCGCCGGGACATACGGGCGCGCCGCCCGAACAAACCTGCGCCACCTGTCACAGCGATTTTCCGCTTAACTCACCCGATGGCGGCGGTAACATTCGCATCATAGGGCTTCCAAACAAATACACGCCCGGAGCGCAGTATCCGGTGACGGTAACGGTTAATCAAACCAACGCCGTGGTTTTTGGTTTTCAAGCTACATCAGTGAATCGAAACGGGCAAACTGCCGGAAATTTCACGCGCCCGGCACAAACGGCATCGCAGATGCAAATCGTGCAGGGAATCGTTTCTGTAAACGGTCAAAACGTCACGCGGAGCTATATCGAGCACACCGCCGAAGGAACGGTTCCGCCTCAAGGTCAATTCAACTCGAAATCGTGGACTTTTAATTGGACCGCACCAGCGTCCCGTATTGGACGAGCCAGCTTTTACGCTGCCGGAAATGGCGCTAACAGCGATGGCGGAACTTCCGGCGATTATATTTACAGCACCAATGCGACGGTTTGTTCAAGCGCCGCCGGTTCAAACTTTGACACTGACAACCGTTCAGACATCGCGGTTTTCCGCCCCTCGAACGGTTACTGGTATTTTTTGAACAGCACCACCAATGCGTTTCAAGCGTTTCCATTCGGCAGCAACGGCGACCGCATCGTTCCCGGAGATTACGATGGCGACGGGAAAACGGATTTTGCCGTTTTCCGCGCAGGTTTTTGGTACATCCAGCAAAGCTCGAACAATCAATTTGTCGCTCGCCAGTTCGGATCGCCCGGCGACGTTCCGGTCGTAGGCGATTTCACTGGCGACGGGCGTTCGGAACTGGCGGTTTTCCGCAACGGCGCTTGGTACACTTTAAATCTCGTCAACGAAGCTTTCTCGGGCTTTAATTGGGGAGTTTCGGGCGACAAACCCGTGCAAGGCGATTTTGATGCGGACGGCAAAGCCGATTATGCGGTTTATCGCCCTTCGAACGGAACCTGGTACATTTTTAACAGTTCGAACAGTCAACTGTCCGCTCTGCAATTCGGCGTAGCTGAAGACAAGCCCGTTCCGGGCGATTACGACGCCGACGGAAGAACTGATTTTGCGGTCTTTCGCCCATCGAACGCAACGTGGTATTTTCAGCGCTCAACAAGCGGATTCGGTGCGCAACAGTGGGGAATTACGAGCGATCAGCCGGTGCCAGCCGATTATGACGGCGATTGCCAAACCGATGTAGCCGTTTTCCGCGACGGCAACTGGTATATCTCACAAAGCTCAAACGGACAATTTCGAGCCATTCCATTCGGCTCGACCGGTGACATTGCAGTGCCAACCGCTTACACTGCACAATAAAGAATTAAAAATTGAAAAAGCCGTGAATAAAAAAGGAGGTGAAAGGTTCACCTCCTTTTTTTGTCGAAAACTTACAAAGTAAAATCCATAAATAAATAACAAAAGGCGGCTCTTAAAAAAGAGCCGCCTTTTGTTTCAAATGAAAATGGCTATCTTTTGATGTTCATCTCATTCAAAATCCAGCCTGCGCCGCCGAATTTGTCGGTGACAAACAGAACATAGCGAATATCAACCGCAATCGTTCTGCCGAGAGCCGGATTGACGAAGAAATCGTTTCCGAGTCCTTCGTAATTGCCGTCGAAAACGATTCCGACCTGTTCGCCGCGCGCATTTAAAACCGGCGAGCCGGAATTTCCGCCGATAATGTCGGTCGTGTTTAAGAAATTAACCGGAATATCACCGTTCACGGCGTAATTACCGTAATCTTTGCGCTGCCATAACTCGCGTAATTTCGCCGGTGCGTTAAACGGCTCACGCCCGGTGTCTTTTTCCATTACGCCCGCTAAAGTGGTGAAAGGCTGATAAATAATCGCTTCGCGCGGGCTGTAGCCTTTAACATACCCGAAAGTAAAACGTTGAGTCGAATTGGCGTCCGGATAAGGCGTCACGGCTTTCATTTCGCTCATTCCCTGCAAATAAAGCGGGCGAGTTGAAGTTACAATCTGATTAAACTGCGCCGTGTTTGCCTGATTTTTTTGAATTTCAACTGCAAGATCGAGCATAGTTTGAACAAATGTGTCGCCGGAATTTCGCATCTGGTCGGCGCTCAGCTCGAAAAGCGGTGCAAGTCCGGTGGCGGTCGTGTATTTATCTTCGGTCGCTACGCGAACGAAATCCTCCTGAGCTTTGCGGCGGGCATCGCCTTGCAGATTGGCAAAGCGTTTGTCGAAAGCGGCAATGCGCTGATTGGCGGGAAGCTGATCGGCACGGCGGAGGAAAAATTCCAGCGTTTGGCGTTCGACAATCGGCTCGCGCTCGCTTAGAGCTTCGCCGAGATTAGCTTTTAATTGTCCGGCTGCGCCGATGATTTGCGGATTGCGTTGCGCTTCCGGTTTTTCGCGTTCGAGCGCCGCTAGAGCAGCAAATAAAGCCGCTTGCCAACTGCTTTGTCCGTTCGGTAAAAGCTGGAGAATGAAGGAACGCTGGTTTGGCGCAATCTCGGTTGTGTAAGCGCGTTCGAGATTTGTTAAAACCGAGCCGTATTTCGATTTTCGCGCCGGATCGGCGTTGATCCATTGAGCGAAACGCTGCTCGTCGGCGCGTTTTTGCGCCAAAACATCGGCACGGCGCATCGCGATGACTCCGCCGTCAAACGCTTTGCGGCTATTGGCGATTGAGAAAATCTCGCCTTGATATTTAACGCGCTTTTCTTCGTTGGCGCGTCCGGCTTCTTCGTATGCGGCGATCTGCGAGTCGAAATAATCAACGTAAAACGGCAGGCGAATGTCCTGATTGTAAGCGACCGACCAGCTTTCGCGGTAACGAGTCGTTGAACCGGGATAGCCTAAAACGAATTGAAAATCGTTTTCCCGAATCGGCTCGGTTGAGATTGTTAAGAATTTTTTCGGTTTGTAAGGAATATTGGCGGTCGAATATTCGGCTGAAGAACCGTCCGGCGCAACGTAAGCGCGCATAAACGTAAAGTCTCCGGCGTGCCGCGTCCATTCAAAATTGTCCGGGTCGCCGCCGTAAAAACCGATATTTTTCGGCGGTGCGTAAGCGATACGAACGTCTTTAACGGTTAAATAATGAAATTTGTAATAAAAAGCCCCGTCGTTCATCGGTTGAATGCGAACAACGACATCTTTTCCTGCCGTTGCTTGGTCGGCTTTTTCCAGTTCTTGAATCCGAGTGCGAACGGCAGCGGCGCGCTCCGGCGTTCCGTAAGCGGCTGTAATTCCGTTTGTCACTTCGTTGGTCACGTCCTGTGATCTCAAAGTAAGCGTGACGGCGTAACCTTTTGCGGGCAATTCCTGCGTGCGGCTGTCTGCTTTGTAGCCGATTTCACCGTAATTTGCCTGCGGAGTGGAAGCGGCGACGAGCGCGTCATAAGCGCAGTGATGATTGGTTAAAATCAAGCCGTCAGGAGAAACGAATTCGCCGGTGCAGCCGATTGAAAGCCGCACAATCGCTTCGGAAAGACCGCCCCCGGCGGGGTTGTAAATTTCTTCGGGTCTAATTTTCAAGCCCTTTTTTGGAAGATTTAAAGTCGCAATCTTGTCGGGCATAAACATCCCTTCGTCAGCGAGAACGAATGGCGTAAACTGCGACAAAACAAGCAGCAGAGACAAAGCCGCGGCTGCTCCAAATCGAAAGTTTCTTAAACGCATATCAGATTGAATTCCTTTTTGTTCGATAAATCAGATTGAGGAGATTTTTTCCGTCTCCGATTTTGATGTTAAATAAATCTAAAGTTTTGTACTTAGAGGATAGATTTTACCGCGAGAATGAAAATAAGTTAATACCGCCTGCAACAGCGAGCAGTTTAAGATAGGCAAGAGGAATTAATAATTAAAACCCGCTTCTTCAAATTCGACCGCCCGCTGTCGCACATAGTACTGAGTTATTCCAGCCGATAATTCGGCGCTTCCTTGGTGATAATTACGTCGTGAACATGAGATTCGCGCAAACCAGCCGACGTGATGCGAACAAAGCGGGCATTTTCCTGTAATTCTCTGATATTCCTGCAACCCGTGTAGCCCATTCCCGAACGCAGTCCTCCGACAAGCTGCGTGACCATATCGGCGAGCGTTCCTTTGTACGGAACGCGTCCTTCGATTCCTTCCGGGACGAGCTTTTGTTCGGAAATCGTGCCTTCCTGTCCATAACGATCTTTCGAGCCTTTCCGCATCGCGCCGATTGAGCCCATTCCGCGATAGGATTTAAAAGTTCTACCCTGATAAAGAATCGTTTCCCCCGGCGATTCTTCGACGCCCGCGAAAAGAGAACCGATCATCACCGAATCGGCGCCCGAAGCAATCGCTTTGACGAAATCGCCAGAATATTTGATTCCGCCGTCTGCAATTATCGGAACGTCCGTATTTTTCGCCGCGCGGACGCATTCCGTAACAGCCGTAATTTGCGGCACTCCCGCGCCTGTAACAACGCGCGTGGTGCAAATCGAGCCGGGACCGATTCCGACTTTGACGGCATCAACGCCTGCGTGAATCAATGCTTTTGTCGCCTCAAAGGTGGCGACGTTTCCGGCGACAAGCTGCATTTCGGGAAAATCGTTTTTGATTGTTTTAACGGCTTCGATGACGCGCGACGAATGTCCGTGCGCGGTGTCAATGACGATGCAGTCAACGCGCGATTTGATTAACTCGGCGGCGCGTTCGCGAAAATCTCCGGTAGCGCCGATTGCCGCTGCGACGCGCAATCTGCCCAGATCGTCTTTTGCCGCGAGCGGATAACGAATCGCTTTTTGAATGTCTTTGACCGTAATTAAGCCTTTAAGGTGTTTTTCGGCATCAACGACGAGCAGTTTTTCGATACGATGGCGCTGGAGAACCGATTTGGCTTCTTCGAGCGTTGTTCCGACCGGAACTGTCACGAGCGGCTGCGGCGTCATAACTTCGGAAACGGGAATCTCAAAGCGCGTTTCAAAACGCAAATCGCGGTTTGTAATGATTCCGACGAGATGACCTTCGGCGTCCACGACCGGAACGCCGGAAATTTTGAAGCGCTCCATAATCTGGAGCGCTTCAGCGACAGTTCTATCGGGCAAAATTGTCACCGGATCAACAATCATCCCGCTCTCGGAGCGTTTTACTTTGTCAACTTCTTCGGCTTGCCGCTCGATAGGCAGATTTTTATGCACGACGCCGATGCCGCCTTGCTGCGCGAGCGCGATTGCCAGCGCGGCTTCCGTTACTGTATCCATCGCCGACGAGCATAGCGGAATATTGAGGCGGATATTTCTGGTAAACTGCGTCGAAGTGTCGGCTTCGTGCGGCAAAATTTCCGAATAAGCCGGGACGAGAAGAACGTCATCGAAAGTCAAACCTTCCTGAATTTCATTTAACTGCATAACTTTTTTAATCTAAAATCCAAAGCCCAAAGTCAGACTTTCGCGCGTTGACTTCGGGCTTTGGATTTCGGATTTTGAAACTCACTTCTACTACTGAAAAAACTGCGCCAAGTTGTTCGGGTTTACTTCAAACTCGATGGTATTTCTGAGTTTTGGATTGCTCGATGTTGTCGGCACTTTAGCTGGTTGCCCGTTAATGGTCATCTGCAATTCGCCGATTCGATATCTTGAATATCTCAATTTAAATGATTGAGTCGCGTTGAAAGTTTGTGAGCTACCAGGCTGTAAAGTAGCCGGTGCCTGTGCTTTGCCGTCAATAAAAGCCGTTATCGGAACATCCTGCGCGCCGGCTTTAACTTCTATTTTCAAACCGCTTGCGGCGGAAACAACCGGCGTTGGAGTAGGCGTTGGGTCGGCGTTCGTGTTTACAGCGGGAGTCGGTGTCGGCGAAGCAGCCGCGATGGTTTGATTATTCCTGTTTTGATACCACTGCAAAGCGGCAATCACGCCCCAAGTCAGCAAACCTAAAATTATTAGCGCCAAAACCAGAGTCAACAACGGACGGCGCGGTTCATCGCCAACGAAAACCTCATGTCGGCGCGAGAGCGGCGCTTCATCATCACCGGTTGGAAGACCTTGCTGACCGACTTGCTTCGTGTAATCGCTCAGAGCCTCGGCTTCATCAATGCCGACGTAGCGCGCAAAGGCTTTGATAAAACCTTTATTAAAAACTCCGCCCGGCAGAGGTCGGTAATCGTCGGCTTCGATGGCTTCGAGATGACGAACGGAAATGCGCGTGTTATCGGCGACCTCGCGCAGAGTGTAGCCGCGCGCCTCGCGTGCTTCTCGCAATTTTTCGCCAAGTGTTGCCATTTTTCGGTCTGCTAATGGGGAAAGTTTATTCGAGCTTGTAAAGTTTGCCCCTCGTTTTCCAGCCTTTCAACTATTGAATAGTCTAACATTATTTGAGGCTCTTTGCCGCCGCCTCAATTTATAATGTCAAATTCGTTAGCATAAAAGGCTGATTTATTCGCAATATAACTTTCGCTAAAAGAGTTGTCAATTATTTAATGGAAAACGGAAACCTTAGAATGGAGAACTGTTTCATCTTTTAATTTTCAGTTCTTCGGTTATGCGGGCTTGAACTTTAATGTTTGCTGTTGTACGTTTCAGAAACTAACTTCTAGAGTTGTATTCTTACATTTAGGCGAAAAACAAAAACGAGGAATTAAACAAAAAGATGGCACTCGAAGCACTCGGAATGGTTGAAACAAAAGGATTTGTCGGAGCGGTGGAAGCGGCTGACGCGATGGTCAAAGCCGCTAACGTCCAGCTTCTCGGCAAAGAATACATCGGCGCCGGATATGTGACGATTTTCGTCCGCGGCGATGTCGGCGCGGTCAAAGCCGCAACCGATGCCGGCGCAGCAGCGGCGCGCAGAGTCGGCGAATTGATTTCTGTTCACGTAATCCCGCGTCCGCACGGCGAAGTCGAGCGCGTTCTGCCGAAAAACGGACGCACCGGCTACAGCCCCGACGAGCGCGCTATGCAAGGCGGCGGTGAACGCGGACAGCTTCCAGCCGGCAATCCCGGCGAAGAAGCGAACGTTCCTGCGAACCGCGATACTACTAGAAATAGAACACGGTAATTCGGAAACGCAGAGAAGCGTAGATAAATAAAATTTTTCGCTTCTCTGCGTCTTCCTTTCTCCGCGTCGCAAAAAGATGAGCGACAACCAATCAATCTCCGTACAGCAAGCCGAAGCAGCGGTCGAAGCGGCGCACGCCGCCGGGCTGGTTTTGGCGCGTTTTTCACAAGAGCAGGTTGATCGAATCTGCGCCGCGATGTCGCGGGTTGCGCTTGCCGAAAGCTCGCGTCTCGGCGCGATGGCGGTCGAAGAAACCGGATTCGGGAAACCGGACGACAAACGCGAGAAAAATCGTTTTGCGGCGGAAGACGTTTGGAATTATTTCAAAAATCTAAAAACGGTCGGCGTTGTATCGGAAACCAAAGACGTAGTTGAAATCGCCAGCCCGCGCGGCGTTGTCGCCGGAATCATTCCTTCCACCAATCCGACTTCGACCGCAATTTTTAAAGCCTTAATTGCAATTAAATCGCGAAATGCGATTGTAATGTCGCCGCATCCTTCGGCGAAACGCTGCATTGCCGAAACCGTTCGCGTTCTGCGCGAAACGGCGATCAAAGAAGGCTTGCCGCCCGATGCGCTCGCCTGTTTGACGGAAACTACGCTGGAAGCGACGAACGCTTTGATGAAACATCGCAAAACGGCGGTGATTTTGGCGACGGGCGGACTTGGACTTGTGCGCGCGGCTTATTCTTCCGGGAAACCCGCTTTCGGCGTTGGTCCCGGAAACGTCCCGGTTTTTGTCGAAAAAACAGCCGATGTGAACAAAGCTGTCGCGGATATTTTGACCGGCACTTGCTTTGACAACGGAACTATTTGCGCTTCGGAGCAATCGGTTGTTGTTGAAGCGGCGATTGCAAATCAGGTGCGCGAGCAATTCAAACAGCAGGGCGGACATTTTCTTTCCGCAGACGAAGCCGACAAAGTTGCTAAGATTTTGGTCACGCCCGAACGCACTTTGAATCCGCAAATAGTAGGCAAATCAGCCGAATTTATCGCTAATCTGGCGGGCATTTCTATCCCTTCAGGAACGCGCTGCCTGCTCGCCGACACGGGCGGAGTCGGGCGCGAGTTTCCTTGGTCAATCGAAAAACTGTCGCCGACGCTCGCCTTTTTCGTGGTTGATTCGATTGAAGCCGGAGCGCAGCGCTGTTTGGAAATCCTGCAGTTCGGCGGAATGGGGCACACCGCCGGAGTTCACACCAGAAACCGCGATGCCGCCATCGCTTACGGCGCAGCAATGCCCGCTTCGCGGATTGTCGTTAATTCGCCGACCACACATGGCGCAATCGGTTTTTCAACCGGTCTGTCGCCTTCAATGACTCTGGGTTGCGGCTCGTGGGGCGGAAACGTCACTTCGGACAACGTTTCTCCCATTCATCTTTTAGACATTAAGCGCGTCGCTTTTGAAACAAAACCGATCAATCGTCAATCGTTAACGGTCAACCGCCAACCGCAGGTCGTTAACATTCCGCCCGCCGCACAACTGCAGCAGCCGATTAAACGCGAAGAAATTGCGGCAATTGTTGATAAATTCTTGCGGCAAAAAGAAATTCAAAACGTTCCGCAACCAGCCGCTACGCTTCCGCCGAAAGTGAAAGCCGAAACGAACGACGAACAGCGAACAACGAGCAACGCACCGAAAACAATTATTCACCAAGTTGCCAAAACGGAAGCGAAAACAAACGGCGCGAAACCGCCGACGGTTGATTTTGTCAGCGAAACAGATGTGAAAAACGCTTTGGAGAAAAAAGAAAAAATTTACATCACGGCGAAAACAATCATCACACCCGCCGCCAGAGATTTGGGCGAACCGGCGGAAATATTTGTAAAAGTCTAAACTCTAAAGAATGGAAGCGACCTCGACGGAAACAACCAGATTTTGCCCGATGTGCGCCGCACCGATGCGACCCCGCGCGGTATTTTGCCATCGCTGCGGAAAGCCTTACCCGGAAGAATCGGCTGTGGTTTTTAAAGCTAACAACTTTTCCGGTAGCGTCCCAACCACCGAAGAATTTGAAGAAAAGTGGGATACACTGACAAATAACAACAACGATTTGCAAACTGCTCACCTGGAAAAGCCGCTGCCTGTTTTGCCCGAAACAGAGATTGAGGAAAACGTTGTTGCGGAAAAAACGACCGACCAGCCGGAAGGCGAAGGCGAAAAGGAAAAAACCGAAAAAAAACAGCGCGTCAGACGCCGTGTGGTGCAAACAACCGAATACGTTTGGGAAAATCCTTCTTCTGACCCGACCTGGCGGTTCGCTCTTGCAACAGCCCTTGTCTTACTCTTCGCTTTTCTGGTTCTCTGGTTCGGCGGTTTTATTCGTTTTTAAATCCAACAAACTAAGTCAGAATCGCATGCTGCCGAAGGCGGTTCGAATTATCACTTTGCCAAACTGCCCGCTGATTTGTTATTGCTAAAATCATAAGAAACAACTTAAGAACAAGGGGCAATTTTTAACCATGGCAGAACAACAAGCCTGGCAGGATTTACAAAAAACTTTCGAGGATTTAATCAAGCCACTCGAAAAACCGGCGGCTGATTTTTTTGAAACGGTTGCCGACACTTTTACCGGCAAAGCCGAATCTTTGCGTGACGGTACCGAGCACGATCCGCTCGAACTGCCGCGCGATCTTTACGCGCATCATAACGCGCAGACCGAGTGGTGGTATTACACCGGACATTTTGAAACAGACGCGGGCAGGAAATTCGGTTTTGAGCTTGTTTTTTTCAAACGTCGAACGGATTTGGACAAATTCGGAGTTGTTCCGCTTCGGCTTTTCGGCAACCCGATTTATTTCGCGCATTTCGCTTTAACCGACATTAACCGCAAAAAATTTCGGTATGCGCATCGCAAATCGGCAAACGGTCTGTTTGAATATCCGGCGACGGCGAGCGAAAAGCATTATTACGTCCGGCTGGGTGATTGGTCTGTCCGCGAGGCGGGCGGCGCTCACATTTTGCGCGCCACATTGGGCGACGACACGGTTTTCGAGGCGACTTTGAAACCTGAGAAAAAACCGATTTTAAACGGCAAAGGCGGCGTTTCGTTTAAAGATGAAGGCGAGGCTTCGCGTTATTTTTCTTTGACCAGAATCGCGGTCGAAGGCGATTTGACCGTCAAAGACCGAACCGAACATTTTACCGGCTCAGCGTGGATGGACAGAGAATTCGGCACCTGGACGCCGACAGAACGGCAGAAAGGCTGGGATTGGTTTTCGATTCAGCTCGATAACAATTGCGAACTGATGTGCTATCAACTACGCGACAGCCAGCATCGTCCGTCGGAATTTTCGAGCGGCACTTTTGTTGACGAAAACGGCAATACTACGGCACTGACGAGCGAGGATTTTAAAATTGAAGCAACCGGATTTTGGAAAAGCCCTTCATCGGGCGCAACTTATCCGTCAGGCTGGCAGATTACAGTGGAAAAGCTCGGACTCGATTTAACAATTTCACCCGTGATGGAAAATCAGGAACTCGACACGCGCGGCTCGACGATGATTGTTTACTGGGAAGGAGCTTGCGAAGTTTCTGGAAAAGCAAGCGGCGCAGAAGTTAACGGGAACGCATACGCTGAACTTGTTGGTTACGACCGTTCGCACGATAATCCGAATGTCGCTTATTTTATCTTCGGTGGAAAATTGGAAAGCGTTTTCGGGTAGAGATAAAAAAACATAACAGCTAAAATATAAAAAAACGCAGGCGATAATTCCTGCGTTTTTTGCTTTTAAGAAAAACTCTTTACGAGCGTCCGGAAATCGTTATACCATTGTTCTGCATTTCACGGCGGCTGCCTTTCGCCGTTTATCCCTTCAAGCTCACAAAAGAAAATACAAATGCTTGACCAATTAGTTTTTCCCACTACGGTTATTGCAACCGAAAATCTATATCGCACACTCTTCGAAGCTAGTCCTTTGATGTATTTCGTCCTTGATGCCGAGGGCGTTATTCTGTCGGTCAATCAAAGCGTGGTTGAGCGGCTCGGCTACAGCGAAGACGAGTTGATCGGCTACTCGTATTTCGAACTTTTTCATGAAGATGATCGCCCGAAACTAAAACAGCAAATCGAGTTTTTGCCGGCAATCAATAGCAAAACTGCACAAGGAGAACTGCGCAAAATTCATAAAAACGGAGACATTGTTTACGTTTCCGAAAACGTTCGAATGATTAGGGAAGAAACAGGCGAAAGCTTGTTTCTCGTCGTCTGCGAAGATGTGACAGAACGCCGCGCTACTCTTAATGCTCTCACCGAAAGTCAGAAGCGATATAAAGCGGTGATCGAAAAATCATCGGTCGCTATTTTTGCCTATGACCGTTTCGGCATCATTACATTTTCGGAAGGCGCAGCTTTAGAAAAGTTGGGATTCAAAAACGGCGAGTTAATCGGCAAATCGGTTTTTGATCTTTACTGCGGCAATCCGCAAGTTTTACAGAACGTCCGGCGGGCTTTAAACGGCGAAAACTTTACTGCCGTCGGCGAAGCAAATAACGTGGTCTTTGAAACCCACTTCAATCCTTTATACGACTCCAACGGAAGATTTGCGGGCGTCTGTGGAGTTTCGACCGACATCACGGAAACTAAGCTTGCCGAAAAAGCTCTGCGCGAAAGCGAGCAGCGTTATCGAACGTTTATTGATCAATGCGGCGAAGGCATCTGGCGCATTGAATTTACCAAACCGATTTCCATCTCTTTACCGGTCGAAAAACAAATCGAACTTTACTACAAACACGGTTATCTCGCCGAATGCAACGATGCTATGGCGCGTATGTACGGCTACGAAACCGCCGCAGATTTAATCAACGTTTCATTGGAAAAGCTGATTATTCGATCAGACCCGGAAAACCAAAAATACCTGGCAACCGTTATCGAATCCGATTACAAAATATTCGAAATTCCTTCGCACGAACGTGGAGCAGACGGGAGCGATAAATATTTTCTCAACAATCTGGTCGGCATTATTGAAAACGGGTATCTCGTTCGTTTGTGGGGAACGCAGCGCGATATTACCGAGCGCGTTTTAACCGAACAAAAATTAGTCGAAGCCGTCCGACAGCTTGAAACTTTCGTCGAGCGCGAAGCTCTCGTCACGCGCATTAGCAACGAAGTGCGGCAATCGCTCCGGCTTGATGAAGTTTTTCAAACAATTGTTGATGAGCTTGGCGAGCATCTCGCGGTTGACCGCTGTATTTTGTATTTGTTCGATAACGACGGGAATTTAGCCCGCGCCGCTGCCGGTTTTGCGCGGGCGGAGAACTCAATCTCGCCCGATGAGTTTCACGTTCCTTTGCCGCTCACGCAAAGCACCGTTAATGCCCTTTTAAATAACGATTACGTCGCTTTCAATGATGTTTCAAACGAGCCTGCAATCGAAGATTTGTATGAAGGCGTTCTTCGTCCGCGTGGAGTAAAATCGCTGATGTGCGTGGCGATTCGCGTTGGCAGCGCGATTACTGGCGTTATTACTTTTACCACGCTCGAAGAAATCAGGCATTGGAATGAAGCCGATTCGGCGTTGGCGCGCGCCGTTGCAGACAAAGCGGCGATTGCCATTCGCCAAGCCGAACTTTATCAACGCACTGAAGCGACGAGCCGCAGGGAAAAATTAATCAACCATCTCAGCACGGCGATTCGCGCCTCGCTCCAATTACCCGAAGTCCTTTACGCCGCCACGCACGAATTGGGCAAGACGCTTGCCGCCTCGCGGGTCTTTCTGCATTTTTATGATCCGGCAAATCCGGCTCGCGAAGTTCCGCCCGAATACGAGTTCGTTTCCCCGAATATAATTTTAAATTCACTGCCGCCGGCTTCTTACGAGGATGTTTTGGGAAGAAAGCTGCTCGCCGACCGGCAGACAATCGTCGTTCACGACATTGAAAATTTTGTTTCGGCGAATGCGGAGTTGAGCGAACACATCCGCTCTCTCGCGCAAAAAAGCCAGGTTAAATCGGCAATTTACTGCCCACTGGTGGTCAATGATCAGTTTCGCGGAACACTCTGCATTCAGCAGAACGATCACGTTCGCCGCTGGACCGAAGACGAAATCGCTCTGATTGAAAACGTCGCCGTCCAGTTATCGCTCGGCATTACGCAAGCCGAGTTATTTGAATTTACGCGCCGCGCCAAACGCGAATGGGAGGCGACGTTCGACGCGATGAGCGACGGAGTTTTTATTTTTAACCGCGAGCGTCGCTTGATTCGCCTCAATCGCGCGGGCGCGTTGATGGAAGGCGCTACGCCACGCCAGCTTTTGGGAAAAAACTGCTGTGAAATGTTGACCAGTGAAAATCACGACAACGATCGTTGCGTCGTCCAGCAGGTTTTGTCGGGAAAGCGCCGGATAACGGTTGAAAGAATCTCAACGACGACGCGCCGTCCACTTCTTATAACCGCTGAGCCGCTCATTGACGAAACCGGCGAACTGATTGGCGTCGTCAGCACCGTTCGCGATCTTCACGAACTGCGCCAAGCCGAATCTTTTGCTCGTGAGAAGGAAAGATTGCTCTCGCAGGTTTTGGAAGGAATTGTCGAGCCGAATATCACGATTAGCACCGAAGGCAGGCTGCTACGCTGCAATCAAGCCACCGTTACGACTTACGGCTGCGCTGCGCCGGAAAACCTGCTCGGACGGCATTTTCTCGAAATGGTTCATCCGGAGGACGTTGGAACGGCGCAACGCTTTTTGCGCGCTGCGCTCGAAGAAGCGGCACCGCAAAATTTCGAAGCTCGTTTTCTGTCCGACTCGGGCGAAACACGCGATGCGGTTTTTAATAGCGTGCCGCTTGTCGAAGGAGGAAAAATAATTGGCGCTCTATGGTTTATCCGCGACGTGACAGCTCAGAAACGTGCTTACGAACGAGCCGCACAAGCCGATAAATTGCGCGCTCTTGGAAAGCTTGCGTCGGGCGTCGCCCATGATTTTAACAACGGCTTGGCAGCAATCCTCGGACGCGTTCAGCTTTTGCGCGAGCGCGTCCCCGACGAAGCTCTCAATCGCGATTTGCGCGTTATTCAAACCGCTGCCGAAGACGCGGCGGCGACCGTCCGCCGGATTCAAACTTTTGCCCGTCAAACGCCGACCGGAAACTTTGAACCGGCAGATGCCTGTTCGCTCGTCCGTGATGCTGTTGAAATTATGCGAACGCGCTGGGAAAACGAGGCGCAAAGGCGCGGCGTGAAATATGATTTGGAGATTGATTGCTCCGAAGAGCTTTACGTTCTCTGCAACCCGTCGGAATTGCGCGAGGTTTTCGTCAATCTCATCGTCAACGCGCTTGATGCAATGCCGGACGGCGGTCGGCTAAAAATCCGTTGTCAGAGTGAGCGCGAAGCGGTAGCAATTTATTTCGCCGATTCGGGCGCGGGGATGGACGAAGAAACACAGAAACGCGTTTTCGAGCCGTTCTTTACCACTAAAGGCGTTAACGGAACAGGATTGGGCTTATCGGTCAGCTACAGCATCGTCGAAGCACATAACGGCAAAATCTGCGTCAAATCCGAAATCGGCAAAGGCACAAGATTCAGAATTGAGCTTCCGAAAACCGAATGCGAGAAAGCAAAGCAAAACGAAACGAAAAAGAATTTGCCGGAAATTCCGAAGCTTTCGATTTTGGTTGTTGACGATGATGAATCGGTGCGCTTTGTGCTGGAAGAAATGCTGGTCGAATTGGAACAACAGGTCGTCTCCGTTTCAAGCGGTTCTGAGGCGCTCGAAAAACTTTCAAATGAACACTTCGATGCTGTTTTCACCGATTTGTCTATGCCCGAAATGGACGGCTGGCAGCTAGCGCGCGAAATCCGCCGGAGATATGAAGCCGTTAAAATCGTTTTAGTCACCGGTCACGGCGAAGGCGCGCAGCCCGATTCGGAATTGGAAAACAAACCGATTGAACAAATTATCGGAAAACCGTTCGATTTGAAGCAGCTTGCCGAGACGTTGGGAAATCTGAGAAATGAGAACGGAGAATGAGGAACCGATTAAATTTTCAAATCTCGATTCTTCATTCTCCGTTCTCATTTCCAGTTTTAATTCACCGCTCGCCGCGCATTTGTTCGACTTCGGTTTCGAGATCAACGACGAGCTTTCTGACGGTCGGTTGATCAAAAGATTCGATCATCCGCAAAGATTCGTCCATAATGCGCCGCTGATGCTCTTTCCAGTTGGGCTTGCCGGAAACCTGCCCGTATTCGCCGTCATAAAAACAACAGCGCGGCGGATGGACTTTATCAATGATTTCGCGTTCGACTCCCAGCATCATTGTCGAAATACCGCTCGCTTCAATACCGCGAGCGAGCAAAGCGCAAGATTGATGACACAACCTCGACGCCGGAACGAGCAGCGCGACCTGCACTTCGTAACGATGAAGCCGTTCGACAATTTTAGGAATCATCGTTTCCGCCATTCGCGCCGCGTTCGGAATCCAGCCGGAAAAGCTCCACCAAACCGAATTAAGCTGACCGATCACGGCATTCGCCTGATATTCCTGCAATCTTTGAATCGGAATTTGGCAGTTTAAATCTTCGAGGACAGATGCTGTGTCGTAACCGCGAGCGGCAAACTGCAAATCTTCCAAATTGACTTCAATCGGTATCTCGCGGAAATTCAAATCGCCGTCTGCCGCGTTCACGTTAAACGGTTCGGTTCCGTCAATATAAGCTCCGGCTGAAGAGATTAAAGCCAGATGAATCAGCGGATGCGAACGGCGCAGGGAAGTAAAAGGCGAGCGGCGGTTATCAACGAACGGATAACCCTTCAAGTCATCACCGCGCCCATTCCAGCGTGAATAACGACCGCGCCAATCGCTTAAATTCTCGATAATTTCCATTTCTGTTGACTCCAAAAAATAACAAAATTAATAACGCGGAATATTTTTATCAATTTCCACCGAGTATAAATCAATGCCGCCGACGAGATTGTATAAATTTTCAAATCCCTGACGCGACAAATATTCGCACACCTGTGTGCTGCGACCGCCGTGATGGCAAAAGAAAACTATTTCTTCTTCCGGCTGAAGCTCGCCGACCCACTCGCCAGCCCGGCTCAAAGGCAAAAGCTCAGCGCCGTCAATTCGCGCAATTTCGTATTCAAGCGGTTCGCGCACGTCAATTAATCTAAATTTTTCGCCGCTTCGGATTTTCTCCTCTAACTCGCGGGGCGTTATTGTCTGATACATTCCGTTTCTGATTGTTCAAGAAAATTTCATTTTTGGCAAATTCAAGTTTAGACTCTCAAGTCAGTAGCCCGGAATCAATTAGAATTTATCTCTTTTAAATCCGTACTCCAGACTTTTTCTCATAAAACTTGATTTTAATGCCAAACATCGTTTATAAAACTTAAAGCAAGATGTTTCAATCTTGTCTTGCATTATTCCCGCAAATTTGAAAGTCTCGCAAATTTTGTTTCAATAACTTTCTTCGCTCTTCCGCTTTTTATATGTTTCGTGTTCAATCAAACGTCGCTGAGCTTTCGAGCGGCACGCCGCCAAAAATTTTGCCCGACAAAGCTGTCACGAAAACTCCGCGGCAGAAAAATAAAAAGAACCTGTCTTTGCAGGATGCCGTCTTGCCGGTAACTTTCGGTTTATCGGCGGGAGCCGGATTTTTGGCTTTCGCCGGTTGGCTGCTCGAAGTGACGTTACCGCTCAAAGCCTTGTTGTTCTTCCTCTCGCTCGAAGAAGCCAGAAATCTATCAGATCCGAGTCCGATTGTAGCTTTCGTCATATTGCTGGCGATTTCCGCAATCACAGGATACTTAACCGAACGATTCGGAGCAGGCAAAATTCTGCCGTATTTTGCCGGCGGGATTTTTGTCATCCTCATCGGCGGCGCAATTGCGGCTCGTTTTGCGGGCATGGATATTTTAGCCGTTTCTTCCGTTTGTGCAGCAGCGCTGGCATTCGGGTTTGTGCAAATCGGAAAAATCTGGCGCGTTGAAAAGCAGCTTTCGGTCGGCGTGCAGCGTTTGGCGCTCGCGAACCACATTCTCGAAGGCAAAAAAGCAGATGCCCGACTAAACAGCGCCCTGCAAGTTTTGCTCGCCGTTTTGCCCGTCGAAGAAGTGATAATTTTTCAATTCGACCGCTTCGGCAAGCTTCAGCCGGTCGGACGCACGCGCGGCGGCAGACAAGGCGCCGAACGAATCAATGAAAGACAATCCGTCTGGCGCGAAGGAATGGATTTGTGCGAGGAAACTGTGAAGACGAACGCGCCAGTGGTCAGAAAAAACAAAGATTCAAATTCGCTTGTCGCAGTTCCGCTGCTCCACGAAGAGAGAACCACGGGCGCAATGCTCGCGCGTTTTCGCGAAGGCTTTGAGCCTGCTGACACAAACGTTTTAACCGCTTTTGCCGACCAATTGGCGCGCAATTTTCAGCGCCAGCAAACGCGCGAGAAAAATTGGCGGAGCAATTTCTTTTCATTCTTTTCGGTCGAAGCCGCCGAACAGCGGCTCGAAGCCTTTCGCCTCGTCAGCGGTCTGCTCGCGGAACAGCGTTTCGGTTCTTTGGCTTTTTCGCAGATGGACGACGGTTACGCGGTTTCATATCTCGACGGAACCCTCGCTTATGTCAATCGCCCGATGCTGCGCGCAGCGCAGGTAACGCAAGACCGCGCCCGACAGCTCGATCTCTTCGGCTTGCTCGAACGTTTTCAAGGCGGCGTTTTCGACGATCCGCGAATCGCGGTGCGCCGCGTTCTTCAAACGGGAGAAAAATATCAGCACGAATTACAGTTCGTTGAGCGCAATAAAACTTTCGATTTGCAAATTTCTCTCATCAAGGAAGAACCCGACGGGCAATCAATTCACGACAGCTCGCTGATTACGAAACCGCTCTGTTTTATGGTCACGGTGCGCGACATTACGGCGCAAAAGGAAAACGAAAAATTGCGCAGCGATATGGTCAGCTTGATGTCACACGAATTGCGCACGCCGATTACTTCAATCAACGGTTTCTCCGAATTGCTGATGATTGATGAAGCCATTCCGGAAGAATCGCGCGAGTTTTTAAAAATCATCTCGACTGAATCGCAGCGTCTTTCCCGAATGCTTTCGACGTTTTTGGCTGTTTCAAAACTCGAACAATCCGACAAACGCGATGTCGTGAAAATCCCGATTCGTCTCGACAACATCGTTCACGAAGCCGTTGCTGGAATTCAGCCGCTCGCCAAAGCCAAACGCATCCGCCTGGTCGAACAGGCAAATTCGCATCTGCCGCCTGTCGCCGGTGACAAAGGCTTAATTACAAAGGTCGTCACGCATTTGATCGACAACGCCATCAAATACAGCCCCGAACGCACGACCATTACGGTTTCTTCGATTCTCGAATCCGACGCCGTTCGCGTGATTGTCGAAGATCGCGGCTATGGCGTTCCACCTGATTCGCTCGAAAAGGTTTGGGAAAAATTCTATCGCGTTCCCCGCGACGGGCAGGACAAAAACGAAACTTCAACCGGCTTAGGTCTATCGTTCGTCAAAGAAGTCGTTGAGCAACACGGCGGCTCTGTCGCGGTCGAAAGCGAGCCGGGACAAGGCTCGCGTTTCAGCTTCACGCTGCCGCGTTTGTAAATGGAAAATAATTAATTTTCGAAACGGCAGGCTTTGGCTTGCCGTTTTATTTTTGCCGCGTTTCTTCTCCGAATTTCTTTAAACCGCCAAGTTGCAAAGCTGCCAGAGTCATAAAACGCGGGTTTAAAATCAAGTAACGACGCCACAAACGGCGCGGCTCCTGCGTCAGACGATAAAGCCATTCCAAACCGAGATTGCCGAGCCACGCCGGAGATTCGCTGACATTTCCCGCGTAAAAATCAAACGACGCGCCGACGCCGAGCATTACGGCTTTGATTTTTCCTTTGTGTGTCGCCATCCATCGTTCCTGTTTCGGACAGCCCAAACCGACAAACAAAATCTGCGTGCCCGCTCGATTGATTTCATCGGTTATTTGTCGGTCTTCTTCCTCGCTCAAAGTCCGAAACGGCGGCGAAAAAGCGTAAACGATTTGCAAGTTCGGAAAATCTTTCGCCGCCCGTTCTCTAATGCCTTCGATAACTTCGGGTTTTCCGCCGTAAAAACCGACTTTTAGATTGTTTCTTTCGGCATATTCGCAAAGGCTTATCATCAAATCGTTTGCTCGCACACGCGCAGCTTTCTGCGCTCCCTGCAATTTCTGCATCCAGACTAGCGGCATTCCATCGGTAACAATAAAATCCGCGCCGTTGACGATTTTGCTGAATTCCGGGTCGTCGTAAGATTCCATTGCCATATGAACGGTCGAAAAACAAACGTAATCGCCTGCGCCGCCCTGCGCCATTTCGGCAATCCGCTCGACAACGGTTTCGAGTCCGCCGCATACGTTCGCCCGTAAACCGATGACGCTCACGCGCGGCAGAACAGATTTTTGAGTTAAATTACGTTCTTCGACCATCGGATAATTTCAATTCTTGATTTCCCGGTAAATGTTTTCAAGCCGTGCGATGTAAACATCGAGCGAAAATCTTTCCTCGACTGTTTGCCGCGCTGTTTTCGTTAGTTTTTCCCAAACCGTTCTGTTTTCGAGCAAATATTTTAATCGCCCGGCAAGCTGCGCGGCGTTTCGCGGTTCGATTAAAAAACCGTTTACGCCGTTTTCGATGACGGCTCCGGTTGAAGCCATTTCGGAAACAACAACGACACAGCCCGCCGCCATCGCTTCGAGCATGGCAATTGGCAAACCTTCGCCGTGACGCGAAGGCAAAACAAAAATGTCCGCTTCCGAGTACGCCTGCCATTTCGCTTTGCCGGAAACTATGCCGCCGAAATGAAAATGTTCGCCCAGAACGGCGGTCATTTCGCGAACAAAAAAATCTTCGAGCGGTCCCGTTCCATAAGCCTGAAAACGAAATTTAAAGCCTTCGTCTTTAAGAGTCCGGCAAGCGGTGATGATTTCGTGCAAACCTTTTGATTCGTAAAGCCGACCGAGAAAAATCAAAACCGGAATTTCTCGCGGATTTTCCTTAATCTGGATTGCATCTTCGAGCGCAACGCCGTTTTCCAAAACTCGAATATTTTTTAACCCCCGCCAGCGTTTTTCGATTATTTCTTTTTCCAATTCGCTCAAAACCAAAACCACTTTGGAACTTCGGGCAGTTTTTTCGGCGATTCGGCTGAGAACAGGATTTTTAAATTCTTCTGCCAGAAAACGCCCGCCGTGTAGATGCAGCAAGACGGGAACATCAGCGGCGCGCGCCGTAGCCGCATAAACGGCATCGCGAACAATGGCGAGCGGCTGGTAATTCGTGTTCAAATGCACGAGATCAATTTGTTTGCGTTTTAATTCCAGCCAAAACCGCCGAACCGAATTTATTTGCCATAAAATCCAGCGCGCGTCGGCGGGCTGCCCGTCGCGCCGACCGGCTTCAAAATGAATGTAATTTTCGCTTCCTCGTTCGATGATTTGACGCGCGAGCGTGGAAATCCCGCTGATGTTGATTCGATCATCGAGATTCGGCGACGTGATTAAGATTTTCATTCTGTTTTTTGGCAATTTTGTTTAGCCCGGCTGTTTGCTAAGATGATTCGGACGCCGATTGCAAATAAACAGAATACCCGAAAAAACAATGAAAGCCGAAACCGGAGTCCAGCCAGCAACGGAATTGGTCAAAATCGCCAATCGAGTGCCGGTCTGGGTTTTGCCCGCTGTCAAAATTGCGATTTTTGCCGCTGATGCCCTAGTCGCTTTCGTTTGTTTCGCGGCGTCTTTTTGGGTGCGCGAAGCAAAACCGATTTTTTCCGCAAACGGTTGGCAGTTCAGCGAAGAATTTACGCCTTACGCCGCCGTTTTAATGTTTGCGATTCCGATCAAACTGGCGATGCTGATTTACCAGCGCGTTTATCGTCTTCAAGGCGCGTTTTCTTACACGCGCGAAGCGATTAAAATTTTTAAAGCTGTCGCCGTTGGTTCGCTTTTAACAATTGCCGTCGCATTTCTCTTTCGCGGCGGTTTCGCTTACCGCGAATTTTCGTATTCGCGCGGCGTCTTTCTGCTCGATTTTGCGCTCGCGCTCGTTGCATTTACCGCATTTCATCTCGCTTTGCGACGCATTCAAACCGTTTTCCGGCAGAACGACATAAATTTGATTCCGACTTTAATTTTAGGCGGCGGCAGCGAAGCCGAACAAACAATCAACGAACTGCAATCTCGCCCTGATTTGGGTTATCGCGTAGTAGGAGTCGTCGACTCCGATGTTCAAAGTGAACAGTTCAACGTGAACAGTTTTGGCGTTCCCGTGATTGGTAAAATTCCGGATTTGCCTTTGTTGGTTAAGCGGTTGGAGATTCAGGAAGTAATTATCACCGACAACAGCCTCTCACACGAAGTTTTGTTTGAAGCGATGATGAAAATTGGGCGTCGGCAACGCGTCGAATTCCGGCTTGCGCCATCGGTTTTCAACCTGTTGCCGCAAAAAACAGAAGTCGAACAAATTGGCGTGTTGCCGATGGTCAGGCTTTTCCGCGAACCCCTTTCTGATGCTGAACGTTTCGTCAAACGTGCTTCCGACATCGTGATTTCACTCGCTACTTTGATTGTTCTCGCGCCAATTTGGATTTTGATTTCGATTCTGATTCGGCTCGATTCAAAGGGCGCGGTTTTGTTTCGCCAAGAACGCGTCGGGATGGACGGGCGCATTTTTCTCTGCTTCAAATTTCGAACAATGCGCGCCGATGCGGACGAAAGCATTCACCGCGAGGCTTATCGGAAAAACATTTCCGGCGAAATTCATTCAACTGCGGAACCCGTTTACGGAAAGGTGCGAAACGACCCGCGCATCACGCGCGTCGGGCGCTGGCTGCGTCGTTCGAGTCTGGACGAACTGCCGCAGCTTCTCAACGTTTTGCTCGGCGATATGAGCATCGTCGGGGCACGCCCGCCGATTCCTTACGAAGTGGAAGAATACGAGCTTTGGCATCGCCGAAGGCTCGATATGAAACCGGGAATCACAGGTCTTTGGCAAGTTTCGGGCAGAAACCGCTTGACCTTTGAAGAAATGGTCAAGCTCGATCTTTACTACATCGAAAACTGGTCGCTCTGGCTGGATTTAAAAATAATTCTGCTGACCTTGCCCGCCGTTCTGCGTGGGGATGGAGCACGCTAAAGATTAAATTGATCCGTACGCAAGTTCTGTAGAGTTTAAGAAAGTACTTGTTTACGCTTCCCGTTCAATGATTTGTTAGATGCCTTGGTATCTTTAATCAAGTTTTTAAGACTATTTTTCGTTAGATTGGTTGGAAATGGTTATGCGGTTTTTTCCCTTGTTACAATCAACCCATTGTTTGATGTTTACAGTCTCATCAATTTTATTCTCTAAATTTGTAAGTTTTTTCATTGCCTCAGAACCTTGACATCCGTGATAGTGTTCCACTTGCTTGGTTTTTCCTTTTATAGTGATTGACGTAACTGTCGTGGCACTATCAAACCAAAGTTCGGGGCAGTCACTCTGACTATTTTTATCAGGACTTTCAAACGTACTATTTAGCGAATAAAAATCTATCTTCTCGAACTCTGAAATAAGCTGCCTTAATTGTTCTTTACTAATCTTGCTTTTAATAACTTTATGAATAATAACCTTTTCCTTAAATTCACCGCTGAAACCCTTAGGCTCTAATTCTACTGTTCCGTCAGCAGAAATCATCAATTTATAAAATGGGCATAAGACATGAAAACCTGGTCTTCTCTCTAGGTTGTGTTGACACAGATCAGTTAAACTATTCTTTGAAATGAAAGTTAAGCTAACTGATAGAGAATGGCAGAAAATTCTGCCCGTGCTAAAATCCTGCGCTCCTGAAATTCGTCTTGGAGCCGGACGCGACGCCCGACGATTTCTTGAAGCCGTGCTTTGGATTCTCCGCTCTGGCGCTCAATGGCGGCTTCTTCCTAAAGAATACGGCAATTGGAATACTGTCTATAAACGATTTGCACGCTGGAGTGAAGCCGGAGTCTTTGAAAAGCTTTTTGAGCATTTTTCAT
>JALZCH010000065.1 GCA_030863175.1 Acidobacteriota bacterium | reverse complement strand
AACGTCGGCATAAATGCCAAAGCAACGGCTGCAATCGCCAAAATGGCGACGAACGTCGTGAGATACAATGTCTTTGAACTCACACGTTGCAGAAAAGTCTTTCGAAAATTCATATATGATCCTTTCTATCCTTTTTTTCGCTGCATCTGAAAAAGTTGGCAGCTATAGAGAAACCAAATCTCCACTTCAGCAGTGACTACACTGTTGACTGTAAACCTGCAAACGACCGACCAAGTTATAACCTCAATCGGAAGCGGGAGAGAATGATTATGTGACAATGCGGAAAATATGAGCTAATCATATTTTGGGCATCCATATTGCTCTTTAAAAGACTAATCCATTCTTTATCCCTAAAAAATTTATTCACTCTTTTAAAGAGATCAAGTTAGCGTCTCAATAGGTGTGCAATATAAAGTGATTTATAAGCTGTGTCAACTTTTTTTTTGAAATGCTATAAAATTCATTCAATTTGACAGCATTGTTTGACCCTTCCCCTTTAAGGATTTCAGCCTTTCACACACATTGAAAAAGCAATATATATTATTGGAACATCAACAAAAACCCTTTTACTCCCAAAGGATTATTCGGTTTAGGCTGAAAATTACCGTTTTCAGTGAATTATTCGCAGATCTTTGAAAAATAAATTTAACTTTTTGTCGAAAATAATTGTTAATGTATTTATTAAAGACTATTGAATAACTGACTTTTATTTTTGGCGGGTTGCGCTCGAACGTCATAGATTGTGGCTTTTAAACTTTTGTCTCCCACTTTCTTCGAACAACTCTCGACAAGTTTCCAAGTATTTAAACAGAAAACTTCATTTTCCGCAACAATGACGGGCATTTTTTTTTGATTGCTCGTACAGAATTATCATAATGGATTCTTTCGCTATCTAACCCATAGAAAATGGACGTTACACGCTTAACAAACTACTGAAAAGCTCAGTTCCGAATAACTGATAATGATTGTTACCAACTTTCATTTATCAATTACCTATTATTCCAAATTGATTTAACTTACAAATGCTTAACTTGAACAAAAACCAAAAGATGTCACTTTCAGCTTGGTTTTTGCAGTTGATTTTCTCGCTGTCTTGCTTTACCTTCTCCCTAATTCGCTCGACCAAATAACAGTTAAGACAAAAAAATAAAGGATATTCTTCTATGTTAAAAACGTCTTCGTTTTGCGCCTCCGCTATAAAGTCGCCAATGGCTTTAATTTGTTTCGCTTTTCAAGCTCTTCTTCTTTTAGGGACAGTTGGCGGTCAAACGCCGCCCGCCTCTCCGCAGCCGACTCCGACGCCGAGATTTGCTCCATCGCCGCAAATATCACCAACCCCGCAAGCTTCACCAACCCCGGCTCAGAAGCCGCAAGATCCGCTTAGGAATTTGCAATATCGTTTGATCGGTCCGTTTCGCGGTGGACGCGTCGCCGCTGTCGCGGGAATTCCCTCGCAGCCGAACGTCTATTATTTCGGCGCAACCGGGGGCGGCGTCTGGAAAACTACAGACGGCGGGATTAACTGGGAACCTATAACAGATAAGTTTGTCAAAACCGGCTCGGTAGGAGCGATTGCCGTCGCCGATTCGGATCCGAATGTTTTGTATCTCGGAATGGGCGAGGAAACCGTGCGCGGCAACGTCTCGCACGGCGACGGGATGTATAAATCAAATGATGCCGGAAAAACATGGAAATATATTGGTTTGGGCGATACACGACAAATTTCACGGGTTCGCATTCACCCGAAAAATCCTGATCTCGTTTACGTTGCGGCAATCGGACATCTCTGGGGACCGAACGAGGAACGAGGCGTTTTCCGCTCGCGTGACGGCGGCAGAACTTGGGAAAAAATTCTTTTCCGCGACCGAAACACGGGCGCGATTGATTTAACTTTCGATCCGTCCAATCCGAACACGCTGTATGCCGCAATGTGGCAAATTCGCCGTTCGCCCTGGGGTTTCGAGTCCGGGGGTGCGGGCAGCTCATTCTACAAATCAACCGACGGCGGCGACACCTGGACGGAAATCACCAGAAATAACGGCTTGCCCGGCGGAGTAATCGGAAAAATCGGCGTCACGGTTTCGCCCGTCAATCCGAACCGCGTTTGGGCGATTGTCGAAGCCAAAGACGGCGGGCTTTACCGATCGGACGACGGCGGGGAAAACTGGCAGCGCGTCAGCAACAATCCGCAGATTTTGCAGCGCCCCTGGTATTACCACCGCGTATACGCAGACACACAGAACGTCGAAACGGTTTACGTTTTAAACGTCGGGTTTCATAAATCAATTGACGGCGGAAGAAATTTTACCAGCATCCCGGTTCCGCATTCCGACAATCACGATCTTTGGATTGCTCCTGACAATTCAGCGCGAATGATAAACGGCAATGACGGTGGGGCAAACGTGACGAATGACGGCGGCAGAAATTGGACGGAGCAAGATCAGCCGACTGCGCAGTTTTATCGCGTAGCGGTTGACCGTGATTTCCCGTACAACATTTACGGGGCGCAGCAGGATAATTCGACCGTCCGCATTGCTTCGCGTTCAAATGATTTTGCGATTACCGAACGCGACTGGTGGGATGTGGGGGGTGGCGAATCCGGCTGGATTGCGCCGCATCCTGAAAATTCCAATATTGTTTTTGCCGGAAGCTATGGCGGTTATTTGACCCGCTACGACCATCGCAGCGGGCAACAGCGTACTATCAACGTTTATCCTGATAATCCAATGGGGGCGGGCGCGGAAGCGATGAAATATCGTTTTCAGTGGAATTACCCAATTCTCTTCTCGCCGCATAAGACAAATGGAACTTATCCGCTTTACACTGCCGGAAACCTTCTCTTTCGTTCGCTCGATGAGGGACAAAGCTGGCAAGCGATTTCACCGGATTTGACGCGTAACGACAAATTCAAACAAGGCTCAACCGGCGGACCAATCACGCAGGACAACACGAGCGTTGAATATTACAACACGATTTTTACAGTCGCCGAATCTCCAATTACTCAAGGCGTAATCTGGGCTGGTTCTGATGACGGCTTGGTTCACGTTACGCGCGACAATGGAAAAACATGGCAAAACGTGACTCCAAAAGGAATGCCCGATTGGATTCAAATCAATTCAATCGAAGCCTCGCCGTTCGAAGCCGGAGCAGCTTACTTCGCCGCTACCGCTTACAAATCGGATGATTATCGCCCATATCTTTATAAAACAACAGATTACGGGAAATCTTGGAAGAAAGTTGTCAACGGAATTCCCAACGACGCTTTTACCCGCGTCATCCGGGAAGACCCAAACCGGCGAGGCTTTCTTTACGCCGGAACCGAAACCGGGATGTATTATTCTAGTAATGACGGCGAAAATTGGCAATCGCTCCGATTAAACCTGCCCGTCGTGCCGATTACCGACTTGGCTCTTCATAAAGACGCTCAAGATTTGGTCGTCGCCACTCAGGGACGCTCGTTTTATGTTCTGGACAATCTGACGATTTTATACAATCTCGCCGACGCGCAGCGAGCCGACTCTTTCTTATTCAAGCCGGAGGATACTTATCGCCGTTCAGGCGGAGGAGGTTTTCAGCTTGCGCCAACTGCAACCGTTGGGACTAATCCGCCAAACGGCGCGGTCATTCATTATTGGTTGAAAAACAAACCGCAAAAGGAAATCGCTTTGGAATTTTTAGACGCTGGCGGCAAAGTTTTGCGGAGATTTAATGCCAGACCGCAACCCGAAGGCGCTCAACAACAACCAGCAGCTCCCGGTGGGTTCGGCGGTGGAGGCGGCGGTGAACCGCCTGTGCCGATGGAAATAGGATTGAATCGCTTTGTCTGGAACTATCGATTTCCAAACGCAACTACAATTCCCGGCTTGATCTTGTGGGGCGGCAATTTAGCCGGACCGCGCGTTGTGCCGGGAAATTACGCCGTCAGATTATCGGTTGACGGAAAAGTTGTCGGAACCGAAAATTTTGCAATCAAATCAGACCCAAGACTTAATGTAACGGCTGAAGATTTACAGAAACAATTCGATTTGATGCAGAAAATCAACGCCAAATTGAGCGAAACGCATTCTGCGATTCTGGAAATTCGCGACGTGCGTAAACAGCTTGAAGATTTATCAGGTCGCCTGAAACCTGAGCAAAAAGACATTCGAGATCGTGCCGCCGAGATTATGAAAAATCTGACCGCTGTCGAAGAAGAGCTGATGCAAACGAAAATCAAATCGTCGCAGGACGCTTTGAATTATCCGATTAAACTGAATAACAAGCTGGCGGCTCTCTCATCGGCTGTGGACAGCGCCGATTTTGCGCCTCCCGCGCAACATTATGACGTTTACAATGATTTGACCGGTAAAATTGACGTTCAATTAACGAAACTTGCCCAAATCAAAACAAACGATATTCCAGCTTTTAATCGGATGTTCGCTGAGAAAAATTTACCTGTCGTTGTAACGAGAAGCAGGTAAATAAAAAAAGTTTTTTCTATTAAAGAGCGGTTTAATAACCGCTCTTTTTTATTTTGAAGGTATAAAAATAAGAACTGCTGATTCAAGAATTTCTCAAGCAGCCTTTAATAGGCTGTAAACAGCGAAAAAGAACTGGTTGCTCTGTAAAAACCAACAAATAATTCACTCATCAGCTTTGCATTTAAAGGAGACAGTTTAGTGAAAAATTTTTTAGAGAGATTTGTTTTTTTATTTTCAATTTGTATTTTGCCAATGATAATTTCAGCTGCGCCTTCAATTGATGGCTTGCTCAAACAACAAGTTTTGAATGATCCGTTCTCGTTAAAACCCGTAGTAATAACTTTTGTTCGTAAGCCAACGAACACTGATTTTCTGATGCTTAAATCGCTCGGTATTACGGGCGGCTGGAAATTGGATGAACTTCCAATGGTTTTGACGAAAATCAACAAGGCGCAATTTAATGCACTCAGTCAGCGAAGCGAAATTAAATCTCTTTACGCTAATCGTATTTTTCGCTCTTTTAATAATGAAAGCCGCAAGTTTATCGGAGTTGAAAACTTATTAAAAGACACGGCGGTTACTCAACAATTGGGAACCGGTTTGCCGGTGTCCGGCAAAAACATCGGCGTTGCATACATTGACACCGGAATAGATGCGACACATCCAGATTTGCAATTAGGAAATAATGTGGCGCAAAACGTATTTTTCCCGACAGCCGAAATTCCACTTAATCTTCCGCCCGAATTTGTACCGATCCTTCCGGTTGAAAATCAACCGTTAACTGATGTTGAGGGCGGGCACGGCACTTTTGGCGCCGGCGTTTTGGCGGGAACAGGTGCCGCGTCTGGCGGTTTTTACGCGGGCGTAGCGCCTGGAGCAAAATTGATCGGAATTACGGCGGGAAACGATGTAGGGCTTTCGACTTTTGCCATTGTTCAGGGGCTTAATTATGCGCTCGTAAATCAAATTCGCTACAGCATTCGCGTTTGCAACAATTCCTACGGAACTACGCTTGCAGAACTTCCTTATGATCCTTTCGATCCTGTTAACGTTGCTACGCGCGAGCTCCATGATCGCAATATCGTCGTCGTCTTTGCCGCGGGAAACGACGGAGATGCGCCTGATATGATTAATCCTTTTTCTGTCGCGCCCTGGGTTATCTCAGTGGCAGCGGGGGAAAAACAAGGATTGGGCACGCCTGCAGGATTTTCCTCGCGGGGCAACGATAACGGAACCGGAACTGACACGCCCGGTCAACCCGCAGAACCGTATGCCGCGCCGAATCTACGCCCAGATATTATGGGTTCGGGTGTTGACATCAAAAGCACGCGCTCGAAAGCTCCGGGCGTAACAAACTTTGCCGGAACAATTCCTATTTTTGTGGGGGCAAACGATCTTTCTACAATAGCTCCGGCATATTTGCCTTATTATACAACTTCGCAAGGGACGAGCTTTGCGGCGCCGCAAGTTTCAGGAGTGGTCGCGCTGATGCTTGAAGCAAATCCTACTCTTTCGCCCGATGATGTCGTTACAATTCTACGGCAAACGGCTAATCCGATGCCTTATGAAGAACGAGTTGTAGGTGCAGGCTACGTTGACGCGCATAATGCGGTTCGCGCTGCAATGGCTCTATCAGCAGTGGCGCATCCGGCAAACCTGTTTCCATCAAATGATCCAAACGCACCACAAATCGTTGATGCTTCGGATGATCAATTGGGAACAACCGCTCAGGACATCCGCCGCGCTCGATTTGCTTACGACGCCGTAAGTAATCAGATTGTTTACACTTTAACGCTCGCCGATCTTTCTACTGTCGCGCCAAATATGCGCTGGTCTTTGACTTCGACCTTCGGAGCGACTGATATTTTCGTAACGGCTTCGATTGACGAAACCGCGACAACTTTCGAATACGGCAGAATTACCACATTGGCTACTGGAACACGTAATCAGGAAACAATCGGCACGGTTGATTCCGGTGAAATAGTCGGCAATCAAATCATCATCCGGCTCGGTTTAAGCAAAATCAACGCTGCAGTAGGAACAGACGTTTTTGGAACAACTTCAACCAACACCCAGGCGCAATCGCAAATATTAATCGGTTCTTCTTTGTCAGGTGGATTGCTTCTAAGTTCAGATCAGGCAAATGGTTCGGATTTCAAAGCCGGCACACAGCCAACAACTCCGGATCCAACTCCAACTCCGACGCCATCCCCAACAGCAACGCCAACTCCAGAACCAAGTCCGTCACCGACTCCTTCTCCGAGTCCGTCACCGACGCCTAACCCATCTGAAACGGGTAAGTTTGAGGAGCGATTTTCGGGGACAATCAATGTAGATACGGGCAGCATTGAAATTCCGGTAAACATTCGCCGTTCTAATCTGGAGGCTCAATTAAATCATAATCACGGCAACCAGAATTTAACTTTTGAATTTTTGGATGCAAACCGGAATGTTGTGAATAGCGGTGTTAACAAGAAAATTGATCTGCAAGGATTGCCCAACGGAACATATTACTACCGTGTTTCCGGCGGAATCAGCCGAGCAGTTGATTTTACGATAAGAAGCGTGCAGGGAAAATAGTTCAAAAAGCTCTAATAAGTGGCTTTAATCGAGCTTTGATCCTTTAATTGTCGAACATTCAGAAAAAATCCGGAAATTGGTTAAATTATTAAACCAATTTCCGGATTTTTTTTCTTCTAGTCAAATTCGCGATTTTATGTTAATCAACACAGTCAAATTTTCTCAGGAGTTTCAAGTGACACAAAAAAACCTATTAACCGCCTTTGTGATGGCGTTTATTTTAGCAAGTGCAAGTTTCGCGCAAATAGATAAAAAACTTTCGTTGGATTTATTTCTAGATTGGGAATATGCGATGAATCCGCAGATTTCTCCCGATGGAACGCAAGTTGTTTATACGCGTCGTTGGACGGACAAAATCAACGACAAATACGAATCCGACGTTTGGATTGTCAATGCAGACGGCACACGCAATCGTTTTCTGCTAAAAGGCTCGTCGCCCGTTTGGTCTCCGGACGGAAAGCGGATTGCGTATGTCGCGCCGGGACAGCCGCAAGGCGCCCAGATTTTCGTCAAATGGATGGACACGCCCGACGCCGGAACTCAAATCACCGCGCTCGAACGCGCTCCGGCAAATCTCGCCTGGTCGCCTGATGGAAAACGAATCGCTTTTAATATGCTAGTCACAGCTAGAAACGCGATGCGCGTCAATTTGCCCGGTCGCCCGGAAGGCGCGAAATGGGTTGAACCAGCTCGCGTAATTGACCGTTTGAACTATCGTTCGGACGGCTCGGGTTTTCGACAGGAAGGCTTTACACACGTTTTCGTCGTTTCGGATACGGGCGGCGTCGCGCGACAATTGACCGACGGCGATTTTAATCACAACGCGCCCGAATGGATGCCTGATTCGACTACGATTGTTTTCAGCGCGGTTCGCAAACCCGAAGCTGAATATGTCCGCTTCGGCACCGAAATTTATGCGCTCAATACGCGAACAAATCAAATCATTCCGCTGACAGACCGCGATGGTCCAGACAATGAACCGACCATTTCGCCCGATGGAAAACGCATCGCTTATGTCGGTTTTGACCGTAACGAAGACACTTACAACGTCCAGAAGCTTTACGTGATGGACGCCAATGGACAGAATAAACGAGTGTTGTCGGAAACGTTTGACCGCTCGCCGTTCGGTTTGATATGGAACGAATCGAACGACGAAATCTACTTCGCCACCGAAGACAAAGGCACAAACAATCTTTACGGGGTTAGTTTAAAAAATAACGCGATTCGTCAAATCACCAAAGGCAATTTTCAGCTTTTGCCCGCAAATATGAGCAAAAACGGTATCATCGCGGGCGTTTTGTCCGACGCGAAAGAACCGGGTGATGTTGTCGTCTTAAATCTCAAACAACCGACGCCGCGCAAATTGACGAATGTCAATGATGATTTGCTCGAAAACAGGAGATTGGGCGACGTTGAAGAGATTTGGTACGACTCGGTCGGCGGAATGCGCGTGCAGGGTTGGATTGTCAAACCGCCGGATTTTAATCCCCAGAAAAAATATCCTCTGATTTTGTACATTCACGGCGGACCGCACTCAATGTATGGAATCGGTTTTAATTTCGAGTTTCAAAACCACGCAGCGGAAAATTATGTCGTTTTATATACCAACCCGCGCGGCTCAACTGGCTACGGCAAAACTTTCGGAAACGCCATCAACAACAATTATCCCGGCGAAGATTACAACGATTTAATGCGTGGCGTGGATGAAGTCATCAAAAAAGGCTACATTGACGAGAAAAATTTGTTCGTGACGGGCGGTTCCGGCGGCGGAGTTTTGACTGCATGGATTGTCGGACACACAGACCGTTTTGCCGCGGCGGTTTCAATGAAACCGGTGGTTAACTGGTATTCGTTTGTCGGCACAACCGACGGTGCGGATTGGTATTACAACTTCAAAAAGCTTCCGTGGGAAGACCCGGCGGAACATCTGCGGCGTTCACCTTTAACTTACGTCGGCAACGTCAAAACACCGACAATGCTTTTGACCGGCGAGCTTGATTTGAGAACGCCGATGGAACAAACCGAACAGTATTACCGCGCTTTAAAATTGCGAAAAGTACCGACGGCAATGGTTCGTTTGAACAACGAATACCACGGCTTTAATTCAATCGGTCTGCGTCATCCTTCAAACCGTCTGTCGCAAATACTCTATTTGCGACAATGGTTCGACAAATACAAGCGGAAATAATTCAATTCTTTAATAAGAAAAAATAAAAGCGTAAACTCGAAGGTTTACGCTTTTATTTTTTCTCATCATTTGAACCATTTTTGGCATCAAATTTGCCAATTACTTTTCAGGCAAAATAAATGGTTGAAACCGGAACACTTTTACAAAACCGCTATTTAATAGAATCGCAAATCGGCGAAGGCGGGATGGGCGCGGTTTATCTCGCTGTTGACCAGAGATTTGGCAGCCGCGTCGCCATCAAGCAAACGTTTTACAAAGACGCCGATTTGGGCGAGGCGTTCGAGCGCGAAGCTCGTCTTCTCAACAGCCTGCATCACCCGATTTTGCCGCACGTTTCCGATTATTTCACCGAAGGCAACGGGCATTTCCTCGTCATGGAATATATCGAAGGCGAAGACTTGTCGGAAATCTTGAAACGCAAAGGTGTATTTCCTGTAACAGAAGTTTTGCACTGGATTGACGAAGTACTCGACGGACTTGATTTTCTGCATTCGCAAGACCCGCCGATTATTCACCGCGACATTAAACCTGATAATTTGAAGCTCACAAAACGCGGAAACATTGTTTTGCTCGATTTCGGATTGGCGAAATTAAATTCTTCCGATCATCTCGGGATGAAAAGCGTTTTCGGATACTCGCGCACTTATTCGCCGCTCGAACAAATTCAGGGCACCGGAACGGATGCGCGCTCCGACATTTTTGCGCTTGGGGCTACTGCATATCATCTTTTAACCGGCAAACTGCCGATTGACGTTTTAGCGCGAGCTTCAGCAATCATTGCCGGAAAACACGACCCGCTTCAGCTTGCTAGCGAAATCAATCCTGAGGTTTCACTTTCGGTTGCCCAGGTTTTACAAACGGCTCTCGCTCTTAACGCCGAACGCCGTTTTATTTCGGCTAACGCGATGCGAAAAGCGTTGAAATATGCGGTTGATACGCCAGCGACTTTAGACGCCGCAACGTTGCCCGAAGAAACCGCCACGCTAGCCGCTTCCGAGGATAAAGCCGGAAGTTTTCTTGAAACCGAAAATTTCCCGGCTCTTGCTTCGTTTGCCGCCGACGTTGAAACACAAAGTTCATCTGAAAAACAAAATAACAGCGCAGTTCAAGTGCGAATTCCTGTTGTTAAAACTCCGTTTCAACCTTCAAAGGTTTCGCCGCAGCCGAATCAGGCAAAAAACGCTGTTGCACGGTCGGGCTTTTCAAGCAATTCTTTATTGAAAATTGCAGTTTGGGCAGCAATTTTATTCGGCGGAATTTTTGCTGTTTGGTATGTCACAAACGGAGCCAAATCATCAAGTGAATCGAATCAAGCTCCTGCCGCTTCGAAGCCAAGCCCTGTTTTAAACGCCGAAACGAATCAACCTTCAACGGTTTCAGTTTCGCCGACGCCTGAGGCGCCTCCCGCTCTCACGCTTGAAAAAGAGCAAACGGCACAGCCGAAGCAAACTCCAAAATCAAGGGAAACAGCGGTCGAAACACATAAAACGCCGGAAAATTCCCCGACACCGGAGATTGTTATTCCCGAAAAACAGGAACGCTCGCAAAACCGAACGGCGCAACCGCCTCCAGTAGCGGCGCGAACTCCACGCCGAAACAACATACCTCCAGCTCCCGAACAACCAACAGTGTCGAACATTGAAAAGATAATGACCGGAGAAACTTCCGAAAGACAACAACAGCAACAGCGCCGCGAAACACTCCGTCAACAACGTGAAATGAGTGAATCCGAAAAAGAAGAACTTCGACGCCGCAGAATTGATGATCTTCTCCGCCAAAATCGTCAGCCTACTCCTCCGCAATCTCCTCCGCAATAAACGGAATATTCTCGTTTTTGAAGAAACGAAAATTATGTCAGTCGAATTGAGTAGTGCTTTCTTTATTCGATTCGGTTGATTTTTCTTCCGACAATCTGTAAAACAATTTTCTCCAACCGTAATTGGAACTTCATTTTATCAAGTCTGACAGAGGAGAAAATTGAGATGACTGTATTGGCGAAAACTACAATCGTATTTCTGCTTATCCCCTTTGTGTTTGCTTCTGGTTCGACGGCACAAACGAATCCGCCGCCGGCATGGACGCCTGAAATGCAAGTGAAAGTTAAAGCATTGGGCGCACCCCGCGTTTCGCCCGACGGGAAACGAGTCGTTTACACAATTGTCAACGAAATAATGGCGACGGACAAAAGCGAATTTGTCACGCAAATCTGGATGGCTTCTACAGACGGCAAAGAAAACGCACAAATAACTTTCGGCGATAAATCTTCTACCAATCCGAAATGGTCGCCCGACGGAAACTGGATTGCGTTTACTTCAAATCGCAAAGACAACAAAAACAATCTTTATCTGCTGCGTTTAAACGGTGGCGAAGCCGAGCCTTTGACCGATATTAAAACAGGCATTTCCGATTTTGAATGGTCACCCGACGGTCGTTGGATTGCTTACACAATGACTGATGCAAAAACCGAAGAGGAGGAAAAAAACGACAAAGGCAGAAATGATTTTCGCTGGGTTGACGAAAACGTCAAAATGTCACGGATTTATGTAATTCCCCTCGCAAAGGACGCCAATGGCAAACGCGAGCCGCGCAAATTAACTGCTGAAAATTATAATGTTACAGGTTTTGATTGGTCGCCAGATAGTACACGAATCGTTTTCAGTCACACAAAATCGCCTGTTGCTAATTATTGGACGACCTCGGATGTTTCGATTGTCGAAGTAGCGACAGCAAAAGCCGCACCCTTTGCCGCAACACCAGCCGCCGAATCGTCTCCCACTTTTTCCCCTGACGGAAAATCAATCGCAATGCTTGTCAGCGATAATCCGCCTCGCTGGGCTCAAAGTGGTTTGATTCAGATTTATTCCGTTTCCGGCGGTGGTCAGCCACGCTCGCTCTCAGCATCATACGACGGGCAGCCGAATATTGCTGGCTGGTCGGCTGACGGCAAACGGATTTATTTTTCGGAAGCCAAAGGCACGGGAACGCAAATTTACGCGGTTGATGTTGAAGCCAATAAGGTCGAAGAAATCAAAACCACGCCCGCCGTTTATGGCGCGTTAAATTTAAATCACAGCGGCACGATGTTCGGTTTCACGCGCCAAACATCGGACGCTCCGCCCGAAGCTTTTGTCGCCTCAATTTCTAATTTCTCGCCCGTCCAGATTTCCCGCGCAAACGCCGATTTGCCGCGCCTTCCGCTCGGCAAAACCGAAGTCATCCGCTGGAAATCGAAAGACGGCAAAGAAATCGAAGGACTTTTGACTTATCCGGTTAATTATCAAACCGGACAGCGCGTGCCGCTGATTTTGAACATTCACGGCGGTCCTGCCGGAGTTTTCCAGCAAACCTTCATCGGCGGACGAGGCGTTTATCCGATTGCTACATTTGCATCGCGAGGTTATGCCGTTTTGCGACCGAATCCGCGCGGTTCCTCGGGTTACGGAACTGAGTTCCGACGCGCGAATATTAAAGATTGGGGCTTTGGCGATTATCAGGATTTGATGACCGGAATTGATCGAGTCATTGAAATGGGAATTGCTGACCCGAATCGTTTGGGAGTGATGGGCTGGAGCTACGGCGGATTTATGACTTCGTGGATTGTGACGCAGACGAAGCGCTTTAAAGTGGCTTCGGCAGGCGCGCCCGTGACAAATTTGATGAGCTTCAACGGAACGGCTGATATTCCGGCTTTTATCCCGGATTATTTCGGCGGGCAATTTTGGGAAAATCCGGAAATTTACGCTAAACATTCACCGATGTTCAACGTTAAAGGTGTTTCCACACCGACAATGATCCAACACGGCGATGCAGACATCCGCGTTCCGATTTCGCAAGGCTATGAATTTTACAACGCCTTGAAAACCCAAAACGTTCCAACCAGAATGCTCGTTCTCCCGCGCCAGCCACACGGACCGAACGAACCGAAAATGCAGCTCGCAGCAATGCAGGCAAATCTTGACTGGTTCGAAAAATATTTAGGAAACGTTTCTTCCGCACAAAAATAGAAATTCAACAAGCAAAACTCTCAAAAGGCGGGCGTAAAGCTCGCCTTTTTATTCGGTTGTTTTCAGCGAAACCGCTTCAAGCGTAACTTGATTAATTACTTTGAGTTATAGGAGTAACTTATACTAAATGGATTTAATATAAGCATTTTTTGTTGACAAAATATTCGTATCGGAGTAAAAATTCTAGAACATTTCGATAAAGAAGCCTAAAAAATGAAAAAACAGAATTCCTACCTGCATAAAATAGAGAAAAGCATCGCCGTTGTTATGTTGTTTTTAGCAGCGCTCTGTTTTTCAAACGCTTCAACAGCGCAAACACCGACCGGAGAATACCGTGCTTATTGGGCGGAGACGTTTAACACACAGATGGGAACGCGAGCCGAGATTGACAGGCTAGTTGATTCGGCGGTTCAGTCAAATGCCAATGCGATTTTCGCGCAGGTTCGCCGTCGCGGCGATTCATGGTATCTGGATACAAAAGAGCCTCTGACGCAAGTTACAGGCGTCGGCGAACCCGACTCGACTGGAAAATGGACAATTGATCCGCTCAAATACCTAATCCAACGGGCGCACGAGCGAGGAATCGAAGTTCATGCTTTTGTCATTGTCGGCTCAATCTATAACGGTAATCCGACAGTTCCATCATCAGGAGTACCGCGCGACCCGAATCACGTTTTTAATCAACATTTTTGGGATAGCTCCAAAAGCGCGCCGTATACCGATGCGCGCCAATGGTCAACTCGGTCGTTGCCACACCATGCCGACGGAACAACCTTCAACGGACAACGCTACACTGCAGAATGGTACGTTGATCTCGGACACCCTGAAGCCGCCGCATACACGGTTGATGTACTAACGCATCTGGTCAAACAATATGACCTCGACGGATTGCATCTCGACCGCATTCGTTACCCGGAAGCACCGATTGATCGTCCCGTCGGTCAGCCTCTTGGCATCAACGTCGGTTACAACGAAACAAGCGTCCAGCGTTTCAAAGCTCGCTACGGAGATCAGGCGACCTATTACACAACAGCCGACATCGGCACAAACGTGAATACAGCCGCCGCCCCGCGCCGCATTACCGCCGCAGATGTCGGTTATCCGAAAACCAACGATCCTAAGTGGAACGACTGGCGCCGCGAGCAGGTCACAAACGTCGTACGGCGTATTTACCTTAATGCCACTGCGGTTAAACCGAACATTAAAGTTTCGGCTGCATTAATTTGCTTTTGGACTGGTCCGACCGCAAGCGGAGGATGGGAAAAAACAGAAGCCTATTATCGAGTGTTTCAAGATTGGCGCGCATGGACGCAGGAAGGAATTCTGGACATCATTGCGCCGATGATTTACAAGCAGGAGCATCTTTTCGCACCAAATAACAACATTCGCGCGCAGTATGATGATTGGCTTGCATTCACGAAGCAGCTTGCCCGCGACAATAATCGTCTTTCACTTCCGGGCTTGGGCGTTTACCTTAACGGCATTGAAGGCTCGCTGCTGCAAGCGCGGCGCGCTCTTGCACGCCCGCCTTATGAAACGGCAAATACAACGGCTGACGGTGTGATTTTCTATGCGCTCGGTAGTACTATTTCGGGAACAACGAATGGTAATAGCACGAGTGCCGCCGTTACTAATAATCCTTTTTCATACCCGACTCCCGGAGTATCAACCCCGAAACGTACGAACAACGATTTTTTCGCCGCCCTTCGCACGGGCGCGAGCGCTAACGGCGCAACGCGTTTTGAAAATCTGAACTTGGCGCCGCTATTTCCAGCATACATTTCTCCGCCGGAAATGCCCTGGAAATCGCAGCCGACAAAAGGTTATGCAATGGGAATTTCACTTGATTCAAGCGGCAATGCTTTAGACGGCGCAACTGTAACAATCAAGCCGACAGACGGAAGCCAGTCAAAAACCGTAAAAACAGACGGAAGCGGCTTTTGGGGCGTGTTAAATCTTGCGCCGGGAACATATCGCAGCGTCGTTCAACTAGGTAATAAAACTTTTTATTCCTTACCGTTTGAAGTCATCGCGGGTCAGGTCGCAAATGTTGAGACCGCAGAAGATACCACTGCGCCGGAAACCGCTGCCATAGTGACCCCGACTGCACCAAACGGAGTCAACGGTTGGTACACGAGCAACGTTACAATCACATTAACGGCGACGGACGATTTATCAGGAGTCACAACGACAGAATATTCAACCGATGGCGCAACATGGCAGCCTTATACGAGCAGTTTTGTCGTCAACAGCGAAGGCGTAACAACGATTCATTACCGTTCGACAGATCAAGCCGGAAATACCGAGCAGGCGAAAAATTTAACCGTCAAGCTCGATAAAACCGCGCCGAAGATAAGCATTACGGCGAAGCCCGACCGCATCTTCCCGCCAAACGGAAAAATGATTGACGTGCAAATCAGCGGCAGCGGTTCCGATGCGGTTTCCGGTTTGGCTCAGGTCAGCTACGTTGTAACTGACGAATACGGAACGCCGCTTTCGATTCCGGCGCGCTCTCTTACGGGCAATTCAGCTTCGTGGACTGAAACTCTTCAAGTCGAGGCACGCCGCGAAGGAGAAGACCGGGACGGTCGGCGTTACCTTGTCACAGCAACAATTACTGACGTATCAGGTCAAACCGCAACTGCAACAAAAGAGATTGTGGTTCTTCACGACCAAAGACCATAGAGTAATCGTTTGCAGTCGAAGGAAACCTTCGGTTAAAAGAAAAAGGGTAGGAAATTTTTCCTACCCTTTTTCTTTTAGCACCGATTTCAAGATAGCTATACAATAGCCCGCGCTGATCAAAGGGGGAAACGTTTGATTCAGCAAATCCGCCCTTGCTTATGCGTTGGCTTCTGTTTTTTGTACACCAACTTTCAAATTTTTATAAACCAGCCGAATCCCATTTGCGAACGAGTTCTAAAATCAAATTCGCCACTTTGTCGGTGACTTTTTGGAAATATTCGTCGGCTTTTTTCTGATCAAATTTCGGATAGCCTTGTTTCGGTTGATAAAGACCGATTGATGACGGAAACGGTACGGCTTGCCAGGTTCCGGTGGGCGGATAAGGCGTTGCGAGATCGTCCTTGTAACGCTCTTTTTGGACGAGAGTCGGGTCAACCGCTTGAATAAAAGCGGTTTCGTTCCAACCGGCGTGCCCCCCGTCTTCGCCGAAAACTTCTTTAGTCACATCCGACGCAAACGACCACCAATTGACGACCAAAGTTCGGACACGTTTTTCCGTCGCGACTTCAGCGGCTACCGATTGCAGAACGGCAGTTTGCCCGCCGCCGTGCCCGTTTAAAACGATGATGTTGCGAAAACCGTTTTTAGCCAGACCTTCGAGAATTTGTTTAACAAACGGGCGATAAGCCGCTTCGCTGATTTGAAACGCGCCAGGATATGCTTCCATACTGCCCGTAATTCCGTATGGAAGAGTCGGTGCGACAAGTGCATTGACGCGGCGCGAAATATGTTTAGCCATCGCAAAAGGCGCTGTGTTGTCAGCGCCATTGTTGATGACGCCATGTGGTTCGAGTGTACCGGTCGGCAACAAAACAGTATTAATGCGCGAAGGCACAACTTCTTTAAATTCCATCCAGTTGATTCTGTCCATCTCACGCGTTGAAACAAAATCCTTTTGTGTGTTTGTTTGCCCTAATGTGAATGCTTGCAAAGCAAAGATAATTGCAGCGATAACAAAAGCTCTTTTCATAAATTCCACTCTTTTTTGTGCTTACTTTTATTTCGGCAACCGATTATATTTTTTCAGTATTTCGCGTAAGCGGTCGTGCGGCAAAGCGTAAGCCATGTTGCCGTTAATTCCCTTCATCGTTTCGGCAGCAACCATTGCATTTAGGATTGCCTCTTCGGTAGCTTGTGCTGTCGCCCAAAAAAGGCGGCTGATTTTCTCATTCGGCAACATTATCAGGTTCGACAAACCTTCGTCCTTGCTGGCTTCGACGGCGTTTGCGGTGGAAAAGGCGATAAAGATGTCCCCTGAGGGATTTTCGCCACGCCCGCCGACAACTGCGACACCGAGACCTGCGCGTTGCGCGAGACGTTTTAATTGATGAGGCAGCAACGGAGCGTCCGTCGCCACAACAACAATAATGGAGCCTTGTCCGGTTTCTGCCTGTTTGCCTTGTGAAGGCATCAAATCTCTGATTTCGCGTCCGACAGGCACTCCGGCAACTGAAAAAAACTGACGAGCGCCATAATTTGCCTGAACCAGAACACCGACTGTAAAAGTTCCGTCCGGTCCTTTGATCACCCGCGAAGCCGTACCGGTTCCGCCTTTAAAACCGTGAGCCATCATTCCGGTTCCGCCGCCGACGTTTCCCTCGGCAATAGCGCCGCTTTTGGCAACGTCAATTGCCTGAAAAACGTGTTCTTTTTTAACGTGGAAACCATTAATGTCATTGAGAAAACCATCATATGTTTCGGCGACTACAGGCAGACTCAAATCTCCGGAATAAACGCCTTTTGCCCCTTTTTTGGCGCCCCATTCAATGACAGCGTCACGGACAACCCCGACGCTGTGCGTGTTAGTGATCATTACCGGCGAGCCGAGACCGCCGGACTCTTCAATCCAAGTTGTGCCTGTCATTTCACCGTTTCCATTTAAAGTGTGCCAACCTGCAAAAACGCGCCCCTGAAAATTTCTGCCCTGCGGCAAAATTGCGGTCACACCGGTTCTGACGGCGTTTTTGCCATCTCCCGAAATCAAAGTCACATATCCGACTTCAACGCCTTTTACGTCCGTAATTGCATTGAACTGTCCCGGCGTCCCATCAAACGGGACACCCAAATCTCTGGCGCGGGATTTTGTTTGTGCGATAACAAATGTGGGAACAAGGCTAATCGCAATCAGCAAAAATACTCGAAATAATAAGTTGTTCATATTTTTCAAAAGACAGAGATTTGAATTGTATTTATTCAGTGAGAAAAGTCCAGAGTAGGTCAAAAAATAGAAAAGGACTGAAAATAAATTCATGCCCTTTTCCCTTTATTGTTTTTCTTTGATTTTTATTTGATTTTCTTTAATCGGAATTCCTGCCTGTTGAAAAAATGAATCATTTCGGTAACATTTCCGTTTGCGTCTTTAACAAAAATCACTTCTAATGGCATCTCTCTGAGAAAGAATGTTGCTTCCGATTCCGGTAACAACTCATATTTTCTTGCACCACCGAGCTGAATTTTAAGTTTGCCCTCTTCTATCAAAACCGTAAAATTACCGGCTGTGCCAAACTGATATTGTCCCCTATAGCCTTCGAAAATCTTCGAATCAAGCTTGACGATTGTTTTTTCCTTTGCCAGATAATCAGCCCAGCCGTATTCAGCGGCAATGCTGCGCATGATTTCGGTGATTAGCCCGTCGCCGTTATCTGAATTTGTCATCACAACCGCGCCTTGTCCGGTTTCGTTGTAGGCGATGAGCGAGCAGCGGTAACCTTCGTTCGAGCCGCCGTGCGAGAAACGAGCGGATGCGCCTTCGCCCGCAAGTGTGACTCCGAGTCCCCAACTGCCCGTTTGTTTGGTGAGCATTTGCCGCGTCATTTCAGGCGACAGAATCTTTTTGGATTTTCCGGCAAACGCCTGCTGAATTTCGATGGCAAAACGCGCCAAATCCGAAGGCGTCGTCCACAATCCGGCGGCAGCCATTTCCGGGTAAACGTGCCAGTTTCCGGCAATCTTTTCGCCTTTTGCATTGTGCGCAACGGCGACTTGCGAATGAAATCTGGCGGGGAGCGGCTGTTCGTAAGTGCTGTTTTTCATTTCGAGCCTTTTAAAAACCATATCCTGCATCAATTTCGGAAACGGTTTGCCCGAAACATCGGTCATTAAAAGCTGCATCACGGTAATTCCGCCGCCCGAATAGCTCCAGCGAGTCCCCGCGTTTCCTGAACGCGGACGGGTTTGGTGTTTGCGGGTGCGCTTCCGTCAAGAATTTGCACAACTGTCGGCAAAGCTTTGTCGCTGGCGTAGCCGGGAAAACCGGAAACGGTTAAGCCTGCGCCGTGGCTGAGCAAGCCGCGCAAAGTTACTTTCTTTTCTTTGGTAAATTCGTTTTCCGGCATTTTCCACGAAACGAGTTTTTTGTTTACATCCTCATCAAGTGAGAGCTTGCCGTTCTGCACAATTTTGAGCGCAGCCATTCCCGCAACGGGTTTGCTAATTGAAGCAGCTTGAAACATCGTGTCAACCGAAACGGGCTCATTTTTGCCTGCTTCTTTGACGCCGTAGCTACGCTGCCACTCGATTTTGCCGTCGTTGATGACGGCAATCGAAACGCCCGGCACTTTGTAATGTTTCATCCTGTCGGCGAGGTTCATTTTCGCTGACGGCTCGCCTTTGATTTGAAAAGGCGGCAGCAAACCGTTTTCTACTCGCTGGATTCTTTCAAAAACGGTTGACTGAGCTTGCGATGTTTTTGATTCGGACGATTGAGCCAAACCGGGAACACTGAAAACAGCTTCAAAGGTAATAACGAGAGTTAAACAAAAGGCAAACGTTAGCCTAAAAGCTTTCATACATTTAAAACTTTCTTTGGTTGATTTTTACTTATTAATGACAAGAGGCTTTGCAGCCAAACCTGCGCAAAGCCTCTAACGTCACTTAACCAATTTTTGTTCGGGAAATTTAATTTACTCAGGTTTAACTTGTACTCCAGCGATCTTGTCGTCCTTTGTCAAACCTAATGCCAGAATTAAAATATTATCCTGAGAATTTCGATATTTTACTTGATACCGATAAATTCTCGTCTCTCCCCTTTCAGTCCGCTCCATCAATTGAATGTCGGAAAAGCTGCCGAGCGATTTGAGAAACTCCCCGGCTTGTTTGATGCGATCAGGGAAAAGCGCCGCGGCGGCTTCGGTCGTAAAAAGATCCTGCGTAATTTGTCCGGCAACGGTTTTTTGCAGAAAATCTTTGACAAAAGCCGTAACGCGCGGCTCTTTATCTTCAATCGCTTTAGCGACCGGCGGAGCGAGTGCTGGATTATAAATTCCGGCAACGCCGTGCGCTAATTTTTTCTCGTTTGCGTTTATCAGGTTGGCGAAAACGATGACTGTTAATTTGTCATCCGGGTAACGGCTAATCATCGCTTTGAAACCTTGCCACGCGCCGCCGTGTTCAATGAGGCGGCGACCGTTGACTTCGCCGATCGCCCAGCCAAAACCGTAAGGATGCGATTTGCCATCGTTTAATTTAACTGGAGTCCAAATTTGTTCGAGACTCGTTTTCTTTAATAGCTTTTCGCCATTGAGTGCAGCGTCCCATTTCGCCATGTCATAAGCCGTTAGATAAAGAGCACCATCGGCAGTTGTGTTCAAAGACGGCGAAACCCATTCCTGATTTTTCAATTCGCCTTTTCTGAGAACATAGCCGCTTGCGCGATTCGGGATGATGTCGGCTTCATTGATGATTCGCGCGGTCGTCATTCCGAGCGGTTTAAAAATGCGCTCCTGTAAAAAATCGCCGTAGAATTTGCCGGTTACTTTGCCGATTAAAATGCCCAGCGTGACATAGCCGAGATTGCTATAAGCGGATTTTTCGCCGGGCTGAAACGCCAGCGGGGCTGCTTTGATTTGTTTGTAAAGATCATCCTCAGTATAGTCACGCCGAAAATCGAAACCTTTCGGGTAATCGGTCATCCCGGAAGTGTGCGTTAAAAGATGGCAAATTGTGATGTCCTTCCAGGTTTCCGGCGCGTCGGCGAAAAATTTGCTGATTTTATCGTCAAGATTGATTTTTCCTTCTTCGACCAGCAGCATTACAGCCGCTGCGGTAAATTGCTTGCCGACCGAACCTGATTGAAAAACGGTTTCGGGCTTGACCAAAACTTGATGTTCAACATTGGCGAAACCGTAACCTTTGGCATAAATAATCTGCCCGTCTTTGACGACGGCGAGCGAAACTCCGGGAATCTTTTGCTTCTGCATTTCGGTGCGAATAAATTCGTCAACTTTTGCGGCGGTTGCGTCTTGCGCGAAACTTGAAATGGGACAGAAGACTAACAAAATCACGAGAAATTTTTTTTTTATAATTTTAAATCTCGTTTTTTTACGTGCCGCAGCGGTGTCCGGTTTCAAAAACATCCGCTTCGTCGGGTTGAGCCGGGTTGTAGCAGACTTTGGCGGTCGTTCCGGTGCGAAAACGCCCCGTCAGATCGCCGTCTTTTTCGGTTTCGCCGTTGTAAACCTGTCCGTTAACTGTGTAGCGATAAGTAATATCGGTTTCGTAAGTCGTGGTAGTTTTCGTTCGGCGGCGATTGTTTGAACCTGAGCGACGACGAGTCGTTTTCCGGTCTCGATCAAGCACAACCGAAGTTATTTCCGCCGGAGTTTCGGCTGTAAGGCGTCTGGAAAAATCATCGCCCGAACAACCAGCAAAAACAAACGCGGAAAAAGAGATCAGGAAAAGCAGCTTTTGTTTTGAGTTCATTTTTTTGAAGTTCGATTTTGAAGTTCAACGAGGTGAAAAGAATAATCCCGAAGCCGTTTTCGGTCAACTGCAACGCCCGTCAGCCTTTCTTTCATAATTTAAAGGCTTTCGTTTATGCTAATCTAAAACATAATTCGAAAGCGGGAGAGAAATTTCATGGCGCGTGATTTTAAGGTTGGCGACGTTTTGATTTACCAACTTGAAAGCGGTTACGGATTGCTAAAAATCCTGGCGATTGACGAGAATCAAGATGATACTATCTGGCACGTTGCGGCTTTTGAGGATTTCTTTTTCGACCCGGAAACAGCTGATCTTGCACTGCAAACGCCAGACGCGATGGGATTTAGCGTACCCCACTTGGCGCTGACAAATCGCGCCTTTGAAAGCACGCAAACATCAAAAATGACAAATTTTCCCGTTTCAACAGTCGAACAAAACATCGTTCAGGCTTGGCGAGACGATCACAATCGGCGAATTCACGACCGCTCGATTCGCTTATTGCTCGGCTACAGATGATCTCAAAAGACGAGCCAATCAAAATTTTACTGGTCGAATCGCATCCGCTGACGCGCATCGGCATTAAAACTGTTGTCTCAGAGCAGCCCGACATGAAAATCATATCCGAAGCGACAACGGGCGAAGAAGGCGTTTCACAATTTAGAAAATTCCAGCCGGACATTACGCTCTTCGGTCTCAGGACGCCCGATTTATGCGGTGTGGATGCGGTAAAATTTATTCGCGGCGAATTTCCCAAAGCAAACATCATTATTCTTGCAGACCGCGCCGGAGATAGCGAAATCCGTCGCACGCTCGAAAACGGCGCTTGTGGTTTTGTGCTGAAAGACGCCGCGGCGGAAGAATTGCTGAAAGCGATTCGCGCCGTTTATCGCGGCAAACGTTTTGTTTCACCCGAAATCGCCGAAGTGCTGACCGAAAATCTCGGTGCCGAAGATTTAACGCCCGCTGAACGCCGCGTGGTCGAAATGATCGTTCGCGGCGCGAGCAACAAAGAAATTTCCACTGCTCTTTCAATTACTGAAAATACAGTCAAAACACATCTCAAAAATATTTTTGAAAAATTAAACGTTGAAGACCGCACGCAAGCCGCGATCTCGGCAATCAAACGCGGTATCGTGAGAGTTGATGTTTAAGAAAATCCATTTTTAATTCAAACTGCCAACTTTAAAATTTAGTTCTTCAGACTTTTGTTTTTCACAAAATTCGCGCCGCTGGTTGTGTCGGCGTATTGCTCTCAGACGTTGTTTGTCACATCTTAGAACGCTTTTTAAAAGAAAAAAGCCGGAAAACGGCAAATTGCTTGATTAACCTCGATAAAATTTAGTGGAACGAGCTTTGCACTGTGTTTTTATCAAAGAGGTGCGCGTTATGAGCAACGATAATCAAACAAGCTTTAATGAAAAGAATACTTTTGTCAGAGAAGAGGACACGGAAATTTCTTTGCCGCCGCCGGCGCCTAATTTTGAGGCTGCTGAACCGGCTCCGGTTCAGCCAGTGATTCCTGTCGCTTCGGTTCCCGATGAACTTTTGGGAGCTTTACCGCAGCAGCCGCAAGTTATTTATGTCGCACAACCGACAACCGTACAACCGACTCGCAGTTGGGGCTGGATTCCGGCTGCTTTGTCTTTGCTTTTGGTAGCAATTATCGCCGGTATTTTTATTGGCGCCGAGCTTTATAAACGCTCGATTTATGCCGAATCCTCTACGCCCTATACAACACAGGACGTTTTGCCTGACGTTAATTCGACCGGGAATGAAAATAAATCAGCAAAATCAGAGGAAGAAAATTTGTTAGCCGATAAAAAGGAAAACGATTCGCCCGAAAACACAAAATCGAGTGATGTTACATCGGGATCGAAACTATTAAATTCGGTTTCAACAGGCTTTGCTCCGATTCAAAGAACTGATTTGAAAGAAACCCGAAATAATTCGGCTCGCCAAGAGGAAAACGCGAGCGAAGAAAACAATCAGGAAATTGCTGAAAAAACGGATGAAGAATCCGGAGCTGGGGATGAAAATAATGCAGAAAATAATAAGCAGGGAACCGAATCAGAGGATGACGAACCGCCTCCGCCCCCGGTTAAGCAAAAATCCAAAGAATTAAAGCCAAAGAAAGTCGAAAATATAAAGGACACGGACAATATCACGCCTCCGCAAAGAAGTTTGCCGGATTAACCGTTTCGAAAAAAATTAAAAAGCCCGTGAGAAGCATCACGGGCTTTTTAATTTTTCATCGTTCGCAGAATTGGGTTTATAATAATTCAACTTTTCGAGCGATTTAATAGTTTGTCTTGTTGACGGCAAAGCAAACTTGGTTTAAAGTCCAATTTCCATCTTTTCTCACCGAATTCCCAAAATTTTATGAACGGCGAAACGCAAATAAATCGGCTTTTACAATCAAATTCTGCGGAAAACGCGATTTTGCGAAAAATTTTTGATTCTGCGCCCTCTCTCATTTCATACGTGGACGCGGATTTAAGATACCGATTTTTGAACAAAGGTTACGAAGAATTGTTTGATTGTCCAGTTGAAGATTTGATTGGAAAAAAGCTTGTTGATGTTATCGGCTATGAAGCCTTCCAAAAAGTTCTGCCCTTTATTGAACAGGTTCTTAGCGGTGAACGAGTCGAATTTGAATCAACCCTTCACTACAAAAACCGTAAAACGCGCGCTATAGCCGTCACTTATGTACCCGATGTTAACGAAAACGGACGTGTTTTGGGCTATATGGAACACATTCGGGACATTTCGATCAGAAAACAAACCAGAGAAGCATTACGCGTACGTTCGGACAAATTAAATCTCGCGCTTGATGCTGCGCTTCTCGGAGATTGGAGCTGGGATGCAATAACCGACACTGTAACTCTTTCACCCCGAGCAGCTGAAATTTTCGGCGTCGAGCCAGGACAGAGTTTGACCTGGACGCAATTGCGCGAATCGTTAGACGAAAACGACCGAGAATTGGCGCGTCTAGCGGTCGAGAAAGCGGTCGATGAAAAGAGCGAATACGACATTGAGTATCGCATTAACCATCCCGACGGCAAGCAAGTTTGGGCTTCTTCGCGCGGGCGGGCGTTTTACGACGAAGACGGAAAACCTTTGGGAATGCTCGGCATCGTTCAGGACGTTTCCGCGCAAAAACAAATTCAAGATGTTCTGCGCGAGCAAACCGAGACGCTCCGCTCGATCAACGAAATCGGTAAATTGCTCTCCGGCGAGCTTGATTTGCAAAAGCTGGTACAATCTCTAACCGATGCTGCCACAGAATTGAGCGGCGCGCAATTCGGAGCTTTTTTCTACAACGTCCTTGGCGAAGGCGGCGCGTCTTACATGCTTTACACGATTTCCGGAGTGCCCCGCAAACATTTTGAAAATTTTCCGATGCCTCGCGCCACTGCGCTTTTCGGTCCGACATTTCGCGGCGAAGGCGTTGTCAGAATTTCTGATGTTGGCAGCGACGAGCGTTTCGGTAAAAATTCCCCGTATTTCGGAATGCCGGCGGGTCATTTACCGGTCGTAAGTTATCTCGCAGTTCCAGTAATTTCGCGTTCGGGCGAAGTTTTGGGAGGATTGTTTTTCGGTCACGAAAAAAAGGGCGTTTTTACCGAACGCGCAGAGGAAATCGTCGTCGGGCTTGCAGGGCAAGCAGCCATAGCAATTGACAACGCCAGACTTTTTGAAACCGCTGAACGAGCGCGCAAAACGGCGGAAGAAGCCAATCGCTTAAAAGACGAATTTTTGGCGACAGTTTCGCACGAACTTCGGACTCCGCTCAATTCGATTCTCGGCTGGTCTAATCTGATTCGCAAGGGAAGCATCGCTCCGGAAATGCAGGCACACGCCGTTGAAATTATCGAACGTAATGCGCGTTCGCAACAGCAGATTATCGAAGATATTTTGGATGTTTCCCGAATTATCACCGGAAAATTACGGCTCGAAATTGCGCTTCTCGACTTGCCCGAGGTGATTGAGGCTGCAATTGACTCGGTTCGCCTTTCGGCGGAAGCAAAATCAATTCGGCTCGAAACCGATTTGCACCAAACAAAATCCCACATTTACGGCGACCCGCATCGTTTGCAGCAAGTCTTCTGGAATTTGCTTACAAACGCCATCAAATTTACGCCGAAAGGAGGCATTGTGAGCGTGGAGCTTCGACGCATTAATTCTCACGTCGAGATTGTAGTCAGGGATTCGGGAAAAGGAATCGAAAAGGAATTTTTGCCGCACGTTTTCGACCGTTTTCGTCAAGCAGATGCTTCAACAACGCGGGCACACGGCGGTTTGGGATTAGGCTTGGCAATCGTGCGTCATTTGGTCGAACTGCACGGAGGCACGGTTTCCGCCGAAAGCGAAGGCATAAATCGCGGTTCGACTTTCATGGTTACGTTGCCGATTACGGCTCTCAAATTTGACACCGAACCATCCGCCCAGCAAAGCAAAACGCTCGACGCTGTTTTTCATCCGCATCTGGATTTTACATCCGGTGTTGAAACAAAATTAGAAGGCTTGCGAGTTCTTTGCGTTGACGATGAAACTGATGCGCGCGAATTACTTTTTGTGGCTTTGTCGCAATACGGCGCCTCCGTTAAAACCGCCGCTTCTGCGCGCGAAGCGATGGAAATTCTCAGTCAATGGAAACCGGACGTAATTCTTTCGGACATCGGGATGCCGGGTGAAGACGGTTTTACTTTAATCAAAAAACTTCGTGCCCTGAGTCCCGAAGAAGGCGGAAACATTCCGACAGCGGCTTTAACCGCTTACGCCGGAATAGAAGACCGAAAACAAATTTTGGCGGCGGGATTTCAAACGTATCTCGCCAAGCCGGTTGAAACTGCAGTTCTCGCCGCAATTGTCGCGGAGCTTGCCGCAAAATGAAATTGCGGTTGGTATGATTAATCAAACCAACCGCAATTCCAAATAAGATTGGTTGTTTAAACCGCCGTACTAAAATGGAATAACAGCTCTTTCAAAGCATTTTTCACTTCTTCGGGCAAATCCTCTTTTAGAGACAATTCATACAAAGCGGCTGACATTTTGCTTGAATTTAAATTGTGCAGAACTTTGACTGTGGCAAGGCGAACCTGCAAGCTCGGATGTTCAGCGATTGTCTGCATAATCGGGCGAAACTCTCCGGCTTTAACTAACAGGGTCAAAATCGCAAACGCTTCGTAAGACTGCTTACCGTCGGAAGAGGAAAGCCTCTCAAAAGCACGTGTCGCGAAACCTGATTCGACGCAGGCGAGAGCTGCTAATCGCAAACGCTCCGGGTCGTTGCAGCCGATAATGCGAACAAAAGCGTCCGAACGGTCAAAGCTCAAACGCGAAAGAGCGCGCGCCGCTGCCGCCCGAACCTCTCTCGAAGGATCTGCTCCGGCAAGCAAAATCGGCTCGAAAACCGCTTCGTGATCAAAAGCCGCGAGAGCCATAATCGCTTCGATTCGATGTCGGGCGCTGGCGTCATAAAGCGCTACCTGTGACAAACCTTCAACAGATTCCCGCGTTTTGGCGGCGGTGAGAACTCGAATAGCGAGCGAGCGCATCATCTCGTCATCATCTTCTTCTTTGAGTTGTTCAATCGCGTCCATCACGGATTCATCGTTTGCAGCGCTCGGAAGCGGATGAACCGATGTGGGCGGAGTTAGCTGCCAGAAACTCGAATCAACGGAGGATTCGTTAAAAAGCGGGGTTTCTTTGGATGAGCCGTTTTTTTGAAACGCCTGGAAATCGTCAGAAGCTTTTTTCGCCGGAACTGAATTCATTTTTTTTGAAGCGCCGTTTAAATTAGTTTTTTCAACGGGTCGTTTTTTACTTTCGTTGAAACCGGCTTGAATCCAATCGTCAACTTTTCGCTCTTTACCGTTGTTTGAAACGGGTCGCGAGCCGGCGCGTCGAATCGTAGTTTCAGTTTTACTTTTCGGATAAAGTTGAACCTGTTTCTTTTTCCACCGCGACCAAAAAATCAAGCCGACGGCGGCAGCAATGATAACTAATCCGAGGTAAACCATTGTATAATCATCGGGTACGCTTTCTTCCGATAAACTTTGTGCAAAGGCATCGGTTGACAAAGCCGAAACTAAAGAAAAGCAGAAGGCAATACTTAAGGCTCGATTATTTGAGGCAAAAGCGGCTGTTTTAGGCAGGATTTGTTTGGGAAAATAAAGAAAAGGCATCCTTGATTTGATCTTCATTTTTTTCTCGTCAAGTAATTAGGGGAACAAAAGATTTTTCATTCCGGGAAAAGGTAAGCTGCGCGAAGCAAAATTTACGCGCACGACCATTATGCAACTTTTAACTTTGTTTGTCACTTATTTTTTGCAGATTCCGAAATACATTTCAGAATTTGACGAACCGCCACTTATCGGTACAGACTATCGCTTGTTTTTAAATTCAATCTTTTTATTAAAATTATGAATCAAACCGAGCGAAACGAGTTGATAAATAAATACGGCAACGGTTTTTCCGAGGTCGAGAATGCGCTCGAAGATTTTCCGCCGGATAAATTAACGGCAAAACCTTTTCCGGGAAAATGGAGCGCGGCAGAAATCGTTCATCATCTCGCCGACAGCGAAATGACAAGCGCGATTCGCCTCCGGAAATTGCTGACCGAAGATTTTCCGGTAATTTACGCCTACGATCAAGACAAATTCGCAGAACGCCTCCATTATAACGAACGCGAATTAGCTCCGGCGCTCGACGCTTTTCGTGCGGCACGCGCTACCAGTTTGCAAATTCTGCAAAATTTATCCGAAGAAGACTGGCGGCGAGAAGGCTGGCACAACGAAAGCGGTCGTTATTCGGTTGAAAAATGGCTCGAAGTTTACGCTGCCCACGCGCACGAACACGCCGACCAAATTCGTCGCCTCAGCGAAGCTCTAAAAAGCGATTAGTAAATCAAAAATGGTGAATCGAATTGCGTTTTAGCATTTTACGATTCATGATTTTCAATCCGCAAAAATGCTCGTTTCGGAAACAAATTTACCCGATTTAAAGCTCGCCGCGCGCGGTAAAGTGCGCGATGTGTATGAATTAGATGATAAACATCTCTTGATCGTCGCAACCGACCGCATTTCGGCTTTCGATTGCATTCTGCCGACTCCAATTGCGCGTAAAGGCGAGGTTTTAACTGCCATTTCTCGTTTCTGGTTTGGAAAGCTGGAACAAATCGGCATTTCACATCATTTGGTGACAACTGAAATTGAGAGAATGCCCGATCAGATAAAAAAATATGATGAAACTTTGCGCGGGCGTTCGACGCTGGTCAATAGAACGAAAGTTTTTCCTGTCGAATGCGTCGCGCGCGGTTATCTGAGCGGTTCCGGCTGGAAAGATTATCTTGCAACAGGCGAAATCTGCGGGCATAAATTACCGCCCAATTTGCGCGAAAGTGAAAAATTGCCCGAGCCGATTTTTACGCCCGCGACCAAAGCGGCGAGCGGACACGACGAAAACATCAGCGAAGCTAGAATGCGCGAAATTATCGGCTCGGAAAATACAAAACGCTTAAAAAATCTAACGCTCGAGATTTACAACTTCGCTGCTGATTTAGCAGCCCAGCGCGGAATTATCGTCGCCGACACAAAATTTGAATTCGGACTCGATGAGAACGAAGAAATTATTTTGATTGACGAAGTTTTAACACCGGATTCATCGCGTTTTTGGGCTGCCGAACTTTACGAAGCAGGTAAACCGCAGCCATCTTTCGACAAACAATTTGTCCGTGATTATTTGGAAACGCTTAATTGGAATAAACAACCGCCCGCTCCGGCTTTACCGCCGGAAATTGCAGCGGCGACTACTGCAAAGTACATTGAAGCCTTTAAACTTTTAACCGGACAGAGTTTGCCCCACTAAATTACGGAGAAACTCAGCTTTGAAAAAACTCGAATTAAAAAAAACCTGTTTGCTCATTATTTTCGCTTTGCTTTCGACAATCTCGATTTCGGCGCAAGTTGAAAACGCGGGCAAATTAAATGTTTGGACAAAATCAACGTTCGCGCGCCAAAAATCTGATTCAGGTGAGCTGATTAAAGTCCGCGCAGGCAAAAACAACGGCTACGATCGAGTCGTATTTGAATTTAAAGACAAAATCCCAAGCTACAAAATCGAATTTGCCAAACCGCCGTTTTATTACGGCGAATCCGACAATACCGTCAAAGTTTCAGGCAAATCTTTTGTTCGCGCAACTTTTAATTCCGCCACAACACACGACCTTGAAACAGGCAAAAGCATTTTGACTTACAAAAAAGGCAAACTCGGTTTTCCCGTTGTGCAGGAAACCGTTTTTATTTACGACTTTGAGGGAACCGTTGAGTTTGTTGTTGGTTTAAAACAAATCAAAGATTTTCGCATTACCGAGCTGCAAAATCCGGCTCGCGTCGTTGTTGATTTTAAACACTAAATTTTAAAGGTTGCAGTTTCACAAAAGGAAACTGCTTTTTTATGCAAATTCGTGAAAAGCTCGAACTGTTGATCGAAGAGATGCTTGACGGGCATATTTTGCTCGGTGAAGCCACCGAAGAATTTGAGAAGATTTATATTCAAAAAGCCCTTGAGCGCTACAATAATCATCTGTCAAAAACTGCTTGTGCGCTTGGCATTCACCGTAATACTCTTTCCAAGAAAGCATCCGCATTTCAAACTCAAACCAAAGCTCCAAAAAGACTGTTATCACGAATTAAACAATAAATTATAGCTCCAAAATCTAACAATAACATTGTCAAGTTTTCTAAAACTCTTGACAAAGGCTCTCACCTTTTGTAAATTAGCACTCGTTAGCAAATAGTGCTAACCCATAATTCATCAACAATCAATTCATTTATATCTATCAATCGAAAGGAGCAAAAATCGAAAATGGCTACCAAAATTAAACCGTTACATGACCGCGTTATCGTTAGACGCATTGAAGAAACCGAAAATATGCGCGGAGGACTTTACATTCCCGACACAGCGAAAGAAAAACCGCAGGAAGGCGAAGTCATCGCCGTTGGACAAGGCAAAGTTAAAGAAGACGGCTCACGCCAAACTCTTGACGTGAAAGAAGGCGACCGCGTACTTTTTGGCAAATACAGCGGCTCGGAAATCAAGCTTGACGGAGAAGAGTTTTTGATTATGCGCGAGGACGAAATTCTCGGCGTAATCGAACGTGCAGGCGCTGCCGCCTAATAAATCATTAATAAATTAGTAATTGGAGGAAATTTATGGCTAAACAAGTTATTCACGGAGAAGACTCACGCGCCGCGATTTTGCGCGGGGTTAATCAGCTCGCCGATGCTGTTAAAGTGACTCTCGGACCGAAAGGTCGCAATGTCGTTATTGATAAAAAATTCGGCTCGCCGACGATCACCAAAGACGGCGTGACGGTGGCGAAAGAAATCGAGCTGAAAGATTCGCTTGAAAATATGGGCGCACAAATGGTGCGCGAAGTCGCTTCGAAAACTTCGGATGTTGCCGGCGACGGCACAACGACCGCTACCGTTTTGGCGCAGGCGATTTTCAAAGAAGGCGTCCGGACGGTTGCTGCCGGAGCTAATCCGATGGCTCTCAAACGCGGCATTGACAAAGCGGTCGAGCAAGTCGTCAACGAAATCAAAAATCTGTCGAACCCGGTTTCAGGCGATGCGATTGCCCAAGTCGGCACTGTTTCGGCTAACGGCGACAAAACAATCGGCACTTTGATTGCGCAGGCGATGGACAAAGTCGGCAAAGACGGCGTCATCACGGTCGAAGAATCGAAAACGATGGATACTTCGCTCGAAGTTGTCGAAGGTATGCAGTTCGACCGCGGTTATCTTTCACCGTATTTCGTGACCGACCCGGAAAGAATGGAAGCTGTTCTCGAAGAACCGTTGATTCTCATTAATGAAAAGAAAATCTCGAATATGCGCGATATGCTCCCGATTTTGGAACAAGTTGCCAAAATGGGACGCCCGCTTTTGATTATCGCCGAAGACGTAGAAGGCGAAGCTCTCGCCACGCTCGTCGTCAATAAATTGCGCGGAACTTTGAACGTTGCCGCCGTGAAAGCTCCGGGCTTTGGCGACCGCCGCAAAGCGATGCTCGAAGACATTGCTACTCTGACCGGCGGACGGGTTATCACCGAGGATTTGGGCATCAAGCTCGAAAACGTCACGCTTGAAGACCTCGGAAGAGCCAAGCGCGTTGTGATTGACAAAGACAACTCCACAATTGTCGAAGGCGCCGGCGATGCAAACGCCATCCAAGGTCGCGTCCAAACAATCCGCAACCAAATCGAAACCACAACTTCGGATTACGATCGAGAAAAACTGCAAGAACGCTTGGCTAAATTGGTCGGCGGCGTTGCCGTGATCAAAGTCGGTGCGGCGACCGAAACCGAAATGAAAGAGAAAAAAGCCCGTGTCGAAGACGCAATGCACGCCACGCGCGCAGCTGTTGAGGAAGGAATCGTCCCTGGCGGCGGCGTAACTCTCGTTCGCGCCGGTAAAGTTCTCGACACTTTCCAGGCAAACGAAGCCGACACTGACGAACAAATCGGTGTTTCGATTGTGCGACGCGCTCTCGAAGAACCGCTTCGCCAAATTGCCGGAAACGCTGGCAAAGAAGGCGCGGTGATTGTCGAAAAAATCCGCGCGGAAGAAAATACAAGCTTTGGCTTTAACGCTCAAACCGAACAGTTTGAAGACCTTGTTGCCGCAGGCGTCATTGACCCGGCGAAAGTTACGCGCACCGCACTGCAAAACGCCGCTTCAATCGCCGGCTTGATGCTGACGACCGAAGCGATGATTTCGGAAATTCCCGAAAAAGAAGACCATCCGGCAATGCCCGGCGGCGGTATGGGCGGTATGGGAATGGGAATGTAATCTGAAGTTGTCAGATTGCAAATCCCAGATGTCAAAAAAGCTTCGATCTTACCGGTCGAAGCTTTTTTATTTTCGTTAAGTGAAAATGTGATTTTTAACTAAAAGCGTACAGACCACACCATCGTCACGACAGAAAATAACTAAATCTAAACTGCAATTTTACGAACAAGGAAGGTTAATTATGTTACAAACACAAGGTTATGCAACTAAATCACCACAATCGAAGCTTGAGCCATTTCAGTTTCACCGGCGTGATGTCGGAACAAATGACATTCTGATCGAGATTCTTTTCTGCGGAATTTGCCATTCTGATATTCATCAAGTTCGTGACGAATGGGGCGGCTCGATTTATCCAATGGTTCCCGGTCACGAAATTGTCGGTCGCGTGAGCAGGGTTGGCGCGGAAGTCACTAAATTTAAAGAAGGCGATATTGCCGGCGTTGGCTGTTTTGTAGATTCCTGCCGGGCTTGCGAAAACTGCAAAGAAGGTTTGGAGCAATATTGCGATGGTCAATTGGTAATGACTTACAACGGACTCGAAAAAGACGGTGTAACGCCGACTTATGGTGGTTATTCTTCACAGATTGTCGCGGATGAAAATTACGCGCTAAAAATTAATGCTCCGGAAGAACAGCTTGCAGGAGTCGCGCCGCTGCTCTGCGCCGGAATAACGACGTACTCGCCGCTTAGACATTTCAACGTCAAAGCAGGGCAAAAAGTCGGCGTTGTAGGGCTTGGCGGTTTGGGACATATGGGCGTCAAGCTGGCTGTTTCGATGGGCGCGGACGTGACGGTTTTCAGCACTTCTCCTACGAAAGAAGCAGATGCGCGAAAGCTCGGCGCGCATAATTTCGTTGTCACGCGGCAGCCGGAAAATTTGAAAGCTCTAGCCGGAAAATATGACTTTATTCTCGATTGTGTTTCCGCGCCGCATGACATCAATGTTTATCTCAATCTGCTGCGGCGCGACGGAGTGTTGGTACTGGTCGGCGCGCCTGAAAAACCGCTTGAGGTCGGAGCTTTTTCGATAATCCCGAAGAGAAAAAAGCTCGCCGGTTCAATGATTGGCGGTATTGTGGAAACGCAGGAAATGCTCGATTATTGCGCTGCGCACAATATAACTTCAGATGTCGAGGTAATTCCGATTCAGCAAATCGAAGAAGCTTATGAACGAACCATCAAAGGCGATGTTCGCTATCGTTTTGTTATTGATATGAATTCGCTTAAAAACGAAAAGTAATTGAGTTAACGGCATTTTTGTAGTTTCAAGGGAAAAGGCTTCACTTTATGCAAAGTGAAGCCTTTTTACAAACGGAAACAAGTTTTCCGAGATTTAGAGCAAATCCCGGAATAATGCAATACAAACAGAAGCCAGCGCGTCAGCAAGGGCGGATAAGTTAATTGAGCGAATCCGCCCTTGCTTCTGTTTCCTGTATTTCAATTAACTGAAATCTGCTCTAATTTCAAAAGACTTTAATTTCCGATCGGCTCGCCGTCAGGGTTAAGTTTGACGACTTCGCCGAAACCAAGCTCGCGGATTCCCTTTTCAGTTTTGCTCAAATCTCCAACCACAATCCAAACAACTTCGCCCGGACGAACAAACTTCTTGGCTGCCGCTGCAAGCTGCGTTTCGTTTAAAGAACGCAGGTTTGCCGCATAATTCGACCAGTAATCTGCCGGTAGATTGAAATTGATTTGATTGATTGCCGCCGATTCGAGCGCGGACAGCGTTTCAAATCTTCCCGCCAAACGCGAAGTCATATTTCGCATGATGCTGGTAAATTCTTCACCGCTGATGGGTCGCGTTCCGGCAATGTCGTTGATTTCCTTGACAACTTCCATCATTGATTCCTTAGTTTTGTCGGTTTGAACAGGCGCGACGACGAGAAACATACGCTGTCCGCGGGCATTCGTCACTTGCCCTTGCGTGCCGTAACTCCAATGTTTATCAAGCCGCAAATTGCGGTTGAGACGAGATGTCGCAATGCCGCCGAAATTCGTCATAACGGGTTCGAGCGCGAGGTCTTCGGGCTGCCCGCTTGTTTCGGTGACATGCGCCGCAACGATAACGGATTGAGGAGCATTAGGTTTATCAATCAGATAAATCCTTTTACCGGCGGTTTTTGCTACAGTCGGCAGATTTTTGGCAGGAGCCGCACCGGATTTCCAGCCGCCCAGAGCTTCTTCCAGCACGGGCAGAAGCTTGTCCATTGTCACATCGCCCGTGACAATAACGGTCGAGCTTCCGGGTTTAAACCAATCGGCGTGCCACTTTATCAAATCTTCGCGTGTGATTCCTTCAACCGATTTTTCAAAACCTGAAGAAGGTTTTCCGTAAGCATGGTTGTCGCCGTAAATGATTTTCGTCAAAACCCTCGTCGCTAGAGCGCGAGGATCAGCTTTTTCCTGCCCGATTTGCGCTAAACGCCGTTGCTTTTGAATGGCGAACAAATCTGCCGGAAAAGACGGATTCAACACAACATCAGCCATAATTCCAAGTGACGGACGCAGATTTGCGGAAGTTGACTGCAAACGGACAAACGACATATCAAGCCCGCTGCCGGTAAACAGATTTGCGCCGAGCGAATCAAGTTCGTTGGCAATTTGGAAAGCGTCGCGCGTTTTCGTGCCTTCGTCCATTAAATCAACAGCGAGCGACGCCGCGCCAGCTTTTGCGAATGTGTCAGAAGCCGCGCCAGCATCAACCGCCAGAGCGACATTGACAATCGGCGTTGAATGGCGTTCGAGCAAAACGACGTTCAACCCGTTTTTGAGTTTTGCGCGCTGAATTGCGGGAAATTTAACTTCGGGCGGTGCGCCAAGCGCGGGCAGAATTTTGCGGTCAACATTGGTTTTTCCGGCAGTTAATTTCGGGAACGGTTTGACGAGCATCGTGTAATGATTGGCGCGCAGCCATTTGTTTGCCGCCGTTTTGACATCGGCAGGCGTCGCAGTCGCCATTGCTTCGAGCCGATTTAAATAAAAATCAGGTGAGCCGCCGTAAGTTTGGCTTTCGGCGAGAATATCGGAGCGCCCGCCGAAACCGCCGAGCGTTTCTGAGCCACGCAGGAAGTTAGCCAGATTTCGGTTTTGCATTCGCCGCAATTCTTCGGCAGTTACGCCTTTTTCGAGCAATTCATTAACGACCGCATCAATCTCGCGTTCAACATCAGAGGGATTAACGCCCGGTCTGACGGTTGCGGTAATTGTAAAACGTCCCGCCAATTCAGCACCGAAAGCGCTCGCGCTAACGTCTGTTGCCATTTTCTTTTCATAAACGAGTCGGCGGTCGAGATGTGAGCTTTTTGAACCGGCGAGCACGTCGGCAAATAATCTAAGATGCTGCGTTTCCGCATCTTTCCAGGTCGGAGCGTGATAAACGCGAGAAATGCGGGCTTGCGGCACTTGATCTTCCATTTCGTCGCGGATATTACGGTCGAGCGTCGGAATCCACTTTTCGGTGCGCGGAAGCGGCGGTCCCGGCGCAATTCCGCCAAAATATTTTGTGACGAGTTCGAGTGCGCGTTCGGGCGTGATGTCTCCGGCGAGCGAAATTACGGCGTTATTCGGTCCGTAATATGTGCGATACCATTCTTTAATGTCTTCGAGTGAAGCCGCGTTTAAATCTTCCATTGTGCCGATAACCGACCACGAGTACGGATGCGAATACGGGTAAATCTTGGACGAGATCTCGGCTCCAATACGACCGTAAGGCGCATTTTCGCCTTGTCGTTTTTCGTTTTGCACGACTCCTCGCTCGCGTTCGAGCATCGCTTTGTTTATGTTTCCGGCGAGAAATCCCATCCGGTCGGCTTCGAGATAAAGCGTGCGTTCGAGAGCGGAAACCGGAACGTCTTCAAAAAAGTTTGTGCGATCCACATTGGTCGTTCCGTTGCGGTTGTTCGCGCCGAGATCGTCCATTGCCTCGCGAAATCCGTGCGGGTAATTTTCCGAGCCGTTAAAGAAAAAATGCTCGAAAAGGTGAGCAAATCCGGTTTTGCCGCGTTTTTCGTTACGCGATCCGACGTGATACCAGAGATTAACGCCGACAATCGGCACGCTGTGATCTTCGTGGACGAGCAGAGTCAAACCGTTATCGAGGACAAATTTTTTGTGCGCGATTTGGTAACGGCTTCGGTCGAATTGCGCTGAGTTTGTATTTTTATTTGCTTGTTGCGCAAATGTCGGCAAAGCAGTGATTTGAAAAACTGTCGCAAACAAAAGAACAAAAGCTAAAAGCTGTTTTGATTTCATTCAATTCTCCTGAGAATTTTATTAAAAACGCCTTATTTTAAATGAATCGAGGAAACGATGTGATGATTTTACGCAGCTTACATACGAAAGTTTCGGCATCGTAAAAATTTCAAACTACCTTAAAAAAAGTTGTCAACCGAATTAAAAATACGTGCATCTGACAGACATAATTCACCACAAAAATTAGGCGTTCGTTTTCTAAATTAAACCAGAAGTCTTCCTGAATTTCGCAGCTCTCTCAAAATTCTTTTTTAAGGTTTTGCGCGGCTGTTGAAGAGAAAATAATAGATGAAAAAAATATTGTCTTTTTCTATCGCGGCTTTTTTCATTACCGTTATAACCTTCACTTCCGCAACCGCAGTTAAAGCACAAAATCCCGAAAATACACAAAAACGTTTGCAGAAACGTCAAGCCTTTGAACTTCTCATCAACAAAGCCGAGCGTCAAAACCAAATCCGCGTGATTGTCGGATTGGAAATGGACTTTCAATCCGAGGGGAAATTAAGCCGCCAGCAAGTTGCCGCTCAGCGCGGGAAAATCAAAGAAAATCAGGAAAGATTTAAGAACCGCCTTCAATTTTTACGTGCTGACGACGTGGAACAATTCAAATCAATTCCCTTCATCGCTTTTGAAACCGACGCCGCTTCGCTCGCCCAATTACAAAACGATCAGCAAATCGCGACCATCGAAGAAGACGAGCTTGCCGCACCGACGCTGCTCGAAAGCACAAACGTTATCGGCGCTCCGCAAGCATGGACAAGCGGATTTTCCGGCGCCGGGCAAACGGTTGTCATCATTGACACCGGCGTAGATAAAACGCACAGCTTTTTGAGCGGCAAAGTCGTTTCCGAAGCTTGTTATTCGACCAACAACGGCACAACGGCGACCAGCGTTTGTCCCGGGGGCGTTACCGAATCAACCGCTGTTGGATCGGGCGTTAACTGCACCACGAGCATTTCGGGGTGCGCTCACGGAACGCACGTTGCGGGAATCGCCGCAGGTCGCGGCGCAAACTTTAGCGGCGTTGCCAAAGATGCAAATATTGTTGCGATTCAGGTTTTCTCGAAAGTTGACGACGCGACTGCCTGCGGCAGCTCGGGCACTCCGTGCGTTCTTTCATACACGTCCGACCAGATTAAAGCTCTTGAGCGCGTCAAAGAATTAGCCTCGACTATGAACATCGCCGCCATCAATATGAGCTTGGGTGGAGGTCAATATTCTTCCAGTTGCGACAATGTGCAATTTTCACGAAAAACCCTGATCGAAAATCTTCGCTCTCTCGGAATTGCAACCGTCGTTTCTTCCGGAAACAGCAGCTATACAGGCGCGCTGAGCGCACCGGCTTGCATTTCTTCCGCCATCAGCGTCGGTTCAACCGAAGACGGCGGCTCCGGGACGACACTCGATGGTGTTTCCAGCTTTTCAAACAGTTCTGCTTTTTTAACTCTTCTCGCGCCGGGACGCTGGATTAGCTCTTCAGTTCCGGGCGATGCGTTTAGGAATTATTCGGGAACTTCAATGGCTTCGCCGCACGTCGCCGGAGCGATTGCGATTCTCAAACAACGCGCTCCGAACGCTACGGTTTCACAATTCGTCAAAGCTCTCGTTAGAAGCGGTCAGCAAATTACAGACTCTCGAAACGGAATCACCAAACCAAGAATCAAAATTGCGCAAGCGCTCGACGTGCTCGGTAAAAAAGACGTGCCGTTTGACTTTGACGGCGACAGCAAAGCCGACTTTGCAGTTTTCCGTCCCTCGACAGCAAGCTGGTACATTCAAAACAGCGCGACTAATTCATTCAGCGGCTCGCAATTCGGCGCAATCGGCGATTTGACGACGGCAGCCGATTTCGACGGCGACGGGAAAACTGACATCTCTGTTTTCCGCAACGGATTCTGGTATCGCTTGAACAGCACTGATAATAAATTTGTGGCAATCCAATTCGGCTCGCCGGGAGATATTCCGGTCGCCGGAGATTTTGATGGTGACGGCAAAGCCGATTTAGCTGTTTTCCGACCGTCTGACGGAGCTTGGTATCGAAAAAACAGTTCAAACGATCAATTCGTCGCTCAGCAATTCGGCTCGAACGGCGACAAACCGCAAGTCGGAGATTTCGACGGCGACAGTAAAATTGATTTGGCGGTTTTCCGCCCGTCGGCAGGCGCCTGGTATATTTTGCGAAGCTCGGACAATTCGTTTTACGGCGTAAATTTTGGAACGCAGGAAGATATTCCGACCGCGGCAGATTATGACGGCGACGGCAAAACAGACATCTCTGTTTTCCGACCGAGCGCCGCGAGCTGGTATCGCTTAAACAGTTCCAACAATCAATTCTACGGCGAACAATTCGGCATCGGAGAAGATAAGCCCGTAGCGGCGGATTATGATGGAGACGGTAAAACCGACATTGCCGTTTTCCGGGCGTCACAAGGATTTTGGTACGTCAACCGTTCGGCTTCCGGCTTCCTCGCCCAACAATTTGGAATAGACGGCGACACACCTGCACCGGCTTCCATCACTCCTTAATAAATATTTTAGCTCTATAACACAAAAGACGCTGAGAAAAAACTAAAGTCCTGCGCTCAAAACGCAGGACTTTTACTATCGTTCTGAAACAGTAAATTGATTTGGTAAAGCAGAAACTTGGAATGTGTGAACTTTTCCGCAGACGATTTCTCGCTTTGCAGAGGCGATGGGTAAAAGCGAGTGCAAATCCGGCGGAGCATTAGATTGAACAGCAATATTCACCTCGAAAATCAGCGCCAAAACATATTACCAACAATAAAAATCGTTGAGTTTTCATTAAAAGCGAATTTGCCTTCGTTCGAAACATTTTAAAATTTCTCGAACGCGAATTACATGCTAAATTTAAAACAAAAACATCAAGATAAGTTACGAACACAAGATTTTTTTCAATTCTTCAACATCAACAGGTTTTACGAGATGGTGATTGAAACCCGCTTCGTTTGAGCGTCGGCGGTCTTCGTCCTGTCCCCAACCGGAAAGCGCGATTAAACAGGCTTCCGGGAACTCGGCGCGCAACAATTTCGCTAATTCGAAGCCATTCATATCCGGCAAACCGATGTCTAAAATTGCGGTGTCGGGTTTTAGCTCAGCAGCTTTTTCGAGCGCATCGCGCCCGTTGTAAGCTGTGGCAACTTCATGGCTTTCCATTGAGAGAAAAACTTCGAGCATATTTGCCGCGTCCGCATTGTCGTCAACAACGAGAATGCGGCGCGGTTTCTCGGTATCGGCGGCTTTTTTGAACACTTGTTTTTCCTTTTTCCGTTCGGGTTTTTGTTGTGCGGCTAATGGTAATCTTACGATAAACTCGCTTCCCTTACCTTCGCCTTCGCTGTGCGCTTCGACAGTTCCGCCGTGCATTTCGACCAGTTTTTTGACCAGGCTCAAACCGATTCCCAGCCCACCCTGTGCTCGTTTCTCGCCGACGGCGGTTTGCGCGAACATATCGAAAATTGCGGGCAGCATTTCAAACTGAATGCCGATGCCGTTGTCGCGGACGCGAATTACAGCTTCGTCCGCTTCACGAGCGGCGATAAGCAAAATATGCCCGCCCGGCTCAGTGTATTTGGCGGAATTATGCAGCAGATTAAAGACGATTTGAGTCAATCTGTTGCGATCTGCTTCGACAAAAACTGCGTCATCCGGCAATCGCACGTCTAAAGAATGCCGCTGGCTTTCTACAAACGGATTAACGGTTTCAATCGCAGCCTTAATTGAATCGGCAATATCAATGCATTCCTTTCTGAGATTGATTTTGCCTTGAGTGATGCGGGAAATATCGAGCAGATCATCAACCAGATGAATCAGCAGACCGGTTTGCCGTTCGATAATTTCACGCGCGTGTTGCCCTTTTAATTTATCTTCGCCGCGCCGCATAATTTCTATCGCGGTGCGAATCGGCGCGAGCGGGTTTCTCAGTTCGTGTGCGAGTGTTGCTAGAAATTCGTCCTTTCGGCGGTCGCCTTCACGCAAGGCTTCCTGTGTCCGCTTTCGTTCGCTGATGTCTTCGACAATCGCCAGCGCGTAAAGAGGTTCTTCAGTTCCGCGCCGAATGAGCGTGGTTGTTTTCTGTCCCCAAATTACGCTGCCGTCTTTACGGATATAACGTTTTTCTATCGTGAAGTCAGGTATTTCCCCCGCGAAAAGCTGGCGGGTTAACTCGACTTCTTTTTCATAGTCTTCGGGATGGCAGATGTCGCGCATGTTCAGGCTGCAAACTTCATCCTCGTTATAATCAATTATTTTACAAAAACCGGCATTCGGCATCACCAGTTGCCCGTCAAGGGTCACCTGTACGATACCGACGCTTGCCTGTTCGAACATCGCACCCAAACGTTCTTCCGACTCGCGCAAGGCTTCTTCGGTCTTTCTGCGTTCGGTGATGTCAATTGTGACACTGGTTACGTAACGTGTTTTGCCATCTTCGTCCAGCTCTGGCGAAACGCTGTTATTGACCCAAATCTCAGTGCCGTCTTTACGAATGTAGCGTTTTTCGATGACAAAGGGTTTCCCTTCGGTGATGCACTTTTCAAAAAGCGGGTAATTTATTTTCAGATCGTCCGGGTGTGTAATGTCCTGCATTCTCATTCCGCCCAGCAATTCCTTGGGCGAGTAGCCGACGATTTCAGCGTAGCGGTCGTTGACAAAATTAAATCTTCCAGTCAGATCAACTTCGGCAATTCCGGCTGTCACTTGGGTAACAATTGAACGAAAACGTTCTTCGGATTCGCGCAGTGCTTGTTGCATTTGCCGTTGCTCGGTTAAATCATAAAAATAACAAACCACGCCGTAGGTTTCGTCGGGCAACGTGATGCGGTGAAGCTGCCAATCGTAGGACTCAACTTTATCTATGTTCATACGCTGTCCGATGATTGTCGGCGAGTAGTAAGATTCGCCCGTGCGAAGCGTGTGGTGAAAACGTGCCAGGGCTTCCGTGGCAAACGGTTCTTCCCAAACTTGGCGGAGAATTTCCTCAAAATCGCGACCGATGAGCGGATCAATGCCGCTGAAAACGGCTTGCGCGCCGTGATTAACCGAAATCAGTCTGAATTTCGAATCAATCAGATAAACGCCAAACGGCGCGTTGCTGACCAGAGCGGAAAACATTTCCTGACTGTGACGCAGCTTGGCTTCGGCTTGTATGCGCTCGGAAATATCAACGACAACGGTAGCGGTTGATTGCGGTTTGCCCGCGTGGTCGAGCATCGCCGCGACGCTGACGTTCGCCCAAATCGGCTGACCATCTTTGCGAATTAAACGTTTTTCGATTTGGAACGGCTCGCCTTCGGTTCTCAGACGCTCGAAAAGACGCTTATTTTCTTCGAAATTACTGCTGTCGTTGTCATAAGTGAGTTCCCAGAAGGTCTTGCCGATAATTTCGCTTTCCGTATAGCCGAGCATCTCGCAGTATCTTTGATTGACGAAGACCAATTTGCCGTCCAAATCGGAGCGGCAGATTCCTGCGGTCGATTGATTGACGAGGGCGCTGAAACGCTCTTCGGACTCGCGCAGCGCTTCTTCCGCTTTCCGGCGTTCGGTTACGTCTCTGGCGATTGTCGAAACTCCGATGACTTCTCCGGCGTCGTTTTTGACCGGCGAGAGAACGACTTCGAGATTCATCTCGCGCCCACTCTTATTGAGCCTGATCGAATCGAAAATCACCACCTCTTGGCTGTTTTTAACTTTATCGACGTTGGCGAGAATCAGATTAAGGTCTTCGGGCAGCGTCAGCATCGTCAAAGGTTTGCCGATGGCTTCGGCTGCCGTGTAACCGTAAAGATTTTCGGCGCCTTTGTTCCAGCTCGTTATTTTCCGGTCGAAATCAATCGAGATTATCGAATCCTGACTCGATTCGACAATCGAAGCCAGAAAGAATTTGGATAATTCCGTCAGTTTGCGTTCGGTGGTGTCGAGAAACGTAATGACAACGCCATTAATTCGCTCATCAATCGTCCGATAAGGCAGCACGCGAGTGAAATAGTATTTGCCGTCAGCGCTGACAAGCTCGCGTTCAACCGGCTTTAAGGAGCGCAATACCTGTCGAGCGTCTTCGGCTAAATCGTTGTATTCGAGACGGTGCGTGAGATGTCCGATCGGTCGTCCGATGTCAGTTTGAATGACGTTGAAAATATCCTGCACGCTTTTGGTAAAACGTTTGATTTGCAAATTGCGGTCGAGAAACATCACGGCGATGTCGGTTGACTGCATCAAGTTGTGCAAATCCGAGTTAACGTGGCTGACTTCCTCTATTTTTTCTTTAAATTCATTGTTGACTGTGGTTAATTCTTCGTTGACGGATTGCAGCTCTTCCTTGCTGGTTTCGAGTTCTTCTGTTGCGGAGCGCAGTTCTTCGTTGATCGCCTGCAGTTCTTCGTTTGAGGCTTTTAGTTCTTCAATCGAAGTGTCGTATTGCTCGACTGTCACGCGCAACCGATCTTTTGTGCGCCGTAATTCGTCTTCGAGATGCCGCTCGAGCGTGTCGAGAGCACCGTTTTCATTGCCAGTTCGTCTGGCAAGCGGCGCAATTTCATCGCCATTTTCAGGAGCTTTGTAGTCCTCGAAAATAACGAGCATAAATTTGCCACCCGCGTCCTGCGTCGCAATTGGGTGAACCCGCAAATCAATAAAACGTTCACTACCTTCAATTCGCGCGGTCAAACGGCGGATTACCGCCGTTTGACCATCCTGTTTCGCCGTAAAAAGCGCGGCTCGCAAATCCGCCCGCAGATCAGGATGAATGACTCTCAGGAGATTATTGCTCGGCTCTCCGCCAGCAAATTGCAGAAAGCGTCCGGCATTTTCGCTCAAATGAACGACGTCGTAATCTTCGTTGACCAGAATGCTGGGCGGCGCGTATTTTTCGAGCATTCGGAAATGAAGCTCGCTAAACGAAAAAGTCGGCGCACTGGCTTTCGGCGCGATTTGCTCTATTCTCTGCTCTCTTCGGTCGCCGACCGACAAAGACAACCCCGAATGCGCGACCGGATTTGTCGGACGGCGCAAATAAATTCTTTGTTTTTTATTGTACGGCGAGAACAGCAACGGCACGGAATCGGCTGTTTCCGATGAGCCTAAGAATAAAAATCCGTCCGGTTTGAGCGCAAAATGAAACAACTGCATCAATTGTTCCTGCGTGTCGCGGTTGAGGTAAATCATCAAATTGCGACAGGTGATTAAATCCAGCTTTGAAAAAGGCGGGTCACGCAGAATATTGTGCGGCGCAAACAAAATCATTTCCCGCAATTCTTTTTTTATGCGGTAATGTTTTCCTTCTTTCGTGAAAAAGCGTTTCAAACGGTCGGGCGAAACGTCGTAAACAATGAATTCGCCGTAGCGACCTTCGCGCGCCTGCGCAATTGCCTCGTCGTCAACATCGGATGCAAAAATCTGAATTTTCGGCACGTCATCAAACCGCGAGCCGTATTCCTGCAACAGCATTGCAATCGAATACGCTTCTTCGCCGCTAGCGCAGCCCGCCACCCAGACGCGGAGATGATCCTCCGCCGTTTTGCCCGCAAAGAGTCTCGGAATAACGTCCTGCTCCAAAATCTCGAAAGCGTGTTTGTCCCTGAAAAAGTTAGTGACGTTAATCAACAGATTTTTGAGCAGAAACTCGGTTTCATCAGGATTTGCGCGGAGAAATTGGACGTAAGAAGACAAATCTTCAAGCTCGTGAATCTGCAAATGTCGGGCGATGCGGCGCAATAAAGTCGGATGTTTGTAATTGGAAAAATCGTGTCCGGTTCGAACACGCAAAATCGTCAAAACGTCGCGGAAAGCGTTAGCGTCTCTCAGTTCCGGCGCGAGCCCGTCGTCGTCCTCTGTGAGATTTAAATCTTCGGTGCTTCCCCGCAAAGAAAGCAACTTTTCGGGCATCTGCTCGATTGGCAAAACCCAATCAACAATGCCGGTTCGGATAGCGCTGCGCGGCATGTCCGCATATTCGGCGTCTTCCGGTTTTTGGACGATAGCGAAACCGTTTTGCTCTTTGATTTTTTTGATTCCGAGCGTTCCGTCTTCGCCCGCGCCGCTTAACACAATTCCGACCGCCGATTTGCCGTAAGAATCGGCAAGCGTGCGGAAAAAGCGGTCAATCGCCACCCGCTGCCCGCGTATTCTTTGCGGCTTTGTCAGCCGCACGATGCTGTCAACCATTTCAAGCTGCTGCGCCGGAGGAATAACGTAAACGTGATTCGGCTCGATTTTGGTGGTTTCTTTGACCTGAACGACGGGCATTTGCGTTTCGCGTTGCAAAATCCCGGCGAGGTTGCTTTCGTGAGTTTGCGAAAGATGCAGCACGACGACAAACGCCATCCCGCTGTCAGGAGGCATTTTCGAGAAAAATTCTTTTAAGGCTTTGACGCCGCCTGCGGAAGCGCCGATTCCAACTGTTAAAAAATCTCTTTTCAATTTTTTATGAGTACGATCCTTCGCCCCGGCTTTGGGGCTTTCGAGCCATCCATTTTTTATTCTCTCTAAAATAAGGTCGTAGTGTGAGTTTACGATTTTAAAACTGAAAGTTCTATATTAAATCGTACAATATTCCGTAAGTTTTCACTAATAACGAATTCCCAATGCGAGGAGAATTTGCAGGCTTTCACCAGTTTCTACGGAAGTTTCAAACGAATTTATTAATATGTCGCCGTTGGTGACTAAATAAGTATCAAATCATTCGGATTAGAGTATTTTTTTAATCAATCGAACTTGCAGAACGCTCTGGTGAACAACAATTTGATACGGCTGCCGATTATTCATTATCGGCTTGCTGCTGGATTTTTTCGGCGTTGAGTTGTTCGTGACGGAAGATTGCAAGTCTCATCATATTTGCACTCTTTTCAGCTTCTTCAGCTTTAGCGAAATATAATTGGGAAAGCTCCTGATTGTCGTTTTCAGACAGATGTTTGCCCATATGTTTGAGCAGCATCATGCTTTCTTCGACCGCGCGCATCGCGCTCCACATTGATTCTTCGACCGATTCCGTCACCGAAGTCAGCAAACTGTTGGCGGAAAAAGCGTGTCCGGTGTGGCACCGGAATCGGCTCAGCTTTCCGTCTTTGAGTTCGAGCAAAACACCGTGACATTCCGGACAAGTGAACGGCGTTAAATTGCCAAGATTCATAATGCCGCGCTCGAATGCGCTGTCTTCCGCCGCAATTCCGATTTCGGTTTTAATCTTTTCATTTTCCTGCATATCAATCTCCGGCGTTTCTCCGGCTGGCTCGCTCGTTAATTCGGTTAAGATTTGTGGAATTTCCGAGACGGGCGCGCAGTAATCAACTTTCACCTCACGCATCGCGCTTTTCGGCATAGAAGGAAACTCGGCGTCGAGCGGGTCTTGCACAATCGCCGCACCGCCGCGATATTTTATCGTCCACAAACCTGATGTTCCGTCGTCCAATGCGCCCGAAAGAATCACACCGATTACGCGCGAGCCGAAGCCGTAAGCCGCCGAACGAAACAGCGGGTCAACCACCGGACGAAAACGGTTTTCTTTCGGTCCGCGCGTAATGCGAACTCGGTTTTGTTCGACAAGCAAATGATAATCCGGCGGCGCGACGTAAATTCTCCCGGCGCGAATCGGTTCGCTATCAACGGCTTGGGAGGCGGGCAGGCGTCCTACTTTTTGCAGAACTTGCGGCAAAACGCTCTCGCGGATGTCGGGCGACATATGCCAAACGACAAAAATTGATGCCGGCAAATTTACCGGCAATCCCGCGACCAGAATTTTCAGAGCTTCATAACCGCCCGCCGAAGCTCCGATGACGATAATATCTCGTTTTGACATTCGCTATACGTCCATGTCAGTACATTTGCGGTAGCAAATGGTTTAAGTTGGCTAACCTGAATATCGATTCAAATTATAAAATTCAAATGCCTGCTACCGCAAACAGTACTGATCTGTTAAGCTCGCCGTCCGTTTGCTTTTGGTTTCAAATCCGGCGTTTCCGAGCCGAAAAGACTTTCACAATCGGGGCAGACTACGCGCGGAGTACTGTTTTTCAGCAACGCCTCAACCCTTGGCTGTTGAGTTTTAGCCCAATCCCTGTCGTTTTCGCTGATCCGATGGCAGCGGGCGCAAATCAGTTCTGATTTGCGCCCTTTATTTATGTCACTGACCACCTTGCGCAAATGGTGAACTCTTTCGTGCGTAGTGCTCTGAATCGTTCGCCGATGTTTTATCACTGTATCTAATTTCTGGTTCGCTTCTTCGAGCTTGCGATTGAGCGCCTGCAATTCGAGTATCGAAACGTACTGCTCATAAACTTTCTTGATCAGGCGATAACACTCGCACGAAACTTCTTCGAGTCCTTCGCGGTCTTCAATCGTGACCGAGCCCCGCCGGTAATTAATCAATCCGGCGTTTTTGAGCTGAATAGCGGCGAGCGTGATTCCGGGGCGATGCACGCCGAGCATTTGCGCCATCGAATCCTGCGTGATCATTAATTGGTTGTTCTCCGTACGATCGCGCAAAGTGAGCAGCCAGCGCGCGATTCGCTGATTGACGGTGTGATGTTTGTTACACGCGCCGGATTGGGCGACTTGTTCAAAAAAAGCAAAAATATAGCTCAAAGCGAGCTGCCGCAAAGTGCTGTTATCTTCAAACGCCTGACGAAAAACATCTGTCGAAATCCGCAAACATTCACCGTTCGACTGTACGGTCGCTTCGCGCGGCGATTTCATCGTCGAAAGCGCGGGCGCAACGCCGAGCAATCCTTCGTTGCCGACAATTCCGTTTTCAATGCTCGTTCCGTCGTCAAAAACCGTGATGGTCGAAACAATGCAATCTTCCGGAAAATAAACAAATTTAACCGGTTCATTCGGTCGGTAAAGAATATCGCCGTGTGAGACTTTAATTTTCTTTAATTCGGGTTTCAATCGGTCAAATTCTTTGTAAGGCAGTGAGCTGAGAATTTGATTTCGGGGAGATGTGATTGATGAGATTTGCATTTTCAATTCCTTTATAGTTTCATTTTCCCACCTTATTCCTATAACCAAATAATTGAAAAGGCGTTAAAACCGACCGCTTAGTTCGGAAAAGTTTTCAAATCACTTGCGTTATGTTTTTTATTGTACTTTACAAAGTCAAGTTTTCTTTGTGCGGTCCCATACATATACGCTTCTTTTTAAAAAAAATTTCATTCTCGCAAGTTATTGTTTTTTTTTAACTTAGGTTGTCTTGAATCAGTCACCAAAGGCGACTTTATCTGCTTATTCAAACAGCTTCCCGGAAAATTCTCGGATGAAATAATGCAAAAAATAAGCCGGTAAATTGACGCGTTTCCAGCGTTGTTGTTAAAAAGACCCACGCTACATATTCAAAAGTATTATTCAATACAGACTAGCCATTCGCAGATGCATAGAATCGCTTCATACTAAGTCTTTCGGCATCATTTTTGCGCTAAGCTGCCATTGTGCCGTTGACATTCAACCATTGAGGTTATTAGTAGAAAGTATCGAGAGGAGTCAGACAAGCTTTAGCCCTTTTTTCCCTGTTTGTTTTCTCTTTCCTTCGATGCTTTCTTTTTTTTGTGTAAAATTCCTCATTATTAAAAATGAGCTATGAAAATTGAAAATATCCGCGCGATTGCGGGAGCAAACGTTTACAGTCATCAGCCCGTCGTTTTGATGCGGCTCAACCTCGAAGATTTAACCGAAAAAGAAAGCCGCGAATTCGAAGGCTTTAACAGGCGTCTGGTCGAATTGCTGCCCGGACTCGCTGAACATCATTGCGGTCTCGGATATCCGGGCGGTTTTCTCGAACGGCTCGAAGAAGGCACATATTTCGGTCACATCGTCGAGCACGCGGCGATCGAAATGATGACGCTCGCGGAAATCGGCGCAGATTACGGCAAAACACGTTATGCAGGCGAGCCAGGCGTTTACAACGTCGTGGTCGTGTACAAAGCCGAAGAAGCAACCAAATACTTATTAAAACAAGCAGTCGAATTGGTAAATGCGCTTCTGAAAGGTGAATCGTTTTCAATCGAGGAAATAATAGAAGAAGCCAAACAAATCGCCGCGGATTACGAGCTTGGACCGAGCGCGCGAGCCATTGTTGACGCCGCCGAAAAACGCGGTATTCCGTGGTCGCGTGAAAACGAATACAGTCTGATTCAGCTCGGATACGGTAAAAATCTGCATTACGCTCAATCCGCCCTGACCGATCAGACGAGCAACATCGGTGTCGAAACCGCGGGCGACAAAAACGAAACAAAACAGCGATTGGAAAAGTTTTCGATTCCCGTCCCGCGCGGCGAAATCGTAACAAGAGAAGAGGAAGTGGTTTCCGCGCTCGAATATTTGGGCGCTCCCGTAGTCGTCAAACCGCTTGACGGGCGACAGGGCAAAGGCGTCTCGCTCAATCTCTCGGAACCGCAGGAAGTCAGAGAGGCTTTTCATAGCGCGCGGGAATATTCTCGCGATGTTCTCGTCGAGGAGCTTTTTCAGGGCAGAAATTATCGAGTGCTGGTCATCGGCGGAAAAATGGTTGCCGCCAGCGAACGCGTTCCGTGTCACGTTTTGGGTGACGGCAAGCATACTGTTGCGGAATTAATCGATCTTGAAAACAACAATCCTCTGCGCGGCGAAGGACACGAAAAGCCGCTTACGAAAATAAAAGTTGACCCGATTCTGCTTAAAGCGATGCGTAAGGAAGGCTGGCAAATGACGGACTTGCCGGAAGCCGGAGAACGCGTCAACCTTTGCGCAGGAATGAATCTTTCGACTGGCGGAACCGCCGAGGACGTGACGGACGAAGTTCACCCGACAATCAGAAATTTGTGCGAACGCGCCGCCCGCATTATCAATCTCGACGTTTGCGGCGTTGATCTCGTTATCGAAGATATTTCGCAGCCGATGCCGAAAGAAAAAGGCGGCGTCATTGAACTCAACGCCGCGCCGGGTTTGCGAATGCACGTCCATCCTTCCAAGGGAACGCCGCGCGATGTCGGTTCCGCAATTGTCGAAATGCTTTATCCGGCTGGAAAATCCGCCCGCATTCCAATCATTTCAATTACCGGAACAAACGGCAAAACCACTGTTACGCGAATGATCGCTCACGTTTTGCTGGAACAAAATTTGACAGTCGGAATGACGACGACCGATGGAATTTATTTGAACGGCGAGCTGATTGTCGAAGGCGACACAACCGGTCCCATTTCTGCAAAAACCATTCTGGGCGACCGCAGCGTTGAAGTCGCGGTTCTGGAAACCGCTCGCGGCGGAATCATCAAACGCGGTCTCGGTTACGATTGGTCGGATGTTTCCGTAATGACCAACATCAGCGCCGATCATCTGGGGCAGGACGGAATAGAAAACGTTGAAGATTTGCTCTGGATTAAATCGCTCGTCGCCGAACGAGTCAAAAAAGGCGGCACGCTCATTTTAAACGCCGAAGACGAGCTTCTCACCAAACTGCCCGAAAAAGGCGCGGTCAAGCGAGTCGAAAAACAAATCGTTTATTTTTCGATGAACGAGCAGAATCCGGTTCTTCAAAAACACATTTCCGAAGGCAAAACGGCTTATTTCGTCCGCGACAATCAAATTTTTGAGGTGAATGGCGGAGAATCCCAAGCCATTGCCGATGTTTTGAAAATTCCGGCAACAATGAACGGTACAGCCGAGTTTCAAGTCGCCAATGTGATGTCGGCGATTGCCGCTTGCCGCGCTTATGGTTTAAAGGCAGAGCAAATCGCCGAATCGCTCGCGCGTTTTCAAGCCGACGCCAATAATCCGGGCAGAACGAATCTTTATAAAATCGGCGCGGGATACGTTTTGATTGATTACGGACACAATCCGGAAGCGTTCGCGGCTGTCTGCCGGATGGCTGCAAACTGGCAGGGAAAAACAGTAACCGGAATTATCGGCGTGCCGGGCGACCGCAACAATTCGGTTGTCGAAGAAGCGGGACGAGTCGCCGCCCGTGGTTTTCATCGAATAATTATCAAAGAAGATCACGACACGCGCGGTCGTAAACGCGGCGAAATCGCTAATCTTTTATGTCAGGTCGTCAGTCAGGAATCGCCCGACAGGCATTGCTCCGTTGTTTACGACGAAGTCGAAGCATTTGAACAGGAGTTGAAAGAAATCAAGGAAAATCAGGTCATCGTGCTTTTTTACGATAAGCTCGCGCCGGTTTTGGAGATTTTAAAAAATTACGACGCTATACCCGTTTTAAATTTTGAAGAAACGGCGGCTCAGGCGACAAGTTGAAAAAACAAGTCAGAGGCAAGAATCTGGGGCAGAGAGTCAATTTTTTCCTCAATTCCAGATTTTAAACTGCACGCAAAATATGTTGACTCTTATTGAAAACGGCGAAATTTACGCGCCTGAAAAACGCGGCGAGAATTCGGTTTTGATCGCCGCTGGAAAAATCCTCAAAATCGGGCGCGTTGATCGTCAGGCGCTCGAAACGCTGCACGTTTCGGTTGATGTGATTGACGCTTCCGATTGCGTCGTCGTGCCCGGTTTGATTGACCCGCACGAACATCTTCTCGGCGGCAGCGGCGAGAAAGGCTTCGCTTCGCAGACGCCCGCAATTACGGCGAGCGAACTGGTAACAGCCGGAATTACAACCGCCGTCGGCTGTCTCGGCGTTGACACGACGATGAAAACGCTGCCTGGATTGCTCGCCAAAGCAAAAGGCTTGAAAGAAGAAGGTTTGTCCGCCTTCGTCTGGACGGGCGGCTACAATGTCCCGCCGACAACGCTTTCCGACTCGATCAAAAACGACATAATGTTTATCGAGGAGATCATTGGCGCGGGCGAAGTTGCTATTTCTGATGGACGCTCAACCGATCCCGAACCGCATGAATTGGCGCGAATCGTCTCAGACGCGCGCAACGGCGGAATGCTGGCGAAAAAATGCGGGCTGACGCATTTTCACGTCGGTGAAGAAGAAAATCGCCTTAAGCTTTTAAACATTTTGATTGATGAATTTGAAACGCCACCGGAAAGTCTCTACCCAACGCACATCGAACGCAGCGAAGAGTTAATGAAAGAAGCTATTGCTTTGGCAAAACGCGGCTCGTTTGTTGATATTGATACGGTCGAACAAGATTTGGCGAAATGGCTTAAATTTTATCTTGCAAACGGCGGAGATGCGAAAAAGCTGACCGTTTCTTCCGACGCTTCGATCAGCAGCCCGCGCACGCTTTTCGAACAGATTCGCTCCTGCGTTCTCGAACATAAATTTACGCTCGAACAGGTTTTACCGCTCGTCACCGCAAACACCGCCGCCGCTTTGAAGCTCGAAAACAAAGGCGTTCTCGATGTCGGAAAAGACTCTGATGTTTTGGTTTTGCGGAAAGAAACGCTTGAAATCAAAGACGTTATTGCAGGCGGCAAACGACTCTTCAAAAACGGCAGATTGGCATTTCAGGAAAAATTTCGCGAAGGTAGCAATAGAAGTTAAAATTTTAAATGTAGTAAATTTGTTTTCTTTGCGTCCTTTGCAGTTAAGTTCCATTCGGAATTAAACCGCAAAGGACGCAGAAATTTACTAAAACTTATTTACCGTTTCCCTTTTGCTGAATCTGTCGACGGTAATTCATAACAAAAGGAAGCCCAACGATTGCCAAAACAATCAAAGCAAGAGCTCCCACAATTATAAACACGATTGGATTGAATCCAACCGGATCATTTTGTGCTGCGGTGTTTCTGACGCCTTCGGTTCCGCCTCCGCTTCCTTCCTGAAAAAGGAATAAAAGAAAAGGAACGATATAGATTCCAAGTATTTTTCCAAACATATTTCCCCCTTGTTTTTTATTTAAGTTTTCGTTAATTCAATCCTTTCAAAACTTTCCGTTTACTTCTTTGCTTCCAAAAACTTTCATAATGCTCGAACGCTTTGATTAAACCCAGCGCCAATGCAACTGTGGTTTCGAGCAACGTTCTGGCTTTTCGATTGGTGACGCTTCCTAAATCCTCATTGGCGCATCGGAGAACTTCTTACAACATTTGCTTGGTTTTTTCGACTTGGAGTTGAGGCTCGAGAGTCTTTTCGAGTAAATCCGGAGCTTGAAACTTTTCGATGTTGTTATTGCTATTTAAAATCATCCTCTGTCCTCTCGGCGTCCTTCTTTTTTATTCTAATAAGCAATTTTATTCTCAAAACCTCGATTTGTTCTGTTCATTACCCTACATAAAGAAGCAATCCGGTTATGTTTTAATAAAAACAATCAGTCAGGCTGGCGAAAAAAAACTGAAAACGCGTTTCGTTCGCGGTTGTTTGTTCGCCTGTTTGTCACTGAAATTTAAATTTTGAAAAGGTTATTTTTATGTCTGAAAATCCGCGAGATTTGGAACCAAAACCACCGTTTCCCGAACAGCAGCAAGCGCATCCGGGAAGCGAAGCCGAAATGACGCCCGCCCCCGATTACGGCGATGCGACTTATCGCGGTTTTAGCCGTTTGCTGGGTAAAACCGCAATTATTACCGGCGGCGACAGCGGCATCGGTCGTGCAGTCGCGCTCGCATTTGCGCGCGAAGGCGCGGACGTTGTGATTTCTTATTTAAACGAAGAAGAAGATGCCCGCGAAACGATGCGAATTGTCGGCGAAGCCGGACGGCGCGCCGTTTTGATTCCCGGCGATATTTCAAACGAAAATCATTGCCTCGAAATCATCGAACGCACATTTCAGGAATTCGGCAAGCTCGACATTTTGGTCAATAACGCGGCTTTTCAGATGACGCACGAAAGCATTACGGAATTGTCTTCTGAGGAATTCGACCACACTTTTAAGACAAATATTTACGCGATGTTTTATTTGTGCAAAGCGGCATTGCCGAGAATGGAAGCGGGCAGCGCAATTATAAACGTCGCTTCAATTCAGGCATACAATCCATCTCCGAACTTGCTCGCTTATGCTTCGACGAAAGGCGCAATCGTCACTTTTTCAAAAGCTCTTAATCAGGAAGCGCTGCAAAAAGGCGTGCGAGTTAATGTCGTCGCGCCGGGTCCGATTTGGACACCGCTGATTCCGGCGACAATGCCGGTCGAAAAGGTGAAAACATTCGGTCAGGACACACCGATGGGACGCGCCGGACAACCAGCCGAACTCGCACCGCTTTTTGTGTTTCTGGCTTCGCAGGAATCGAGCTACATCAGCGGCGAGGTGGTGGGCGTGACGGGCGGAAAGCCGCTTCCATAATTTTTCAGCGAAAAGGGAAATTGGTGTTAAGAGGTAAAACAACTTTGGAGCTTAACGACATTGTTTGCAGCGAGGATGCGAACAATGTTGAGAATCTGCGCTTCCTTACGAATGCGGGCGAAATCAAATGCCGTTTTCACAAAGCTTCGACCGGAAACGCGGCGATTCTATGGGTTTTCGGCTCAGGCGGTGGCTTGGGCGGTCCTGCCGGCGGCGTTTACGAACGGCTCGCCGCAGAATTTCAGCAGCGCAGTACTTCCTCGTTACAGCTTGATTATCGCCGTCCAGGTTTTTTACGCGACTGTGTGCTCGACGTCCTTTTGGGAATTGAATATCTAACGAAATTAAACATAGACCGAATCGTGCTGGTCGGTCATTCGTTCGGCGGCGCGGTGGTAATTACAACCGGAATTATCAGCGATCGGGTTATCGCTGTTGCCGCGATGAGCAGCCAGGTTAGCGGAGCCGAATCGGTTGCCAGCTTGAGCCCCAAACCGCTGCTTTTGATTCACGGAACAGACGATGAGATTTTGCCTGATAGTTGCTCGCGCTATTTATATCAGGAAGCGCGCGGACCGAAAGAATTGATTTTATATGAAAATTGCCGTCACGGACTTGACCAATGCCGCGATGAGCTTGACCGGGATTTAAAGCGCTGGCTCACAGAAGTTCTAGAATAACAATAGCTTTGTAAAGCGCTGTGGGAGCTTGATTGTAATTAAATAAAGCTATGCTTCAACACACAAAACTAAGTTTCATATTGATTTTTTTCTTCTCCATTAACGGATTGGCGCAGGAAAATGTTTTTACCGCTTCCTCATTTTCTTCAGACACAAAACGGCAAGCCACTGAAAGCGAATCAAACGTTCGCCATGAAAAAACGCAGAACTCGAATCCAACAAAGCAGCGCGGTGGTTTTGTTGTTGCCGCATATCTCGGAGCGGCGAAAACAGCCGCGACCGATTTAAACATTTCGCAGCCGGCTTTGAACACAAATCTGACTTTTAAAGACGTGAGACTTTCTTCTCGTTCGTTTGACCCGCCGCTGTATTACGGTTTGCGCGCCGGATATTTCTTTCCGCAATTGCCGTTTCTAGGCATCGAAGCCGAGTTTATTCATTTAAAAGTTTATTCAAATCCGCAGCAACGTGTTCGAACCGCAGGCACACGACGTGGCGCGCCCGTTAACGGAGAAATTCGGCTCGGCGACATTGTGCAGCAATATTCGATTTCGCACGGCGCGAATTTCCTGCTTTTCAATGCAGCCGCGAGGCGCGGCTTTTTCCCCGCCGATGCGAATAGAAATCGTCTCATTTTAACGGCTCGCGCTGGACTCGGTCCGACAATTCCGCATACCGAAAGCAACATCGAAGGCAATCAGCAGGAACAATATGAAATCGGACGGCTCGGCTGGCAAACGGCGGGCGGAGCGGAGCTTAAGCTTTTTCGCGGACTTTACGCGCTCGGCGAATACAAATACACACAAACGCGGCAACGCGGAAAGATATTTTCCGGCACAGCGCAGTCGTTTCTGCGAACACATCACGGAGTTTTCGGTTTGAGTTATCACTTTTAGATTTTTTTATGAAAGTTTTTAACTGTGTATTTATGAATTTAATATCTTTTAGTGGGATCATTCAGTTAATTATTTTATAACTGTTTGAAATCAAGGCTTTTCGGAGAAATGAATGAAATAGTACAGACTTAGTAGTTTTATTAATGATAGATTTGCTTTACTAAGTAATTAGTTTTTCCCCGGAAAGCAGTTTTTTTGTTTCGAGGGATTAAATTTTGTTCTCCAAAGGAGGTTTTGCTTGAGATTTTTAAGCGGTTTTGAAAGCACACATATTTTCGGTTCCGGAACCGATGTTCTGGAATTGACGCGTCACACGGAATATTATCGGGAAGATTTACAGCTCGCAGGTTCAATGGGGCTCGATCTGATGAGGTATTCGGCTCCGTGGCACAGCATTGAGCGCGTCCGTGGCAAATACGATTGGCGCTGGATGGACAAGGCTTTGCGGGTTATGAACGATTTGGGAATCGAGCCGATCATTGACCCGTTGCACCACACGAGCTTTCCCGATTGGTTGGAGGGCGGCTTTGGCAACCCAAAATTTGTTGATCTTTATTTCCGTTTTGTCGAAGCTTTCGCCGAGCGCTACCCGCATATCACAAAATACACGGTCATTAACGAGCCATTTGTAACGACCTGGTTTTGCGGGAAAGAAGGTGTTTGGTATCCGAAAAAGCGCGGTCACCACAATTTTGTGCCGATGATTCTCAACGTTTGTGAAGCCACAAACCGCATCAGCCGAATGCTGGTTGAAAGAAATCCGCAAACAGAACTCATTCACGTTGACGCTTCCGAACAGCACCGCGCTTTGGACACTAAATCCGAGCCGTTTGCCGTGTTTATGAACGAGATGCGCTTTTTAGTTCCCGACCTCGTTTTAGGAAACGTTAACGAAGAACACCAGCTTTACAGTTATTTGCGGGAAAACGGCGCGACCGAAAAAAGGCTGCAATGGTTTGTCGAAAACCCGGCGCGGATTGATGTTTTGGGCTTGGATTATTATTCACATTCCGAGCTTGAATGGAACAAAGACGGGCGAGTTTATCCGAATCTTTTTCCAGAAGGCTTTGTCAGCGTGGCAAACGATTATGTCAACCGTTTCAATTTGCCGGTAATGCTCACCGAAACCAATATCAGAGGTTTTGTTTCGGATCGTATTTCGTGGCTCAAATTTATGGTCGAGCAATGCGAAACGCTCGAAGAACAATTAAAGCCCCGAAAAATTCCTTTTAAAGGTTTTTGCTGGTACCCGTTTATTGATTCGACAGATTGGTGCTCGCTCGTCACGAAAGCCAATTGCAACATTGACCCGCAGGGCATTTTCTGGCTCGATTGCGAAACGAAGAAGCGGAACAATTCAGAATTGAGCGAAATTTTTGAGGCGTTGGCACGCGGTGTTATCACGTCAAAAGATGTTCCGGCTTACAGATTTCAGTCGCCGCTCGACAAAACGCTCGAAAGTTTTTTACCGATGATGAGCCATTGGAATTGGCGCGAGCCTATCAGCGACAAACGGAGAAAAACCGCCCGAATTGTTGTGCCACAAATTGAAAAACCTTTTGCTAAATTAAAAGCCAAAAAAGCCGATTTGGTTGCTTAAGCTTTCGGGGCGCGATTGAAGCTGCAAAGACGCGATGCATCGCGTCTTTGCAGAACGGTTTTTGAAAACCGTTAAACTAAAAAAGAGGATGAAACGAAAGCATCTCAAGGAACAAAGCCGCGCAATAACACGCCGGAAAATGCTTGAGATTCTCGGTTTTGGGGCAATTTTAACTTTCACCGCTGGTTGTCGCTTTTCTCTGCAGGAGACTGAACCTCAAAATAATATGACGCAAAACGCTTTGCAGATCAAAGATTTAAAAGCCTCACAGGAAGGCAGGCTACTTAGCCGTCAATCAAATCCGACAAAAGAAGCGCTTAAAGCCGGACAGCATACATTGCCGATTGAGAAAAAACGCGAGGTTTTGCTTTATGTGCCGAAGAACTACACACCAAAGAATCCTGCGCCGTTTGCTCTGATGCTTCATGGCGCTGGAGGCGGTGCTCATCACGGATTGAGTCTTATCCAGAAATTTGCGGATGAAACAGGCATCATTATTCTGTCACCAAAATCTTTGGATTCGACTTGGGATGTGATCGCCGATAATTACGGCGCAGATGTCAAATTTATTGACGAGGCGCTCCAATACACTTTTGAACGTTGTGCGATTGATAAATCGCGTCTTGCCGTCGGCGGTTTTTCCGACGGCGCTTCCTACGCTCTTTCGCTCGGATTAACCAACGGCGATCTTTTCAGCCACATTATTGCATATTCCCCCGGTTTTATGGCTCCGAGCGGGCAAACCGGAAAGCCGCGAATTTACGTCTCGCACGGAACCGAAGATCGCGTGCTTCCAATCGAAAAATGCAGCCGAAGAATAGTCCCACAGCTCAAACGCTCAGGATACGATGTGCTTTACAAAGAATTTGAGGGACCGCACACGATTCCGCCCGATATTGTCCGCGAATCGGTGCAATGGTTAACTGCTAAATAAATAAAACATAACAAAGCCGCTGAATCAGCAATAAAGAAGAAAGAGGCAGAAATGAAATTAAAACCCATCAATCAACAAGTTGTAGTCATCACCGGCGCTTCGAGCGGCATTGGGCGCGAAACGGCGCTTCAATTTGCCGCGCGCGGCGCAAAGGTCGTCGCTGCAGCGCGCAGCGAATCAGGCTTAAAATCATTAATCGAGGAAATTAGACAAAACGGCGGCGAGGCGATTTACGAAATCTGTGATGTTGCAGATTTTGACCAGGTCCAAAAAGTCGCGGAGAAAGCAGTCGTCGAATATAACCGGATTGACACCTGGGTGAACAACGCAGCCGTTGCTGTTTATGCGACCTTTGAAGATACGACTCTGGAAGAATTTCGGCGGATTCTCGACGTGAATCTGCTCGGTCAGGTTCACGGATGCAAATCGGCACTGCCTCATTTGCGTTTGACCGGAGGCTCTTTAATCTGCATTTCTTCGGTCGAATCGAAAGTGGCAATGCCGCTTCATAGCGCTTATGCCGCCTCGAAACACGCGATTGCCGGCTTTGTTGATTCGCTCAGGCGCGAATTAATTCACGAAGGCGTTCCCGTCAGCGTGACAAACATTATGCCAGCTTCGATAAACACGCCATTTTTCAGCCAATCGCGGACAAAAATGGGCGTCAAGCCGCAAGGTTTGCCGCCGTTTTATCAACCGAGCCTGGTTGCCGAAGCGATTCTTTATGCGGCTGAAAATCCGGTGCGGGATTTAATTGTCGGCGGTGCAGGAAAAATGATGATTACGAGCCAGCTAAATTCTCCGGCTTTGACGGACTATACTCTGTCCAAAATCGGTTTTAGCTGGCAGCAGACGAACGAACCAAAATCTCAAAATTCGCCCGACAATCTTTTTCGCGCGATGGAAGAAGAAAATCGCGTTGAAGGCGATTTTAGCGACCGCGCCAAAAACAAAAGCCTGTACACATGGATGCAGACGCGACCTGTTGCAAGCGCATTGTTATTAGCCGGAGCAATCGGTGGCGCGGCTTTGCTTTTCTCGCGCCCGTCCGGTAACAGAGCAAATAACGAAGAAAATTATAATCAACAAGCTGACACGACCGCTCAAACAGGACTCCCATTTGATGAATCAGGAAGCATTGTCGCAGAAACAACTCCAACATCGGCTGCCGCCAGCGCCGCTTAATCGAATTTTAATAAAGAAAAAACAGGCTCGGCTTTCGCGAAAGCCGAGCCTGTTTTTCTTTGAGATAATTCGAAAATGCAGTCTTTAATGCATATGACGATGCGAATTACCGGGCATTTGTCTTTCGACAGACCACTGCGCTTCGGTCGTTTGTTCATACGGGTAAAGATGAACCATCCATCCGAGCAGGCGCGGCAGAAATTGACCTCCTTCTTTTTCGCACTCTTCTTTGGTCGTAATCGAGCCTTCTAAACCGAATTTGTCGCCCTGACCGATTAAGCCGTTTAATAAATTCGCGCCCTTGGGCAAACAAATATTTATATGCTGATGCCATTGCGTAATGCTTAGCGGCACACGTTCGTCAAGCTCCTTTTCGGTGAAATTCGACGGAGCAGTGTACATTACGCCGATCAAACGATAACCGTCGTCAGCTTTTTCATACAGCAGCGATGTCGGGTGTTCAGGATTAAAATTGGTTTCGGCTTCGGCATAATAAGCCAGTTTGTTGAAGTGATACATTTTCTGTGGCACATTCGGCAGCAAAATCTCAAATCCGTCACGAAGCGCGGCGCGATAATCTTTATATTTCTCAATCGCGTTTCTCGCTTGTGCGGCAATTGCTTCGGCTCGCTCTTTGTCCCCCGGTTTCGGTTCCCGCAATCCGGTCATTTTCATATGCGGATCGGAAACTTTATGAGCGTGCTCGGAAGTTTCCGATTGACTTTCCGTAATTGCAGTTGAACCCGGCTCTTGAGATTTGTTTACTGTTTCCGGTGCTCGGTTCTTTTGGCTGACATTTTCGGCGTTTCCACACGAAGTAAAAAGAAATGTCGCTGAGATCAACAATAAAATTCTTAAATCCATTTTCTTAAATGAGGTAAAAAAAGCATTGGATACGATCCAATGCTTTTAACCGAAAAGTTAATTCCTTGAATTATCAACAGAAAACTCGTTATTTTTTAATCTGCTTAACGTTTTCGTTCGAACCGGCGCGCTTTACCTTGTGCTGCGCCTCTTTTGGAATAATCACTTTGCGTTCCGGCAAATTAAACTTTTCGCCTTCGCATAAAACATGAATGCGGACATCAGCCAAAGCCAGATTCTGCCCTTTTTCAATATTGGGCGTGTTTGCGTAAGTCATAGCTCCGGCATCAATGATTGTGACCGCGCCTTCTCCCATTACACGAACCTCGTTTTTTTCGATAACCATCGCCGTGTTTTCGTCAATCCCCACGCCGAGATCCTGAGGGTAATGAGCAACTGCGGTTAAAAGCCTGCCATGACGACCGCGCTGCGAAAAATGAGTGTCAATCATACACCCCAAAACCAAATCCATTCCCGGACCGATTTCCACGCCGCCGAGTTTAGGCGCTTCTTCTCCATTTCCGCCTAAAATCATCGAATTGGACATCATTGCCGCACCGGCGCTGGTTCCGCCGATGATCATGCCTTTTTCGTAGCGTTCGTGAATAATTTTTTGCAGCTCGGTGCCGCCCATCATACTTGTGATATGAAGTTGATCGCCGCCTGTGAAATATAATCCATCCGCATTCCGGACTATTTCTAAATTTTCTTCAGCCGTCGCATCACTGCGACTGGAGACATCGAGCATTTGAACTTGCCTAACGCCGATTTTTTGGAAGACTTCAATATATTCAGCACCGGTTTCTTCCGGACTGTCGGTCGCTACTGTCATCACCACGATATTCGCTCGCTTTCCTCCTGCAAGGCGGACAAATTCCTTTAAAATCGGGCTTTCCGGCGATCTATCTTCGGCACCGCCGACAGCTACCAATACGCCACGCGCTTCGCTCAATTTCATAATGTGTTTTCCCTCGCTCTCTTCAGATAAGACAAAGTCACGCAAAAATCGGTTTCAAAAAGGAGCAAAACAAACCGTCTCTGCGTGACTTCATATCTTCAATTTAGATTATAAACGTCCTTTTTGAAAAGTTCTGTATGCAATTAAACAATACGTAAAAAAGCGCCAAAAAAATTGTTCTTGCCGCGAAACGCGAGCTTAATCCAATGCGACGGGCTAAAAACGTTCCCGACAAGCGGCAATTGCGGCGTTACATTAAAGCGAAAATCGAATTTTACGAAAATCTTTGTTAACATTTCTCGATCCATTTCGTCTTTACTACCGGCAACACAATAAAGCCAATCTCGATAAACAATCAAGTATTAACGACTGAAATCAAAATGACCGGCAGAATACTCTTTTTTCCCAGAACCGAAGCGACCGCGGGAGCGATGTACGCCGCTCCCGAAAAGCAAAAGCCTGAAGCCTTGCTGGTCGAGCGAGTTTGCGCCGGCGAACAGGAAGCATTTAACGAGCTTTATCGAATGTTTGCGCCGCTGGTTCACGGAATTATCCTGGCTCGCGTGCCGCGCGATGATGTTGATGACATTGCACAGGAAGTTTTTCTTTCCGCTTATAAAAATCTGCACAATCTTCGTGATCGAAACTCGGTCGGCGCGTGGCTCGCGATGATTGCCCGAAACTGCGCCACGGAATTTTATCGTCAAACGAAACCGACCGAAGAGCTTTCCGAGGATTTAAGCCGAAGTGATGCGCCGCGAACAGAAGCGCGCGAAATTCTAACTGCGATTCGATCTTTGCCCGACACTTATAAGGAAACTCTAGTTTTGCGGCTGGTCGAAGGAATGACCGGACAGGAAATTGCCGAACAAACCGGACTCGCGCCGGATTCGGTGCGAGTCAATCTGCACCGCGGTATGAAGCTGCTGCGGGAAAAGCTGGGAGTCAAGGAGTAAAGCGATGAAACAAGATTATTTGTGGGATAAAACCGGCTCGGACGCTGAAATCGAAGATTTGGAAAACGCTCTGGCAGTGTTTTGTTACAAAGAAACCGCGCCGCCCGCGTTACCTGCTAAAGTTATTCCGTTTAAAAAAGCACCCCAGCCCAGATCGTTTCAGGTTGTTTATGCAATTGCGGCTTGCGCGGCGTTTGTATTGGTCGGCTTGGGCACTTGGGCTCAAATTTCAAGCAATAAAACTGCCCATCAAGAAGATTGGGTTAAAACAATTGAGCCGCAAAAATCTGAGGCGAGTTCAAAAACCGAGATTGAAAGAAACGCTCCTCCTGTTGTTCAGAATGTAGATTCTTCTGACAGAAGCGAGGTTAAAAACGACAAACGAATTTCTGCCCGTAAAATTATCAAAGCAAACAGAATTGTTCCATCGGTAGTTCGCCCACCGGAAAAGAAAGTTAAAAAAGTCGTACAAAAAAAATCCGATGTTCGGCTAACAAAAGAAGAACAATACGCTTATGAGCAGCTAATGCTGGCGCTTTCAATTACAAGCTCGAAGCTGAAAATCGTGAAAGACAAAGTTGAAGGGTTTGAAGAATAAATTGAGTTCTAAAAATCGAGAAAGTTAAAGAATCAAAAGAGAGGAATTATTAAAATGTTGAACAAACAGTTACTAAAAATTATCTTGCTGGTGACGTTCTTTGTCCTGGCAACTCCGGCACACGCCCAAGACCCGGCGCGTCTTCGATTTGAAAAATTAAACGGGCTTGAAAACCGCGCCAGAGATGTCGTCGAAGTCAATATTGACGGCAAGCTTTTGGATCTGGCGAAACGAGTTTTGGTCAAAACCAACAATCCTGACAGCCAAAAAGTCGGTCAAGCGATTAGCGGCTTAAAAGGAATTTACGTCAGAGTTTTCAACTTCGAAAACGAAAACGAATATAACATTGCAGATGTCGAGGAAATCCGTTCACAGCTCAACAATCCCGGTTGGGAACGTCTGGCAAATGTTCGCAGCAAGCGCAACAATCAAAAAGTTGACGTTTACACGATGTTTACCGGAGACACGATGAGCGGCGTCGCGGTTGTGATTTCAGAATCGAAATCGGTCGCGCTCGTCAACGTCATCGGTCCGATTGACATTGATTTGCTCGCCGAATTGAGCGGCAAAATGAACATCCCGAAAATCGAAGTCGAAAACGACAAGCCAAAACAGTAGAAAGGAGCTTGAGCGACAATGCAAAAACAAAAGAAAATTTTAACTTTGTCGGTTTTACTGGTTCTGATTTTTACGGTTTCGGCTTCAAGCGTTTATGCCGGCGGCAAAGAATATGAATTGGTTGTCAAACATTTAAAAACCAAATACAAGGCGAAAAAAGTCAAAATCCCGATGATCTGGCTGGCGCGTTTCGCAGTCAGAATGGTTCGCCCGGCTGGTGTTAAGAGCTTTAGCGTAACGACGTTTGAAAACCTGAAATTCTCGCGCGAAACGCTCGACGTAGAAATGCAGATGGCTTTAAAAAACTCTTTCAGCGCCGCCTGGAGTCCGATTTTCCGCATCCGCTCGCGCAAAGGCGAACAGGCTTATATGTACGCCCGCGAAACAGGCAGCAGCGTAAAAGTTATGATCGTCACAATCAACGAAGACAAAGCCACCGTCGTCCGCGCCGCTTTCAGCCCGGAAAAGCTCGCCGAGTTTATCAACGAACCGAAAATTCTTGGCATTTCTCTGGAAGATAAAGACGAGCGACGAGATAACAATAAACCTGAAGAATCAAAAGAAAAAGTCGTGACGGAACAGCAGAAAACGGAAGAAGCGAAAAAATCGAATTAACCAATTTTTCATCGCTATTACTTCAAAGAGAATTTCACAAAAGTGCGCCGCCCGACGCACTTTTTTTGAATCAATTTTACCCAGCAAATCTCCACCGTGAGTGATTTTGTGGTATTCACCTTTTTGCGTTTTTTTTGTGTTTTTTTGAGAGAATTTGCTTCCATTTCGCTTCTAGCATCCAATTCAATTGGTTTTGAAGCAAATGTTTGCTTAATACGCCGCTTGCCAACCAAATCAAGCCTGAGTATTATCGCAAACGTCGTGCTTCGCACATCTTTTCTGATGTTTTCCTTTCAAAACCGAAACAGAAAAAAGCGCAACAAAACCAGTTCAAAACAGTGTATTAAATTTGAGGAAAAGCCGATGAAATTACAATTTGCAGCACTGTTGTTTTTACTTTTAACGATTCCCGGCATTGCGCGTTCTCAAGATCGCGTTGTGGCGTCAGTTCCGAACGCTACGCAAACGCCAGCCGAATCAAGATTCGAAATTATCCAAGTGCAATATTTAAGAGAATCGTTACTCTTGAAACTGGATAAATATACGGGCGAAGTTTATGAGCTAGTCCGCAATCGCGATTATATTAGAGATAAAGGACAAGCTTTCGCCTGGCAGTTGACCAAATGGAACAACAGACCTTCAATGGAAAATCTCGACGCTCAAAGAGTGAATTTCCAAATATTCGGTGCGACTAATAACGATAATTCTGTTTATCTCATAAATGTTAATAATGGCGACACGTGGACGATAGTCAGAGAATTGCAGGAAGATAAGGAATCTTATTGGGTTTTAACCAAAATACAAAAGAAATAAGAAAGACGCTTATAAAGCGTCTTTCTTATTTCTTTTACCGAAAAGTGATGTTATCCGCGCTCGTTAATCGGCACATATTTTAAATCGCGTTGTCCGGTATATTCTGCACGCGGACGAATGAGTTTATTGTTGGCGTATTGTTCGAGAATGTGTCCCGTCCAGCCTGAGATGCGCGAAACAGCGAAAATCGGTGTGTATTGGTCGAGCGGAATGCCCATCAGGAAATATGTCGAAGCCGAGTAGAAATCAACGTTCGGGTACATTCCTTTTTTCTCGTGCATCAAGCGTTCAATTTTCTGCGACATATTGAACCATTTCATCTCACCTTTTGCCTCGCCCATTTTGCGCGAGAATTTGCGCAACCATGTTGCGCGCGGGTCTTCGGTTTTATAAACGGCGTGCCCGATGCCCATAATTTTGCGTTTTTGTGCCAGAGCGTTGTCAAGCCACGAATCAATCGCTTCTTCGCTGCCGATTTCCTGAAGCATTTTCATCACGTTCGTGTTAGCGCCGCCGTGCAGCGGTCCCGACAAAGCGGCGATTCCGCCCGTTACTGCGCCGTACATATCCGCCAAAGTACCGGCGATGACGCGGGTTGTGAAAGTCGAAGCGTTAAGCTCGTGGTCGGCGTGTAGAATCAAACCGATGTCGAACATTCTGGCTTCTTCTTCTTTCGGTTTTTCGCCAAACATCATATAAAGAAAATTGCTGGCGATGTTGGCGTTTTTGTCCGGCGCAATCACTTCTTTGCCGCTTCTGATTCTTTCCCAGGCAGCGACGAGAGTCGGCATTTGCGCGGTTAATTTTGTGGCGGTTCTGAGCGCCGCTTCACGCGATGTATCTTTCGGATTATCGGCGTAAAAAGCGAGCGTCGAAACTGCCGTGCGTAGTACATCCATCGGATCTGCCGTTTTCGGAATGTGCTTCATAAATTCCAGCACTTCCGCCGGAACTTCGTAATTGGCGCGCAGCTCTGAATTGAGCGAATCAAGCTCGGCTTGCGTCGGGAGTTCCCCGTGCCAGAGCAGATAGACGACTTCTTCAAATGTCGAATTTTCGGCTAAGTCATGAATGTTATAACCTTGATAAATAAGAATTCCCTGTTCGCCGTTCACGTCGCCGATTGACGATGAAGCGGCAACCACGCCGCGCAAACCCGCCGCAGCCGTAGCCGCCGCTGCGCCGCCGGTTGAACCTGTTGATTGACTATTATCTTTAGCGGTATCCATAGCTATTTTCCCTTGAGAAGCTGAATTTTATTGCTATTTTGAAGATAGCAAAGACCTTTGCGAGTGACAAGTTACCTTTTTTTTAATTCGCTTTGCGAATCTTTACTTACTTCAAAAGCAATTATTTTGAAGCTTTGCAGCATCACAAATTTGTCCGAAATTAAACAAAAACAAATGAGACAGCGAATTTTATCAGCAGCATTTTTAATTACAGCGTTTTCCGTTTCGGTTTTTGCTCAAACTCCGAAGCCGACACCGCTGGTTGATGATGAAAAACCGACTCGCGTGACGACCGAAGAGATTCGATTAAACATCGTCGCCCGCAACGAGTTTGACCATTTTGATCCGACGGTTATAGCTGATGATTTGATGGTCGTCGAAGATCGCGTGCCCCATAAAATCGAAAGCCTTCGCCGAGTTCCGGCGAGCGTGATGCTGATTTTGGATATGGGCGGCGAGATGCGTACGGTAAAAAATATCAGAACGACGCAAGCCGCAGCAGCAGGCTTGATACGTTCGCTCTCAAACGAAGACCGAATTGCCATCATTCAATACAGCGACCGCGTTCAGGTTTTATCAGAATGGGAAACAAAAGACGAAGCAATCGAAGCTGTGGCTAAAAAGCTTGATTTCGGGCGTCGGAGCGTTTTTGTCGAAGCTTTAAAAACAGCGGCGAAAATGCTTGATTCGCGAGAAGCCCAAAATCGCCATATCGTTTTAATAACCGACGGTTTGGACAGTCTGGCAAAAAAAGAAGAACGAGAAGCCGCAATCAAGAAACTGCTTGAAGCTAATGTCTCGATTCACGTTTTGAGCTACACAGCGATGGAACGAAATGGAAACGCCTCGCGCTCAGTAATGGTTAAAGGCGCGGACGGTCGAATTCCGCGGAGAACCGATGAAGCTCATAAAGCGAGTCTTCCGCAACCAATTCAGGATTTGATGAATATGCCGCGCATCGGCGTGACTATCAACACTGACCGCGAAATGCTCAAAAAAGCGCGCCAGCAGCAACAGGATTTAATCAAAAGCCAGGAGCAGCTAAACGATTTGGCTTTCAAAACGGGGGGAACAATTGTTCTTCCGGAATCGGACGAAAAGCTCGTCGAGCAAAGCAAAGAAATTGCCAAATTAATTGATTCGGTTTACGTAGCCACATACATTCCGAAACGTCCGCTCGAAGCATCGCAGCCGGGCGAAACCCGCGAAATCGGCGTTGTATCGCGCCGCGTTGGTCTAAAGGTAGAAGCACGCCGCGTCTTCATTGTTCCTTCAAAAACTCCATAGAATTTGTTTTGCGGCGTTCAATCTCCCCCAAATAAATCAAAGCATTCAGCACTTGGTTTTATAAAGAGATTGAACGCCGCTCATTCGTTGTTTACAACTTTTAATCATCAAATCTTACAGAACTTCGCTCATCACAACTCCCAAATCCCGCAGAGCCTTTGCGCCATCGCCTACAAATGTCGAACCGTGCATTGCCGCAATCGTCGCCGGTTCAAGTTCAATTAGTTTTTGCAGATTTCTTTCGGTTTGTCTGGTGTAGGGCAGATAATCGGCAAGTGGACTGGCGTTGTAAGCGATAAGAGTTTCTCGCACGCGCTCAATGACGCTGTTGTGGGTTAAAGGCTCTACTTCGCCGCTTTGATGAAACAAATCCGAGCTGAACAGCGTTCGATTAGTTTCCTCAAAAAGCACACCGGCTTCCCAGCAGTGCGGCAGGTGCGGTGTTTGTACAAACCGGAACTTGTATTTTCCGGTCGAAAAAGCATCGCCATCGCTCAAACCTCTGGCAGGGCGCGTGGAAAAATCGTTGACGCTGACTACTGCGCCGACAAAGCTGCAAACAGGCTCTGCGTTCGGAGCGATTGCCAGCCACTCGTTGAGTGAGCCGCATTCATCCGCCTCAAAATGACTAAAACCAATGTGGCGAATTTTCGCCGGATCAATGATTTTCCCGACCGCTTCATGCACTTGTGGAAAAATCGCTCTCATTCCGGTATGAAAAAGCAACGGCTCGTCGTCGCGGACCAGAAACTGATTAAACTGCAAATCAGCTTCGGGTATGAATAAAGAAAGTCGGAAAACATCAGGCGCGATTTCGGTAATTTTCATAAAGCTCTCCTTTGATTAGGTTATCTTCTAAAGCCTGTCCCTTCAATAAAAACGGTATTGCTTTTGGTCGCCGCTAAACGTAAAGTCTTCAAATCGCGATATTCTTCGGAATCATACCAGCGATGAGCTTGTTCAAGATTGGGAAACTCAATCAGCACTGTGAAAACCGGCTGCCAATTGCCTTCAACAACGTCGCATTTGCCGCCTACAGTCAGATAACGTCCGCCGTAATGTTCTACTGTGGCGAGGACGCCCTCTCTGTATTTTTCCATTTTGTCAAAATCCGTAACTTCCAGAACATCAAAAAAACAATATGCAGACATTTTAAACCTCCTTATGTTTTTGCAATTGTTTCAAACAACTAACCGATAACTTTGTTCTTCAATTTATAACGCGAATATTTTCCGCGAAAAGTATCAAAAGCAATATTGACTTATATATAAGAACGGCGGTTCGAGCAACCGCCGTTCTTATATATTCGATAAAAACGTTATTTTCTATTTATTTTCCGGCTTTTCCCAGCCAAGCATCAGCAGTTTCACGAGCGAAATCTTCAAATTTGCGAGGCTCGTGACCGAGAAGCTTGTTTTGCCGTTCGAGATCTTCCTCATTCGCCCGAACGCCTTCTTTTTGGAAGAATTCGTACATCAATTTGAAGTCAAAGACGAGCCATGGCGGCAGATAATTCAAAGTTTGACGTTCCCACTCTTCCAAATCATTTCCGGCATAAACGATTTTTTTGTCCAACGCTTTGCTCCAAATTTCCGCCGTTTTCTCACCGGTCAAAACATCTGCTCCGACGAGATTGTAAGTTTCTCCTTCGCCTTTACTGCTCGTTAAAGCAATTGCAGCAGCTTCGCCGACGTCGCGCACATCCACGCGGGACATTCCAACGTCCCCGTAAGGCTGCGGATAAACGCCATGTTCGAGAAGCGGGTCGCGAAACCAGTAATCGTTTTGAAAAAAATTGTTAGGGCGCAGAATCGTGTACGGAATCCCGGATTTTTTAACGGCGAATTCAATACCGATTTTTGAGCCCAAGTGTGGAACGTGCGGCGCATTTTCCGGTCCCATTGCGGACAAATAAACCAGCCGCTTCACCCCGGCGGCTTTCGCTCCGCTAATCGCCGAAAAACCTTCCTGTGATTCAGTAATTGTGTTGCCGTTGAGCAGAAAGAGGCTGTCAACGCCGGTAAAAATGCGGCGAATGGTTTCAGGTTTCAACAAATCGCCGATAATCCCTTGCGCGCCAGCCGGTAGTTTTGCAGCCTTTTCAGCGCTCCGCGTTAAAACTTTTACTTCAAGCTTTCTATCTAGCAGCTCGCGCACGACTTCAGAGCCGACCGTGCCAGTGCCGCCTAAAACTAAAACTTTCATAAACTGTTTACTCCTCTCTTTTTCATCAAACCGTGTATTCCTTCCTTTGAGCATCGTTATGGATGCTGTACTTTGCCGGATAAAATCCGAATGCCGAAAATTTCGCCTGAAGTTTTATTGTTTCGGTTACATTCGGCTTGGTTTCCAAATGGGCTTTGGTTATCCTCGGCTCAAGAAAAACGTTCTTTACGGCGCTACGGCGGGAAGAAACGTTTTAGTGAATTCTTGTGCCGCGTTTTTCCTCATTTACTCTCCTTTCGTAAATCAGCATCTGCCATTGAAATCGGCAGGAATTGTTTCTGCTTTTTAACGCGCAAAGTTCCAAAGGAAAGTGTCAGATAAAAAGGCGGAGCTTATTTGCAGATAAAGATGTATTTGTTTCTGAGAAAATCAAGTTTGGGAATTCACGAAAAAACCTGGAGAAGAAATGACCGGCTAATCTTTGTTCGATTAGCCGGTCATTTCTTCTCCAGGTTTTTCAGGGTAATTTCTACCTTTGAATAACTCTATAAACTCATGAACAGTCTCATTCAAAAACTCGTTCAACCGGTGTGATTACTATATCTTCCGGACGAAGTTTGATTGGATAAACCGAAATAATTTTATCTTCTTCCAAAATCGCCTGTGGTTTCGGCGAATTGTATTGAATCGGCGAAGGCGTGTTGTTGATAATGGCGTTTCGCAAAGATTCAGCGTCTTTTGTCACCATCACGACGCGCATCGCTCCGGCATCGCCGAAATGTTTGCGAATCGCGTTGTTCACGTCCTGCAAAGTCAGTTTTGCAAGCTGATCTTTCATATATTGATTGAAATTCGGAATCCCATAATAACGGCTATCGAGAGCGTAGCCGAGCGCGTCGTCCTGCGTTTGCGTCAAAATGTTGACGTATTTCGACAAAAACTCACGGGTCGCTTCAAATGTTTCCTGCGACATTCCGTTTTCAACCAGTTTGTTGTATTCGTACAAAGCCGCGCGCAAAGAAAAATGAGCGTTTTGCGGTTCGACGGGACGAATCCAAATTTGAAAGATCTGCGATTGACGCGCCAGATTCGGATCGGGCTGAAATTGATACATTCCGCGCGGAAAATATTCGATGTAAGCATAATCGCCGTAATTCAAACCGCGCGCTTCACGAAGGCGCTGGTAAAGATAGCTGTTCGACGAGCGATGCTGTCCCAAATATGAGGTAACGAGAGCGAGCGCGGGAAAATCCTTTGACGCGCGATTGACCGTAATTGGAAATCCGAGCGAAATCGCGGTCGCGCGAGTTTCGCGCTGGATGATGTCAATTTTCAATCCGGTTTCCAGATTCGGTTTTGCAATTTTTCGCACAGTTTTCTTGCCGGCGGGAAGTTTTGCGAAATCGGCTTGAAGTTTTTTGGTGAAATCCGGCGCGAAACCGCCCGAAATTCCCAAAACGAGATTCGCGCGAGTGTAATTTTTGGCGTAAAAATCTCTGACATCCTGCAAGGTCAATTTTTCCAGTGCAGAAATCCGACCGATGCTGTGATGTTCGTAAGGATGATTGGCGTAAATTATGTTGTAAAGCCGTTCCTTTCCGAGCTCTTCGTCGTTTCCTTGCCTGAGCGAAGTTTTCAAATAATTGATTGCTTCATCCTTGAGACGTTTGAAATCGTCTTCACGAAAACCGGGTTCCAGCAGCATTTGGCGGATAAGCCCGTAATATTTTTCGAGATTGTCTCGATGCGTTGTGCCGGAAAACGTGGTCATTTCCTTGTCAACCTGCGAGCCAAAGCTCGTCGCCATCGGATAAAACTGTTCGACGATTTGCTCGTAAGTCTGCGTTTTCGTTCCGCCCTGCGAGAGCATTGCGGCTGTCAGAGACGCAACGCCTTCTTTTCCTTGAGGGTCGTCCATTGCGCCGGTCAAAAACTGAATCCGAACCGAAACGAGCGGCGACCGAGTCGGCAAAAATACCGTATTGCTTGAATTATTCATCGTGTTTGAAGCCTTTGCGCCACGTTTTTGCGCCAAAACCGGAAGCGACAAAATTGCGACGATTAAGATTGCGAAAATGGGTAATTCGTAATTCGTAATTCGTAATTTCACTTTTTACCTCCGTTTTTTGTCGCCAGCGTTACAACGGTTTGATTTTTGTCTTGAAAATACGTACGCGCGGCGGCACGAATGTCTTCGGGCGTAATCCTGTCGTAAAGCGCGAACAGTTTTTCGAGCGTTTCCGGCGTGCGTTTTAAAGCGATGTAAGGAGCAAGCGTGCTGGCAATCGCATCGTTGCTGTTCATCGCAAGCGCGAAACCGTAACGCATTCGCGAGCGAGTTTGGTCAAGCAGTTTTTGCGGAACCGTTTCGTTTGTATAACGCCGGAAAGTTTTGGCAATTTCATCCCGAACGTAATTTAAATCATTGTCTGATTTGACACGGGCGTAAACCGTAAATAATTCCGGGTCAATTCGATCTTCAAAATCCGGGCTGATGAAATCGGCTTTTTGCTCCTGCAAAACCAGTTTTTGATACAAATCAGAGTTTTCGCCGAAAGCAATCAGCGACAGCAGATCAAGCGCCGCTTTTTCTTTGCTTTCATCCGAAAAAGCCGGACCTCGATATGCGACTGCAACATAAGGCAGAGTCGGCGAAGTCCATTCGATATGCTCGCTTCGGGCTTTGTCCTGCGGCGTTTCAACCGGAATTTGCGATTTGTAGTTTCCCGGTTGCCAACTTCCGTAATATTTGTTGACCATTGCCGCGACTTCATCTGGTTTAACATCGCCGACCACTATAATCGTCGTGTATTCGGGACGATAAAAACGATTGTAGAACTGCCAACTGTATTCGAATTGATTCGGGTAGTCCTCAATATCTTTCAGATAACCCATCGTCGTATGGCTGTAGGTGTGTTTTTTGTAAGCGGTTTCGCGCAGAACTTCGTGCATCTTGAAAATCGGCGAAGCGCTGTTTTTGTTATATTCGCCTAGCACGGCAAGTGCTTCGGTTTTATATTCCGGCAGCTCGTATTTAAGCCGCTGGAAACGGTCGGCTTCGAGCCGCATAATTTCGTCCAAATCTTCTTTGGCGAAAGTCGCATGATAAACCGTGCGGTCGTCGGTTGTGTAAGCATTACTCGACGCGCCGGCTTTTTTCATAATCCGCTCAAAGCTTCCCGGCGGGAAATTCTCACTTCCGCGAAACATCAGATGCTCGAAAAAATGAGCGTAACCGGATTTTCCCGGCTCGACCTCATTCCGTGAACCGGCACCGACGACCGTGTAAAGCGCGACCAAATTCGGATAATCGGTCGGAACAGTGATAACGCGCAAACCGTTCGGCAAATCGTTAATTTTATATTCGTACGGAAAAACCTTGCGCCCGTTTTGCGCATCAACAATTACAACGCTTGCAGCAATCACCGTTACTGCGAAAAGAGCTAAAAATATCATTTTCATTTTATTTCGTAACACTTTGGGAAATACTTCTGTTTCAGATGTAAAAAACCCTTTTAAAAGTTTATCTGAAAATCAATATGTTAGCGACAAGCTGCTTTAGCGATTGTTCAAGGTGATTAGCCATTTTCTCGGGCGTTGTTTATAATTTCATTCTCGACCAATTGTCTTTTTAACTTTCACAAAACATTTTCAATCTTAGATTCAAAAAAATGAAAACCGTAATTTGCCGAATTTTATTAATGCTCGCCGTTTTTGCATTTGCAGCCGAGTTTAACGCCCAAACCGCCGTATTCACTTATCAAGGGCGTCTAAGCGACAACTCCATGCCCGCAAACAACTCTTACGAAATGCAATTTGAGCTTTTCGACGATGCAAAAGGTGGAAATCAAATCGGCTCGACCCTCACAATCAGCAATGTCCCGGTTTCGAACGGCAGTTTTACGGTACAGCTCGATTTCGGCGCAGAAGCTTTTTCCGCCCCGAATCGTTATTTGCAGATCAGCGTCCGTAAGACTTCGGAAAATTCTTCTTTTACCCTTTTAACTCCGCGCCAGCAAATCACACACGTTCCGCTTGCCGTGCGCGCACAAACAGCAGTCAAAGCTGACAATGCCGACCAGCTCGGCGGCGCGCCAGCAGGCAGCTATTTATTGGCGAATGGCGACGGCGCTAACCTGACGAATTTAAACGGAGCGAATTTGACGAATAATTCGGTAACGAGCGAAAAGATTGCCGGTAATGAAATTGTTCGCTCGGTAAACGGCTTAAAGGACAACGTAACACTTGCGGCGGGCAGCAATGTTTCAATTACGACTTCGGGCGGCACAATTACGATTAATTCAACTCCTTCCGCCGAAATTCCCGCTCTTTACGGCGATGGTTCTGCCGAAGATTTAATCGTTGAAGCAAAAACCACGATCAATCTGACCGACGGATTCGCCTCCATGCCGAAAGGCGGAAATCTGCAATTTCAAAACGTTCAAATCAACGGAACTTTAATTGTTCCGAGCGGTTTCGTCTTGCGCGCGAAAGGAAACGTTACGATTGGCACAAGCGGCACAATTATCGTCAATCCAGAACCGGCAAATTTCGGCGATTATCCCGGACGCGCGGCTGCACGCGCCGGTGCTTCGAAATACAAAGGAGGCATAGGCTTAAATGGCGGTCAGATTCCGTCCTTAGCCAAAATCCCGCAATACGGTGGTTCACCCGGCGCAAGACTGGTCGACAACGCCGCACTTTCCGGCGGAGAAGGCGGCGGTTCGCTGGCAATTTACGCTTCTGGAAACATCCTCAATCAGGGAATTATTGATGCCAACGGAAAAAACGGTCAGATTTCATCGGGCTCCGGCGTGCCTGGCGTTGGCGGCGGCGCGGGCGGAATCATCGTTTTGGTTGCGAAAGGAACGATTACGCTGGACGAAAACGGTTTAATCAAAGCAAACGGCGGCAATGGCGGCAATGCTGCAGCCGGAGTAAATACAAGTTTTGGCGGCGGCGGAGGCGGAGGCGGCGGAGTTGTATTAATGATTGCCCCGGCAGAGCCTTCGATTGCGGCAATCTCAAATATTCAAATCAACGGAGGAGCCGGTGGAGCTAATGCGGGCTCAAATGTAATTGTTTCTTCGGGCTTCGGCGGCGGCGGCGGAGCAAGCGGCGGAAACGGCGGCGAGGGCGGCAAATCCGTATCAGGAGTGTCAACACCTGCGCAACCCGGAACCAATGGACAATTTCAAACGATTGTTGCTCCGAAGCCCGAAAAATTGGTTTTCTAAATTATTTTTGACCAGCCGAGCATCCTGTTTCAATTAAATTTGAATAGCCATTTTGCGGTAAAGCAAATTTTCTATTGTAATCCTTTAAGTTTCCTAGTATAAATTTACAAATTAAAAGGCTTTGCCTTTTGCACATTTTGTCTTTAGCTGATGGTCTTTCCAAAAATTCATACTAGGAGTAAAAATGCACCAATTTAAATTCTTTTGCGTCCTTTTTCTAAACGTCATTCTGTTTTGCGGCAGTTTGTTGCCGGTTGTATTCGCTCAGGATTCAAAAACAGCTTTGTTTCGCGGTTATCGCACCGGTTATTCCGATGGTTATATGGCTGGTTACCGCGATGCATCTGAGAAATTGCAGCGCAACATTGAAAAACATCAGGATTACGCCAAAGCCGACCGCGCTTTTTTGCCGGAATACGGCTCGCTCGAAGATTATCGAAACGGTTATCAACAGGGTTTTGAAATCGGCTACACAAACGGATTCGATCGTCTAAGCTTTGATTCAACAATTCCCGCATCGCTCGAAAAACGCGGCGGAAAACCCGTTTCTCCGACAATTCCCAATTCAGACGAAGTCCCGGTTACAACAGTTCCTGTACAAACTGGAAACGTATTGCCCACCGCGACTTCCGATGCCTTGATTGTAATTCCCGCCAATACGGAATTGATTGTTGAAATGGAAAATACTTTAAACACCAAAGATGCAAGGAAAGGCGACGCTTTCAGGGCTCGCATTATCGCGCCCGTCGAAATCGAAGGTGCACTTGTGGAAGGGCGCGTAACAGATTTGCAAAAACCGGGGCGCATTAAGCGGCGCGCTGAAATGCAGCTTTCGTTTGACCGCATTCTGCTCAATCAAAATCGTTGGTCAAACCTGAATGCGATGGTGGTTGAAGCTTTTCCCAGCGCTGAAAAAACCCCGAAAAATAATGTAAAAACGGTTAATTCGGAAGGAACAGTTCAAGGCAAAAGCTCGCTTAAATCCGACGTCATTATTGTCGGTTCGGCAGCCGGAACGGGCGGTACAATAGGCGCAATCGCGGGCGGTCCGGTTGGTTTTGCAGTTGGAGCTGCGGTGGGCGGGGCTTTCGGACTCGGCGGAGTGCTCGTAGCTCGCGGCAAAGACATTCAACTCAACGAAGGGCAGCGCCTCAGAATTCGTACTGCTTACGAAACTCAAATCCGTTGAAAAGTCCGGAGTTTGGGTCGAAAACAATTCCTCTGACTCCAGACCTAAATTCCGGACTTTAAAATGAAAATAATTACTTTAATCACAGACTTCGGAACTTCGGATTATTTTGTCGGCGCAATGAAAGGCGCGATTTTGAGCGTTGATTCAGAAGCACACCTGGTTGATATAACTCACGAAATTACGCCACAGAATATAGAATTAGCAGCTTTTACGCTTTTTGCCGCCCATCAGACTTTTCCTTCAGGAACGATACATTTGGCTGTGGTTGATCCCGGCGTCGGTTCCGCACGGCGAGCGATTGCGGCGATGTCCGAGAAGTATTTTTTTGTGGCACCGGATAACGGGCTTTTGAGTTTTGTTTACGACGCCGAGCCTTCAATCAAAGTTTTTAACATTACGAACGAGCGATTTTTCCGGCATCCCGTTTCGGCGACTTTTCACGGGCGCGATGTTTTTGCGCCGATTGCGGGCGCTTTGTCGCGCGGTGTTTCTCCTGCCGAATTGGGCGAAGAAATATCCGATTTTGTTCGATTTGAAATCAAAAAGCCGAAAGCCATTGACGAAAACACGATTGAAGCCGAGATTTTTCACATTGACCGTTTCGGAAATTGTTTGGTTAATTTGAAACGCGACGATTTACCCCAAAAATTTCTTGATCGCAGTTTTCTGATTGAGATTTCCGACCGCAAAATAGAACGGCTGCAAAATTTTTACGCTGAAGCGGAAGCTCACGGCGAATTGTTTATGATTTTCGGAAGCGCAGGTTTTTTAGAGCTGGTTTCTTTTAAGGATTCGGCGGCGAAAAAATTAGGAGTGGAAAGAAAAGCGAATTTAGTTGTAAAGTGTTGCTGATAAAAAGGGCAGGAGCGACTTTTTGTGCTGGAACTAAGCGACCGCCACTTCGGAGATTGTTTCAAACGGTCACCGCGTTCTTCGCAGCCGCTCCTGCTTTTCCCCACGCGGGGAAACCGATTTTCGTAACGCTGCCGTTTCAGCGATTGTCCGGCAAGACTTTCGGCTGCAAATTCAAATCAGCATCAGGTACACCGAACAAACGGCGCAAATACGGGCGTTACTTTCAAACAACTTCCTAAAAACTTCGTCGGAAGAGATACGAAGCTCTGATAAAAAATGTTCTCGCGTTTCTCTCAAATTTCGGTTCGAGCTGTCCCGTATAAGGGTTAAATCCGTTGTAATTAAAATTATCGTTGTAGCCGACGTAAAGAGCTGTTCCGGGATTCGGATTCCAGCCGAATAGCAATTGTCCGGCGGCTCTCGACTGAAGCGTGTCATAATCAACGCGCGTGCGGACAAACGCAAAACGAGTAAATTGATAAGTCGAGCGCAGAGTAAAGATATTCGCGTCGAAAGCCGTTAATCCAGTGTCGTTTCGAGTCAGCCGCGCTTTTCTGTAATCGAGCGAAACTCGTAACGGATCAATCGGTTTGTAGTTAAATCCAAGATTCAAATCAAACTGCCGCCCTGGTCCGGGATCAAGTTTTGAATTTCCCGCCAGAGCCGCAGGGCTGACGCGCGGAAAACGATTTCCGCCGCCGAAATCGAAATCAAAAGCGTTAAAGATTGTGCCGATAAATCCGTAAGCCGAGAATTGTTTATTAAAATTTTTGCTGATGTTGCCGCTCAGGTAAGGCTGATAAGTCGAGCGTTCCGGCTCACCGAAAAATGCACCGCTGTTCGGTCTGGTCGGCATTCGTTTTAATCCGAATTCTTCTTCAAAAAGCCGCTCATAGGCGAATCCGCCGCCGAAGTTGACATAGGTATTACCCTGCAAAGTCAGATTGACGTTTGAGCTGAGATTTTCATTTACCGCCCGCCCTTTCCAGTCATAAACAATGCTTGCTCCCTGACGCCAGTCGGCGCGCAGGAGAAATCCTTCAGATTTCGGTTCGGTGCTGAGGCGGCTGCCCCAGAAAAGCGTGTTTGTATTTGTCCGCCGCGTAAAACCGGCATCCGCGCGATAATCTTTCGAACGACCGGAGGCTTCGATAACCCAGCCGCGATTCTTTTCGGTGTAATCCAGATTCCAGTAATATCCGACACCATTTCCAACCCGATAGCGATTAAATTGATTCCCCAGAACTATCTCATTGCCGAACCGACCGCCACCGCATATTTCCCGATTACGCTGGGCTTGCGCCAGGTTTAAAGCCGGCTCAAAATCGGCTTCACGAAAGCAGGCTCGCGTGTTTGTGCCAACGATTTGAAACTGAGAAATGAGCTTTGGATTGAGCTTTATACGCCCGTCAAAACCGGCGAGAAAATTGCGCTGTTCGGGAAAAACGCGAGCCGTACCGAAAAATCCGATGTTGTTTTCTTTGCCGATGTCGCGTTTCAGACGGACGACGGCAAAATGCGCGTTTTTGTCCAAAAATTCGTCAATTCGCGGGCGGACTGAAAGATCGTTGCGATCGTCTTCATCGTAATTTCCCGGCGCTTTGTCGGTTGCTGCGAGAAATCCGAACGAAGTTTTGCCGATTTTTCCGGTTAATTTCGCTGCCGCGTCCGGGTCAACAATCGTCCGCGAATAAAAAACTTGGAGCGGCGATTGAAAAATTTCAACGCCTTCCAAAAAGAACGGTCGCTTTTCCTGAAAGAAAATCGGGAAACGCTGGTTTGCCGTGACAACCGGCGCGTCGGCTTCGATCTCGGCGAAATCAGGGTTTATCGCTGCGTCAAGCGTAACGTTCGGCGTGATGCCGAATTTTACCGTGACGCCGATGTCCTGTTGAATCGGTTGATTGACAAATCTTCCAGTGTCTAAAACCCCGTTTGGATTGCCGACCGGATCATAAATGCCTCTTTGGTTCAAAGTGTAGCGCGAAATCGTGCGCGTGCGGCGTCCGGTTTCCGAAAGCGTGATGCTCGGAACGATTTCGAGCGTGCGCTCGGTTTTGATGTTTTCGAGTCCGGTGATTTTCCCGTGTTTGACGAGCGTGCCGGAGATATTTCGGTCGTCGGGCATCCATGAATCAAGCTCGTCGTTAAAACGGTCAATGTTGCGCGCCACGTTAAAGCCCCACATCTTCCCCTTTCCAGCGGTGTAGCGCAAAGATTTAAAAGGAATCTTGACTTCAACCACCCAGCCGTCGGGGACGATTGAGCCTTTCGACTCCATCACAATGTCAACCGAAAAATCCTGTCCCTGACCTTCGGTGACAATTCCGTCCATCTGAATTCCGAGCGGATTAAAGCCGAGAATATAAGCGCGGCGCTGGTCGTTATAAGTGTCGAGCCAGACGCGCACGTTATCCTCGCCGAAGACGTTATCGCGGCTGGCGACCGTCGCACGAATTTTATCCGGCTCGTCAAAACAGTGAAAGGCGAGATAAAAATGCCGCTCGTCGTAGCCCACATAAGCGATTGTCGGTTTTGAAGCCGCGATGTTGTCGCCGGGCGAGATTTGATAAAAATCCTTAAAAGTCGCGGCTTGCTGCCAAACGGCTTCGTCTATTTTTCCGTCAATTACGGGCGACTGATCAAAACGCGGGATTCTGACGGGTTCGGATTTTTCACGCGGCAAGTTAAAACGCGACTTTTTCCCGGCGCTTTTGGAGTCTTCATCGCCGATATTTTTATTTTCTTTTACCTCGGTATTTTTCGTTTCTTCGACGGGCGGTGAACTTTTTGTTGAAGGCTCAGCGGAGATACCGACCATATTCACCGGCGAAGGTTCTGGGGTTTGAGAAAAAACTACTGTTGAGAGAAGTAAAAATGTAATTAAGAAAAAGAATTTCATTATAAATTTTTCGTATTTTGTTTATTGATCCTAGCGGAAAAAGAAGTCATTCGTTAAACGTCCGCAGGATAAAAAGGTTTCAAGCAAACTACGAAAATTTAATTGAGCGGTTATTTTTTTTAACGATAACCGCTCACGATTTTAGTTTTTATCCGAAAAGCGGACTGCGCATCGGAACAAGCTGAAAGTTGTTTTGAAGAATGCGGACGTTTGATGCGCTACGGATGTAAATTTGCCCGTCGGTAGTAGTGCGTAATTTGTAGTTGGCACCGCCGTTACCGATTTTCCAGACGGTCGCATTTCTGGTGTCTTTAGGTTCGCCGTTCGGCTCGATGCCTTCAAAGGTAACGTTTTTCGTTGTCGCTTCGAGCGTCGCAGAAGCGTCTTTATTCAAAGTCAAAACGGTTTCCCCCTTGACTGTTTGGGTTGAAAGAGTCGTGAAATTTCCTTCGAGGGCGATATTCCCCTCGGCTGTTTTAACACGTGCGTCTCCATCGAAACCGATGACGCGAACACGACCGTCGCGCGCCGTGACTGCTAAATTGCCGCCCGAATCGCGCACGTCAATCGCGCCGTTGCCGCCGTCAACTTCAACTTTACCGTTCACGCCTTCGACGCGAATCTCGCCGTTGGAAAGAACTTTGACGTTTGATTTGCGTGGAACATAAATCTCAAGACGATAACGATCGACTGTTTCCGGAACGTTTATGCGAATTTCCGAGCCGCTTTTTTGCATCGAAGGCTTAAAATCGCCCGCTCTGGATTGTTGCGTAAAATTGTAAGAAACCTGCGGTTTATCCCAGCCGCGAATGCGAACCGCGCCGTTGCGTGCAGTTACGTTTAAATTCGGAACACCATCCACGTCAAGGACATAATTGTGGCGGCGGCTGAGCGCGAAATAATTATATTCTCTGGAAACATCGCGGTCGAGATCTACATCAACATCGACATCCACGTCTAGATCAACATCAATGTCGGGAATTGACTGACGCGCCGCTTCAACGGAACGCCGGATTTCGTCATGATTAACTTTCGCAGCATCTACGGCTTTTCTCGCTTCATTAGTTGCCTTGCGGATTTCTTCGCGCGTTCTTTCGTCAATATGAACTGCGCCGCCCATCGGAGGAGTGGGCGGAGCAGGAGGATTTACCATAACATTCGGTTTGACTTTCGCCGGTTTTGGAGGCTTCGGGGGTTTTGCTTTCGGTCCGAAATCTCCGTCGAAATCATTATCCATATCGTCCGTCTGGCTCAACAAATTGACCGCGGCTTTCGGCGAGCGTCCGTCTTGATTGCGGTTTATGTTAATTGTGCCGTTGACGCTGCTCAAGCGAATCGGAATTCGCCCTTCGCCGATTTTGCCGTAGAGATTATTGCCGACGTATTGACCTTTTTTGGCTAGCAAACCGAAATCATTGTTGATTGCGCCGTGAACCGTCGAAGCTCTGACGGTAGCGTCAACATCCGACGGAAGCTGCAATTTAAGCGTGCCGTTGACGAGATTGACCCTGATGTCGCGCACGTTGTCGAGACTGTCAAAACCGACGTTGAGCGTTCCGTTAACGGTCGAGATATTAACCGAACCGCGAAGATTTTGGGCTGTCACGCTGCCGTTGACGGTCGAAGATTTAATGACGTTCGACAAGCCAGCGATGGTCACGTTGCCGTTGACGGTTTCAACTTCGTCGAGCTGCGCGTTGCGCGGGACGGTCAGTTTGTAGTCGACCGAATATTCCGTACAGCGATTGTCATAACCGCTCGACCAGGCTTTTGCGTTGCCATCGCCGCGATTAACAACGATGTTGCGGTCTCTCCCGAATTCGGTTTCGATTCGAACCCAATTCGGGTTGGCTTCGATTTCAACATCAATATCTTCAGGCTTTTCGCACTGAATCCTTTTAACGGCTTCGACGCGGACGTCGTTTCTGTCCCAGGCTTCGACATCAACTTTACCGTTGACGTTTGAGAGCGAAACGCGACCGTTCGGGTTGAGCGGATACGTTTGGTCAATACGCAAATCCTGCGGCGGCGCCTGGACGGCTTGCGCTTTTTCTATTTTTGCGAAACTGGCTTTGACCGTTTGCGGCTGCGGGACGGGCTTCGGTTCGGCGGCGGTGCTTCCTGCCGAAATCATCCCTGCAACTAACAATGAAATTATCCAAGACATTTTTCTTTTTCCTCTTATTTGATGATGACGAATATCGTGTTCCTGCACTAAAAACACCGACCGCAAAAAATTTGTGACAAAAATTTTTCGCTTTTTTGGAAATTAATTTTGAACAAGAAAAAGCGGCTCCCGCGAGCCGCTAAAAAAAGGATTGGAAATATGAAATTTCGTGTTATTTCAGCCTTAGCGATTAATTCGATCGCCAGTATTGCTGATGGCGTCGCCGATTGAATCAACCGTTTCGCCGACACCGCGTTTAAATTTGCCCCAGGTTTCCTGCGTGTCGCCCTCTATTTGGTCAGCTTCACCCTCGGCTTGCAAATCGCGGTTGCCGATTAGATTGCCAACGCCTTCTTTAAAAGAGCCCTTGGTTTGTTCCCATTGTCCTTCCATTTCGTCTCTATTTGGTGCTGCCATTGCTTTTTCCCCTCTCATCAAAATTGCGACTCGTTTTCATACAGTCACTCTGTTTTATATTTAAATGGCAATTAGTATGCCGCTTATTATTGATTTAAAACTCGACTAACCTAAAACCGGATTTCGTTTTTCAAAAATCAAGCTTAAAACTTTTTAGCTGCCCACTATTTTGCTTCAGATAGTTCAATCTCAACAAAAAACCTAAGGAGACCAATCGCCGTCTATTTCTCCAATCAAAATTCCGGTGTAGTTCTGATTTGGAACCGAGCTATTGCTCAAATTATGGATGCGCGATGCAGGATCAAACTTCCAATTACCGGTTTGTCCGGTATTGGCATTCTGTCCGTTTGCTGCCACATATCTGAGAATCAATGTTGCATCAAAGGCTGTTACTCCGTTTTGTCCATCCGTATCTGCTGCTGTTTTTTGATTAACAGTTAAAGTGCAATTATTTCCGGCAGCTACACACCGCAGAACAAGTGTTGCGTCAAACGCGGTGATGTTGTTTGCGCCACCTGTTTTTGATGGCGTGACGGTGTATTGCCCATCGGTAAACAAGTTATTCAATGAATATGTTCCGGTGCTGGTCGTTAAGGCGTTTGCAGAAGACATGCCGGCAGCCGTAAGCGTCGCGTTTGAAATCTTTTTAACTGTATTCAGAGCATAAGATACGGTTCCTGAAACCGATAGAATCGCTTGCGGCGCGACGGCTGGGATTTGATACATTCCCTTGCCGTGAGTTGCGATTCGCAAAACTCTGTTTGCGCCTGTACCGGCAAAAGCCATATCGAAAATCGCGATTCTCGGCAACCCCGTTCCGAACGGATACCAGTTCGCTCCACCATCATTCGTGAAATAAACTCCGATGTCTGTTCCGGCATAAAACACGTTGTTTTCAACTGCAAAAGCATTTACCGGAACGAGCGGCAATCCTGTTGAAGCTCCGCTGATCGGCGTCCAATTCGCCCCTAACCCATCCTGCAAGTTTTCGGTTTTGTAAATCTGCTCAATATTGAATACGTTTAATGTGACGTAAGCCGTATTTGAGTTTGTCGGATCAATAATGACCCGCGAAATATAATTGTTCGGAATATTGTTTGAAAGATCAAAGTTGGTCAAAACGGCGCCGCCAGTCGTTGTACCGAATAATCCGCCATCTTTTAAACCGACAATGCGAATATTATCGTTTTGCGGTGAAATGCCGATGGCGCTTATTGGCTCGCCGAATTGTTGGCTAACCTGTGTATGTGTCGCGCCGGTATCAATCGAGCGATAAAGCTGGTCGGTGCCGAAGTAAATCGTATTACCGTTGCTGCCCGGAACAGACGGACCGCGTTCGAGCGGAGCATAAAAAAGGACTTTAGCAGGACAAGCGACTCCGCCTCGAACAGTGCCGTGGAAGCATCCTCGGAAAGTCCAGGAGGTTTGACCTGCCGTTCCTGGCGAATTGTGCCAACCGTAACCGGCAAAAGTGGTGGTGTTATGATATGTGTGATACATATTTGTGGTTGTGGTATTTGCGGCGCTTTGGTCAATTACGGAAAAACCGCCGTCTCCACTGTCTATTCGATACCACGTTCCGTCGGGTTTGTACCAGATAGTTCCGTTGTCCTGTGTTCCGCCGATGGTGAAATTCGGATCAGTCGGATGCGTGTCTAACCCCATAAACTGCGTGGCATAAAACTGCGAATTGTTAAGCGTCGTCCAGTTTGCTCCGCTGTCCGTTGATTTGTAAATACCGCCGTCACTGCCAAAGTAAATAACGTTCGGGCTGGAAGGCGAAACGGTGATTGCATGAGAATCAACGTGAAGCCCTCCCCGACTCTGCGTAAAAGAAGCGCCGCCATCGTTTGAAAAGCCGAACACCAGATTCGGAGAACCACCAAGATAAACGCGATTGGGATTGGTCGGGTCAACGCCGACGGCAATATCATAAAAGCACTGCGGCGTGCAAAAGTCGTTGTCAATCGTCTGCGCAAAGGAAGCGCCGCCGTCGGTTGATTTGTGAACCGTACCGCCGTTATGTCCCGAAGCCAGATAGACAGTAAAAGTGCCGGTATTGCTATCTTTGTGATATGCCATTTCCGTTCGCGCATCCGTATCTGGCGCGACGGCGGTAAATGTTTTCGTAAACGTCGGAACTGTGGCAAGTGCATTGGTCGAGCGGTAAACTCCAGAATCAACTGAGGAAAAAGGATCGGCGAGCGTAGCCAAGATCAGATTCGGATTACCCGGGTCCATAATCAAATCTACAAAACCTCTATCCTGTGTCCCTAATCCGTTAACAAACAGTTTCTCAAAAGTCGGATTGGCACTGGTTGCGTTAAATGAACGGAAAATACCGCGCTCCGGCGTCGGTGCTGTGGGAGGATTGCTGCCGTACAAACCTGCGGCAGCATGTCCCGTAACGGCGAAAATAATTGCGGGATTTGTCGGGTGAACAACTATTTCGGGAATTGAGCGACCGGTGAAAACGTCAACGTTCGCAGCATTTTTGTTTAAAGGTCCGGTTAACGTGGCGGAGGTGCTGGCATTATCAATCCGATAAATACCGACTCCCATAAAGCATCTTGCACAATACCCCTCGCCGGTTCCGACATAAATTGTATCGGGCTGCGATGATGCGATGGCAATCGAACCGATAACCAATGACAGCGCATTATCCATCAGCGGCGTCCAGTTTGTTCCTCCGTCAAGCGAGCGATAAAGTCCGCCTTGTGCCGTTCCGACATAAACAATATTCGGATTTGTCGGATGAACCGCAATCGCAGTTATCCGCCCCGATGCGGCTGTTACAGGCGGAGCGGCGGTCGGACCATTGGGGATCGGATTCGGACCAATCGGCGTCCAAGCGGCTAACAAAGCTTCAGTTAAATATGAATCGGACGACAAACGCAACTGCTCTTCCTGCTTCTCCATCTGCTCAACGGCGTCATTGCGTTTCTTGATGTTTTTAATTGGGTCGCCCTCGTGCATTCCGCGGTACATTTCGATTTGCTCGTCGCGAAGCCGCATGTATTCCTTTTTGTCGATCCTTGATTTCGCCTTTTGCAAAATGCCGGGCAGATCGGCATCCGAGCCAAATCCAAATAAATCTTGAATGGCTTCGACCTTTAAAACGGCAAACAAAGCCATCAATGATAATGCTGCTGCAAGCGGGATGAAAATAAATAATTTGTGCTTTTTCATTGGTACTTCTCGACTAAAGCAAAACTGGAATACTCTACGGGCGGCTTAAGGTTTACGAATAACCATTAATTCCTTTTCAAGAACCGCGTTTATCGGATTTTTTGTCTATTTAACAACCTTGCAAAAGATTTGATTGTTGAAGGCGGATAAATTGTAATTGAAATAAGATCTATTTTCAAACTAGAACGTGTTAATTTTCATTATCTTAAATCAATTTAAAAGACAAATGAAAACAGGGGAAAAAAAAGCGAGCTTTGCAAAGCTCGCTTTTTTTTTGAGATAGGTTTAAGGAACCACTACATACCGCGATAATTCGGACCGCCTCCGCCTTCAGGAGTTACCCAATTAATAATTTGGTACGGATCCATAATGTCGCAGGTTTTACAATGCACGCAGTTTGAAAAATTGATTTTCAGTTCGCGTCTGCCGGTCTTCGGGTTTTCTTCCATTTCATAAACGGCAGCCGGACAAAAGCGCTGGCACGGATTTCCGTATTCAATCGTGCAGCGCGTCGCGCAAATCTCAGTGTCAACGACGTGTAAATGCACGGGTTGATCTTCGTCGTGCGCCACCGATGCGTGATAAACGTCGGTCACTTTGTCGAAAGTTAGTTTCTTGTCGAATTTCAAATCGCCGTAACGCTGAGAAATATCGTCGCTCGTGTAGCCGTATTCTTCGAGCTTGCGGATTTCGAGATGCCCCGCTTCGTGTTCTGTTTTATCGGAAAGTCCCCAACTTCTGCCGCCAGTTATAAACTGCAAACCACCGTTTACTAGAGCCATAAAACGCCCGTTTGCAAAAGCCGAGTGGAAATTGCGAACCGCGTACAATTCGGTTTTGAGCCAGGATTTTTCTACTTTTTCCTGATAAACCTTGAGCGTATCGGCGGAAAAGTCATCGCGCAGCAGAGCTTCAAAAATCGTTTCCGCCGCCAGCATTCCCGATTTCATCGCCGTGTGAATGCCTTTCAAACGCTGCCCATTCAAAAACGCCGCGCAATCGCCAATGAGCAAAACGCCGCTCGCGTAAATCTGCGGCATCGTGTGCCAGCCGCCAGCGGCGATGGTTTTCGCGCCATAGCGAATCATTTTCCCGCCTTCCAGAATCTTGGCGATTTGCGGGTGCGTTTTAAATTTTTGAAATTCGGCGTGCGGATCAATCAGCGGATCTTTGTAGTCGAGTCCCGTGACGTAGCCGATGTTGACGATATTGTTTTTCTGCCCGTAAACCCAGCCGCCGCCATAAGTCTGCGAATCGGACGGAAAACCGAGTGTATGCGTGACTTTTCCGGTCTCGTAATTCCCTTCCGGCACTTCCCACAATTCTTTGACGCCAAGCGAATAAACCTGCGGGTTGCGGTCTTTGTCCAAACCGAGCCGACGAGTCAAATGTTTTGTCAGCGAACCACGCGAGCCTTCGCCCAAAATAGTAACTTTCGCCAGAAGGTCAACGCCCGGCTCGAAATTCGGTTTCCGCTTGCCTTCTTTGTCAATTCCCTTGTCGCCCGTTCGGACGCCGACGACGCGATCCAAATCGTCATAAAGCATTTCCGCGCCGGGAAATTCGGGGAAAATGTTGACTCCGGCGGCTTCGACTTTTTCGCCGAGCCATTCAACCACGCGATTTAATGAAATGATGTAATTGCCGTGATTTTCGAGCGGCGGCGGAATGACGGGCGATTTAATGGCGCGCGTTTCGGTCAAATAGAAAAAATCTTCATCCGTCACTTCCGACTCGAACGGAAAGCCCTGTTCGAGATAATCGGGCATCAATTCTTTAATCGCGCGCGGGTCAAGTACCGCGCCCGAAAGAACGTGCGCGCCGACCGAAGCGCCTTTTTCGATAATCCCGATTTCGATTTCGCCTAGAGCCGGCAGTTTTGTTTTTCCGGCAGCCGCCGCTTCGTTATGTTTGTTAATTAAATTCGTCAGATGCAGCGCCGCCGCCAGATTTCCCGGACCTGCGCCGACAAACACGACATCCATTTCAAGCTGTTCGCGTTCCACTTGTTTTTCGCTCCGTTTTGTTAAAAATGAATGACCATTCAGTTAGGGGAAGTATAACAGAAACAAGGTCCCCTTGCGCTAGTCAAACAAAGCGAGTTGCGATACATTTTGCTTATCAATTTTCGGTGATTCAATTTTTAATCTGCATTTGAAATGATGAAAACACATCTTCACAATTTAATCGCTCTTTGCATCATTTTCCTGCTGCTTGTTTTAGGCTGTGACTCCGAGCATACGGCGGACGCGGAATTAGAGAAGAATTTTTACAAACACGAAGCTGAGTTTAATTTGCTAGCTCAAATGGCTATTCAAGATGCCGATATGATTCGGATTGCTCCAAATTTTACTTGGCACAAAGACAATGCTAACGGAGAAGTTTCCAAAGCTGAATATGGTTTTTCCGATGAACGTTGGAATGAATATAAACAATTATTTACAAAACTCGGAAAAAATGACGGTATTCTAAATTATCAGCCTGATAGGATTCTTGTAATAGCTTCTTCAAGAGGTTTAGTTACAGGGGGTTCATCAAAAGGTTATGCTTACTCTCCAAAAGAACCGTCACCGATTGTGAGTTCTTTAGATAATTTTACTTTTAAAGACTACGATTACGATTCTTCAAAAACATACCATTTTGCTTACAAGCAGTTAAAGGACAATTGGTATTTATATTACCAGGTTAGCAACTAAAACAAATTCACATTTGATATTAGATTCAAGATGGGCAATAAATCGAAAACAAGTTGGCTGGCAAACAAACATCACGAGCGTTCAATTCGCGCGCTCGAACGTCAGCTTGAATATCAAAGAAAAAAAGCCGAATCTTTGCGCGGCGAGGAAAGCAAAACTTTCGCGCATTTTTGGGGAAAGTCGCAATTTAAACGACAAATGCTCCAGAAAATCCACCCGATCACGCCCGAATCAAAAGTTCTCGAAGTCGGCAGCGGCGCGCATGGTTTGATTTTCGGTTTCGGCGAATGCGTCGGAGTGGGGATTGACCCGCTCGCGGTTCATTACAAAAATCTTTTCCCGACGTGGCAAAAAAACGTGCCGACAATCGCGGCAATCGGGGAGCAGCTTCCGTTTGCGGACGCCGCGTTCGACGTTGTTTTGAGCGACAACGTTATTGACCACGCCGAACGTCCGGTAGAAATCATTTACGAGCTTGTGCGCGTTTTAAAACCGGGCGGTTTGTTGTATTTCACGGTCAATGTGCATCATCCTTTTTATTCTTTCGCTTCAGACTTACACGGCTTTTGGAATGCGCTCGGCATTCCGCTTGAGCTTTCGGCTTTTGCCGACCACACGGTTCATTTTACGCCCGAAAGCGTCAGCCGAATTTTCGCGGAATTGCCGCTTGAAATTGTCGAGCAGAAAGACAACGTCGGCGAAACGAAGCGAAATCAAAGGCAAGCAAACGCTCGGAATCTCGATGCAAGCCTAAAAAAACTGTTTTATAAAAACGCTTTGTTTGAATTAACAGCGATTAAGAGAAGTTAAAGATTGTGATTTCCAAACAGTTTCGTTTTACAAGAAGTATTTTATTTTTCTTTGCTTGCTTGCCGTTTCTGCTGTCAAATTCAACCGCTTGCAAACAGACTTCAACTCAAAATTCGGGGCTTGAAGATTTTCCTCCAATTATTTTGTGGGCTTGGGAACGAGAAGAAAACCTTGAATTTCTCGACGCCAAAAAATATGGTGTCGCTTTTTTGGCGCAAACTCTGGAATTAAAAGACGATGAAACCATTGTTCGTCCGCGCCGTCAGCCATTTCGCGTTTCGCCCGAAACAGCTTTGATCGCCGTCACACGAATCGAATCCGGCGAATCGCCTGCGCTTTCCGACAAACAAAAAAATGAAATCATCAATTCGGTTCTCAAAACGCTCGAATTAAAAAACGTGCTCGCCGTGCAGATTGATTTTGACGCCGCCCTATCGCAGAGAGATTTTTACCAAAACCTGTTGACGGATTTGCGCCGAAAACTGCCCGAACAAACGTCGCTTTCAATAACGGCGCTCGCCTCGTTCTGCATCGGCGACCGCTGGCTTTTCGAAGCTCCTGTTGCAGAAGCCGTGCCGATGATTTTTCGGATGGGCGCGGATGATTCAGCGGTTAAAAACTATCTGGCAAACGGCGGAGATTTTAAAATTAAAATTTGTCAGCAAAGCTACGGCGTTTCCCTTGACGAACCTGTCCAAATGAATTTCGACAAATCGCGCCGGCTTTATGTTTTTAATCCGCAGCCATGGAAACCCGCAGACTTGAGAAGGATTGAAGAAAATTTCAATAAATAATCAAAAGCCTCAGCGAAACCAAGAAACAATCGTGAAACGTTCGCCGCCCGAAACCGGAATCACTTCGTGCGTCGTTTCGGCGCGAAAAGCGATGAGTTTTCCCGGTTGAGATTCAGCGATTCTGTGATCCGAGTAATTCGGAAAACCACCGTGAAAAACAAGATCTCCGCCTTGATAAGTTCCGGGCAGCGGCTCGTTTGATTGCGAATTTAAAAAGATGATGACCGATATTTTACGAAATCTCGAATCATCGTAAATCAACGGCGTGTTGCCATCCTGATGCGCCACGAAAAAGTCTCCGGTGCGGTAATGCAGAAACTGCGGATCTTCACATTCGTTGAGCGCCACGCCGAAATGCCTTCCAAATTTTCCCTTGGAATCAAGCAGCATTCTCACAACTAAAAGCCGGGTTTCCGGTAAAACTTCAACACGCGCCGCTTTTCGCACCAGCGGATCAACCGCGCCGCTCGTTTCTTTGCCATAAACGGGTGCCGCCGCGCTTGTGCCCGCCCGCATTTCCGCCAGAATTTTTTCTCGCGTCGCAGCATCCAGAAAATCATTAATTTCGAATATCTCGATCATCCAATTGAAAATTATTTCCCGGCGCGCGCAGATTTTGCTTTTCGTAAATCCTCTCGATTCAAATCCAGCTCCGCCTCAGCAATTACTTCAATTTTCGTCGTCGGAAAGCGTTTTTGCAAATCCGGCAAAAACATTTTCGCCTCGCCCACAATCACAATTTTGACTGCCGTTTCTCTAAACAAATACCGGACATATTCGCGCGCCGAAGCATCGCCGACCTGCTGCACGTTTTGAATAAAACGATTGATTTCGCTCAAATCCACATTGTACAAAGCCAGTTCGCCGATTCGCCGTACAATCCCGTTTGTCGTTTCCAAATCGCGCGAAAAATTTCCGATCACCACGAGCTTTCTCGGCGTTAATTCGGCTTCTTCGATTTGCCGGTTTGCGAGCTTCCGGAATTCATCAACGATGATTTGAGCGACTTCGGCAGCCGATTCGTTTTTAGTCAACGTTTGAGCCGCGAAAATCCCGCCGATTCTTCTCGCCGACAAATCGCTTCCCGCGCCGTAGCTCAAACCGCGTCTGATTCGTATTTCCTGATTGAGCCTTGACGAGTAACCGCCGCCGAAGACGGAATTGGCGACCTGCGCTGCAAAATATTTTTCGTCTTCCCTGCCGATTAAACTCGGCTGCCCGACCAAAACGGCAGCTTGACCGGCATCGGGCAAATCTACAACCGTGATTTTTTCAATTCTCGGCTCTTTTATCTCGGCGGCATTTGCGGTTCCGGTAAAAGATAGAATTTCCGGCGGCATTTTTGCGGGTTTGGCAGGCGGCGTTTTTGCCCAGGCTCCGAAATATTTATTTGCCATCGCAAAAGCCGAATTGGGCGAAATGTCACCGGCGACGACCAGCACGGCATTATCAGCTTTGTAATATTGGCGATGAAGATTAATTAAATCGGCTCGCCTGATTCGCTTGATGCTTTCCGGCGTTCCTGTAAGCGGATGAGCGTAAACTTCGCCCATAAAACCCGACAAAATTACACGGTCGGCAACCAGCCCGGCTAATGTCGCCGGTTGCTTTAAATTAACCGAAAGCTGATCGAGCAGTTGTGTTTTGTAGCGCGTAATTTCGGCGGGCGAAAAAACCGGGTTCAAAGCCACATCCGCCATAATCGCCATTGCTTTATCAATCTTGTCGGACAACGCTCGAACCGCGATGCTTGAATAATCCCAATCCGCGCCTGCTTCGATTGTGCCGCCGATAAATTCGATCTCTTCGGCGATTTTTGAAGCCGTGCGAGTTCGCGTGCCTTTAGTCAAAAGCTCGGCGGTCATATCAGCCGCGCCGGGCAAATTTTTCGGATCAACTTCGCCGCCCGATTTAATTATCAATTCGGCGGTCACAAGCGGCACGTTTTTCGTTTGCACGACAATTACGCGCAAACCGTTTTTCAAAGTTTTCTCAAACGGCTGCGGAATCTGTGCTTCGCGCGGAGCCGCCGCCTGAGGCGGGTGTTCCTGCGCGGAAACATCAAGACAGATAAAAACCGCGGAGTAGCAGAGAAACAGAGAAAAATAAATGAAAAAAGAGCTGGCGTTGAACTTTGAACTTTGAATTTTGAATTTCAATTGCCTTCTCCTTTCACCGATTCGTTTTGATAATAAATGACGACGCGGTTTTTATCTGTGAAATATTTTTGCATCGCGCGCTGAACATCGGCGGCGGTAACGCGCCGGATTTTTTCAATCGCTTTGTTCGCTTCCGCGGCGTTGCCGAATAGCAGTTCTGCACGCCCCAGTGCAGCCGCTTTGCCATCATTTGTTTCACGTCCGGCAAGCGCATTGGTAATAATTTGATTTTTTGCCTTTTCGATTTCAGCCGCCGTCGGCGGAGCGGTTTGAATTTTCTTTAATTCGGCGAGCAGCGACTTTTCTACATCCGCGATTTGCTTGCCGCTTGCTGCAATTGCATAAAAAACCATCAAACCTTTATCGGCCCGGTCGTCAACATAAAAAGCAGCCTCCTGCGCGATTTGCTGTTTGTAAATTAGTTTCTGATAAAGCCGCGAAGACTCACCGCCCGATAAAATGTTTTCGGCAATTTCTAGCGCCGGTAAATCCGGGTCGTTTGCCCTCGGAGCGAGATAGGTAATTGCAATCGCCGGAAGCGGAACATTTGGAGCAGTGACGGTAAAACGTTTTTCTTCGACGCGCGCCGGCTCTTCAACTGCTACGCGCTGAATTCTGGTGTTTTTGCCTTCGATGCGACCGAAATATTTATCAGCGAGACGGTCGAGCTGATTCTGCTCAAAATCCCCGACGACGATTAAAATCGCGTTTTCTGGGCGATAAAAAGCGTCATAAAAAGCTCGTACATCTTCAATTGACGCCGCGTCCAAATCTTCAATCGAACCAATACCGGGTCGTTTGTAAGGGTGAACGGTGAAGGATTTGCGCTCAATTTCGTAAAAAAGTCTGCCATAAGGCGGATTTAAAACTCGGAAACGAAATTCTTCTTTGACGACATCACGCTCTGATTTAAAATTCGCCTCGTCAACATTCAGATTGACCATCCGCTCGGCTTCCGCCCACAGCAGCGTTTCGAGATAGTTTGACGGAACGACTTCGTAATAATTCGTGTAATCGCCCCAAGTCGTAGCGTTATTCCAGCCGCCGACATCTTCGGTCAGGCGATCAAGCATCTCGCTTTTCATATTTTTGGTTGATTTGAACATCAAGTGTTCAAACAAATGAGCAAATCCGCTGCGCCCCTGCGGGTCGTCTTTGCTTCCGACTCGATACCAAACCTGAACTGTCACGGTCGGACTCGAATGGTCTTCGAGCGAGATAACTTTAAGACCGTTTTTCAAAGTTCTTTCTTTAAAATCGAGCGGTTTGAGATTGATTTGCGCTTCAGCTGAGACGGCGAACGCGAGCAACCACAAAAATAAAATCTTTCGCATTTAGTTTTAACTTTTTAGATTAAATTTGCAGAATTTTTGGGAGATTTCTGCAATTTGTTTTCGATGAAGATTTAAAGGCGAGGGTTTGCGTCTAGACAGTGCCGTTTTACCAACAAAAAGCCGAGAGCGACACGCCTTTCGCATCAACTCTCGGCTAATTTAAAATACAAATTATCTAAAATTCCAACCGAAGCGTTTTATTTACCGCCTCCGATTGAGTCTTTCATTGATTTTCCGACGCGGAATTTCAGCGTAGTTTTAGCCGGAATTTTAATTGGGTCGCCGGTTGCCGGGTTGCGTCCTTCGCGAGCCTTGCGCTCTGAAAGAACCAGCTTGCCAAATCCCGGTAAAGTAAATTCGCCGTTTTTCTTAACCTCGCTCATCGCAAGATTAGCCAATTCGTTCATAAACTCTTTAGCTTGGGCGCGTTTTAAACTGCCTTTTTCCGCCAAGTGGTTAATGATTTCGGTTTGCGTCATACGTTTCGCGGCTCCGCCTTTGCCGCCGCCTTTCGACGACCCACCGCCGCCACCTTTTCCTGATGAACCTTTTTTAGCTGCCATTTTAGGGACTCCACCTCCAATAGATTTGAAATGATTTAAAAGTTAATCGCCGCTTTTTTCGAGAAAAAAGCAAAAGCCAAAAACTGCAGGAATCAGCCGTTTGACTCGAAAAGCGTAACCGGCGTATCTGCATCCAACGAACTTAACTGTTTTTTAACCGCGAAATTTAAATCAATCGGGGCGGCAGGATTTGAACCTGCGACCTCTGGTTCCCAAAACCAGCGCTCTACCGGGCTAAGCTACGCCCCGTTTGTTAAAAAATCTCGGTTGTTTTTTCGACATCTACTCGTAAGATGCTTACAAATAGCGGATTTTATTCCGTTAAAACCGCATGGTCAAGGGAAATTTTGAAAAAATCTCGTAAAAATCGAATAATTTTGCGAGTTGCGCGTCCGCGATGGCTTATTTCCTGCTTTATATTTTCCGGCAGTTCGCCAAAAGTTTTCTGAAAATTATCCGGCACAAAAACCGGGTCATACCCGAAACCATTGCTACCTCGAGGTTTATCGGAAATTTGCCCTTCACAGGTTCCGCTTTCGAGATGTACGATTTCGCCATCGGGCGCAGCCAGAGCAATTGCGCAAACAAATCGGGCTTTTCTTTCGCGATCGCCCGTTTTTTTCAGCTCGGCTAACAGTTTTTCCATTTTTTCCCGGTACGAAGCCGTTTTTCCGGCATACCGCGCCGAAAAGACGCCGGGTGCATTTTCCAGAGCTTCAACCTCCAACCCCGAATCATCTGCCAAAGTCCAAAATCCGGTTTGAACCGCATAGCCTGCGGCTTTTAATTTTGCGTTTTCCTCAAACGTCGCGCCAGTTTCCTCAACTTCTTCAATTTCGGGAAAATGCTTGAGTCCTAAAATCTCGATTGGCAAATCTTTTAAAAGTTCTGCAAATTCACGAACTTTTCCGGCGTTTCCGGTGGCAATTAAAATTTTTTCGGGCTTTTTTGCATTCATTTCAAATTCACTCTATAAAATTTTGTTTGCAACTTGAAAGCGTGAACATTTAAAATCTTTTTGACATGCTTTGTGCTGCGAAACGTGCGAAGCTCTTCAAACCACGAATCGTTTTCGACAGGAAAATAATTTGGTTCCAACGTCGCCAATCCCCAATTTAGTCGTCAGAAATTCAACATTAGACGCACTGCCCGCTGCGAACTTCGACGCTGCGGAATCCCCCGCTTTTGCTTTGCGGCGTGAATTATCGTTGTGGCTGTCGGCAATTCCCAAATTCATTGAACCGGAAAATTATTCGTTCAAAGACGCTGATTCGAAAAACGTAGTGCGACAGAATTGGTCGAATGAAATGCGCGTCTTGCGCTTTTCTTTAATGCGCGCGGCGTTTCTCACATCGCAGTTTGAGGCGAAATCTAAAACACTCGAATTTGAAGCCTCATCGGCAGACTTTGAAACAAAAGATTTTGCAGAGCTGTATTTGATTTTGAGCCGGTTTTCAATTGTTTGCGACCGCCTTCTGTCGGTTCATCCGCTGGATTATTATGGCTGGTCTACCTTTTGTAGCTCTTTGAAAAACAATCTTGAGAATGCTTCGCTCTCTCGGAAAATGATTTCCGCCGACAGCGTGAAACTCCCCGAATCTCTAGAACGGTTAAACCAAACGGCAAAAGTTCGTTATCCATTTGGCAAGGAAGTTTTGGGAACAATTGCACGCCTAAACGGCTTGCTTGAAATTTTGAGAATCGTTGGCAGTAAGCTCCAAAATGATTCGCCGCTTAAAAACTCGCTTTTATTTTTCTCTTTGATACACAGCGAAACGAAAGATTTGATTAGTTTTATAGAACAACGTTTGTTGCGCCGGATGCCGCCCGAAAACGAGTTTTTCGATCTTCTTGACGGAACGATTTACATCATGTCCTTGGAGCTGAAAAAAGTTTACTCGCGCGAGCTAAAAGGTGTTCTCGATTTGCGTCCTGCGCCGCAAGTCGTCGCCCGCGTTGAAACATCTTACGGTCTTTTGCAGGATTGTTTTCAGCAATCAATTATTCTTCTCGCCGAAGCTTTCGACCCGGAAATCGAAGGCTGGCAAATTTTCCCGAATTATCAAACCCGACTCGAAGAATCTTTGGTTTTACGTCAAGATCTTTGGAACGCTTTGCAACACGTTCAGCTAGCCGAAAAATCGCCCGACACTTTTTCCGCCGAAAAACTCAAAAAATCGCTCGAACATTTGCGAGACAGCTCGCTGCATTTCCTGATGTTCAAAGACTGCGAACCTACCGAGCGTTTTATTGAAGAAATTCTACAAACCAAACGCCTTCAGGACATCACACACGTTTTACACCGTTTTGGCGCTTATCTCGAAACGCTGCTCGGACAAGTCAGTATGCGCGGCGTTTTGACAAATCATCCGTTCGATTACCCAAAAATCGAAGATTAAGTTTCAAACCGCCGTTTATATTGTCGAAACTGTTGGATTCGCCGTAAATGGAAATTCTGTTTCGTAAGCATTCGCCAGTCGCAGCAAAACGTTTTCAGACCAGTGCGCGCCCAAAAGCTGGACACCGATGGGCAAATTTCCGCTTGAAAGCCCGCACGGAATAGAAATTCCGGGAATACCAGCCAGATTTGCCGAAGCCGTGTAAACATCGCTCAAATACATTGCGAGCGGATCATCCGATTTTTCGCCGATTTTAAAGGCGACCGACGGCGCCGTCGGCGTGATAATCGCGTCGCACGTTTGAAAAGCATCAATAAAATCCCTTTTGAGCAGCGTTCGTACCTTTTGCGCTTTGGCATAATAAGCGTCGTAATAACCGCTCGACAAAACGTAAGTTCCGAGCATAATCCGGCGTTTCACTTCCGCGCCAAAGCCTTCTTCTCTCGTTTTTCGGTACATCTCGCGCAATTCAGGCGCATTTTCCGCCCGGAAACCGTAACGTACGCCGTCGTAACGCGCCAGATTTGAAGACGCCTCAGCCGTGGCGATTATGTAGTAAACCGCAATGTTGTATTTGGCGTGCGGTAATTGAACGTCAACAATTTCCGCACCTAATTTACTGTAATTATCAATCGCCGCCTCGACCGCTTTGCGGACTTCCGCATCCAAACCTTCCCCAAACAGTTCGCGCGGAACGCCAAGCCGCATTCCCGCCATCGGTGCATTTATTTCCGACAAATAATCCGGAACCGGAACATCGGCGCTGGTCGAATCGTTTGAGTCGCGTCCGGCAATTGTCTGCAAAACCGGCGCAATGTCGCGGCTCGTCTTTCCGAAAATCCCGATTTGATCGAGGCTCGAACCGAAAGCCACCAGTCCGAAACGAGGAATTCGCCCGTAAGTCGGTTTCAAACCCGCAATTCCGCAAAACGAAGCCGGCTGCCGAACCGAACCGCCGGTTTCGGAACCGAGCGCGACGCGGACAATTCCCGCCGCGACAGCCGCCGCCGAACCGCCTGACGATCCGCCCGGCACTCGCTCCAAATCCCACGGATTGCGAACAGCTCCGAAAGCCGAGTTTTCGTTTGAAGACCCCATCGCAAACTCGTCCATATTCGTTTTGCCTACGATTATTGCTCCGGCTTTTTCCAGCCTCTCAACGGCGGTTGCGTTGTAAGGCGGATTGTAGTCGCCCAAAATCCGCGAGCCGCACGAAGTTTGCGAAAAACGGGTGCAAATGTTGTCTTTGACGGCAATCGGCAAACCCGCAAGCGGTAAATTTTCTTCGGTATTTTCAATTTCCGCCGCGCGTTGTAAAGCATAATCTCGCTCGATTGTTAAAAACGCGTTTAATTGCGGGTTTAATTTTTCAGCCGCGCCTAAAACCTTTTCGATTTCTGCGCGGATGCTTGTTTCTGTGGTATTCATCGGATAAAAAATTATTTCGGAACCAACCGCTGTTGCAGATGGTTTATTTTTATAATTGTGAATAGATAATATTCAACTGCCCGCTTTCGCAGGCGATACTGACTTTTATAAAACTTTGGGTACGCGGAAATGACCTTCAGCCGGATCCGGTGCTTCGGCGAGCGCGGCTTTTTGTCCCAAAGATTGGTGCGGAACGTCTTCGCGGCGTGTGTTGGTTTCTTCGCCTTCGACCGTAAAACCGCCCGTTGCCAATTCAATCAGTTCGGTATCAAGCTCGTTTAGCTGTTCCACGTAATCCACTATGCTCGCCATTTGAGGCGTGTAGAGCGCGACTTCCTCGTCGGTGATTTCGAGATGCGCCAGGTGCGCTATTTTCCTAATGTCTTCCGCCGTAATTGCCATATTTGATTTTAGATTTTGGATTTCGGATTTTTTCTCCTAGCTAAACAACTGCCTGCTGCTAATAAAAAATTTCTTCTCAAATCGTCGTCTTCGATATTTTCCGCCGCTTTCGCCACGTTTTCGGGCACATTTTTCAATGCGATCCGCTCCTGTTCCAAGCGACTCATTTCTTCTTTGTATCGCCGCTCGCGTTCCTCTATGACTGTTTTTTCATCAACCCGAAACTCGATAAACGTAACGGTCGGGCGTCCGAGCGTGGCGTTCAGCTTAAACAGCATTTGCCCGCTCAGAGCTTCGAGATGCCGTTTCCAAACTGCATCTTCAACCGCCACGATTAAATGTTTTTGATACAGTCGAAACGGCACGGCGCGCGTCAGCAATTCTTCGCCGCAGATTCTTCGCCACGCGATAAAAACCAGCGATTCGCAAAGCTCTTCGGCTCGTCCTTCCTGCCTGAGCATTTGCGGCAGCGTTTGGAAAATGCTTTTCATTTCGATTCTGGATTTTTGATTTTAAATTTTGTCCCGTGTTAATCAACTCACTTAAAAACGATTTTGCCAATCCGAAATCTAAAATCTAAAATCTAAAATTGAAATGAGTTTAATGGAAAAAGAATCTTTGCGACAAGCGGAAAAGCTCGGATTGCCCGAACTGATACTCGCTTCCGGAAGCCCACGGCGGTCGGAAATCCTAAACGCCGTTGGGTGGAAATTTGTAAAACAAGTCGCCGATGTTGACGAAACCGAATTTGAAAATGAAAATCCGGCTGATTACGTCGTTCGCCTGGCGCACAAAAAAGCTCTGGCAGTTGCCGAAAAAATAGAAAACGGTTTGATTTTAGGCGCTGACACTACCGTTGTCATCGAAAATGAAATTATCGGGAAACCCAAAGATTTCGACGACGCCGCAAAAATGCTCGGCAAATTGTCGGGGCGCTGGCACGAAGTCTTAACCGGAATCGCTTTAATAAAAAAAACGAACGGAGAAACCGAGATACAAGCCGATTTAGAGCGGACGAAAGTTAAATTTTGTCGGCTTTCAGATTCTGAAATAAATTACTTAGTTGAACATGGCGAACCGCTCGACAAAGCCGGGGCTTACGCAGTACAAGGCGTCGCTGCGCTTTTTATTGAGCGAATCGAAGGTGATTACTGGAATGTCGTCGGGTTGCCGATACACCTTGTTTATACGCTGTCGCAAAGATTTGGAACTAGACGAGCGAAATAAAAATTAAAAAACAGATAGTATTTATCAATTATCTATTTTCACTTATTCCGTAATGAGTTATCTTCATCATCAAGGTTTCGCAGTTTTTTGCGAATTCAATTTTTGAACCTTTAGAATGATAAAAAAGAATTTCAACCGATCACCAAAACCGAGCGTTTGGGCGCGTCCCGGAATGAGCGTGATTTTTCGCGCCGAATTAATGCCTGGTCGCGAATCCGAGAAACGCACTTTCCGTGTTAAAACCGTATTGCCGAACGATCGCGTTACGCTCCACGATTTTGAAGGCGAACACTCGGAAAACGAGTTTGAGCCGCTCAGATGTTAAAAGAAAAAGCGTTCGCAATAAGCGAACGCTTTTTCAATCGAATTTAAATTTTGTTTCAGAGAATCTTGTCTATTTCCGCAGAGATTTGCGCCGCAAGGTCACTTTTCGGATCAATTCCGGTAAATTTGGCGGCGACGCTTCCGTCTTTATCTAACACCACGAATGCCGGAATCTGGTCTAAACCAAAGGCTTTCACGGTCACGCCTTGCGGATCTCGCAAAGTCGTCACACCCAATTTGCTGCGTTCTCCGAAGGTCGTTAATTGCGCGTCGGTCGCATAATTATTTGATTTCGCGTCAGCCGAATCGGTGCTGACAAAATAAAGCGCGACGCCGCGTTTTGCGTAATTCTGCTGCAAAGCATTGATGATTTTAACTTGGTCGCGCGAAAGCGGCAGCCACGACGCGCCGACTGCCAACACAGCCGGAGTTCTCAAACCTGAAACTATAACGTTCGCTCCGTCAAGTCCCCGCAGGTTGATTTCGGTCGGCGTCGTTTGCTTGCTTTGTCTTTGAGCGCGAACGACGCTACCGCCGCCAACCAGCAAAATTGCTGCTCCGGCAATACCGGCAAATAACATTTTTTTATTTAATCGTTTTTTGGTTTTCATATTCTTTGACATCGAAAAACGGCTTCGGTCTCGCTGATTTTCGATGTTTAAATCGAATTTTCAACGCTTTTTGAGATGCCGGGAAACGCGCGTAAGTTGGATTTTTGTCAGTTTATCGTTTATTCAAAACAGTGTTGTCAATCAAGCGAGTTTTGCCGAAACGCACTGCGACGGCGAGCATCACGGGATCGCCCTCGATCCGTTCAACGGGTCTCATCGTTTCGTTGTCAACTGCAGCGACATATTCGAGAGCGGCGCGAGGTTCACTGTTAATCGTCTGGGCGACCAATTCCACGAGCCGCGTGGCGCTTCGCTCGCCATTTTTAAAAGCGAGTTTTGCCTCGCGCAAAGCACGATAAATAACCGCCGCAGCGTCATGTTCCTCGCGACTCAAATAGGCATTGCGCGAAGACATCGCCAAACCTGATTCTTCGCGCACAATTGGCATTACAACGGCTTCCGTGTCAAAAGCTAAATCGCGCACCATCCGCTTGACGATTGCGACTTGCTGCGCGTCCTTTTGTCCGAAAAAGGCGAAATCCGGTCGAACCGTGTTAATCAGAATTGCGACGACCGTTGAAACGCCGCGAAAGTGTCCGGGGCGCGCCGCCCCTTCTAAAACGTCCGACAAACCCTCGACATAAACATAGGTCGAAAATCCCGGCGGGTAAATTTCATCGGCTGAAGGAGCGAAAATATAATCAACGTTGTAATCCGTTAGCAGCGCCGCGTCGCCAGTCAAATCGCGCGGATATTTGTCGAAATCTTCGTTTTTGCCAAATTGCGTCGGGTTTACGAAAATCGAAACCACGACAACATCACACATTTGCCGAGCTTCGCGCACAAGTGACAAATGTCCTTCGTGCAGCGCACCCATTGTCGGAACTAATCCGATTGTTTTTTCCTGCTCGCGCCTTAATTTGCGAGCAATCGAGCTCATCCGTTGACGACGGTGAATAATTTCCATATTTAGGAGAAGGCGGAAGGCAGGAGTTAGAAGGTAGTAAGACCATTGGAATATTATATCTGCTACCTTCTATCTCCTACCTTCTACTTTCTAGAACTCCTTCGGGCATCGGGTAAGATTCCTGTGCGTTTGGGTATGCACCGCTGCGAACATCGTTTGCCCAATTCTGAACGGCTTCGGTTATTGTTTCGCGCAAATTGGCGTATTTGCGGACAAAACGCGCCTGCCGACCGAAAGTTAAGCCCAAAAGATCGTGCAAGACCAGAACCTGTATGTCGCAATCAATTCCAGCGCCGATGCCGATCGTTGAAATATTTACGGATTTCGTGATTTCGGCGGCAAGCTCACGCGGAACAAGCTCTAAAACAAGCGAAAAAACTCCTGCGTCTTCGAGCGCGCGAGCGTCGTCAATCAATGCCTGCGCCGAATCGGCGGTTTTTCCCTGCAAACGATAACCGCCCAGACGATTAAAAGATTGTGGTGTCAATCCGATGTGCCCCATCACTGGGATTTCCTCGTTAACTAATCTCTTGATTATTTCCAGACGATTTCGCCCGCCCTCAAGCTTGACGGCTTCAACGCCGGCTTCTTTGATAAATCTAAAGGCGTTTTTTACCGCATCCGCTTCTCCCGTGTGATATGAACCGTAAGGCATATCGGCGACCAGCAAAGCGCGTTTGACCCCGCGCCGGACTGATTTTGCGGCGAAAACCATTTCATCCATTGTCACAGGAATAGTGTTGTCATACCCAAAAACGACGTTTCCGGCGCTGTCGCCAACTAAAATTATTTCGATCCCAGCTTCATCAATAACCCGCGCCGTCGGATAATCATAAGCCGTTAAACACGTGAGACGTTCACCGCGTTCCTTTGCCGCCCGAAGGAAAGGCACGGTTATCTTTTCAATTTTCGTTGTTTGATGCGATGACATTCGACGTGTGTCTGCGATTTTAAATTTTGACCGGTTCTTTTGCAATCGGAAATTGTGAGGTGGACGAAGAAGCGCAGTTGGCATCAATCGGATTCCAGCGACGAACATTCGATTTGTCGGGCGTTTCGGCAAGTAGTTCGGCAATGGTTTTCTGCAAAACCGGATGCCGCAAATCCGGCGCCAGCTCGTTTAGAGGTACGAGAACAAAGCGCCGCTGCTGCATTTGCGGATGCGGAACGCTGAGAAAATCGGTTTGATAAATGTTCTTGCCGAATAAAATTAAATCCAAATCCACTGTGCGCGCGGCTTTCGGCGATTCGCGTCGCCTGCCGAGTAAATATTCAACACGAAGCATCCGCGCAAGCATTTGTTCGGGCGTAATGTTTTTAACTTCGACCTCGGCAATCATATTCAGATACGGCAACTGTGTTTCTTTAACTCCGACCGGCTCAGTTTCATAAATTGCAGAAAGTCGTTTCAGACACATTGAAGCTTCGAGCAGCCCGCGCACGGCGAGCAGCAAATTCCCTGCTCTGTCGCCCAAATTAGAGCCGATCCCGACGTAAGCTATTACCGCTTCAACATTCATCCGCGCCGATTGTAACTTAACGGTTGTTTTTTTGGTAGTTCAATGTTTCAATTAAGTTGAGCTGAAGGCTCAAAATATTCCAGCAATGCTTGGCTGAAAAACAAGCATTCGGGCGGCTTTTTGGACAGTTGCGCCGTCTTAACAAAAATGGCACGCAGAAAATTTCGCAATAATTCGCGTTTTGATAATTATTCAGACCGCTCTTTTCAGGAATACCTCTCAAACGCGCCCGCCCCGCAAACTTCGCGCACGGAGTTGTTGCGGCTAGTTCGCGGCGGCGAGGACACTTATCTCGAACTTAAAGTCAGGCTTTCAAATTCGGAAAGAATCTCACAGGAAATCTGCGCTTTGGCAAACACCGATGGTGGCAGCATAATTTTCGGAGTTTCCGACCAGCTCCGCATTGAAGGCGTTTTGGACCCGCAGGAAGTACAGCAGGAATTGATTCGCATTTGCCGCGAAGACCTGTCGCCCGCACTGGTTCCTTTGATTGACATTGTGGCGTTTGACAGCGGGCGCGTTGTGGTCGTCTGCGAAATAGAAGGCAAACGCCGCCCTTATCGAACACGAGACGGCAAATTTTACCTGCGAATCGGTTCGGAAAAACGCGAGGCTTCGCGGGAAGAGCTATCGGCTTGGCTCGAAGAAATCCGACCGCTTGGTTTTGAAAATTTGCCCGTTGTGGGTGCAAGAGAAGCGGACATTGACGATATGTTGCTCTGGACTTTCGCCCGTGAATTTTCGGGCGATGCATTTGACGAGCGGCAGATTCCGGCAAATTACGCGACAGGCGAGTTTTTAAAACGCGACCTACTGCTTGCGTCAGGAACGATGGACGAATTTACGCCGACCGTAGCAGCACTTTTGCTGTTCGGAAAAAACGAGAGCGTCGCATCTTTGTTGCCTCGTTCGAGTGTAGCTGCAACCCGATTTTCCGGGGAAACGGCGGACAGTCCGGTTATCGAAAAAATCGAAATCAGCGGCAATTTACTGACGATTTACGAAACAGTTTTAAAATTTCTTCATCGCTATTGCGATTTATGGGAGGAGCGCCCACGCTCATTCGGCGGAAACGGCAATTCGCCCGTCAAAGCGCGCGCCAATTATCATCTCGGCGCTGTCTCCGAAGCCGTCGCCAATGCGCTCGTCCATCGAGATTTGGCGATTCGTGAAGTTGGAACCAGAATCTCCATCTTCGACCATTCGATTGAAATTGCCAACGCCCGCCGAACTTTGGGTTTTGCGCCGCCGGCAAATCGCGCAATTCGCTACGGCATCCCGCAGCGTCTCAATCCGCAGATCGCCTCCATTTTTTCGAGCGAGGCTTACGGTGCGTTTAACTCACATCACGGCAATCTGCCTAAAATGCTGCGAGATTCCAGGCTTTTTTCCGGCAAAAAAACTGAAATTTATACGAGCGGCGACGAATTTAGAATCCGTCTTTTCGGGATTTAAGTCAAAACCATTTGCAGTAGCAGGTTGTAATTAATGTCGCAGCACATAAAGCTTTACCTTTGATTTACGCAAAAGGCACAGAGAATAAATAAAAATCTCTGTGCCTTTTTGTTTTCTATGGTTTTAAGCTATTTGGTTATGAATTATCTTTTTTGTTTTCTCCGGCTTTTGGAGGAATGTAGAACGGTCGGTGTTGGATTTCGTATTGTTTTTGCTCAGCTTCGTCAAACTTGCCATCATTGTTTACGTCAACTTTGACTTCAATTTTTCGTTTTTTGCCGTCCATTCGCTCGTTTCCGGCGTCATAAGCCAAACTGTATTGGCTGCGAAGCAGCGCGTTGATGGTGTTTAAAACACCGTTTAATTCGGACTCAAAAGCGACCGGGAAATACATCCCACCCGATTCCTTTGCGAAAGTGTTGAGCGTGTTTTTCGCCTGCAAAAGAGTCATTCTTCCGGGAAAACCAGATATCGTATCCAGCGCTCCTATCTGCTGGTCGTAAAGTTTCAGAAACATCTCGCCCGTTCCGATCACGTAAATCGGAATTCCGGCTCCCTGAACGATTTTGCGAGCCTGGTCGTAATTGATTTTGCTCATCGAATCAATTCCCGTTCCGACTAAAATTACGGCGCGGCGCTTGGCATTGACGTTAACCAATCCGGCGTAATCCATTTTTTTCTCAGGCGAATTTTCCAAAACAACCGAATCGGCGCGACCGCCGACGAGCGTCAATTTCAAGGCGTCGAACAAATTGCTGTCGGTAAACGCCGGATTGTTGTTGAGAAGCAATCGAATAACTTCGTTAATTCGCCCCGGATTGTTGGTGAAATCAGTAAGCGGCGTCGGACGAATATCAAATGCGATTACTGAAGCGTAATCGTTCGGCGGTTGGATAAAACGCGACAAGAACATCGCAACAGGACGCACCATTTCCATTTTGCCCGGATCATAACCACGCGAGCCGTAATATCCAAGTGCCGAAGCAGTTTTGCTGTAATCAACGACGAGCGTGACGGTTATCGGCGATTCGGGCTCGGCGAAATTGGTGATTTCCTGTTTGACGCCGTCCTCATAGACTTCAAAATTCTTTTGTTTTAAGCCCGTAATGATCTGTCGGCTTTTTTTGTGATAAACGACCGAATCAACGTTGATGATGTTGGTTTTGATGGTCAAAACTTCTTCGTCCTTGATCGGATTAGCATCGCCCGGCGGAGTCGGTTCGGGCTGCGGAGCGTTTGGGTCGGGACGCTGATTTTTCTTTTGATTTGTTTGCCCGGCGGGCGGCTGCTGACGCCGCGATTGTGCGTTCGTTAGAACGACCAAACCGGATAACACAACGGCAAAAACGAGAAAAGCGAAAAGCTTTCGGAGAGAATTGTTATACATAAAGCACCTAAGAAACTGCCTGAAAAATACTTTTTAATTGTACGCGGAAATTATTCTACTGCAAGCACAACTTAAATTTTCGATGCAGTTTGCGAGCCGAACTACTGCCCGCCGAAACCGAAGAAAATGAAAAAAACGGAGCAAAATCATAGAATTCGATTTCACTCCGTTATTAGCTGATTTATCGTTCTTCAGCCTTTATTTTTTGGCGGTATTAAGGGGTTCGGCTTCGATTGTGGTATCGAATGCGCCGGAATTGTCGTCCAGATTTCCCTCGTTGACTCCCAAAAAGAGCATTCCGTCCCGTTGGGCGATGAATTCGCGGCTGTTGCCGATGAAAATAAAATCGTTGTTGTCGTCGCCGATGACGGCGATCAGTGCACCTGTCGGCTCAGTTTTCATTAGCTTTTCTGTGTCAGACAGCGAACCAACACCGGCAGGTGTCGCAAAACGTCCGCCGCCCAGAGAAACTCTGCCGGTTGCAGAAATGCGGATTCGTTGCCCCTTTTTAACCATATAACCAGTATTCGTCCAGCCGTTGGCTGTAGCGTCCGCGAGAACTTTGAGCGGGTTTGTTCCGCCGCGAATGACAATGAACTTGCCGGGCAAGTTATTATTGTTCGTGTTCGTTCTCGGAGTTGAAATCACCGGCGGCTCTGTCGAAGCAGTTTCGCTTGTTTTCGGAGAATTTATCGGAGTCGAATTAATGACTTGCGATAAACTGCCCGAATTGTTCGCCGTTCTCTCTGTCGGCGGAAGCGTTGAAGTGGTTGTGACGTTGGGATTAGATCTTGAATTGTTTGAAACGGGCTGAGTCGTTTTTTCCGGCGTCGCTTGCGTTGGTTGAGTAGTATTGCGGGTGTTGTTTACTTCGGCAATTGCCGAGTCTGAAACGTTTTCGAATTCGATTGATTCGACATCTTCGATATAAACTTGAAGCTGGCTACGCCGACCGCGCGTTCCGTCGCCGATTAAAACCGTAAATTGCTGGTCTTTAAATCCGACGACTTTACCTTTGACGACCGTGCCGTCTTTCAAACGAATTGTGTCGGCAAAAGCTGTAAAACTTAAACCGCCCACAAAAACGACGGCAAACAACGATATGATGAATCTTGATTTGGCTTGCATTTTCTCCTCCGAGCCTTTGGGCATTAAAACTGGTTTGAAATGGACTAAAAACGAGAGCGCGTTTTTTTTAATTGTTAATTTTGATTTCCGCTTGTGTGCGGGAGAGTTTATGTTCTTTCAAAATTTATGACTTCGGAAACCTTAAAGTCAAGCCTTAAGAAACGTAATTTTGGATTTTTGTTGTTTCTGAAAGATTTAATTTGAAAAAAAGCGAACGGCTTGCTTGCCATTCGCTTTTTATTGCTCATTTTCGGAATAAAGTTAAATTCCTAAAACATCAACTAATTCCTGCACAGCTCCGGCGGATTTGTGCAAAGCGGCGCGTTCTTCGGTGGTCAAGCTGATTTCGATAATCTGCTCGACACCGTTTCTGCCCAATTTGACCGGCACGCCGACAAACAGATTGTTGATTCCGTATTCGCCTTCGAGAAAAACGGCGCAAGGCAAAATGCGTTTTTTGTCTTTCAAAATGCTTTGTGCCATTTCGACCGCACCGAGCGACGGGGCGTAATAAGCCGAGCCGGTTTTCAAAAGTCCTACAATCTCGGCGCCACCGTTTGCCGTCCGTTTGTTGATTGCTTCGATCTGTTCGGCAGGCAGCAGCTCTGTAATCGGAATCCCGGCGCAGGTCGAATAACGCGGCAGCGGAACCATCGTGTCGCCGTGACCGCCCAAAACAAAAGCCGACACGTCTTCGACCGAAACGTCCAACGCTTCAGCCAAAAAGCAGCGCATACGGGCTGAATCCAAAACGCCCGCCATTCCCAATACGCGGTTTTTCGGAAAACCCGAACGACGGAAAGCAAGCTGCGCCATCGCATCAAGCGGATTTGAAACGACGATGATAATTGAATCGGGCGAATATCTGACAGCTTCGTCCGTAACTTTGCCGACAATGTCAGCGTTGACCTTCAAAAGGTCGTCGCGGCTCATTCCGGGTTTGCGCGGCAGACCGGCGGTGATAATGATAATGTCCGAACCGGCTGTTTCTTCATACGAATTCGCGCCGACGAGCTTTACATCAAAACCGTCAATTGGCGCTGCCTGCATTAAATCGAGCGATTTGCCTTGCGGCACGCCTTCGACAATATCAACCAGAACAACATCAGCCAATTCTTTGGCTGCAATCCAGTGCGCCGCCGTAGCACCGATATTTCCGGCACCGACAACGGTAATTTTATTTCTTCTCATATTCTTTTCCTTTCACAATAAAATTTTGAAATAAGTGAAATGATTTTTGTATCACGTCAAGCAAATGAGAGTCTAGCCGAAGGGCAAAGCCGTAAACCAAAGAAGGATTCGTGACCATTTTTAATTTGAGTCCGGGTTTGCGGAGCTTAAAAACAAAAATAATTGGAACTTGATGAAAATAGGAGCCGTAAGGCAACAGAGGAATTCCCCGTAACACATTTAGCGAGCCGGGCATCTTTGCTCATTTCGCTCGCAAAAAGGTCAATAGCCGGAAAAGAGTCGCCTTGTTAAGCATTTAACGAGAACTGTGATACAAAACCGTCTTTTTGTTTAAAGGTGAAACAACAATTCAATTTAAATGTCAACAAAGAAAACAGGTAAATTATGTCTGAAAGACAAATTGCTCCCATATCTTCTCAGGAACGAATAGAAATTTTGGACGTGCTGCGCGGATTGGCAATCGGCGGTATTCTCGTCGGCAATATGCAGTGGTTTTCCGGTTACGGTTTTATGCCTGAGACGCTCGCCGCGCAAAGCCCTTTCGCCGACCGACTGACGCATTTTCTAGTTCACTTTTTTGTCGAAGGCAAGTTTTATTCGATTTTTTCTTTTTTGTTCGGCTTCGGTTTCGCCCTGCAAATCTCGCGAGCGGAAGAGCGCGGCGATACGAAAGGCTCGCTTTTCAAACGTCGCTTATTCTGGCTGCTCATCATCGGACTGCTGCACGCTTATCTTTTGTGGGCAGGCGATATTTTGAGCATTTACGCCTTGATGGGATTTGTGCTGATTCTGTTCCGCAGGAAGACAAATGATTCCCTTCTCAAATGGGCGTTTGCTTTGTTAACGGTTCCGATTTTCACTTACACTCTACTTTACATTTTGTTTGTCAACTTCGCTCCGCCCGGAGCTGCTGAGATGATGAGTAAAGGACAGAGCGATATGTGGAACAATTCGATCAGGATTGTACCGCAAAGCGGTTTTTTTGAAGTTATCAGCGGCTATAACCTGAATTATATCGTCGGCAGATATTTAGGTTTGATTTTCGATATGCGGCTGCCGAAAATTCTGGCGATGTTTCTGTTGGGGTTTTATGCTTTTCGGCGAGGCTTTTTCCAAAACTTATCGAATCACAATTCTTTTATTCGGCGCGTTCCCATTTACGGACTCGTTCTCGGTCTGATCGGCAACATTGCATTTTCGGCGTTGGCAGGCAAAGAAGCGGCATTTCCTCCATCAATCGCCGGAATCGCGGGCGTTATCTGTTATGCTTTCGGCGTTCCGGCGTTAGCTCTTTTTTATATTGCCTTAATAACCATTCTCTGGCAGAAAACAGCCTGGCAGCGACTTCTCTCTTTTCTGGCACCGGTCGGACGAATGGCGCTCACAAATTATTTACTGCAAACCGTTATTTGCGTCTTAATTTTTTACGGTTATGGTTTCCGTCAATTCGGAAGAGTCGGCGCTACAACCGCAACGCTGATCGCAGTAGCCATCTTTCTTTTTCAGATTTTCATAAGCGGCTTGTGGATGAAATATTTCGCCTACGGTCCGATGGAATGGATTTGGCGGCAATTGACCTATCGCAAACGTCTTGATTTACGGCGCATCGGCAAACAGCAATCGGTTCGGCTTTGAGAAACAACCTTTTTGAAGATTTTTTGAGCCGATTTTTTATCACATTCGGTCGGGTTCCGCTTTTTTATTTCATTCGACAAATGTTCGGCACGAAATGAAAAGTGAAACCTTAAAAAACCAAAATCCTAATCTTCAGGCTTCGGCGCGACAATCCGGATGACCGCAGTTGCAGTCGGTTTCGCCGCTTCCAGCCGCTTTTTCGCATTGCGGGCTGCAAAAATCGCTTCCCGTTTCAGCCGGACATTGGCAAGGCGCATGAGCGCACTCTTTTTCAGTTAATGGGTTTTTCATCTTTTCACATTCTAAACGGTTCTTCACTACGGCACAAAAGCTGCCGGAATCGGTTTGTCAATATTTACACCAAATGAAATGCCTGTAAATCCCTGCTGCGAACGAAGCAAATACCAAATCCCGTCTCGGAAAACGGCGAAGTCGGTTTTACCGTCGCCGTCATAATCGGCAGCAACCGGAATATCACTCGAAATGCCGAAATGCACTCCGTAAAAACCTTGTATACTGCCTAAGACATACCAGAAGCCCGAACGAAAAACGGCTTGGTCAGCTTTTCCGTCGCCGTCATAATCGCCGACTGTCGGTTTATCCGATGCAATGCCAAATTGCACGCCTTGAAAAGCGCCGTCCGAGCTTCTTAAGTGATACCAAACTCCTTCCCGATAGACGGCAAAGTCCGTTTTCCCATCGCCGTCGAAATCTGCGGGAACCGGTTTATCAGAAGCGATGCCGAACTGTGTGCCTTGAAACTGATTGTTCGCAAGATTCCAAGTGTACCAGATGCCAGAGCGGAAAACCGCAATTTCGGCACGTCCGTCACCCGTATAATCGGCAGGCACCGGGATGTCTCCGGGAGAACCAAAGTGCATACCATTGAAACCGCCGTTGGAACTGTTGAGCCAATACCAATATCCGTCACGGAAAACCGCAAAATCCGTTTTTCCATCACCGTCAAAATCGGCAGGCACGATTTTATCGGTTGAAATACCGAACTGAACTCCGCTGAACCCGGAACTTGAACCGAGCAAATACCAGACTGCATTTGTCAGGCGGAAAACGGTTTGGTCTGCTCGACCGTCGCCGTCAAAATCAAATAACGTTCGCCGCACATTACCAGATTGGTTTACTGTAAACGTTTGCCCGGCAATTGTTATCGTTCCGGTTCGTTGAAGACCGGTCGCGTTTTGGGCGACCGAATATGTGACCGTTCCGCTACCGTTGCCGCTTTGCCCCGAAGTGACAGTTAACCAACTTCCGGCACCCTGCGTTTTGATGTCCAGCGTCCAACCACCGCCGATGCTGCCTGAATCACCCTCGAAGAAATCAATTACAAACAACTTCCAAGTTCCATTCGGGTTGATGCCGCCGAATGTTCCGTTAAGCGTAGCCGTTCCGGCGCTTGCGGGTTGACTGTAAGGTGTATCGGGCGCTGGCGGCGGCATTGCGTCATCATCGCCAACGCTTGAAGGTCTGATCGAGCCGTTGTTGCCGGGCATCGGTCCATCGTCCGGAATATTACTCACCGCCTGGTCGTCGAAAGTGTAAGTCAGATTTACGACATCCGTTCCGCCGCCGGAATCGGATTGCAAGATAAATTTCTTTGTCCCGTCGGGGTTGACCAGCAGAAATGCTACGTCATCCGGAAAACTGTGCGAAAAATTATTGATTCTGACGTTTAAATCGGTAATCGTTCCGGTCATACCGGAAACGGTAATGTTTGACGGATACGGAGCAGCAGTTCCTTGATCCGGAATTGTAATCGGTGTTGTGTTATTGAAAACGGTGGCTACAGAAGATGGATTAGAAACCGCAGTCCATTGACAACCCGTTTGCGCCGTAACCTGAACTGTGCCGCTGCCACCTGTTGCCGTGAAATTTTGGCTTTGCGGGTTGATTGCATAGCTGCAATTGTCGTCGTTGACGATTGTTCCGATTCCCTGATTGTCTGAAATGGCGGCATTTGACGGAGTCGTAAGGTTGACGAAGAATGTCTCGTTCGGCTCAACAGCTGTGTCACCAATCACAGAAACGGAAATCGGCTTGCTCGTTTCGCCCGGACCAAACACCAAAGCGGTCGGCGAAATCGAAACATAATCGCCCGGAGCTACGGCGGTATTATTGGCAGTCGCATAATTTACGGTAACCGTTTGCGTGCTTGCCGGTGAGAGACTGACTGTAAAAGTAAAAACGGTTGTCCCGCTGTTGCCTTCATTGAGCGAAACATCGTTGATGGAAAGCGTCGGAAGCGTAGTGTCGTCGTTAATAATTGTTCCGATGCCTTGATTATCCGCGACTGCGACGTTGATAGGTGCGCCGGAAAGATTGACGAAGAAAGTTTCATTCGGCTCGATTACCGTGTCGCCTCTAACTTGCACTGTAATTGTTTTATTCGTTTCGTTCGGTCCGAAAGAGACGATGCCTGAAATCGGGTTATAGTCGGCGTTAGCGACTGTAGCCGTGCCGTCAGCCGTAGCAAAACTAACCGAAACGGCTTGCGGGATTGCAGGCGAAAGCGTGGCTGTAAAATTAAATGCTGTAATTCCGCTGTTACCTTCGTTTAACGAAACGTCGTTGATGGAAATTTGAGTGTCATCGTTGACGATTGTTCCGTTGCCCTGACGGTCGGTAAATATTGCGTTAATCGGATTAGAAAGCATTACATAAAAGACTTCATCGCCTTCAATTGAAATGTCGCCGTTGACCAAAATTGTGATAGTTTTGCTCGTTTCGTTGGGATTAAAAGTCAAAGTACCGATCCTCGACACATAATCTCCCCCCGCGGCGGACGCCGAACCGCTGTCTGTAGCAAAATCAACCATTATCATCTGACCGCTCGGTCTTGAGAGAGTGACGTTGAAGTTGAATCCGGTCGTTCCGCTGTGTCCTTCATTCGATGAAACGTCCCCGATGGTAATACGCGGCAGTTCAACTCCCGTTGCGCCCCAATCAGGGTCGCCTTCGAACCCCGTTGTTGTCAGCCGAGTTTGATTTGTGCCGTCCGAGTTCATCACGTAAATGTCGGAGTTTCCGTTACGACTGCTTTCAAAAGCGATTCGCGTCCCATCGGGTGAGAAGGACGGCAACCAATCATATCCAGTATTAGTAGTCAAACGAGCTTCCCCGGTACCGTTGACATTCATAATGTAAATATCGTAATTGCCATTGCGAAAGCTGGTAAAAACGATTTTTGAACCGTCGGGCGAGAAAGATGGATGCTCATCATGAAAATTATTATTAGTTAAGCGAGTTTGCCCGCTTCCGTCCATATTCATTATGTAAATCTCAGCGCCGTTTGCCGTATCTCTGGCAAAAGCGATTTTCGAGCCATCGCGCGAAATAGTCGGGTCACGCTCTCCTACAGTATTGTTTGTCAAACGGGTTTGCCCGCTCCCATCAACATTCATAATGTAAATTTCCCCATTACCATCTCGATCACTCAAAAAAACGATTTTCGTGCCATCTAGCGAGAAAAACGGGTCAGTATCATTAAAATTATTATTGGTTATGCGTGTTTGATTACTGCCGTCGGCGTTCATCACATAAATTTCAATCCTGCCCCCGTCACGGTCGCTTTCAAATGCGATCCGAGTTGCGTCAGGCGAAAAGGTCGGACTATATTCATTGGCGTTATTATTGGTTAAACGAGTTTGCTGGCTACCGTCAGGATTCATTGTGTAAATCTCAGGATTGCTGGATGCGCGGGAGCTGGTGAATGCGATTTTGCCGTTTTGTGTCGTTTGAATCGCAAATTCAGTTTGATCAGGTTTTGAATCGGGAAGCAACTCAATCTTACCTATTCCAGGTTTCAATCCGACGGTTTCGGGGAACCGGCGAAGAAATGCCGTTTTGTTGCCGTCATTTTCATCATTAAAAAAATTGAGCAGATGAGCCGCGCCGTACCTTGATGGTAAATATTGTTCGGCGCTTGTTCTGAAATATGGTTTGAACGTAGTTAAAGCCAAAACGGCGATTGCTGACAAAACCGCGCAGGAGATTGGAATTCTTTTCATAGTTTCCTCTTCAAAAACCTAAATAAAGTTGACGGCACTATCCGCCCGACGAGATATGATTGTTCTGATAGTTTTACCGGAATTGAGCATCGCGATGACTTTACACACGCCGCTCAATAAAAAATTGAATCTGCTTTTTCAAATCAAAGAAGTCCTTCGTGCTGGAAAGAGTTCGGTTTTTCAATTTGTTAATTTCGGAGTAATGAAAACACTTCATATTTTTTTCGTCGGAAAAGATAATTGAAAATGCGAGCGGCAAAAGTAACGAAAGAAAAACGAAATTTTGACGAAACTGATTCCCGAACAAGCAATTTGCATGCTTGTAATGAAATGAAAAATAACAGCTATCTATTGATCGTAATTTTGATAATTTGTGGAACCAGCCAAATTATGTGTGCTCAAAGCAAATCTCGTAAAAACCCAAAAACACCGAGCCAAACAAACAGCCAGTTGAAATACGATTGTCTCCCGAAAGACATCAAGCTCGATCAGATTGTTTCGGTAACTCAAAAAACGTCAGGTCTGAAAGACGAAGTCGAGCGCGAAACCGTAAAACAACGATTGGATAAGCTCGACGCAAGATGTCGAGCGGGTAAATTAGTTGATGGCAAAAATCGGGAGATTCGTTTTTATCAATTGGAAGGTTGTTGGGGAAATCCGCCCGACGATTATCTGGAAATTCTGGACAGGCAGAAAAAAGAACTGGAAGAATTAAAAAAGAAATACACGGTTATCGAAATAACTTGCAATCCATCCGGTGAAATGCCTTATTAATTTTTAATAGGGCATTTCTTTTATTCGGTAACAATTCGTTCATATTTACTCTTATTTTTTGGACAGTGAATTTTATGGAGCTGGATGTAGTTTTTCTGGCGCTGTCAATTTTGCGCGCGAAGCCGCCGCGGGCATCCTAATGGAGTTTCAGTTCGGTACAAACTATCGCATAAAAACTTCCGCCACAGAAAACAAAATTTCAACTTAGGTCCGCAAGCTCGGCAATGCGGCTTTCGATTTGACTGGCGATCTGCTGCGGTGTTTGATTTGCGTCGAATTGAACGGGTTCTCCGAAAATAACCGAGACTGTTTCGGCTGGAGCGTATCCTCTTTGCCCGCGCGCTCGAAGTTCGTAAAGCCCGGCGAGATAAACCGGAACAATCGTCGTTTCAAGCCCGTTTGCCAGCAATCCGAAGCCGGTTTGAAACTTTTGCAGATTGCCGGTTTTCGTTAATTCGCCTTCGGGAAAAATCAGAATGTTATAGCCTTTGTCCATCGCTCCGCCCGCATATTCAAAGCTCCGGCGAAAACCGCTTCGTTTGGGGAGCGGGAAAACATTGAAAACAAAAATCAGCGCCCAATACTGAAAGTAAAACCAAGCCTTTTTGTAAAAGGGCGCGTTTTTCGGCTGAAAACGATAGCCTTTGAGCCGTTCGCCGTCCATCGCAATGGCGGTGCGGCTGCGCAAACTGTGCGGCAAAGCTGCCAAGATAATAGCCGGATCAATATAAGTCACATGATTCGAGGCGATAATTACCGGCGTTTTCACATCTTTAAGCCGCTCGCGCCCGCGCACTTTCATCGGGCATAAAATCCAGGTGATCGGAAAGGGCACGGCGTAATAAAACAAGATTCGCAAGATGTTTATAAAATTCGTCAAAGACCAGCGCGGATAGGAAAAGCGAGGCGCGTTTAGTTCGGATTTTCCTGTTTGAACCATCGTCTCGATATCGCCGACCGTTGTTGCGGCAGTAAATGCCTGTTCGTCTAAATCAACCTGGTAGCGTTCTTCAATTGCGCTCAAAAGTTCGACTCGCCCAAGAGAATCAAGATTTAAATCTTCGCTCAAACGCATTTCCGCACCGATTGCAGCCGCGATTTTTCCGCCTTTTACGCGGGCGAGAACATCGCCCAGAATTGAAGTTTTTTGCCCGGTTTTAGCAACGTTGTTTCCGAGATTTCGGCGCACGAATTCGGCAATTTCGTTTTTTTTGATTTTTTGTGTGGCAGTGCGCGGAAAATCGGCTTCGGTCCAAACGACAAAACGACGGATTTGCTGGTGCGAAGCGAGCGTTTTATTGGCTGAGGCGACCGCTTTTGCAGCGTCGCCCGATTGTAAAATCAGTGCGGCAACGGCTTCGGTTCCCTGCTCTGTTTCGATTCCAACGACCGCACTGTCCTTGATCTCCGGCTGACGATTAAGCGCGGATTCCAGATCTCCGGGATAAACGTTAAGACCTGCGGCGGTGACAATCACGTCCTTTTTGCGCCCTTTGAAATAAAGTCTTCCGGTTTCGTCAATCGCTCCGATGTCGCCCGTTCGCAGCCATCCGTCGTCGGTCGGTTTTTGATTCCCGCCGAAATAACCGGGTGAAATGTTTTTGCCGCGGACGAGAATTTCCCCCGATTCGTCAATTCTGATTTCCTGCCCGCGCAAAATCTCGCCAAGCGAGCCGCGCCGCGATTTAAACGGGTTATTCAAAGCAACCAGCGCAGCCGTTTCGGTCATTCCGTAACCCTGCGCGACCGCATAACCCAAGCGTCGCCAAAAAATCTCCGTTTCTTCATTGAGCGTTGCGCCGCCAGTGACGAAAGTCAGAAAACGAAAACCAAATTGTCGCCGGATGCGGCGAAATCGCCACCATTTTTTTAATAGACTCCAACGCTCGGCTTCGGCAATTTCTCGGCGAAAAGAATCGAGCTTTCCCGTTGATTCAAAATCGCGTTCGATTTTGCCCCGCAGAGTTTCAAGAACGCGAGGAACGGTCGCCAAAACCAAAATCCGCTCGCGGCGAATGGTTTCGATGATTTCCGATGGATTGAAGTGATTGAGAAAATGAACCTCGGCGCGCAGCAGAGGTGGAACGAAAATCCCCATCACTTGCCCGAAAACGTGGCTCAGCGGCAGCAAATTCAAAATCCTGAGCGGATGCGCGAGGAACTGATATTTTTGATATTTTTTGATAGCCGATTCCAGCACTTCGACATTCGCCAAAATATTTTCGTGCGTCAGACAAACGCCTTTCGGTTGGGCGGTCGTACCGGAAGTGAACACAATCTCGGCAAGATCACTGCGGCTGACATTTTGCGGCTGATAATTTTCTTTTGAATGAACGCCAACAACCCGGCGAAAATCGTCGATCGCGATTTCAGGCAAATTCAAATCAATCGAATCAATCTGCGTTCCGCGCAATAACAATTTCGGCTTTGTTTGCTCGCAAACTCCTAGGACAAAATCCGGCGCGCTTTGCTCGTCAAGCGGAACGACGACTGCGCCGCGAAGCAATACGCCGAAAAAAGCCGCCACCCATTCGGCGCGGTTCTCGCCCCAGATCACAACCGAATCGCCTTTGCCGATGCCTCTTTGCTCAAGCTCGCGCGCAAATTGAAAAGCCGTTCTCGCAGTTTCGGCATAACTCCAACGCTCGCCGCGCAATTTGCGTTTAAAGGCAAATGCAACGTCACGATCGTTTTCCGCGTTTTCGTAAAGAAACTCCAGCAACGATTCGCGCATAACAATTTATCGCATATTTTGAAGCGAAAAAGATGACAACGGTTTCTTGAAAACCTAAATCGCCTGCTTAAAACAAAAAATGTGTTTGAGAAGGTACTCAAATCTTAAGTCATTTTTCAATTCTTAAACACGAGGTAGAAATCAAAAAACTCAGAAAAAAGATACCGAGAGTAAAAATTACCAGGATCGAAAGCCCCGTACTTTTCCACCAACTGACTTTCTTTTTATCTTTAAAAAACTAACTGCTTCCGCTTCTCGAATGATTGAAATTTTTCCCATTCCAAAAGCCGCCGCCTCAATTTTATTTGCAACATTAAAGTACATTTTGACATCTATAAACTGATTCACAAATAACTACTTCCCCTCATGACCGGAAGGCGGGTTTTCACCCCGCATAAAAATCAGCAAATATTAGTTTTATAGGAGTTTTTAATGGTTAAATATTTTCTTTTTATTTGCAGCATTTTTTTCCTTGCAAGTTCCGTTTTCGGGCAGGATTCATTAGAAAGGGATTTGCACAAATCATTTAAAAGATTTGATTTGATCAAGTTGGATGAAATAACCGTTCAAGAAAAAACGAAATCGAAACAACCGGTAATTATTCAAACTTACGGGCGCTATTTTGAATTTGTCTTGACGCCTCACGACATCAGAGCCGGAAATTACAAAGCCCTTGAAAGCACCGAAGCTGGCGACCGCGAATTGCCGCGCTCGGAAGTCATCACCTTTAAAGGTAAATTAATTGACGATTTTGCTTCCGAAGTTCGTTTTTCAATCACTGAAAACGGAGTCGAAGGCTTAATTTATACCAGCGATAATAAAAAATTCTTTGTCACGCAAGCCGAAAAATTTTCAAAACACGCTCGTTCGGACGAAGCCGTCGTTTTTAGTGAAGAAGATTTGATAAAAACTATTGACCTTTCCGAGGACGCTGTCCATCCGCACAATCATTTGGAGGAGAAAACCGAATCCGGTTTTGAAATGTTGAAATCCTACATCTTCCGCGCGCCAAAAACCGATGAGACAGCAGAGACTGAATCTCCTGCGGCATTGGCTGCAAGTTTGAGAGTTTTGGAAGTTGCAACCGAGGCTGATTATCAATGGGTCACACAGGCGGGCAGCGCAGCCACGGCAAATAACCAGATTATCAGTATTTTGAATATGGTTGACGGAATTTATCAGCGCGATTTAGGTTTGGCGATTAGCATCACTTATCAACACGCGTGGACGACTCCCGACCCGTATCCGACCGGCACGATGAATAGTACGCTCGATTCGTTTTTAGCTTATTGGAATACGACATACCCTCGCTCGCAATATCCGCGCGACACGGCGCATCTTTTTACCGGGAAATATAGCAATCAGGGACTCGCTTATATCGGCGTTATTTGCAACGCACCCAATTATGCCTACGGTTTATCGGGCAGAAGCGGAAGCGTTACTCATTTAATTGTCGCTCACGAAATCGGTCACAATTTGAACGCCGACCACGTTGCCAATTCAGGAAGCTGTGCAAACTCGATTATGAATCCCAGTCTGACTTCGTCTGCAACGAGCTTCTGCGACGTGTCAAAATCGCAAATTTCAAGTTATGTTACAAGCTACGGCTCTTGCTTATCAGCTGGCGGGACTGGACCATCTCCGACACCGACTCCAACGCCGACTCCGACGGTGACTTACAGCATTTCCGGGAATGTTAACTATTATCAGGCACAAAAACCCGTTCCAAACGTTTTGCTATCCGTTTCGGGAACGACCTCAACCTATGCTTACACCAATTCGATCGGAAGCTATGTAATCAGTAATTTAACAGCCGGTGGTTATTATACCGTCACCCCATATAAAAACGGCGGGGTAAACGGGATCACATCGTTTGACGCAACTCTCATTGCAAGACATGTTGCAGCCGGAGGACAAGGAACAAACGCTCTCACCGCAAATCAAGGAACAGCAGCCGATACGGACGGCGATGGAACCGTAACTTCTTTCGATGCAGCCCTTATTCTCCGCTATGTCGCCGCCAATGGATCAAACGCCAATACCGGGCAAGCAGGCTCTTGGAAATTTGCCCCCAGTCAACGCTCATATCTCCCTCTGCTCAGTTCGCAGACTAATCAAAACTATCAGGCTTTCCTGGTGGGCGATGTTGACGGAGATTGGATTCCGAATTAAATGAAAGCAGCTAAATGACAGTTTTTGGTTTGTTAATCGGTCGGTAATAAAAAATCCCAAAAATAGAGACGCGATAAATCGCGTCTCTATTTTTATGTTTTGAGTCTTGATTTTTATCTGAGTTTTATTTACAGGAAAGCGCAAACCGGAACTCAAAATGTTTTCATCGCGGAAATTATCGCTTTTGCTTTTTTCAAAAGTTTTTCGGTTTCGCTGAAATTTAGAGTTTGAGCGCTGTCGGAAGCAGCTTTTTCAGGCGTTTCGTGGATTTCAATGATCGCTCCGTCGGCGCCGGCAGCCAAACCCGCAAGCGCAATCGCTTCGACGTGCCGGCGAACGCCGATACCATGCGACGGATCAACGATTACGGGTAAATGCGTTTTCTCTTTTAAAACCGGAATCGCGTTAATGTCCAAAGTGTTGCGATAAGCTTTTTCATAGGTACGAATTCCGCGCTCGCAAAGCAGGATTCGCTCGTTTCCGTTCATAAAAATATATTCGGCTGCTTGCAGCAATTCTTCGATTGTCCCGGACATCGCGCGTTTGAGCAGCACAGGTTTGTCCGTTTTTCCAAGCTCGTCGAGCAGAGTAAAATTCTGCGCGTTGCGCGTGCCGACCTGAAAAACATCAACATACGGATACATGGCTTCAATCTGCGAAGCGTCCATAACTTCCGTAGTCAGCTTGATACCAAACGGTCTGGCGATTTCGGCAAACATTTTCAATCCATCAATTCCCAGACCCCGAAAAGCGTAAGGCGAGCTTCGCGGTTTAAAAGCCCCGCCGCGCATAATGTGAACGCCGTTTTTGTTTAAAAAACGGGCTATTGTTTCGATTTGCGCCGGACTTTCGAGCGAGCAAGGTCCGAACATAAACGAAAATTCGCCATCTCCAATTTGCACGCCATCGCCCAAATCAATCACTGTCGGCGCGACTTTCCATTTCCGCGAAACCAGCTTGTAACCATCCGAAACGCGATGAACGTCTTTGACGCCTTTCAAACTTCCGATTCGTCGAATATCAACGTCGTAGCTTCCCAGAGCGATCAAATATCGCCCGACTTGCGTTGCGACCTCGGTGACTTTCAAGCCAAAACTTTTTAACTGCTCGCTCAACGCAGCCAACTCCTTCTGCTCAATATTATCGGAGCATTGAATAATCATAAAAATTCTCGAATTAAATAAATTTGGCGACAAATTCAGCAGTCGCCTGTTCCAAGTCCGGCGCGTTTTCGATTGCTCTCAAAAATGCGCTTCCGACAATTGCGCCTGCCGCGTTCCGGCTAACCACCTCGAAATGTTCGCGGTTCTCGATTCCGAACCCGACCATTAAAGGCGAGCACAAATCCATCGCGGCAAGCCGCTCCAAATATTTTTTTCTGTTTTCGTCAAAATGCAGATTTTTCCCCGTTACTCCCGCCATAGAAACTGCATAAATAAATCCGCGACTTGCGGCATCAATTTCTTTGATTCTCAATTCGGGCGTGTTTTCGGTGATGAGAAAAATGTTTGCCAGATCGTTTTGCTCAAACAATTCGCGATAATTCCTGAGATAAAATTCGAGCGGTAAATCCGGCAAAATCACGCCTTCTGCGCCCGCCGCACGAGCATCGCGACAAAATTGTTCGACGCCGTATTGCAGAATAGGATTGAGACTTCCCATTAAAACAATCGGAGTTTCAACCCTGGCTCGAATCTCACGCAAAACTTCGAGCGTCCACTCCAAAGACGCTCCGTTTTGCAAAGCAATTTCGTTAGCACGCTGGATCGTCGCGCCGTCCGCGATTGAATCGGAAAACGGAATACCAAGCTCGATCAGATCAACTCCGCTTGCAGCCAAAGCCTCGACAATCGGCACGGTCGCTTCGAGAGCCGGAAAACCGGCTGTCACGAAAATCGAAAAAATCTTTTTGTCCTGGGCGAAAAGCCTCGAAAGTCTGTTCATTTTTTGTTACCGCGAAACGAATTTACACAAAACTTCAGGTCTCTTTGTGTTATTTCGCAGTTTGGTTGAAATAATCCAAATAAGTCGCCATATCTTTGTCGCCGCGCCCCGATAAACAAACGACGACGAGCGAATTTTGGGGTAAATCGAGCTTTGACAAATAAGCTATCGCGTGCGCAGATTCGATTGCCGGAATTATGCCTTCGAGCCTGGTCAATTGCAGACCCGCTTTTAAAGATTCTTCATCTGTAATATTGACGTATCGAACCCGCTCGGTCGAAAAAAGATGCGCGTGCTGCGCGCCGATTCCTGGATAATCAAGCCCGGCTGAAATCGAATGAGCTTCTAGAACCTGCCCGTCATCGGTCTGCATCAGCAAAGTTTTGCTACCGTGCAAAACACCGCTTTTGCCAACCGCCGTTGTTGCGGCAGTTTCACCCGTATCGACGCCTCTCCCGGCGGCTTCGACGCCGAATAATTTTACCGTTTCTTCCTCCAGAAACGCGCCAAACGCGCCAATAGCATTGCTCCCGCCGCCGACACAAGCCACAATGGCATCCGGCGTTTCACGGTTTTCCTTTTCGAGCAATTGCGCTCTAACCTCGCGTCCGATGATTGATTGAAAACGCGCCACCATATCTGGGAAAGGATGCGGTCCGACAGCCGAGCCGATTAAATAATGCGTATCTTTCGGATTGGCAATCCAATCGCGCAGTGCTTCGTTTGTCGCATCTTTCAAAGTTTTGCTTCCCGAATAAACCGGAACGACCGTCGCGCCGAGCATTTTCATTTTTTCGACGTTCGGTCGCTGTCTTTCGACATCAACAGCGCCCATAAAAACGACGCATTCGAGATTTAAAAGAGCGCAAACGGTCGCCGTTGCAACGCCGTGCTGTCCGGCTCCGGTTTCGGCAATGATTCTTTTTTTGCCAAACGCGCGGGCAAGTAGAATCTGCCCGACGGTATTGTTGATTTTGTGCGAGCCGGTGTGGTTTAAATCCTCGCGTTTCAGATAAACGCGTTGATTGACGGAATCGGACAATCTTTCAGCGAAATAAAGAGGCGAAGGACGCCCGACGTAATCTTTCAAGAGCTTTTGAAAATCGCTTTGAAATTCGTCCGATTCGATGATTTCCAAATACCGCGTTTGCAGCTCGTAAATATTCGGCTGCAGCATTTCCGGCACAAACGCGCCGCCAAACTCGCCGTAAAATCCGTTCTCGTCAACTGAATATTTCACTTTTTTTTGAACTTCCATAATCACAGAAATACAAAATTTTCTTAACTTTTCTGTATTTCTGTGTTTCTGTGTTGAATAATTCCTCGTACTATCTGAGGCGATTTAACGCCGGCTGCAATTTCAGCGCGGCTGTTTACGTCCAAAGCGAAAAGCGGCAGATTTTCAGACGCCTCAATTGCTTCCGAAGCGTTTTCCGCTCCGATTCCGCCGCCTAAGAAAAAAGGCTTATTGATTGAAAATCGGCGCAAAATCTGCCAATCAAAGATGCGTCCACTGCCGCCATGCTTGTCGGCTTTCGTATCAAACAAAAAGTAATCGCAAACGGCTTCGAATTCCTGAAGCAATTTGCCATCAAAATTTTTATCAACTTTAAAAACTTTGACTACTTGCAGATTCTGTTTTTTCAAAGACTCGCAAAACCTCGCCGTTTCATTTCCGTGAAGCTGAATAAACTGTAAATCTGCGCGTTCCGCAATCTCTAAAATTTGCTCCGCATCTTCATCAACAAAAACCCCGACCCGCCGAATGTTTTCAAAAGCCGGCAGCTTTTCGGCTTGCTCGACCGAAACAAAACGCGGCGATTTCGGGTAAAAAATCAATCCGAAAAAATCGGGTTCGAGGCAAGCGATTTCCCGCATATTCTCCGCCTCGCGCATTCCGCAAATTTTGATTTTCGGTTTGTTCATTTCGCTTCTAAAGTTTGAATTTTGCGAATAAATTCACCACATGCCAATTCAGGCTGGCTTTCGCGCATAAATGTTTCGCCGATTAAAAAACCTTTGAATCCGGCTCGTTTTAGAGCGACGACTGTTTCCGCCTCGCTCAAACCGCTTTCTGAGATTTTGACGATTTCGGCTGGAAGCTTTTCAGCAATTTCAAACGAACGATTCACATCAACCGAAAAATCTTTGAGGTTCCGATTATTGACGCCGATAACCGAGAAGTTTTCCAAATCGTCTGGTAATTCTTCAAGCTCGTGAATTTCGAGCAAAACTTCCAGTTCCAAAGAAGCCGCAAAAGCCGCCAGATTATTGATTTGCTTTTCATCCAGAGCAGCCGCAATCAACAAAATCGCGTCCGCACCGATTGAGCGTGCTTCGACGATCTGGTATTCGTCAATTGTAAAATCCTTTCGCAAAATCGGGCAGTAATTAAATTTTCTGGCTGTCGTTAAATCTTCGTTTGAGCCGCCGAAAAACTCGGTGTCAGTCAAAACCGAAAGCGCGCTCGCGCCCGCCTGCATATAACCGATGGAAACTTTTTCGACCGAGATATATTCGTTAATCGCGCCTTTGGAAGGCGAACGGCGCTTGATTTCGGCAATTACGCCGACTTTATCAGCCCGATTCAAATAATGAACAAGAGACACGCAAGGCGCGCCGAAATTCTCGCTTCGCTCAAGTTTTTTGATCGGCACAAGCTCGCGCCGTTCGGCGACTTCTTTTCGTTTATGAGCAATAATTTTTTCTAAAATCACAATTGTATTTATCACCAAAACGCAGAGGCACAAAGATTTAAAAAATATTTCTCTGTGTTTCTGCGTCTCTGCGGTTGTTTATTAATTTTGAAAAGCACTGAAAAGCCGCGCCGGATTGCAGACTTTCGGTTGCTCGATCTTTGCATTCTTCAAACGACATTTGCGGTTTTGCAATTTGCATTGCAAAAGCGGCGTTTGCAATAACAGTCTGGTTTTGGGCGCGGCTTCCCTGCCCTTGCAAAATGTTTAAGAACTGGCACGCGGCTTCTTCGATCGCTTCGCCGCCGCGTAATTCTTCCGCCCGTACGGTTTCAAATCCCAAATCTTCCGCATAAAAAGTTTCCGCGCCATCATTTGTAACGACATCAAAAGCAGCAGTCAACGAAATTTCATCGTAACCGTCGCGCGTGTGAACCAGAGCAAAGCTTGTCGGCGTAGTTTCCAGGAAATAACGATAAAGCCGTAAAATTGCGGGTTCGGCGACGCCTATGAATTGAAACGGCGGTGCGGCTGGATTGAGCAGCGGACCGAGAAGGTTGAAAAACGTCCGAAAACCGATTTCAGCCCGAAGCGGCGCAACCTGTTTTAACGCAGGCTGAAAAAGCGGCGCGTGAAGGTAACAAAAATTTACTTCTTCGAGCTGTTGGCGCAAAACGCTTGTGTCGTTTGTAAACTCACAACCCAAGAATTTTAAAACGTCCGACGAACCGCAACCGGAAGTCGCCGACGAATTTCCGTGTTTTGCGACCCGAACGCCTGCGCCTGCCAGGACAAAAGCTGAAACGGTCGAAATATTAAAAGTGTGTTTGCCATCGCCGCCTGTTCCGCAAACGTCAATCGGCGATAAATCGGAAAAATCAACTTTAATTCCGATTTCGCGCAAAACGGCGTGAAACCCTCGCAATTCTTCGAGCCAAATCCCGCGCATCGTAATTGCCGCCAGAAAAGCCGCTGCCTGTGCTGTCGGAATTTTGCCCGACAGCATCATTCGCAGAGCCGAGCCGGCTTCCTGCTCGCTCAAAATTTGCCCGCCCAAAACCGACGCCAAAATATCTTTCATAATTCCAGCCAATTTTGAATAATCTTCGCTCCTTCGGGCGTCAATACCGATTCGGGATGAAATTGAATGCCGCGCACGTCAAATTCTCGATGACTTAAAGCCATTATTCTCCCTTCGCCATCGCTCGCCGTAATTTGTAGGCAATCGGGAAAACTTTCTCGCCCGACGCTCCACGAATGATAACGCCCCGATTGAAAATTTTTCGGCAGCCCTTGGAAAAGTGGTTCTTTTTCATCCTCGACGACCGTTTCAATTCCTAGCCCGTGACAGACCCGCGCCAGATTTTCAAGTCGCCCGCCAAAACTTTCGGCGATGCACTGATGACCGAGGCAAACGCCCAAAATGCTCTTTTTCGACGCATAATGATTGACTAATTCCGGCATAATTCCGGCTTCCGAAGGCAAACCCGGACCTGGCGAGAGCAGGATTTTGTCGTACTTTTCAACTTCTTCGACCGTAATTTTGTCGTTCCTTACCACGTCCGGCGTCACCCCGCCGACCTCGCCGACAAGCTGGAAAAGATTAAAAGTAAATGAATCGTAATTATCCAAAAGTAATATTCTCATTGTCTTTCGCCGCAAAGAAACACAGAGTTTTTATTGTTTAATATTCTCCGCGGCTCTCTGGTTCAATTTTTCTGCGCTTTCGATTGCTCGTCGCAAAGCAGCGAGTTTGTTACGCACTTCAGCCGTTTCTTTTTCCGGTACGGAATCAGCGACGACTCCGGCTCCGGCTTGAAAAATCAGTTTACGTCGCCGAGCCAGAAACGAGCGAATCATAATTGCCTGCGTGCAACTTCCGTCCAGCCCGAAAAAACCGACGCTGCCTCCGTAAAACGAGCGCGCAGACGGTTCTAATTCATTCAAAATCTGCATTGCGCGATATTTTGGCGCGCCCGACAAAGTTCCCGCCGGAAACGTATCGGCAAAAACCTGCGCGGCTGAAACATCATCATTCAATTTGCCGGAAACTTGCGAAACAAGGTGAATGACGTGCGAGTAAAATTCTACGGTTTTGAATTTTTCAACCCGCACGCTCGAACAACTCCGCCCCAAATCGTTCCGCGCCAAATCAACCAGCATTACGTGTTCCGCTGTTTCTTTTGAATCGTTTATCAAATTCTGGGCGAATTCGAGGTCTTCCTGCGCGTTTTTTCCGCGCGGGTAAGTTCCGGCAATTGGGTGCAACGTAGCGGTTCTGTTTTTGATTAAAAGCTGCGCTTCCGGCGACGAACCGAAAAGCGAAAAACCGCCGTAATCAAAGAAAAACAAAAACGGTGACGGATTAATGCGCCGCAGAGCGCGATAAACCGCAAACTCGTCGCCGCGAAAAGCTACCGAAAATTTTCGAGACGGCACGATTTGATAAACATCGCCCCGATTGATATGACGCTGGCAAACGCGGACAATCTCGGCAAAATCCGCATCGCTGATTTCTGCCGCTTCTCCGCCTTCTGCCGCAAACGGAAACTCGACCGCGCGGCGCCTAGTAATTGTGGCAAACAAATCTGAAAGAGGGGTTGTTTTTTCTGATGGATTCTCCGCATTGTGAAGCTTTGTTGCCGTAAGCGCATTTCGGAAATGGTCAAACCGAAAAACATAGCGGTAAAGGGCAAACTGCATATCCGGAATTTGTTCGTCCGATTGCGGCAGCTTGGAAAACCGTATGTCTTCAAAATGCGGAATCGCGCTAAATCCGACGTAGCCGAACAAACCGCTGGAGCTGTCATTTTCGCCCGTTTGAATTTTGATGGAGTTTCGAAAACGATCAAAAGCCGCAATCGCGGAATCAGCCTTTAAATCAATTTCCGATATTTTGCGCCCTTCGCGCTCGATTTCCGCTTTTCCGTTCTTGACGGAAAACCGTGCAATTGCGTCTGCGCAAACAAACGAGCTGGCGGTTTCGGGCGAGTGCGGCTCAACACATTCGAGCAGCAGAGTTTCGGGAAAAATCTGCCGCAGATTACTGTAAAGCGCGACGGGCGTCGTGCTGTCGCTGCTGGCGTTAAAAACTTCGGCGTTAAAATTAAAGCTTTCCGGCATTTCCAAATTCGATGAAAGTCTGCGTAATATTTGTTGCGACAAAACGGCACAACAAATCAACAAAAGGTTGAAAAACGAACGGATATTACGATTTGGGTGGAGAAGAAGATATGTTGGGCGCTAAGCCCACCAGAAAGCAGCCGCGCGCCAAGCCGAATAAATTTGCGTGAAAGTTTGGAAATGATTTGTGCGCGTTTCGCGGTTCATTTTATTTGAATAAATTTTAAAGCCGATGACAGGAGTCGAACCTGCGACCTGATGATTACAAATCAACTGCTCTACCAACTGAGCTACATCGGCATACGCGCTAACTGTGGAGCGCGAAGTTTGAATTTAACAAAATGCTGTTTGTGCGTGCAAGCGTGCTCAAGAAAGAAAAAACGCGCCCGTCCCGAAAGGCGCGTTTTTTCTTAGGAGCAAAAATCTAGAATTTCCGAATTGTTTCACATCGATGCTGTTGCCGATGCGGTGTTTGGTTTTTCACGGTCTTTCATTTGTTTGATCTGACGACCGAGCTCTTCCATTTTTTGTTCGCTAAGAACCTGACGCGCCTTAACAAACATTTCGCGTTCTTCTTCTTCGACGTGATGCTGAATTTCTTCTTTAGTTTTTTTCAAGAGACGCTGAAATTCATCGCTGTTTGGTGCGAGTCCTTCCATTTGAGCGAGCATTTCCTTGACTCCTTGATGTTCGTCAACGGCGTGTTCGACTAAGCTCGCCGTTTCCGGGTTTTCTTTTAAAGCCGGATAAAAGATTTGTTCTTCGACCTGACCGTGAAGCATAAAATTGTCGCGGAATTGAATAAACGTCATATTCGGCGAATTCCCGCTCGTATCCGCTCCGCTCAGGTTTTCAAGGTCTGCAATTAACCTGTCCACTTCCCGATGATCATGCGTCAAAAGATCAATTGCATTCTCCGTAATACCCAATTCGTTGGTTTTCATATCCATTGCATTCATAATATGTAACCCCTTAACTTTCCGCCCGCGGGCTGATTTTTTATTCTCTTTTCCGCAATCACCGTGCCTTTAAACATTTATTGAAATAAATTCAGATTTTGCTTTGTTTCAATACGCGGATGTTGTATAAAGACATATCAGTTTCTAAATTTATCGGACATTTTAGCGGGTTCACTCTTCCTGCGAAATTGATAACCGTTTTGTTTTTAAATTGGAATAGTTATTGATTAAGCATTTATCTTGTGAAAAATTGGACGAAAGGCGGACGTATTAATGCAGAACTTACAAAATATTCCAGGTGATACAGACATTGAAAATCCATTGCCGGACGACCAGGCGCCGAGCGAGGAAAAAGGCAATAATCGAAGAGATTATCCTTTGCCGACAGACAAACTCCCGACGGCTCCTGTAGAAGAACCGAACGCGGGAACTCCAATCAATGAAAATCCCCGCGAACCGCAACGAATTATGAGCTTTTTTACGGCTTCGCAGCGAAGAATTTTTTAATTTAACAGATGGAGCAGATTATTGGGTTTGCCAGTTCGTTTATCCTGCTGCTGACAATCGGCAAGCAGGTTTATAAACAATGGAGTGACGGAACGAGCGAGGGCGTCTCGAAATGGCTGTTTCTCGGTCAAATTACCGCGTCAATCGGTTTTTTGATTTACAGCATTATGAAAAATGACCTGGTTTTCATAGTTACAAACGGATTGATGGTCGTAAACAGTCTGATCGGAATAGCAATTATATTCTACCATCGCCGCCGCGAAAGAAAATCACCGAAACATACCGCTAATTGATAAAAAAGAGAAAAGCTTTTTCCGCTTTTCTCTTTTTTATCTCAACCTTTAATTAAATCCCAAATTTGGAAACCGAACATTGCAAGAACCGCAATTGTAATGACTATAAGCGTCGTCCACCCTAAAAAATTATAAACTCTGGAATTTTTCAGGTCCCGCATCAGAAATTGATCATTGGCGAGAAGCAAGACGAACAACAGAATAATCGGCAAAATTGCGCCGTTTAAAACCTGAACTCCAAAGAGCAAATCAATGACCGGTATATTTGGGATTAAAGCGACGGCTGCGCCGAGAAGAATTAACGCGGTAAAAAGCCTAAAGAAAATCGGAGCGCGACGAAAATCCAAATTCACGCCTTTTGAAAACCCAAAGGTTTCGCTGACGGCATAAGCCGTCGCCAGCGGAAGCACGGCGGCGGCGAGCATCGAGGCACCGAACAGCCCGAATCCGAAAATTGCCTGCGCCATTTCGCCCGCAATTGGCGCGAGGGCTTTTGCGGCGTCGGCGGCTGATTCGATTTCGGTTTGCCCGGCTCGGTGAAGCGTAGCGGCGGTGGCGATTATCATTGTGATGGACATAAAATTGGAAAAAATCGAACCGGCGTAAGCATCAATTCGCTCGTCGCCGTAAGTCCTTCTGACAACGCCGCGCTCAACTGTTGAGCTTTGTTGAAAAATTTGCATATACGGCGTAATCGTCGTTCCGATTAAACCGACCATCACGGTTAAAAATTCTGGATTGGCTTGGATTTTCGGCACGAACAAACCTTTGGCAATTCCGCTCCAATCCGGATTTGCGAGATAAGCTGCAAGAGGGTAAGCGAAAAAGACGAGGGTTAGAACGAGAAAAATCCTTTCAACCCGCGCGTAACTGCCGAAAACAATCAAATACCAGATCACGACCGCGGCGAGCGGAACCGTAATATAACGCGAAATACCGAACAATTCGCTCGCTGCTCCAATACCGACAAATTCACTGATGACAAGTCCGGAATTGGCAATCATAATCGCCGAAATCGCTAGGACAGACCAGCCCAACCCAAAACGCTCGCGAATTAGATCGAGAAGCCCTCGCCCGGTCGCTGCGCCGAGACGTGCGCACATTTCCTGAACAATTGCCAGCGAAACCGTGATAATGAGCATCACCCACAGCATTTCGTAGCCGAATCTTGCGCCTGTAGAGCTATAAGTAGCGATTCCGCCAGCATCGTTTCCGGCGCTTGCAGCAATCAAACCGGGACCAAGGATAAAAATCCAGCGCAAAAAACCGCTCGGTTGCTGCGGCAAGCCGCGCAGCACCACGCTCCGACCGCGAATTGAAAGCCGCATTCCTCGCTGCCTTTTTTTCTTAACTGCGGGTTCAAAAGTGATTTCTTCAATTTTTGAAACTGTCTCAAGTCCGACAGGAATTTGGCTTGGCTGTTTTATCGGCATAATTAATTCAGGAGAAAACTCGGGGAGCTTGGCTTTGCCAACCGCTCGGTGCGACCGTTGAAACGGCTGCGTCAATTGTTACCGCACCGAGCAATTTTCCGTTTGCATCAATTACTGGCATGGCTGCCAAATGGCTGTCAATTATGCGAAACGAAGCAAGACGCGCATCATCAAGCGAGTATAAGAACGAAACGTATTTGTCCATAATGTCGGAGATTTTTTCATCGCTTGAGGCGATTACAACTCGCCTTAAGGAAACTACTCCGCTCAAACGCCGTGTTTCGTCATTATCTACCGCATAAATAAAATAAACAAAATCCGGCTCGCGAAGTCGTTCCGTCAGCCTTTCGCGTGCTTCCCGGACTGTCAGATTTTCGGGAATGAAAACAACGTCGGTCGTCATTATGCTGCCGACGGTTCCATCTTCAAATTTCAGAATTTCGAGAATTTTTTTGCTTCTTTCAGGCGGTATTTTTTCGAGATGGCTTTTTACTTGTTCGACGGAATACTGTTTTAAAATTCGTGCGGCTGATTCGGGCGAAATCATTCCGAGCAATTTGACAACGCTCGCTTCTCCCAGTTCCTCAAAAATCTGAAGCTGCCGCTCTAAAGCCGTTACTGCCAAAACGCTTGCTGCTAATTGGTCAGGAAGCAAAACTATTAATTCAGCGGCGTGCAGATAAGGAATGGCTTCAATTAAACCGGCGATTTCGCCGGGAGCTAACCGCGTTATTCTCAAATTGTATCCGGCGCCGTTTTTAACGGCTTCTGGGTTCCCGCGCAAAAATTCGACATAGCGCCAATCATAGATTTCGTTTTCTTCGGGCTTTCCGAATTTCCCTCCGCTCAATCGTCGAAAAATAGCTTTAACGCTCGCATCGGCGCCTCGAACAGTAATTTCACCAGCCTTTACTTCAAGCCAAATATCGTTTGCTCGGGTTACTCTGCGATTTTGCAAATCTATAATGATAGCGTCGAGAACATCTCGAAAAAGAAATATTTCTTTTTCGAGAACATCGTGCGAAAAGACTTCGCAACCGGAAAAACCCTCAACCGAGATTTCACGCTCCTTCAATTTGATTTCGCGTACCGTCTCCCACCGAAGCGAAGCAAGTTCGCCGCTTTCATTAAAAAAATACAAACGATAAACCGGCGGATAATCAACTTTAGCCGAATCTCTGATTGCCACATCAACCAGTTTAACGCTGGTTTTCTGAGAATCAACGATTCTAAACTTCTTCAATTCCGACAGCATCAACATAAGAAATTACGAATTTCAAATTACGAAATACCAATTTTTCATTTCTCTCGGCTGAAAATAAAAATATCTCATTATTCGTCGTTTTGGTATAAAAATGTACTTTTCAAATCAATTAGATGTTATCTGTAAAGGTCAATTCGAAATTGATTCTGCCTTGCATCAGAAAAATACAAACCTATTTGCCAAAGTATGTCTTTCGTGCGTATAGGCGAAAACACAGCGTCCGATTTACCGACAAAGAAAAATCGTGATGGATTGTAAATCAAGTATTTCTCAAGAGTTTTCGGCGATATTTCTTTTAGGCACGCCTCTTGCTCTTTAGCTCCGCGTAATTTCTTGTGCGAATTAATTACAAATACAAGGGGCAATTTTAATGGCGAGCAACAACAACGACAACGTAATTTCGACTTTGAATAATTTGATTCAAACCTGTAAAGACGCGACTGACGGGTTCCGCGAAGCCGCTCAGGGAATAAACAGCGACGATCTGCGCGATCTGTTTACACGCTACTCGCAGCAACGAGCGCAATTTACGACCGAATTACAGGACGAAGTTCGCAAATTGGGCGGCGAACCCGAAACTTCAGGTTCATTGGCGGCAAGCCTTCATCGCGGCTGGATAAACATCCGCGAGGCACTTCAGGGAAACGACGAAGCGGCGGTTTTAAATGAATGTGAACGCGGTGAAGACGTGGCGGTTGACGCATATCAAGACGCGCTCAAACAAGCGCTCCCGTCGGACATTATGTCAATCGTCGAACGCCAATATATGCAAATTCGTGAAGCTCACGACCGCATTAAAAGCTTAAGAAACATTTCAACGGCGGCAGCGAGTTAGAAAGCCGTCGCACGAAATTTCATCTCCCAAAACCGCCGGTGCAAAGCGGCGATAAAAGTTGAAAATTTATAAACGAGATGGGAAGGCTGAAAATTTAATCGCCTTCCCTCAAGCCGAAATGTACTTTTCGGCTGAACCGAAAGACTGTTTTGATAAATATTTGTGACGAGAGATTAGATAAAGGAGGACGAGAAAGACGTGGGTAAAACCTCAATTAAAGTAATCAAGCGAAAAGATGCTCAGCCAATGGCGAACATGGAACCGCAAAACGCGTGTGAACCGAAACAAACCGCTCCTGTGAGCGAAGAAAAAATCGAACGTCGTTCACGTCGTGAGATTGTTGACACGGTTTCAAGCTGGATTTCCGAACGCAGAGAAAAAAATCGCCACGAAGAGATTGCCGCTATTCGCAAGATTTTCGGTAACGAACCGTTGCTTGGCGAAATCTAATTAAATTCGTAATTTTTCAGTACTAAAGAAAAAACCGATAGTGTTCCTGAAAGTTTCCAGGAACACTATCGGTTTTTTGCTGTCACATTTTCAAAAATCTACAGCATGTTCGATTTACTGGTGTATAATTAGCCTAAAACATACCCGGCAAAAAGCCGTAAGGAGATGTTAGAAATGGCAGATGAAAAAGATAAACCCAAATGCGCACGTGATACTTGCGATTGTCCCCCGGCGCAAGGAAGTAAATATTGCAGCGAGGACTGTGAGCATACCGCAAGACTACATGTAATGGAGATTAGCTGCACATGTCACCATCCTGAGTGCGGTTAATTTTAGGTGCTTCTACAAGTAAAATAAAAAAGGACGGATTTGATTTCCGTCCTTTTTTAATGTCGGCTATAAACCGTGTTTTTTCATCATATGATAAAGCCGCGGACGATAAATGCCGAGAATATTGGCGGCGGCTTGTTTGTTGCCGTTTGTCTTGGCGAGGGCGGCGCGCACGACGGCATCCTCCAATTGCTCGAAAATGTCGGTTTCCGCCATTTCGCCGGGCGTTTCCGGCGCTTTTTTGATAATCAGTTCCCCGATTTTCTCCCACGAAAAATCAGCATCAAAATGATTATTAGCAATAGCCTCACTCAGATCAAAATGAGGAAGGTTTGTCGGCATTGCGGGAGTTGAAATATCTGCTCCAGAGGCGGCAGCGGTTGCAGCGGCGATTTGATTGGCGTTGATAAATTGATGTTCAAACGGCAAATCCGAAGCCTGAATCGTTTCGCCTTTGCACAGCAACACAGCGCGTTCGATTGCGTTCTGCAGCTCGCGTACGTTTCCACGCCACGGATGCCCGAAAAGACGAGCATAAGCTTCCTGCGAGAGCTTTTTGACCGGACGCTGATATTTTTCGGCAAACACTTTAAGGAAATGCTCTGCCAGATGAATAATGTCATCTGCGCGTTCTCTAAGCGGCGGGACGCGAATCGTAATTGTATTAATTCGATAATACAAATCTTCGCGGAGCATTCCCTTTTCGATTGCTTCAGCGGGATCGCGGTTGGTCGCGGCAATCAAACGAAAATCAACTTTCTGCGGCTTTTCGCTTCCGACCTTTGTATAAACTTTTTCCTGCAAAACGCGCAACAGTTTCGGCTGTAGCTCAAGCGGCATTTCGGCGATTTCATCGAGCAGCAGACTTCCGCCGTCCGATTGGGCGATAAGCCCTGCCTTTTCGCTTGTTGCGCCCGTAAATGCGCCTTTAGTGTGTCCGAAAAGTTCGGATTCGATCAGCTCTTTCGGCAACGCGGCGCAGTTGACTTTGATAAAAGGCTTTTTCGTACGCAGAGAATTGTAATGAATCGCGTTTGCGATTAATTCTTTGCCCGTGCCGCTTTCGCCGATGATTAAAACCGAAGCATCTGACGGCGCGACCGAATCGATGATTTCATACAAATCCTGCATCGCGCGGCTGCTGCCTACGATTTCTTCGTAGGTTGAACGAGCCGTCAATTTCTTACGAAGCTGCTGGACTTCTTTTGTGCTGCCGGAAAGCTGCAAAGCACGAGCGATAAGTGGTGAAAGCGTATCAAGCGCGACCGGTTTGTTAATAAAATAAAACGCGCCCAGTTTTGTAGCTTCAATTGCAGCGTCCATTGAGGATTGACCGGAAATAACAATTACTTCCGAGTCGGGTGTAATTTCTTTAAAACGGCGTAAAACTTCCAGCCCGTCAATATCAGGCAGGCGCAGATCAACGAGCATTGAATCGTACCGCTCGCGTTCCGCCATTTGAATTGCTTCGCCGCCAAGTGATGCGGTGGCGATTTCATAACCTTCGCCTTCGAGTGCGAACTGGAGAAACTCCAAAGTATAAGGGTCGTCGTCAACGACAAGAATCTTTGCTTTTGCCAAGTTAGTAACCTTTCGATTGTACGCAAATTGCTATCTTCGGAAATTGATTAGAACACTCAATATGAGTGTTTTAATTCTAATTAATGATTGTACCGTTTCAGTACGAGAACGTACAAATCCGTTACTACCTGGAAACGCGCAATCCCCAAAAACACAGAGTTTAAAATTTTATTTTGGAGACTTAAAATGGATAACAAACTATCACTTGAAGAAGCCCGCCGCGCCGCTCAGCACGAAGACGTTAAGGCGCAAATAGAAGCCGATGTAAATGCTGAACTTGCGGCAAAAGCTGACCGCCCGGCGCCCGGAGAATCTGCGCGTCTGAACAATTTGGCTAAAGATTTTCGCGCCAAAGCGGTTGACGAAGTCGTCGAAACGGAGCGCGAAACGGATCGTGCTCGGTTTCTGGCACGAATTTCGCAAATTGTGGATTATGTCTTTTACGTGATTTACGCGCTCTTTGCAATTCGATTGGTGTTAGCTTTGATGGCTGCGCGGCAATCGGCTGGTTTTGTTCAGTTTATCTATAACATTACCGATCCGTTTCTTGCGCCGTTTCGAGGCATTGTGCCGAGTCCGCGAACGGAAGAAGGTTTTACGCTTGCGCTTCCGGTCATCTTGGCTCTTGTGGTCTACATTTTGCTGCATCTCGGCATTATCGGTTTGTTGCGTTTGATCGCGCACAGAAAGACGGAAATTTAATCTGAGGGTAAGGCGAGAAAGGAGATAGAAAAAATGCTTTGGACAATAGTTGTGATTCTTTTGATTTTATGGCTTCTCGGCTGGGGTGTTGCAGGAGTAGGCAATTTAATCCACATTCTTTTGGTGATTGCCATCGTCGTTGTATTGCTCCGGGTAATCTCGGGACGCAGACCTGTTTAATCCGACTTTTAACTTTTAACCGTTAAGAACACGCTGCTTGCGGCGTGTTCTTAACATTTCCATAAAAAAGAACGAACCGGGGCTGTAATTTATTTTTCATATTTTTTAGGAGGCTTTGATGGGAAAACAACGTAATGAGGAACGTCAACAAAATAATGATTTTCAAAACCCAAATGCTTCCGGCGTCGCGGGCTGGAGCAGTTCTGGCAGAAGCGATAAATTAACTTACCTGCTTGTAGGTGGAGGAATCGGCGCATTGCTGGCGTTGCTCTTTGCGCCCAAATCCGGTTCCGAATTGAGAACAGATCTTGCCGACGTAGCCCGCAAAGGCGTTGACCGGACGCGCGATACTGCCACTCAGTTCGGAGAAAAATCAAGCGGGTATCTCAATTCTGCAAAACAAAGAGCCGGAGATATTTACTCTAGGACGGGCGGAGTTTTAAATGCGGCGCGATCCGAATTTGGTAGAAAATCCGGTTCCGAAAACGAACGCAGCTTCAACGAATTAACTTCCGGTCCGCACGACGCAACCGCCAGCGCGGCTACGAACCGAGACGAACATGACGATTTCCCGATAGCGTAACAGATTCGTTCACGTTTTGTTTGCTATCAAAACGCACACTCTTACAATCAACAGCCAAACGAAAAGGAAAACGTAAACGACTGCAATCGTAGCGTTTTCCTTTTGTTTGTTTGGGCTTTCCCACTCTTTTTACCCTATGGCACTGTATTTGCAACAAGTATTCAAGAGATTTTTGAAGTTGTGGTTTCTCCCCGTAAACCAACGCGGAGTTCTTGTATCGCTCTGCGCGAAACACAACTCGATGGTTGATTTACTTAAAAATAATTATGATGGGGGAAAATATGAGAACAATGTTGAGAAAAGCATACGTTTACGTCGTTATTTTAACGATGACGCTGCTCACGGCGGGAGCGGAATTTAACGCTTTCGCACAGCGTCCGTATCGCGTTACAGACCGACAGGTCGAGAATGTATTGATTACTTTAGAGCGCAACGCTGATGTTTTTTGGCGCGACTTTCAAGTCGCCATTGACCGCAGCGCATACAACGGAACTCGCACCGAAGACGAAGTGAGCAACTATATCCGCGAGTTTGAAAACGCCACAGACCGCTTACGCGAGCGCTTTAACGCACGCACTTCGGTTTCAGCTGACGTGGAGGAAGTTTTAACCATGGCAGCTAATATTGACCGTTTTTTGAGTCAATATCGCTTTAACACAACGGTCACGAGAAACTGGGATTTGGTGAAATCGGATTTAAACCGTCTCGCCAATTTCTATAACGTGAGCTGGAACTGGAACAGAACCGGTTTTCCGACAACCGGAGACACCGGCTATGGAAACAGACCGACTCGCGTTAACGACGCAGCGGTTTCGAGCCTTCTCCAAACGCTCGAACGCGACACTGATTATTTCAATCGCACACTGACAAACGCGCTTGACCGCAGTCAGTGGAACGGCACGCAAACCGAAGATGAAATCGCTGAATACGTTCGCGAATTTGAAAACGCGACCGACCGGCTGAGACAGAATTTTGGCGCACGCAATGCGGCTGTGGGCGATGTCGAAGAAGTTTTGAATCGCGGGGCGGCAATTGATAATTTCCTGCGTCAAAATCGCCTTCCGGCTCGTGTCAACAATGATTGGAATCGCGTCCGCGACGATTTAACGCGGCTTGCCGGTTTCTACAACGTCGCCTGGGATTGGAACAGATATAACGTCCCGGGTCGAAATGACTTTCCGACTGGTGGCACGACTTATGGCTCCGCTCGTCTTGGCGGAACTTATCGCCTGGACACGATACGAAGCGCAAACGTCGAAGCAGAAATTGATCGCGCCATAGCCGATTTGCCGATGAACCAGCGTGAACGAGTTCGCCGCGCCGCTTTGCGTCGTCTCGAAGCACCGGAATACGTTGCTATCGAGCGAAGCGGCAATCAAATCAGATTGGCTTCATCAAAATTGCCTGAAGTCAGTTTCACAGCCGACGGTCGAACTCGAACCGAAACGGCGCCAAACGGTCGTTCGATGAGCGTCAGCGCAAATGCTGTCGGTGATCAAGTTGTGATTAGTTACACAGGTGACCGGATGAACGACTATTATGTTGCTTTCAACCCGCTTCGCAACGGCGACGAAATGCGAATGACACGCCGGATTTATCTCGAAGGCGTGAACCGCCAGATTACGGTTGAGAATCTTTACACGCGGACTTCAACAATCGCGCAATTCGACACCGTCTACCGCGGCGACACAACTGCCGGTAATTACGGCGGCACAACCACTTCAAACGCCGATTTCGTGATTCCGAACGGAACACGCTTGACGGCAGTTTTGAACACCGATTTGGATACCAAAACGGCGAATGTCGGCGACCGCTTTACGATGGAAGTGACTTCGCCGGGTGAATACACAGGCGCGATTATCGAAGGTCGCGTGGCGAGCGTCCAGCGTTCGGGCAGAGTCACTGGCAGAGCCAGCCTCGGTTTGGACTTTGACTCAATCAGACTTCGCAACGGCAGCTCGTATCGTTTTGCCGGTTTAGTTGATTCGGTTGCCGCTACCGACAACAATAATGTCAGCATTACGAACGAAGGACAGGTTCGCGAAGGTGATAGTCAAACAAATCGAACCGTAACGCGAACTGCAATCGGCGCGGCGCTCGGCGCATTGATTGGCGCTATTGCAGGGGGCGGTGAAGGCGCGGCTATCGGCGCGGGCGTCGGAGCAGGTGCGGGCGCAGGTTCGGTTATCCTTCAGGGACGCGATGATCTTTCCTTAAGACAGGGTTCGCAAATCACTGTGACGGCTTCAGCTCCGCGCGGTGTTACGAATATCCGTTAAATTGAAACTAACCGAACTCCTAAATTAAAAAGGGCAACGGCAAGCCGTTGCCCTTTTTTACGTATTGCGGAGAAGAAAAATCCTATGAAATATTTCATAGGATTTTTTAAAGGTTAAGAAGAAACAAATAGTCTTTTAAAATCAAAGTTTTTATTGACTTATCAGATTACTCGGCGTATAAAAATCCGGTCTAAGATAGTGGCATCTGAGCATGATTCAAAGTTTGACTTATAGCGCTTCTCAAATGAGTGCGACCTGATAACTGCAATGGCGAAACCAATTACGGCAGTCTTGTTTCGTTATTTGTTTCAATGCCCAATTTAATGCTTCTTCAAGCATTTCATCAGTTCGCGCTT
>JALZCH010000051.1 GCA_030863175.1 Acidobacteriota bacterium | reverse complement strand
GCCAACTGATGAAATGCTTGAAGAAGCATTAAATTGGGCATTGAAACAAATAACGAAACAAGACTGCCGTAATTGGTTTCGCCATTGCGGTTATCAGGTCGCACTCATTTGAGAAGCGCTATAAGTTCCCTCCCGGGAGAAAGTATCCGCTGCCAGTCGCCACGATTTTGCCGTCGGTTTGAATAGCGAGCGCTCCAAACAAAACGTTATTGTGATTACCCGGAAACCTCGTAAAAACTTTGCCGTCGCCGTCAAAGCTTGTGTCGAGCGTTCCCGTCGGGTTTAAACGAACAATCGCGTATTCCGGGCTGATAAAAGTAAAATCCGGTGTAGATGTGCCGCCGAGCACGATTTTGCCATCGGGCTGAATTTTAACGGAACGGGCAACGTCGTCATTATTTCCCGCGCGCACACTCAGAACCAACGTGCCCGTTCCATTGAAAGTCGTGTCGAGGCTACCGTTGGGATTTAATCTACCGACGAAAAAATCATTGAGGGGGGATTCTCCGGTTGTTCCGACTACTTGTGAACCGGCGATAACTATTTTTCCGTCGGACTGCAAAGCCAGACTTCTCGGATTAGCGGACTGAATGAATGTTTTGCCTGCATTGCCGAAAGTCGAATCGAGGCTTCCGTCTAGGTTGTAACGCACGACAACTGTTGATCCCATTGAAGAGAAACTGACGCCCACGGCGATAATTTTTCCGTCAGGCTGAACCGCTAAATCAACAATATTTTCAAAACTGGCTGCGTTGTTGTCTGTGATAACAATGCCGTCGCCGTCGAAGGTCAAATCCAAATCGCCATTTGCTGCGAGTATTTCTGCTCCGGTTCCAAAGCAGAAAATTGCAAACAAAAGAAATTTAATGTGGATTGAGTAGTCATTCATATTTTTTGTTTTCTTCAATCGTCTTTGGAAACATTGATTATGGATTTGCTCGATAGCTGAGTGCCGCGCCTAGGTATTGAATCGGCGGGTTATATTTTGTCAGCATAAACTTTTTTTGACAAGAAAAGTTTGCTTTTTCCGTTATTCGGTTTTCTTGGGAAAATGCATTGCCTTTTCCGAGATAGCGTTTCGCGGCTTTGAAAAATCCGCGCGACAAACTAAAATTTAGTCTGAAACTTTCCACCAGACGTTTCCGTAAAAAACATTGCCGATATGACTGCACAAACAGTAGCCCTGAAAAATTTGCGCGAATTTGCCGACTCCGAATTGATTGCGACGAGCCTCGCCGGGCGCGAGGACAGTTTTGAGGAACTCGTACGCCGCTATCAGCGTCCGATTACCGCTTACGTTTATCGAATGACGAACGACTACGACGCAGCGCTGGACGTTTCGCAGGAAATTTTTATTAAAGTTTATAACTCGCTTTCGCGGTATAAAACCGAATTTAAATTTTCGACCTGGATTTACAAAATCGCGCACAATGCGGCGATTGATTATCTGCGGCGCAATTCAAACGGCGAATGTTCGCTCGATTTGGAAATCGAAGACGAAACTTTCGAGCGCCCGATAGAAAGCAACCTTGCGTCGCCGGAAGTCGAACGCGAACGCAGCGAATGGCGCGGCGAGATCCAACGTGTCGTGCAGAAACTGCCGCCCGCTTATCGCGAATTGATTTTGCTCCGGCATTCACAGGATTTAAGCTATGACGAAATTGCTGAAATCATGAATCTGCCCCTCGGAACCGTCAAGAATCGTCTTTTCCGGGCGCGCGAATTAATGCGCGATTTGCTGGTCGAAAGAGGGATCACGGGCGTTTAAAAATCTCGAATTTTAAATAACTGAAATCTAAAATCCAAAATTAGATGGAAAAGCCGAATTCAAAAAAATGTTCGCACGAAAGCGAAATCGCCGCATATCTTGATGGCGAGCTGACGCCAGACTCGGAAATCGCGTTCGAGCAACACGTCGCTAAATGCGAGATTTGCAGCGGACGGCTCAACGAGCAGAAACGGCTGCTGCGCGCTTTGGATTTTGCTTTTGAAGACGAAAAGGCATTTGAATTGCCGAAAGATTTTGTCAAAACCGTTGCCATTCGTGCCGAGTCCGATGTATCCGGTTTAAACTCGAAGGAAGAACGTCGCCGCGCATTTCTTATTACCGGGTTGCTTTTTGCGGCAGGGGTTTTGTTTGGCGTGGTTAGCAAAAAACTCGGCGTTTTTGAAGTCGCCTTTGCTCAAATAAAAGTTTTGCTCAGCGTGTTCTGGCGCGCTTTTTCGCGCCAAATTGCAAGCGAATACGTTTTTTCCGCGTTTCTGGTGTTTTCACTCTTAACTCTTACGATTGCCGGTCTTTCAGTTTTGCTCATAAAATATCGCCGCGCCTGATCATTAACAAAAGTGAGTTTTTTAACCGAAAATCAAATCAACTCAAACGCGCCGCTGCTCAAAAATTGGCAGTGGCTTTTTGCTTTGTTAGTTGTTTTGCAATCGGCTTTTTCGGCTTTCGGTCAACACACGCCGGCTATTTTACCGGACGAATCAAATGCGATTGTTGTGGCGGAAAACTCAGATTCGGACGTTTTCGGTTTTGGAAAATCGGTCATCGTTCGTGGAACTGTCAAAAAAGGCGTGATGGCTTTTGGCGGCGACATCATTGTCGAAGGCAGAATCGAAGGCGACGCAGCGACAATTGGCGGCTCTGTTTATCAACGTCAGAATTCCCACATCGGCGGCGATGTTGTGATAATCGGCGGCGTATACAATCACGGCAAAACCGCACCCGGTCGAAACCCTGAAAGCCAAACCGTAATGTACGCGGGTTTCGAAAACGAACTTCGCGGAGCAATGCAAAATCCGGCTTCGCTCTGGGCGCCAGATTTTTCCGCCTGGTATTTCGTTCAGCGAATTCTAGCTGTTTTGTTTTGGTTCGTTGTTTCGCTCGTTTTGACGACGATTTCGCCCGGCGCGGTCAGCCGCGGAATTACCAGATTAAATTTATCCGGTTTAAAAATTGCAATTGTCGGCGCACTTGCGATGCTGGTTACTACTCTGTTTGTCGGTTTCCTACTCGGAGCTTTGCCAACTCCCGTCAGCGTTTTGGCGGGCGCGATGATAACCGTGCTGTTGTTTCTGGCTTACATTTTCGGGCGCGTCGTTGTTAATGCCGCGACCGGAAAATATATTTATAAAAGGATTTTCGGCGAAAATAGAAAACGCTCAGAGTCAACGGCTCTGCTGTTAGGTACCGTATTTTGGGTTTTTGTTCTTTCGCTCCCCTATTTCTGGGCTTTTGCTTTTATCGGTCTGATTCTCATCAGTTTGGGGCTTGTTCTAACCGCTCGTCGCCCGTTTGATTGGAGAAATAATTGAATAAACTGCAAAGTTCTTAGTGCTACTTTTCCATAACCTTAAAAATTAATTCCAAAAAATTGTAACCAAATTTATTGTCGCTGTGTCTATAAGCCTGTAAAGTTATCCAAATCTTTGCATTTGCGGACAACTTTTAACGGTTTTGTTGCGTATCAGATACGTCTGAGATTCACGCGCAAAAGGAAAATCATTAATATGCAAAAAATTCTATTGTCTTTATTTTTAACGCTCGGCGTGTTTGCCGGAGCTGTTTCCATTCAGGCGCAGGAGGCGCAGAAATCTTCTCTCGTTCAGGGCGAAGTAGCCTCAATTGACGCCGCAGGAAATAAAATCGCCCTCAAAACAAAAGACGGCGATGTTTCCGTCGCGATTGACGCCAAGACCACGTATAAGCGCGTGACGCCGGAAAATCCGACTGATTTGAAATCGGCTACGCCCGTTGCGCTCACCGATATTTCCGTTGGTGATAAAGTTGTTGCCGTCGGCATATTGTCAAGCGACAGAAGATCCGTCGCTCCGACGCGCAGCGTTTATTTGATGACGCAAGCCGACATCACTAAACGGCAGCAAACCGAGCAGCAAAAATGGGCAACCGGCATTGTCGGACGAGTAACGGCGATCAACCCGGCGACCAATGAAATTACGGTTTCCGCTCGTGGCGGTCTTGCTGGTGACCGAACCGTAACTGTTGCCGTTAACGACAAAACCTTGTATCGCCGTTATGCTTCAAACTCGGTCAAATTTAGCGATGCTAAAATGAGCAATCTCGCAGAATTAAAAGTCGGAGATCAGCTTCGCGCCCGCGGCGAAAAAACGCCCGACAATGCCCGATTGACCGCCGAAGAAATTGTCTCCGGATCGTTCAAAATGGTCGCGGGAACAATCACTGCGATTGATGTTGCTAAAAACGAAATTACGGTCAAAGAGGCGAACACCAACAAAATCATTGTCGTGGAAGTTAATAATGACACGCTTCTGAGACGTTTTCCTCCCGAAATGGCACAGCGTTTGGCGATGATGCAGGCGATGCGCGCGAGCGGACAAATGCCGCAGGGAATGCCGATGAGCGGCGGTGCAAATCCGGGCGGTGGAGGACAGCCGCAGCCGCGTCCGGCTAATCCCAATTCCGGCGGTGAAGGCGCGGGAATGGGCGGCGGAATGCGACAGAGCGGCGACGTTGACCAGATGCTCGAACGGCTTCCGGTTTTGACTTTATCCGAATTGAAAGTCGGTGATGCGATTGCCGCATCAAGCACCGGCGGACAGTCGCCGGATCGCGTGACGGCGATTAAATTTGTCGCCGGAATCGAGCCGTTTTTGAATCCGCCCCAAATTCCCGGACAAAACAGACCGCGCGGCGGAGGTTCGCCTTCTATTGAGATTCCCGGTCTCGACGGCATCGGCGCACCGTAAAAACAAAGATTTGAAGGCGGAAGGATGAAGAATGAAATAATTTCATCTTTCTGCCGTTTTATATTATTAGACAATTCTGTTTATTCAATAGTTAATTATGAAAATTTTATACGCATTTATCTTGAGCTTAGCCGTTTCGACGGCGGCTGTTTTCGCACAGGGAAACGGAAGCATCAACGGACAGGTCGTTGACCAGCTCGGCGCTGTTGTTCCCAATGCAACGGTGATAATCACAAATAACCGTGGTTTTCAGCGTACCGCAACTTCAAGTGAAAGCGGGCAGTTTACCATTACCGGAATTCCCGCCGGTAATTATATTGTTCGCGTTGAGGTCTCGAATTTCGCCTCTTACGAAAACACGGAAGTTATGGTTGAACCAAATCAACGACAGGAATTGACAATCACGCTGACGCCTGCCGAAGTACAAGCCGAAGTGCAAATTACTAACGAAGGACAGGTCAACACCGATCCCGTCAATAATCAAAGCGCTACGGTTTTAAAGGAAGAAGATATTGAGGCTCTGCCGGAAGACCCGGACGAACTGGCGGCGGCTTTGCAGGCTCTTGCCGGACCTTCTGCCGGACCGAACGGCGGACAATTTTATATTGACGGCTTTTCAGGCGGCAGACTTCCTCCGCGCGAAGCGATTCGGGAAATCCGCATTAACCAGAATCCGTTTTCATCCGAATACGACCGTCCCGGTTTCGGACGCGTCGAGATTTTGACCAAACCCGGAGCGGACAGGTTTCGCGGTCAGGTTTTCTTTAATTTCAATGATGAAGCCTTAAACTCGCGCAATCCGTTTGCGCCTTATCGCGCTGCTACGCAAAACCGTTCTTACGGCGGAAACGTTTCCGGTCCGCTGATTAAAGGCAAGGCTTCGTATTTTCTTGACTTTGATCGTCGCGAGTTCGACGACAACGCCGTTATTAATGCTACAGTTCTCGACCAAAATTTGAATCAGGTTCTATTTACCGAATCGCTCATCGTTCCGACGCGTAGAATTTCGTTCAGCCCGCGTTTCGATTACGCCATCAACGACCGCAATACTTTGGTTACGCGTTACAGCTTTTCCCGAACAACATCGGAAAATCGCGGCATCAACGAATTTTCGCTGCCGACCCGTGCCATCAGCAACGAAAACACAGATCACAACATTCAAGTGACTGAAACGGCGATTCTCTCGCCGACGGTTGTCAATGAAACCAGATTTCAATTTTTCAAGAGCCGCAACGAGCAGCGCGGCGATAATTCGATTCCTCAGATCAACGTTTCCGGCTCATTCAACGGCGGCGGCAGCAGTGTCGGTTACAGCTTCAACGATGAAAACCGCATTGAGCTGCAAAACTACACGACTTGGGGAATCAACACGCATAGCATCAAGTTCGGCGCGCGTTTGCGTCACATTTCGATTGAAGACCGTTCGGAAAACAATTTTGCCGGAGCGTTTACTTTCGCCGGAGTTCTTGGCGGAGTTTCTTCGATCGAGCAATACCGACAAGCCATTTTGGGCAATGCTCGCCCCACTCAGTTTTCGATTACAGGCGGCGATCCGCTGGCGAGCATCAAGCAGACCGATTTCGGTTTATTTTTCAATGATGACTGGCGCGTTTCACCGCAATTGACTTTAAGTTACGGCTTACGTTACGAAGCGCAGACAAACGTCAGCAACAATCTTAATTTCGCTCCGCGTTTCGGATTCGCTTATTCGCCGGGAGCGGGCGGCGCAACTCCGCCAAAAACCGTGTTTCGCGGCGGTTTCGGTATTTTCTATGACCGCATTTCGGAAAATCTGAGCTTACAGGAAAACCGTTTTAACGGGCAAAACCAGCTTCAATTCATAGTTTCCGATCCGCTCTTATTGAGCCAACCCGTTTTCAGCTTGAACGGCGTCTCAAATGTTCCGACAGTTCAGCAGCTTGCAGCCGCGAACATTGCCGGTACAACCGTCATCCGCCAGCTCGCCGAAGATATTCGCTCGCCGCGAACGATTCAAACGGCGCTCAGCGTCGAACGGCAACTGCCTTTTCGCACCACAATGTCGTTTACTTATCTGCTCACCAGAACCGATAATCTATTGCGCCAGCGCAACATCAACGCTCCGGTTTGCCCGCCGGGAACGATTTGCCCAACAAATAATCGAGCCGCACTTAACGCTCTGCGACCAAATCCATCGCTCGGCAATATTTATCAGTACGAATCAACCGGTAGATTTAATCAAAACCAACTTATCGTTAATTTCAACACCCGGTTGAATCCCAATTTCAGCATCTGGGGTAACTACCGTTTGAACCGAGCAAGATCGGACGTTGACGGCGGCGGCGGTTTTGCCGGATTTGGCGGCGGCGGTTTCGGCGGTGCCTCTGCCGGAAACTTCCCGCTTTACAGTTACGATTTGAGCAACGAATACGGCGATTCGAACCAAGACGTTCGGCATTCAGTCTTTTTGGGCGGCAATTTCGGTTTGCCGTGGGGAATTCGAGCAAATCCGATGATCGTTATTCGTTCAGCCTCGCCGTTTAATATTATCACCGGCGCGGACACCAACGGCGATTCGCTGTTTACCGAGCGCCCCACCTTCGCTCAATTAAACGCTCGCTGCAACCAGCTCGGATTGACCAATTCGTTCTGCGATACAAGCGACGTTTCCGACCCGAATGCGATTATCCCGCGCAATTACGGACGCGGCGCAAACTTCTTTGGGGTTAATTTAAATCTCAATAAAACGTTTAGCTTCGGTCCGTCACGTGAGTCAGCGGCAAACAATACGCCGAATCAAGGACAAACCGCCGGTGGAGGCGGTCGCGGCGGTCGCGGCGCTGGAATTCCCGGAGGGGGCGGAGGTCGCGGCGGTCGCGGAGGGGGAGGAGGAGGCGGATTTGCCGGTCAAGGCGGCGCACGCAACGACAAGCCGTATAATTTGACTTTCGGCGTCCAAATAAGCAATTTGTTTAATAGAACAAATTTGGGAAGCCCGATCAGCAATCTGAGCTCGCCCCGTTTTGGCGGATACAATACGATTGCCAGATTCGGATTTGGCGGCGGCGGGGGCGGCAACGCAGGCAATCGTCAAGTTCAACTGCAAGTTAGATTTAATTTCTAACAATCGGTTCAAAAATACTTTGGGATAAACCCAGTGCGCCGCTCAAGGCTCTTTAAAACCCTGAGCGGCGCTTCTTTGTTTTTAAGAAAAACTTGGGTGTTTTGTCACAAAGCAGTCTTTGAACCGCTAAAAAAGGAAACAATATTTAGGCTCTGTTGACATTTTAATTCAGTCGAATAATCTAACAACTCAATGACAGTTAGATTAACCGACGATCAATGGCAGAAGATACTGCCGTTTCTGCGAACTTGCCCGAACATTTATATCGGACA
>JALZCH010000038.1 GCA_030863175.1 Acidobacteriota bacterium | reverse complement strand
TTAAGAAGCGGTTGAAGAAGCAGTGATAAAAGCCGTCAAACCATTTATGGAAGACGGCTCACGGGTGAAAAAACTAACATTTTACAGTTGGCTGCATACTGCACCAATCTAAATTATTTCCGTATTAAACTCTAAAAGCTCTTGCGGAAAAGGTAAGACGCTTTGATAAAAAACGTTCTTCCGTTTCCGCGAAATCCCGGCTCGTGCCTTCCCGTGTAAGGATTGTAGCCATGATAATTCAAATCATCGTTATAACCGGCATAAATGGCAGTTCCGGGACTTGGCGTCCAGCCTAAAATAAGCTGCGGGCGAATACGCGTCGAAATGTTTGAATAATCAAGTCGCGCGCGTGCGAAAATGTCGCGCGTGAATTGATATGTTGAGCGCAAACTGAAAACGTTATCGTCAAACGCTACTCGTCCGGTATCATCACGTACAAGGCGGCGCCGATTGTAACTAAACTGCGCCTGCCAGGCGGTGGTTGGTTGGTAGCGAACCGAAGATTCGATGAAAAGCAAATCGCCCGGTCCCGGGTCAAGCCGAGCGTTTTGCCCGAACTGCAAAGCCGCCGGGCTGACGCGCGGATATTTCGGTCCTGCGCCTAAATCATAATCCAAAACGCCCGGGCTATAACCTAAAACCCATAAGAAAAACAGTTGTTTAACCGGAGTTACCTCGATGAATCCGTAAACCTCGCGGCGATGGCTGGAGCGTTCCGGGTCAGGTCCAAAAAATGCGCCCTGATTCGGTCTTGACGCGGTGCGCCTCGCTCCGAACTCGTGTTCAAAGACGCGCTCGTAACCAAATTCGAAACCGCCGCCGATGTAAATTTGACGTTGAAGAGCAAGCATTCCCTGTGTGTTCGATTGCCAGAGCTGTGAGCGCCCGCGCCAATCGTAGCTGACGTTGCTTTCGTTAAAAAGGCGTTTGTAAATAATGCTTTTCTTGGCGTCGCGGTCGGTTTCGTATCTGATAAACGAGCCGGCATAGTTAGTATCAACGCGTTGCGTAAAACCGACATCGGCGCGATAATTCCTGGTTCTTCCGGTCGCCAGATAATTCATATATAAATTTCTGCCCGTTCGTTCGAGATATACGCGGTAGCCGAAACCGTTTCCGGTGCGGTAGAGGTTTTGGTTTAGCTCGGAATCGTAAAACACGCGCCGCGAGTTAGTGCCGATAACCTGAAAATCGGCAATCAGGTTTTCGGCAAGTCGGAAACGCCCATCAAATCCGCCGACGTGATTGTGACGACCGGGAAAATTGTAAGTCGTGGCGAAAAATCCCAGATTATGCTGTCTGCCGACATCGCGTTTGAGACGCAGAACTCCGATTTCGGCGTTTTTGTCAACAAAAGGCTCGATTCCGCAAATGGAATTGACATTCGGATTAAGGCGGCAGCGGTCTTGAAAAATAAGCAGACTTTCGCGCTCGTCCTTTGAATAATTACCCGGTGCGTTGTCTGAAGCGTACATTAATCCGAAAGTGTTCCGTCCGCGTCTGCCCGTGAGTTTTACAGCCACGTCCGGGTCAACAATAGCGCGGGTGTTGACTACGTTCATCGGGGTTTGAAAAATATCAATTCTTTCCAAAAAGAACGGTCTTTTTTCGGGGAAGAAAATCGGAAAACGGACGTTCGCGGTCGTCACTGGTGCGTCCGCTTCTACCTGCGCAAAATCGGGGTTGTAAGCGAAATCGAGCGTAATCGTCGGCGTTAAACCGAATTTGGCGGTAAAACCGAACTCGCCCTTTAATCCTTCGTTGATGTAGCGTCCGTTTGGATCACCGTCAAAAGTGTGGCGCGTGCGTCTGCCGGATTCGCTTAAAGTAAAGCTCGGATTGATTTCAAGCTGGCGAGTGGTTGAAATTCCTTCAAGTCCGGTAATGCTGCCGGACTGATTGAGATAGCCCGTCACGCTGCGGTTAAAAGGCGTCCAAGAATTGTATTCGTTGTTGTTGTATTTAACGCGGCGAAAAATCGAAAGCCCCCAGTTTTTGCCTTTGCCCGCTTCGTAGCGCAGCGATTTGAACGGAACCGCCGCTTCGATTGTAAAGCCGTCCTCGGTCAAAACGCCTTTCGATTCCATCAGCAGATCAACGCTGTAATCTTCGCCGCGCCCTTCGGTAAAAGTTCCGTCTGCTTGAATTCCGAGCGGGTTAAAAAAGATGACGTAAGCTTGCCGGTCATCGTTAAAAGTATCAATGTAAACGAGAACGTAATCGTCGTTGAAAATATTGTCGCGGCGAGCGACCGTTGCGCGCACTTTATCTCTGTCTTGCTTAACGCGAAAAGCCATATAAAGATTTTTCGCGTCATACGCCATCATAAATTCTGTCGGGTGAGTCGGAGCAACGTTGTCGCCGGGCTGGATTTGAATGAAATCTCCGAAAACCGCGGCGTTTTGCCAAACGGCATCGTCCAATTTTCCGTCAATCGTCGGCGACGAATTAAAACGCGGAATATGCACGGGCGCGTCTTTTCTAACATAGCGCGAGGCAGGTTCCGGCGGCTGAACCGTTTTATCGGCTTCGCCCGGCGCTTTTTGCTGCGCGGCTTCAATCGGTGGAGATGAGATGGGCGACGGCAGCGGCGATGCTGTAGTCTCGGCATCCTTGTTTGTAAAAGCAGAAACTGTCGGTGACGGTTTCGGCGTCGTTTGCGCAAAAGAGCTGACGACGCTCGAAATTACGAGGGAAAAAAGTAAAAATATTTTCATAAAAATAATCCAAAGGAATGGATTTTGTTGGCGCTCGTTTAAATAAACACCGTGCCGGAAAGATTTGTGACAAAAAATTATCCGAAGGTTTTACGCCGCATTTTCAATTTATGTTTCCTATCTGGGAAAAAGTCGTTTATACTTGGCAGGTTGGCTTTGGTTGTGGCGTTTTTTGAAATGCATTCTCACTCGAAGCCGAAGAACAGAAGTTTTGCGAAAGATTTGCAGGCGCTTTTAGCGCCAATCGCTTTCGGCGGCGAAGAACGAAAAAACGAAAACGGGTTCAGAGCGCATTTAACGTTTAAAGGAGAACGCTCCCCGATTTTGACGGCGAAAAGGTTTTAGCTTGAATCAACTCTTGCTCGACGAATAAAATTTTTCAGAATTTTTATTCGTCCGAATTTAGAAAATTGCATCTCTCAAGCGCGAAGTTTATCCGCTCTCTTTGCCACCTGTTGCAACTCATCTTCCGAAAAGCTTCATATTTTAAATATCAAGGGAAAAAGCCCAATTTATGGCGAAAGAAATGATTGTCAGCGTCAATGGACGCGAAAAAAAGATTGCCATTCTCGAAGATGGCAAAGTCACGGAGTTTTATATCGAGCGCGGCGAAGAAAATTCGGGCGTCGTCGGAAATATTTACAAAGGTCGCGTGATGCGCGTGCTGCCCGGAATGCAGTCAGCCTTTGTTGACATCGGTTTGGAACGCGATGCGTTTTTGTACGTTTCCGATTTCTTCGATGAAGAAGAGGAATTCGAACGCATTGTGATGGAGAAAAAACAAAAAGGCGAAGCTGCAGACGCCGCGAAAGCCGCTGCTGACCGCGTACAAAAAGCGCGTCTCGAACGGGAACGGCAAATCGAAGCCGCGCAGGAACGCGCCGAGCCGATTGCTGCCGCTGTTGCAGAACCGGAAATTGAAGAATTACCGGAACTGCCGGAAGAATTTTTGCCCGAAGAATTTTTGCCTGAAGATACGGCGGAAGAAGGATTCGTTACGATTGAAGACGAAATCGAGGAGACCGATTCGAGCTTTATCGAAATCGCCGCGCCGAAAAATGTCGAGCTGAAATCGATTGAAGAAATCGAAACGGCAACTCCATTTGTCGCGGGCGAATCCTCTTTTGAGCGGATTGTTGACGACGAAACCGAGGGCGATTTGTTCAAAGAAGCCAGAGTTCAGGAACGCATCGCCGATCAAGTCCGCGCGGTCGAATTTGAAATCGAACCGACGCCGCCGATGGCTGTCGGCTCGCTTCGTTTTGACATCGGAAACGGCGGTTTAGAGCGCATCGCCGATGAAGATGAGCCCGCCGCTTCGCCAACTACTGGAGCGGCAGCTCAATCGGAAAAAGGTAAACGCGGTCGCGGGAGGCGAGGCGGCAAAAAACAACAGCCTGCTGAGCCGGAAACCGTAACCGAAGTTACTGCTCCAGCTGCTGAAGCGCCCGTTGTTGAGGCGCCCGCTGAAGAAACGTCGAAAGAAACTGGCGGCAAACGGGGCAGCAGACGCGGCGGGAAAAAGAACGCGGCTACAAACGAACAACCGCAAGCCTCCGAAACCACTGCGACAAAAAGCGAAAAATCGTCGCGCCGGTCGGGTCGCGGCGGTAAAAACCGCAAAAACAACGAGGGAAAAATGCAGACCGAAAATCCGGGAAATAACGCGGAAGACGGCGCAAACGTTGAATCAACTCAAAATTCGCGTGGCGAAACGCGGGAAAGCTCAAACGTTGAAAATCCTTCGCGCGCTGAGAGAGCCGATTCGAACACCGAAGGCACGGTTCAGAACGAACGCGGAAACACAGATATCAGCTCGCCTGCAGATGCAATGACCGGAAATTACGACGACTCGGACGCAAGCGTTGATGACCTCGGCGCATTTCGTTCGGAAATGGCTGTCCGCCGCGGGGGACGCGGTCGTCGCGGAGCACGCGGCGGAAATCGCCCGCAACGCGGCGGACAAAACGGCGCGGGACAGGATGAGAATTTAGAAGCCGGCGAAACCGAAGAAACAGCGGTTGAAACCGTCGAAGCTGCCGATACCAATTCTGAAGACAACGGACGCGCCCCGAAACCGCAGCGCGAAGATCGTCGCGGCGGACAGCGCGGCGGGCAGGAACGCGGTGAACGAGCCGAAAGAAGCGATAGAGGCGAAAGACCAGAGAGAAGTGAAAGAGGTGACAGAGGCGGTCGTCGTCAGCAAACAATTACCGATTTGCTCCGCGAAGGTCAGGAGATTCTCGTCCAGATCGCCAAAGAGCCGATTGCCAAAAAAGGCGCTCGAATCACGTCGCACATCGCTTTACCCGGCAGGTATTTGGTTTATATGCCGACAATTGAACACGTCGGCGTGTCAAGGAAAATCGAATCGGGAAGCGAGAGAAACCGGCTCAGAGCTCTAATTCAGAAAATTCGCGACGAAGAAGACGTGCCTTCGGGAGGTTTTATCGTCCGAACGGCTGGAATCGGAATTTCCGAGCAAAATTTGCGTGAAGATGCGCGCTATTTGGTCAGAACCTGGACGGACGTTCGCAAAGTCGCCGAACGTGCAAAATCTCCGGCGATGGTTCATCAGGATTTGGATCTTGTCGAAAGAATTTTGCGCGATCAGCTTTCGGATGATTTTGCCGCGATTCGCGTTGATGACGAAGCCGAGTTTCAGCGCGTCGTCGAATTTATCAACCGAATGGCTCCGCGAATGACCAACCGCGTTAAGCTCTTCACGCGCGATGAGCCGATTATGGAAGCCTACGGCGTCCAGGAAGAAATTGACAAAGCCGTTAAACCGCGCGTTTGGCTCAAATCGGGCGGCTATCTCGTCATTAATCAAACCGAAGCTCTCGTTTCGATTGACGTTAATACCGGCAAATTTGTCGGCAAAGGCGCGAACCGTTTGGAAGACACCATCACGAAAACGAATATGGAAGCGGTCGAAGAAATCGCTCGCCAGATTCGGCTGCGAGATTTGGGCGGAATTATCGTGCTGGATTTGATTGATATGGAAGACCGGCGCAACCGTCAAAAGGTTTTGCAATCGTTGCAGGAAGCTCTCGCGGGCGACAAATCGCCGACGAAAGTTTTGTCGTTTAACGATTTCGGGCTAATCGTGATGACCAGAAAGCGCGTCAAGCAATCGCTCGAGCGCACATTGTGCGCGCCGTGTCATTATTGTCAGGGTGCAGGTTTGATCAAATCGGCGCAAACCGTGGCTTACGAAATTCTCGACCAATCCCGACGCCTTTCGAGACAAATGGACGATTACAAGCAAGTCACCTTGCGGGTGCATCCCGAAATCGCCAAGGCTTTGCGAACGACGGAACGCGACGTTTTAAACGAAATCGAAGATTATCTCGGCTCGGTAGATTTGACTGCCGATGCTGCGGTTCATCAGGAACAATTCGATTTTGCGTTTATCTAGATGAAACTTTAATAAAACTTGGTGCGTAACAAACGCCGAGCTTGTTTCAAGTTCGGCGTTTTTGTATATTAAAATGCCTTCTGTAATTCAAATTTTTGAGGAGAAAAAGCGATGAAAATGCAAGAAAGTCTCGTCCGTTTACCATTTGTTCTGCTTTTGGTTTTGTCTTTTGTGAGCCTTCTCGTGCTGCCTGAGCAAAGCGCGGCACTCAACAGCAAAGATACGGTTGCCATTGGCGCGAAAGTTGAAAACTTTACGCTCGTCGACACTGAAGGCAAACAGCGTTCGTTCAACGATCTGAAAGGCAAAAACGGCGCGGTCATTATTTTTATGTCTGCACAATGTCCGGTCGTTAAAGCTTATGCGAGCCGTATCAACGCTTTGGTGAAAGATTATCAAGCGAAAGGGATCAGCGTCATCGGAATGAATTCAAACGCGACCGAATCGCTCGATTACATCAAATCGAACATGACCGAGTACAGCTATACTTTCCCGATGCTGATTGACAAAGGCAACGTTTACGCCGACAAATTCGGTGCGACGGTGACACCGGAAGTTTATCTCTTCGACAAAGACGGCAAGCTCGTTTATCGCGGCGCGATTGACAACGACCGGAGCGGCGATAATATCACTGCGCGTCCGTTGCAGGACGCCGTTGACGCGACGGTCGCCGGAAAAGCGGTTGCAAAAAGCGAAACCAAAGCCTTCGGCTGCTCCATCAAACGCGCATCTAAATCGGAATGAGTTTATTTCGTTTGGCAATTTTCTGCGGCACCGTTTGGTTTATTTTGAGCGGCGCTGACGTGGCGCTCGCCCAAAAAAAGCGCCCGCCGCAGAACCGCCGGCAAACAAAATCGAGAGTCGCTAAAAAAACCGTTAAAAAACCGGCTCCGCCAAAACTTGCGGAGCCGCTGGTTCCGGTTACGCGGCTTGATTTTGCTGGGTTGCAAGCCCTTCTCAAACGTGAGCCGGAAGCAAAACGCCCGCTGCTGATCAATTTCTGGGCGACATGGTGCACGCCGTGCGTTGAGGAATTTCCCGAACTGGTCAAAATTGACCAGGAATTTCGCCAGCGCGGATTGGATTTCGTCACAATTTCGCTTGACGATTTAGCGGAAATAAACCGCGACGTGCCGAAATTTCTGGCTCAAATGAAAGCCGACATGCCTGCTTATTTGCTCAAAACTGCGGACGAAGACGCGGCAATCGCTCTTGTTGCGCCGGATTGGAGAGGCGGTTTGCCGTTTACGGTTCTGCTCGACAACACCGGGAAAATCGCTTATAGCAGAATGGGAGTTATTAAACCGGACATTTTGCGGACGGAAATCGAAAAAGTTTTGCAACCGCAATCTGATACGCTAAATAGCAATTAAATTGAAAATGAAATTGATTTAGAGGCGGCTCTCGCGAGCCGCCTTTTTGCTTTTCGAGCGAAGTTTGGTAAAAATCTATTTTGATTCCGACAGCTTTACAAAATCAATGAACCAACAAATCACGCCGGAAGTCATCGCACAACATAATCTTACAACCGAAGAATACAACCGAATCGTAGAGCTTTTAGGGCGAGAGCCTTCAATGACCGAGCTTGGAATTTTTTCCGTGATGTGGTCGGAACATTGTTCCTATAAATCTTCGCGCGTTCACCTAAAACGTTTGCCGACGACCGGCGAGCGCGTGATTGTGCCGCCGGGCGAAAACGCGGGAGTCGTTGACATCGGCGACGGTTGGTGCGTCGCTTTCAAAGTCGAATCGCATAATCACCCAAGTTTTATCGAACCGTTCCAGGGCGCGGCAACCGGCGTTGGCGGCATTTTGAGAGATGTTTTCACGATGGGCGCGCGTCCCGTGGCGGCGATGAATTCATTGAGATTCGGAAAAATGGACGACGAGAAACATGGAAATCGGAATAAATCTATTTTAAAAGGGTGCGTTTCGGGAATCTCGCATTACGGCAACTGCTTCGGAGTACCGACAATCGGCGGTGAGGTTTATTTCGATGAAGCTTACAATTTAAATCCGCTCGTCAACGCTTTTGCGCTCGGCTTGGTTCGTCACGACCAAATCTTTTTCGGGAAAGCGTCCGGCATCGGAAATCCGGTTTTGTATGTCGGAGCGAAAACCGGGCGCGACGGAATCCACGGCGCGACGATGGCTTCGGCTGAATTTGACGAAGAAGCTCTCGAAAAACGCCCGACCGTGCAAGTTGGCGATCCGTTTTTGGAAAAATTGTTGCTCGAAGCATGTCTCGAAGCGATGCGTTCGGGCGCGATTGCCGGAATTCAGGATATGGGCGCTGCTGGTTTAACGTCTTCAAGCTGCGAAATGGCGGCGCGCGCCGGAACAGGAATCGAGCTAGATCTAACGAGCGTGCCGCAGCGCGAGAGCGGAATGACCGCTTACGAAATGATGCTTTCGGAATCGCAGGAGCGAATGCTCATCGTCGCACACGACGGACGCGAAAAACAGGTAATTGACATTTTCCGCAAATGGGATTTGGACGGCGTTGTAGTCGGGCGCGTCGTCGAGGGCAATCGGATGATTGTCAAACATAACGGCAAAATCGAAGCCGACATTCCGGTTTTGGCTTTGACCGACGAAGCTCCGAAATACAACCGCCCGATGGCGGAAAGTCAAAAAGCAAAAGGAAAAACGCAAAACGAAGAAAATTCAACGAACAACGAAGGGCGAACAACGAACTTTACCGATAATTTCAAAACTTTGCTTGCCTCGCCGAATATCGGCTCGAAACAATGGGTTTATGAGCAGTACGACACGATGGTGCGAACGAACACTGCCGTTTTGCCGGGCGCGGATGCGGCTGTGATTCGAATTAAAGAAACGCGGCGTGCCGTTGCGATGTGTTTGGACGGAAACGGGCGTTACTGCGCCGTCAATCCGCGGGAAGGCGCGCGTTTGATTGTGGCGGAAGCGGCGCGCAATGTGGCTTGCGTTGGCGCTCGCCCAGCCGCGATTACGAATTGTTTGAATTTCGCTTCGCCCGAACGACCCGAAGTTATGTGGGCGTTTTCGGAAACGATTGACGGAATGGCTGAGGCTTGCCGGATGTTTGAAACTCCGGTCGTTTCCGGCAATGTTTCGTTTTATAACGAGACCGAAGGAAAGGGAATTTTACCGACGCCCGTTATCGGGATGGTCGGAATTCTGGACGATGCGCGGCGAATCATAACTCAGGGTTTTAAAAACGAGGGCGACTTAATTGCGCTGCTCGGCGTAACAAATGATGATGATTTGTCCGTGAGCGAATACGCAGCAAGCTGCTGGAAAATTTCGACCAACGAAATGATTGAGCGCGGTGCGGTTCCGAAACTGGATTTGGAAATCGAAAAAAGAGTTCAGCAAACGGTTATTGCGCTCGCAGAAAGCGGTTTGATTAAATCCGCTCACGATTGCGCGGACGGCGGTTTGTCGGTAGCCGTTGCCGAAAGCTGTTTTTCATCTCTGAATCGCAAAGCCGTAGGTGCGCAAATCGAGATTTCCGACGCAAGTCTTTCAGTGGAAAAACAGCTTTTCGTCGAATCGCCTTCACGCATCGTCATCAGTTTTGCGCCGGAAAACCTAGAACAAGTAAAAGAAGTTGCATCAGATTGCCCTTTGCAAATCATCGGCAAAGTCACCGGCAAAAATTTGAAAATCAAGGCAAACGGCGAAACGGCGATTTCAGCATCCATCGGAGTGCTGGAAAATCTCTGGCGCTGCGCGCTCGAAAACGCTCTTGAAAATTAAGCAAATCGCGAATCGTAAATCCCGAATCGAAAAAAAAGTATAATGATTTGAAAGGGATTTACGATTTACTTTTGTGTTATCCGGTGTTTATCTTCACATTCCGTTTTGCCTATCGCGCTGTTCGTACTGCGATTTTGCCGTCAGCATTTATCAATCTGATTTGACGGAAAAATACGTTGATGCGCTTTGCCGCGAGATTTCAAATTTCAAATCCCAAATTTCAAATCCTCAAATTGACACCATTTATTTCGGTGGCGGAACGCCTTCGCTTTTAACTGAAAAACAAACCCAAAAAATTCTGCAAGCCGTTTTTGACCGATTTTCGGTTCAATCGAAAGCCGAAATTACAATGGAAATGAATCCGGGAACACTGACGCCTGAAAAAGCGCGTTCGTTTCGTTCGCTCGGCATAAATCGCGCCTCTTACGGCGCGCAGACTTTTGATGACAACGAGCTAAGGCGCCTGGGACGGCGCCACACAGCGGACGATGTTCGGAAAACGATTGATTTGCTGCGGGCGGCTGATTTTACAAATGTCAGCTTCGATTTAATTGCCGGACTTCCTCGCCAAACCTTGCGAGACTGGGAACGAAATTTAAATGAAGCGTTCAAATTAAAACCCGAACATTTATCGCTTTATCTGCTCGAAATTCATGAAGCCACGCCGCTCGCAAAACACATCCGGGAAGGCAGGCAGCCGTTACCGGACGAAGATTTGGCGGGCGACATGTACCTATCCTTGCTCGAAAAAATTAATGAATCGGACTACGAGCAGTATGAGATTTCAAATTTCTGTTTGCCCGGTTTTGAATCAAAACACAACTCAAAATATTGGACTTTTGATCGGGTTTACGGTTTCGGCTGTTCGGCTCATTCGTTCGACGGCGAATCGCGTCGCTGGGCAAATGCGCGAGATACGAATCAGTACATTAAATTGATCGGAAAAACAGGCGAGGCAATTGTTGAAGAAACGATTTTGAACGAAAAAGAGCGGCGGGCGGAATTTGCTTTTCTGGGATTGCGGTTGATGCGCGGCGTTTGTTTGTCGGAATTCGAGGAAAAGTTTGGCACTTCGCTGCTTGATGAATACGGAACGGCGCTCGAAGAATCGTTTGAAGCGGGATTAATCGAGATCGCCGAAAACCGTCTGCGGCTCACCGGAAAAGGCGCTTTGTTCTCGAACACGGTTTTCGCCGCGTTTGTCTGAGCAAAATATTTCTTTTAAAATTTTTCATATTTGAAGTATTATTCCGAACAAATTTGTTTGAATTTTTAGTTTATATTTTACTCACACGAACAAGGGAATTATGTTTTTTCAACAGCAAACAGAGCCGATGCCGTCGCTGCCGGAATCTTACCGCACCGTCCGCGTGCCGGAGAATGGCGGTTTCCTGTGGAAAATGCTGGCTTATTCCGGTCCGGGCTATATGGTCGCCGTCGGTTATATGGACCCCGGAAATTGGGCGACCGATCTGGCGGGCGGCGCAAAATTCGGTTACACGCTGCTGAGCGTAATTTTGCTTTCGAATCTGATGGCGATCTTGCTCCAATCGCTCTGCGTTCGTTTGGGCGTTGCGACCGGAAAAGATTTGGCTCGCGCCTGCCGCGATTATTTCAGTCCGAAGGTCAATTACGTTCTCTGGGTGCTGTGCGAAATCGCCATTATCGCCACCGATTTGGCGGAAGTTTTAGGCAGCGCCATCGCTTTGCAGCTTTTGTTCGGACTTCCGATTATCGCCGGAGTTTGTCTGACGGCTTTCGACGTTTTGCTGCTTTTGATGCTGCAAAATCGTGGTTTTCGCTATCTCGAAGCGATCATTATCACGCTGATTGCGACAATCGGCGGCTGTTTCGTTCTCGAACTCATTTTTTCGCGCCCGGATTTGGGACAGGTTTTGGCGGGCTATGTGCCGACAACAGAAATCGTCCGCAACACGGAAATGCTTTACATCGCCATCGGCATTTTGGGCGCGACCGTGATGCCGCACAATCTTTACTTGCATTCGGCTATCATTCAAACCCGCGCATGGGACGACACGCCGAAGAAAAAACGCGAAGCGATCAAGTTCGGCACGATTGATTCCACAATCGCTTTAACGCTCGCCTTGTTTATCAATTCGGCAATTCTGATTTTGTCCGCCGCCACATTTCACTTTTCCGGTAATCAAGGCGTCGCCGAAATCGGCGATGCTTATCAACTTCTTTCGCCGCTGCTCGGCGTGTCGGTCGCCAGCACGCTCTTTGCCGTCGCTTTGCTCGCTTCGGGACAAAACTCGACCATTACGGGAATTTTAGCCGGACAAATCGTGATGGAAGGTTTCCTGCAAATTCGTCTAAAACCGTGGCTGCGAAGATTAATAACTCGTCTGCTGGCAATCGTTCCGGCGATTGTCACGATTATTATCGCCGGCGAAGGCAGCACGACGAGCCTGCTGGTTTTAAGCCAGGTAATTTTGAGTATGCAGCTCTCGTTTGCCGTAATCCCGCTCGTTATGTTTACGGGAAGCCGCAAATTGATGGGCGAATTTGTTGCTCCGCTATGGCTTAAATCAATCGCCTGGGCGGTCGCAATAGTTATTGCCGGATTGAATTTGTGGCTGCTTCTGCAAACTTTTATCGGGCAGTTTGAACAAACAGGGCATTAAAAAAGATTAACAGGGATGAAAGGGAGAAAAGGATTATTTTAGGATTTCATTAATGCCTTTCATCCCCATTCATTCTTCCTTTTTAATCGGCTTTATCGGTTGGATCAATGAATAAATCAATGCATCGTGCGGGCGGTTATGCAATAACAGCCGATTTCGCAAAATGCCTTCGCGCTTAGCTCCGGCTTTTTCGGCAACTCGCCGACTTGCCACATTTTCTATCGCCATCAGAATTTCGATTCGATTTAATCCCAAATCTTCAAAACCAAATTTTGCTGCAAGAAGCGCTGCCGCCGTTGCCACACCGCGCTTCGTCTGGCTGCTTCGCACCCAATAGCCGAGGTTAGCAAAATTGTTTTTGCGGTCAATCCGGCTAAAGCCCACGCCGCCGAGAAACAAATTGCTGCTTTGGTCAAAAACGGCAAAATTAAACCCGGTTTTTTGCTCCCAAGCCGTTTCGCTCAACAAAACAAAAGATTGACTTTCTTCCAGAGTGTAATCAGGATGGCACCACACGGTCCAGGGAAACATTTCATTTACAGATTCGCGGGCGGCTTCAAAAAGCAAAGGAATATCATCGGCACAATAACGCCGGATTTTGACGAAATTGTTTGATAATTCAATTCTCACTCTTTATTTTCCGACCCGGCTTGAGCAATTTTGACTTTGTTGCGTCGCTCGTCAACCGCAACGTAAATGACTTCGGCTTCGGTCACACGCACTTCTTTTTCACCTGTTCCATAACGCTCCGCTTCCACCGCGACGCGCACAGTAACGGAAGTGTTTCCGACCTTTAAGGTTTTGGCGTAAAAGCTGACAATATCGCCGACAAAAACAGGTTGGTGAAACACGACTTCGCGCATTGCGACCGTCACAAACCGCTCATGTCCGGTCGAGCGGATTGCTTCGACTGCTCCGGCAGTATCTATATAGCTCAAAATCACGCCGCCGAAAATCGTTCCGTGTGCGTTTGTGTCGCGCGGCATCATTGTGATCCGGATCGCCGGATTATTTCTCGTTACGAATTCTTCCATCAGTCCAATTTTTAATTGTTTCTCTCAGCTTGTTCAAATGCTCGTCAAAAAAATGTCCGCTGTTCTCAATAATGACCAGTTCCGCTTCGGCTTCCGGCGGCAGACTTTCGACTAATTTCCGCACATTTTCTACCGAACCGTATTCATCGCGGTCGCCGTGAACAAAAAGAATCGGCTTTTTCAAATTCCGCAAAAAATCGTAATCGTCGTATTTGTCAACGGGCGTCCCGATGCTGATCAGACGAACGACGCGATCATCGTCCATCGCAACTTCCGTCCCGAAGCGGGAACCGAACGAGAATCCGGCGAAAGTTATCGGCTGATTCGGATAATTTTCCGCTAGATAATCAAGACCCGCTCGAATGTCGTGCTGTTCGCCGCGCCCTTCGTCGTGTGTGCCGGTGCTTTGTCCGACGCCGCGAAAATTAAACCGCAATGCGACAAGCCCGGCATCGAGCAATCCGGCGGCGGCGCGAAAGACGACTTTGTTGTGCATCGTTCCGCCGCCTAAAGGATGCGGATGACAAACGAGCGCCACCCCGCGCGGCGCAACGCCGTGCGGTTCTTTCAAAATCGCTTCCAATTGCCCGTGCGGCGCCGGAATAAAAAGATTTCCAACCGGATACATTCAACAAGTTCCAAGTTCAAGGTTCAAAGTTCAAGGTTAAATACTAGCAAAATAACCGTTCGCCTTGAACTTGGAACTTTGAACTTGTTTCGTGATATTTTGTCTTTTTGAGTCGCGCTCAAATTCAGTGTTATTTAGTTCATTTAACGAAGGAATAATTTGATTTATGCAGGAAGCCGGTCGAGATGTTTTTGACGGCGCGCCCGACAGAACGATTTCCGACGCTGGGACCGAAACAAAAAGCTGGCTGCAAACAGCCGAAGGCTTGCGCTACGTTTACGGCGGCATCGGATTTGTGATTATCGCAGCGGTTATTGCGTGGCTGCAATTTTCCACCCGTGCCGTTTGCTGTGGCGATTATGACGGTTATTATCACATCCGCTGGAGTCAGCTTCTCTGGGAAAATTTCAGTCAGGGAAAATGGCTCCCCGAATTTAAATGGCTGCCGTTGACGGTTTTAGGTCCCGACACTTATGCCGATCATCATTTTCTTTTTCACGTTTTGCAGATTCCGTTTCTCTGGTTTTTCGAACCTGTAATGGCGGCAAAAGTGGCGGCTGTAGTTTTTGCCACACTCGCGGTTTTCTCCGTTTTCTGGCTGATTCTGTATTACCGCGTTGGTTACCCGTTTCTCTGGTTGCTGGCGCTGCTGGGTTGCGCCCATCCGTTTTATTACCGGATGAATATGGCGAAAGCGCCGCCGTTTGCGATTATTTTTACCGCTATCGGCTCTTGGCTGCTATTTGAACGCCGCTACATCTGGCTCGCGCCGTTAATGTTCATTTTCGTCTGGACTTACAGCCTGTTTCCGCTTTTGTGGGTGGCGGCGTTGATTTGGACTGTCATCATTGCCTGGAATGAAGAGCGTTTTGAGTGGCAGCCGCTCGCTTACACGACCGGCGGAATGATTGTCGGAAACATCATTAATCCGTATTTTCCAAGAAACTTAGGGCTTTTCTTCGAACACGCGGGGACGAAAATGCGAGCCGGAGATTTTGTCGTTCCCGTTGGCGGCGAATGGTATCCGTACGACAGCAAGATGCTGTTTTGGAGCTGTTTTATCTCGTTTTTGGCAATGTTTATCGGCTACATTTTGTACCGCCCGGATGAACGAAAACTCGATGAAAGATCAACCTTCTTTCTCGCTTTAGCCACGATTTTCTGCATGTGGATCTTCCAGCAAAAACGAATTGCCGAATATTTTCCGCCGATAGCGATTCTGTTTGTCGCCTTCGCATGGCAGGCGTTTGCAGCGCGTCGCACAGCCGCGCCGGTTTTGCCAGAAGAGTTTCGACGCGATCTCGCGCCTTATCTCGACGCCGATGTGCAGACTGAACAGGAAGAAAAACGCGATTTCTGGAAACTGGCATGTGTCGGATTGCTTTGCGCGTTGCTCGCGGGCTGGGCTTTCTTGAGCTTGCACGGTTTGAAAATCGAATCGCGCAAAATCGAATACGCAGGCGTGGTAGGAGAAATCGCCGGTAACGATCCGCCGGAGCGTTACGAAAAGGCGATGAATTGGGCTTTGCAGAATATTCCGGAAGGCGAGCGAATTTTCAACACCGATTGGGACGATTTCCCGAAAATCTTTTACCACAATCAAAAACACTCTTACATCGCCGGATTGGACCCGAAATATCTGCATTCTAGAAATCCGGAGCTGTGGCAGCTTTACGAAGAAATCACAAACGGAAAGATGGACGAAGCCGCGCCCGTGATTCGCGAAAAATTCGGCGCGCGCTGGGTTTTTTCCGACAATCATCACGACGATTTCTACGCCAAAGCAATGGAGTCGGGCTGGTTTGATAAAGTTTATGAAGACGAGGACGGTTTTATTTTAAAAATGCGCGACCAGAAAGGCGAGCCGCCCACCGAATCCTCCGATGGCGCTGACGATACAGTCGAACCGACGGATACAGATGAACCGGGTTCTGATGAGCCAAGCGAAGAACTTGAGGAAGATGCGCCGGTAAACGCGCCGAATAAAAAATGAGAAAAACAAAGATTATTTTTGCCTTGATTTTTGCCGCAACGTTCGCGTCGGCTTGCGGCGAAGGCGCGGGAAATCAAAATCCGGCTCAACGCGGCAATTCTGCAACTGCCAACACAAATACGACAGCAAACGTCGCCCAAACGCCTCAAACGCCGCTTGAAAGCGAACTGGCGAGGTTGCAGCGTGCAAATTTCCGGCAAATTATCGCGTTTTCGCGCAAAGACGGCGGGAAATTAACCGATGAAGACATCGAATATTTCCGCGAATGGGCACCTTCCGAGCAAATAAATCAGCGACTTAGAACCGACGACGGCAAATACATCGTTGCCGGAACGAATTTCGTTTTTACGCCCGAACAGCTCAAGGCTTTACAAGAGCGTTTTGCGGTCGAAGATTTCACCGAAAAATACGGCAGAAAGCCTGAACCTGCGCCGAAACAATAAAATTGAACGATTCACTTATTTTAGCCTTAGACATCGGAACTTCGAGCGTGCGCGCCGCGCTCTATGATTCGCAGGCGAAAAGACTTGATGAAACTTTCGTTAAACACGCGCGCCAGCTTGTGATGACAGACGAAGGCGGCGCGGAAATTGACGCCGAAACCGCGCTTTTGCAAACAATCGCCGCGATTGACGAAGTTCTAAAAAAGGCGGGCGGTAAAGCGGGAAAAATTGAATTTGTCACGGCTTCATGTTTCTGGCACAGTCTCGTCGGCATTGGCGCAGAAAACGTTGCTTTGACTCCGGTTTTCGGATGGGCTGATACGAGAAGCGCAGAGTTTGTTAAAACTCTGCGCAACAAATTTGATGAAACCGAAACTCACAATCGCGTCGGTGCGCGTTTTCATCCTTCATATTGGACGGCGAAATTGCTCTGGCTGAAAGACAATCAGCCGGATGTTTTTGAAAAAACCGAAAAATGGTTGTCGTTCGCGGATTTTCTCGCCGTTCGTTTTTTCGGCGAAGCTGTAACAAGCATCTCGCAAGCATCGGGAACCGGAATTTTTAATGTTCGTCAGCTAGTTTGGGATGAGGAACTGATTTCATTCTTGAAAATCGCGCTTGAAAAACTACCGCGAGTTGCCGAAGATGCGGAAACGTTTGTTCTAAATGGCGAATACGCAAATCGCTGGCAGAGTTTGAAAAACGCTCGATGGTTACTGGCAATCGGCGACGGCGCGGCAAACAACGTCGGCGCTAATTGCGTGACGCGGGAAAAAGCCGCATTAATGATCGGTACGAGCGGCGCTATGCGCGTGATTTACGAAGGCGAACCGCCGCAGGAAATTCCCGCCGGGCTGTGGTGTTATCGTTTGGACAAAAAAAGAGTTGTCATCGGCGGCGCTTTAAGTGATGGCGGCGGACTTTATCGCTGGCTCAAAGACACTTTGAAATTGAATGCGACGGATGATGAAATCGAAAACCATATTGCTCAAACAGCGCCTGATTCGCACGGTTTAACTTTTCTGCCGTTTTTGGCGGGCGAGCGTTCGACAAATTGGAACGCGGGGGCGCGCGGAGCGATTTTAGGTTTGAATTCGGCGACCGACGCAGTTGAAATCACGCAAGCTGCGCTCGAAGCTGTCGCTTATCGTTTCGCGACGATTTTTGAACAGTTAAATTCAGTTTGCGAAATCCGCGAAGTCATCGCTTCGGGCGGCGCTTTGCGCGAATCGCCCGTTTGGACGCAAATCATTTGCGACACATTAAACAAACCGATGTTTTTGCCAGACGAGCGCGAAGCTTCGTCGCGCGGCGCTGTTCTTTTCGCGCTCGAAAAAATCGGCAAGATTCAAAACATTTCTGATAATGAGGTGTCCACAGGTCAATCGTTTCAACCTTACCCCTCAAAACACGAAATCTACGAAAAAGCTCGACAAAGACAGGAAAAGTTCTATTCGTTGATTACAAAAATCAAAGAATAAGGTTCTTTAAAGACTTCTGTTGAAATTTAACAATCATTTTCGACCGGAATATAAATGTATTGAAGTATTGTGCCGATTTCGCTTTAATACTAATACGCTTGTTCGGAAAATAATCGGTGCGCGAAAACAGGTTTTGACCTGTTGTTCGCGTTTGTAAACTGTATTTTACAATTTGAGCGAGCAAAATTTAATAAGTTAAAGACTTTAAGGGGGATTTAGATGAACACAGTTGAAAAATCAATCGTGGTGGATGTGCCGGTCACAACGGCATACAATCAATGGACGCAATTTGAGGATTTTCCTCATTTTATGGAAGGCGTCGAGGAAGTTCGTCAGCAAGGCGACAAAAACACGCACTGGCGCGCAAACATCGCCGGCAAAGACGTTGAATGGGACGCCGAAATCACCGAACAAACGCCGGATCAGCGCGTTTCTTGGCGCAGTACGACCGGCTCACCAAACGCCGGAACGGTTAGCTTCCAATCGGTTGGCACCAATCAAACAAACGTCACGCTGCGGCTTGAATACGAACCTCAAGGTTTTTTTGAATCGGTCGGCAGTGCGCTTGGATTCGTCGATTCGCGCGTCCAAGGCGATTTGGAGCGGTTCAAACAATTCATTGAAGCGCGCGGCGGACAGGAAACCGGCGCATGGCGCGGCGAAATTCACGGCGGTGAGGTTGAAAGCAGAGGCTAATTTTCCAAACATTAAATAAAAGGGCGACTCTCGGTCGCCTTTTTTTGTTTTATCAATTTGGCTTGACGATAATTGGGTAATGTTTAAGATAAGACTTTAAATAAAATGACTGCCGTAACCGAAACAATGAACAACGCCGCAAATTCCGAGCTTGACCAGCTTTGCATTAACACGATTCGCACACTGACGATTGACGCCGTGCAAAAAGCCAATTCCGGGCATCCTGGTTTGCCGCTCGGAATGGCTCCGACGGCTTATGTTTTGTGGACGAAGTTTTTGCAGCACAACCCCAAAAATCCGAAATGGTTTAACCGCGACCGTTTTCTTTTGAGCGCCGGACACGGCTCCATGCTGATTTACAGTTTGCTGCATCTGGCGGGCTACGATTTGCCGCTCGAAGAATTAAAGCGTTTTCGCCAGCTTCATTCAAAAACCGCCGGGCACCCGGAAAACATTTTGACGCCAGGTGTTGAAATTACAACAGGACCTTTGGGACAAGGTTTTGCTAACGGCGTCGGAATGGGAATCGCGCAGGCTTATCTCGGCGCAAAATTTAATCACGAAAATTTTCCGGTTTGCGACCATTTCATTTACTGCATTTGTTCGGATGGCGATTTAATGGAAGGCGTCGCGCAGGAAGCCGCTTCGCTCGCCGGACACTTAAAGCTCGGAAAACTGATTTATTTTTACGACGACAATCAAATCACGATTGACGGTTCGACCGATTTGGCTTTCACTGAAGATCGCGCAAAACGTTTTGATGCTTACGGCTGGCATACGCTAACGGTCGAAGACGGAAATGATTTGGAAGCTATTGAAAACGCGATTCGCGAAGCGCAAAGTGTCACCGATAAACCAACGCTGATTTCGGTCAAAACAATTATCGGTTTCGGAATGCCGAAACAAGGCACTTCAAAAGCGCACTCGGACGCGCCAGGCGAAGAAGCCGTGCGCGAAACCAAACGCAATTTGGGCTGGGACGAAAACGCGCAATTTTATGTGCCTGACGAAGTTTACGCGCATTTCCGCAAAGCAATCGAAAACGGCGAGCATGCGGAAAAAGATTGGGAAAGTTTGGTTCAAAAATACGAGCAGACGTACGGTGATTTGGGCAAAGACTTTGCTGATATTCGCCGCAACGAATTGCCGGAAAATTGGGAAAACGCTTTGCCCGCGTTTGAAAACGCCGAAGCGAAAGCGACACGCGCGTATTCGGGGGAAATTATCAACGCGCTTGCGCCAGTTTTGCCACAATTAATCGGCGGTTCAGCTGATCTCGCGCCGTCAAACAACACTTCGATCAAAGAATCGCACGCTTTTCAAGCCGGCAAATATGACGGTCGCGTGCTGCATTACGGCGTCCGCGAACACGCAATGGGTGCGGCGATGAACGGAATGGCTTTGTACGGCAGTCTGATTCCGTTCGGCGGCACGTTTTTGACGTTTTCCGATTATATGCGCGGCGCAATTCGTCTCGCCGCATTGTCGGAAGTGCAAGCGATTTTCGTTTTCACGCACGATTCAATCGGTTTGGGCGAAGACGGTCCGACGCATCAATCGGTCGAACACATCGCTGCTTTGCGCACAATTCCAAATCTCGCCGTGATCCGTCCCGCTGACGCGCACGAAACGCGAGAAGCGTGGCGTGCCGCTCTTTTGCGAAAACACGCGCCGACCGCTTTTGCGCTTTCCAGGCAAAAAGTTGATTTGATTGACAGAAACCAGTTCGCCGACGCGAGCGGTTTGCACAAAGGCGCTTACATTCTGGCGCGTGAAGAAGGCGAGCTGAAACTGATTTTGATTGCCACCGGTTCGGAAGTCGGGCTGGCAATCAAAGCTCGCGAGCAGCTACAAGTCGAAAACCTCGGCACGCGTGTTGTCTCAATGCCTTGCTGGGAATTTTTTGAAGAACAACCGCAGGAATACCGCGACGAGATTTTGCCTCCTGCCGTTAAGGCGCGTCTTGCAATCGAAGCCGGAGTCAGAATGGGCTGGGAACGCTGGATCGGTTTGGAAGGCGATACCATAACGCAAGATCGTTTTGGTTTGTCCGCGCCCGCTGCAGACGTTTTCAAAGAGTTTGGTTTTACGGTTGAAAATGTCGTGGCGAAAGCGAAAAAGCTGATTTAACAATGTATGAATTATGCGGTTACATACAGACTTTCACGACTATTATGATTATGCGGTCGTATATGGAATTGATGACAATGTCCATTACAGACGCTTTACCAAAGAAGTCGAAATTCAAATTAAATCGCAATTTGATTTTCCGAGCCACAATACTGTCGGTTTACTTGGTTTCTGCGGAAAAATCTATCCGTTTATCGAGCTTAAAAAATTTGACCAAGAATTTGACGACGAATATGGTTGGGATAATTTCAAAATAGTTGAACTTTATTACGCCTACAGTTTTGAAGAGTACAAACGCAAAGAATCTGAATGGGGAGATTATAGCGACGATTTTGGTTATTACGATCATTGGAAAGAAACAAGACTCAAACAATTTTTCATTGATTGGGAATTTCAAAGCGATGATATTTTTCTCCAATACAAAGTGCCGGTTTGGTCACTTAAGTTAGAGCGTAACCAACACACGGGCGTAATAAATCCCAAATTAAAAGATTATGGTTTTGAGCGAATAAAGGATTCCTTTACCGCCTTTCAGGAAATTTCAATGTATCTTTCAAACATTCTCGTCGAACAAAAAGAAACCGCCGTTGTCGAAGATAAATTCAGAATCGAACAACACGGATTCGATTTAAAAAAGAGTTTTCGTAAGGAGAAAAAGAAGTAAGGATTTTAAGTTTATGTTATCTGCAAAATCTATTTTACTTGAACAGTTTACAGCTTGTTACGACGAAAACGGTTGGTTTGTCGCGTTGAAAAATGCCTTAAACGGATTAACTGCGGAGCAGGCGAATTGGAGGACAGAAAACCTCGACAATTCGATTTCGGAGATTTTGACGCATCTGAACTTTTATAACGAAGCGTATTTGAAGCGGTTTAAGGGAATTGATTACGTTTATCCGACCAACGATAACGATGAAACTTTTAAGAGCGCGGCGACCGAAGCCGAATGGCGGGCGGAAGTCGAGCGATTTGACCGGATAATGAGCGAATGGCGAAGTTTGCTCGAAGCGTCGGACGAAAGCAAGTTCAACGAAGCAGTTTCGGCGACGAACAAAGCTCTTTGGAGTTCGCTTCTAGCAAATATCAATGTTCACAATGCGTATCACGGCGGGCAAATCCTGCTTTTGAGAAAGCTGCAAGGAAATTGGGACGCGAAACAAGGCGTTTCTTAATTTAAAGCGAGAAACGATGCCTAATCTACAAACGTTAAAAACTCCCGGTTTGATACTTGACGTTGAGCGCGTCCGGCGAAATGCCGCCAGAACGAGCGAAATTGCCAAAAGAAATAACGTCCGGCTGCGTCCGCACGCCAAAACTCACAAATGCGTCGAAGTCGCCAAAATTCAGACAGCCGGACACGAGGGCGCTTTGACCGTTTCGACTTTGGCGGAAGCGCGGGCGTTTGCCGTTCATGGTTTTGCGGATTTGACTTACGCCGTTCCAATCGAATCGGGGAAATTCGCCGAAGTGATTGAAATTGTCCGCAGCGGCGTAAAATTAAATTTGATTACCGACGACGGCGAAACAATTGCCGCGATGAATGAAGCAGCCGGGCGAGCGGCGGTTAAATTCAACGTTTTTCTCGAAGTAGATTGTGGCGATCATCGTTCTGGAGTTGACCCGAAAACGGAAGAATCCGTGGCTGCCGCGCGCCAAATTTCCGATGCAAAGAATCTGAATTTTGCCGGAATTTTAACGCACGGCGGGCATTCTTACGGCGCTCGCTCGATTGACGAAATCCGCGCTGTAGCGGCTCAGGAGCGCGACGTAATGGTTGAGTTTGGGGACAGATTACGCTCGCTTTCCATCGAGGTTCCGACCGTTAGCACGGGTTCGACTCCAACCGCCCATCACGTTGACCATTTGAAAGGCATTGACGAAATTCGTCCGGGAAATTACATCTTTTTCGACGCTTTTCAGGCGACTTTGGGAAGCTGTGATTTTGAAGATTGCGCTTTGACGGTTTTGGCAGCGGTCGTACATCGCAACCGCGAGCAGAAAAAAATAATAGTTGATGCGGGAGCAATCGCGCTTTCTAAAGACAGAGGGGCATTTGAATTAAACCCGCGTTCCGGTTACGGGCGAGTGTTGGATTTGGCGGGAAATGATTTAAATGTGTACGTTGAATCTGTCTCGCAGGAACACGGCACGATTCACATTCAAGATAAAGCCGTATTCGATAGTTTGAAAATCGGTTCGCGCGTTCGTATTTTGGCAAATCATTCTTGTCTGACCGCTGCTCAGCACGAGCATTATCACGTTTTGGAAAACGGCGCGATTGTTGACCGCTGGGAGATTCATCGCGGCTGGTAAAGAAATGTTTGGTTATGTACTAGTCTCAAAAATTAAGATAAAAATCTGTTTTTATTTTCCGCTCAAACTTTTATAATCCAAAAATTGTCAAAAGCTGAAAATTTTTATGTCAACAGATTCAGGGAAAGATTCAAACGCAACCAATAACGGTCATTCCGGTTCTTCGTGGCTCAAACCTTCGCTTGATTGGCTTTTAATTTTCGTTCCCGTGGCGATTTTGCTGCGGTTTGTGCCGGGTTGGGACAATCCGACGGCGCTTTTTATAGTTGCTTGCATTGCGATTATTCCGCTCGCGGGCTGGATGGGACACGCCACCGAACATCTCGCCGAGCGAATGGGGCAGGGAATCGGCGGGCTATTAAACGCGACTTTCGGCAACGCCGCCGAACTGATTATTGCGCTTTTCGCACTTTCCAAAGGTTTGGAAGGCGTCGTCAAAGCCTCGATAACCGGCTCGATTATTGGCAATATTTTGCTCGTTTTGGGCTTGTCGCTTCTGGCGGGCGGAGCGAAATTTGAACGGCAGACATTTAATCGCACGGCTGCGAGCGTTTCTGCAACGGCTTTAACGCTCGGCGCGGTAGCTTTGCTGATTCCGACGATTTTTCATCAAGTCGCCGCCCAAGTTCCGGTCGCGCAGGGCGGCTGGACACCCGAAAAAGAGCAGAGCTTATCCCTTGCCATTGCGATCGTTCTGTTTGCTACTTACGCCTTGATGTTGCTGTTTTCACTCGTCACACACAAACAACTGTTCGTCGGTGAGCAGGAACAAGGCGCGGCGGCGGTCGGAGCGGAACTAAACCAAATTGAAGCCGAACAGCATCATGAGCCTTGGTCGGTTAAGCGTGCGGTTTTAACGCTTTTGATTGCGACGGCATTTGTTGCTTTGATTTCCGAATTTCTGGTCGGGGCGGTCGAAGGCGCGCGGGAAACTTTGGGATTAACCGAAGTTTTCGTCGGCGTGATCATTGTTGCGATTATCGGCAACGCGGCTGAACATTCGTCGGCGATTTTGATGGCGATTCGCAACAAAATGGATTTGAGTATCGGGATTGCGGTCGGTTCGAGTTTGCAAATCGCTCTTTTTGTCGCGCCGCTCCTGATTTTCGCTTCGTATCTTTTCGGTCGCCCGATGAATCTGGAATTTACCGTTCCGGAAGTTGTAGCGGTTTTCGCGGCAATTTTGATTGTTGAACAAATCTGCTCCGACGGCGAAAGCAACTGGGTCGAAGGCGTCCAGCTTTTGTCGGTTTACGCGATTCTGGGCATTTTGTTTTACTTTTTGCCCGACGCGCACCACGCTGCAACAGAAGTCATTAATGGTGCTCCCCCGGCAAGCGCGCCGCATCATTGATTTTGAGAAGGTAGAAGACAGGAGGTAGAAGGTAGTAGAAAAATTCAAACTACTACCTTCTACCTCCTGTCTTCTACCTTCTAATTTATGAAAGCAGTTTGGATTCGAGAATTCGGCGGCGCGGAAAATTTGGAAGTGCGCGAAATTGCGGATTTGCCAATGCCAACGGCTGATCGCGTCTTAATTCGCGTTAAAGCCGCTGCCTTGAATCGGGCGGATTTGTTGCAACGGCGCGGGCTTTATCCCGCTCCAAAAGGTTTGCTGACCGAAATTCCCGGACTCGAACTTGCCGGAGAAATCATTGCCATTGGAGACGCGGTGCAAAATCTGAAAATCGGTCAGCGTGTTTTCGGAATCACGGCGGGTGCGGCACAAGCCGAGTTTGTGAGTGCGCCGGAAAACACGTTGGTCGAGATTCCCGCAAATTTAAATTTCACGGAAGCCGCAGCCGTGCCGGAAGCATTTATTACGGCGCACGACGCGCTTTTTTCGCAGGCAAGTTTGCGGATGGGTGAAACGGTTTTGATTCACGCCATCGGTTCGGGCGTCGGATTAGCGGCGGCGCAATTGGCAAAAGTTGGCGGTGCGTTTGTCGTCGGAACTTCGCGCACGGCGGAGAAAATCGAACGCGCCGGTCAATTGGGGCTTGATGTCGGCGTTCTCACCAAAAATGAGTTAAGCCCGGAAAGATTTGCCGAAATCGTTAGAAACGAAACGGACGGAGCGGGCGTTAACGTCGTTTTGGATTTGGTCGGCGCGAAATATTTGGCGGGAAATCTGCTGTCTCTGGCAAAGCTCGGCAGGCTTGTTTTTGTCGGAACGACCGCCGGAAGCCGCGCAGAGATTGATATTTTGACCGTGATGACAAAGCGTTTGCGACTATTCGGAACAGTTTTGCGTTCTCGCTCTGCGGAAGAAAAAGCGACGGCGACGCGGCTTTTTGCCGAACAAGTTGTGCCGTTGTTAGCGAGGGGAATTGTAAAACCGACTGTTGACCGAGTTTTTCCGCTCGCTGAAATCCGCGCCGCGCACGAATATCTCGAATCAAATCAGAGCTTCGGCAAAGTTGTTTTGGAAATTTGAGACAACGACAGCTAACAAACGAAACTTCAAAGCGGTATGCAATCGCAATTTGGCATTTTGATTATCGTTGTCGGCGTCGTATTGGTGCTAATCGGAATTCTGGCTTATTTCGGCGGCTTGGCGTGGTTCGGCAATTTGCCCGGCGACATTAATATCGAACGCGGAAATACGCGCATTTATATTCCGCTCGTTTCAATGCTGCTGATTTCCGTTTTGTTGAGTTTGATTTCTTACGTGGTACGGCGTTTCTTTTAGAGCGTTTCCTGAAAAGCTTTCTGGCTTAAATCTTCCGCCGGTTCAGTTGGTTTGATGTGCGGAACTTTTGCTTCGCCGTACATTTTTCGCGCCGCTTCGTCCGTCACAATACACAAACCCGGAACTTCTTCCTGCATTTGTTCGACGAGCCGGGTTGCTTCGGCATAGCTCAAACCGCTTGCAGCGCATTCGCTGAAAGTTATGACCGACCAGCGCGGCTGGTCAAGCTCGCTCGGAAACGGTAGCGGCTCTTCAATCGGCGTCAAATCTGTTTCGTCTTTTCTTGATGGCGACATCGCAAAAACCTCAATAAATATTATCACAAAATATTAAGCTGTTTCCTAGCGCTCGATTTTGTTAAATTTCCTTTTGGCTTTAGCCTAAAATCGAAATCTTGCAAAAACAATTTCAGACAATCAAAAAGGCTGATGAGTTTGCCGATTTGTCCGCTTATTCACTGCGCCAGAGAATTTTAATCCGGCTCGCCGATTTTGCTTTTTATTTTCTTATCGTTGCAATCGGCGTGACACTGCGTTATGAAACGCGCAATTGGCAACGCCTTGAAGAAATCGAGCGAGCCGGACAAGTCCCGATTTACGCTTTCTGGCACAATCAGATTTTTTTAGCCGCTTATTTTTTTCGCGGCAGCGGCGCGGTTGTAATGACTTCGCGCAGCTTTGACGGCGAATATATCGCCCGCGCGATTCAGCGGCTAGGGTTCGGCGCAGCTCGCGGTTCTTCAACGCGAGGCGGCGTCGGTGCGCTGATTGAAATGGCGCGTTTCATCAGGGCAAAACGCGCGGCGGCTTTTACGGTTGACGGACCGCGCGGACCGCTTTATGTGGCGAAAAACGGCGCTCTTTTGCTCTCGAAAAAGACCGCGCAGCCGGTCGTGCCGATTTGTTTTACGGCGGAGAAGTTTTGGGCGGTGAAAAGCTGGGACAAACTGCGGATTCCGCGCCCTTTTTCGCGCTCGCTGGTAGCGCTCGGCGAGCCTTTTAGTATTGAGGAAACAGCGGAAGAAGCGGCGCTCGAACAATACCGGCAGCGATTGCAGGCAGCGCTCGAACAACTAGCAGAAGAAGGCGAAGAATGGCGCGCGAAAAAATAAATCGAAAGTATAGCGTTTGGTTTTCCCGCCGTTTTGCGGTTAAACTTGCGGGCGAAGTTTTTAGAAAATCAAGCAATTTTCGGAAGGATACGATTAAAAAATGGCTTTGTTTGATTCGGTTTTAACCGATGCTGAAAAGCGTTTTAAGCTCGGCGAAAAGGGCGCGCCGCTTGTCAACGCTCTGGTTTCTTTGATCGAAACGGAAGGACTCGCAAGGTTTCTGGAAAGATTCCGTCGCGCTGGTTTGGGAAAAGTAGCCGATTCATGGATTGCGGTGGGCGCGAACACGCCGCTTTCGCAAACGCAACTCCAAGACAGCCTTGGTAAAGAGACTCTGCAAAATCTGGCGAACAAAGCCGAAATTCCGATTGAAACGGCAACACCGGCGCTCGCCGCGATGATTCCGCAAGTGGTTGATCTGATGACGCCCGACGGCGTTTTGAGAAATCCGGGAAAAATGAGCGAAACAGCGGCGGAAAATTCAATTGAAGCGGTTTCGACTGATTCCGGCGGCTCGCTCTTAAGCGTTGTCTTGCCGCTGATTCTGCTCGCGTTTCTCGTCGGAATTGGTTTTTACACCTGCCGACCGAATCAGGAAACCAGATTGGTACAGCCAGCCACCGGAAATTCCAACGCGGCAATGAAAAGCAACACTGCTCAGCCTTCAAAACCGGCACATGACGGGCATTAATGAAAACTTGAAACGAAGCCGAAATTTCGAGGAGAAAATTATTTGACCGAAACAGAAATTTTAGAACATTTTCGCGCGACGGGCGCACTGCTCGAAGGACATTTTCAATTGTCGAGCGGTTTGCATAGCCCGCAGTATTTGCAATGCGCGCTCGCGCTGCGGCATCCGCGCGACGCTGCCCGATTCGGCTATGCAATAGCCGAGCGTTTTGCAGAACAAAAATTCGACGCAGTTATTTCTCCCGCAATCGGCGGTTTAATTATTGGTTTTGTCGTCGCGCAGAGTCTCGGCGTTCCGTTTTTTTGGACTGAACGCGAAAACGGCGCGATGACCGTACGTCGCGGATTTTCTGTCGGAGAAAACGAAAAGCTGCTCGTTGTCGAAGACGTGATTACAACGGGCGGCTCGACGCGCGAATGTATCGCGGCGGTCGAAAAGCTCGGCGGGCAGGTTGTCGCTGCGGCTTCAATCGTTGACCGTTCTGGCGGCGCGGCTAATGTTGGAGTTCCGCGCGCGGCTTTAGCGACTTTGAATGTGCCGACGTTTCAGCCGGAAAATTGTCCGATGTGCGCACGGGGCGAAACGGCGGTAAAACCCGGTTCGAGAGTTAGGGGAAAATGAAATTTTCGGAACGAGTTGTAAGTTTTTGGCGGGAATTTTGCGCGCAAAATACGCAGGTTGATCCGGGTGAGCCGTTTCAGGCGTGGTTTTTCAGCAATACCCACGAATCCGCAAAAGAATTGGTCGAACTGGTTCTTGCCGGAAAAAAGACGGCAACAGCGAGTTTAGCTGCAATCAACGAAATAGATTCGGAAAATGCGCCGGTTGTTGGCGGATATAGCGTTGTTACCGATTTTGACGGTAATCCATTTTGCATTCTGCAAACAGTTGAAGTTCGTCAATTGCCGTTTGAATCTGTTGATGCGGCTTTTGCTTTCGATGAAGGAGAAGGCGACCAAAGTCTGGAGTATTGGCGTGATTGTCATTGGAAGTATTTTTCGGAAGAAGCAGCACAAATGAATATTGAGTTTAACGAAAAATCCTTGATAACCTGCGAGAGGTTTAAGCTGTTATTTCCGGCTGTGAAAAAATGAATTACAAATTGCTGATTCAATATGAAGGAACGGATTTTCACGGTTGGCAGATGCAGGAAGGACAGCGAACGGTTCAGGGCGAATTGACGCGCGTTTTAAGCTTGCTCGAAAGTGCGCCCGTGCAGGTCGCAGGTTCCGGGCGAACCGACGCCGGAGTTCACGCCGAAGGGCAGGTTGCAAGCGTTCAATTGACGAAACTTTTTGAGCCGGAAAAACTGCGCGCCGCTGTCAACGGAAATCTCTGGCGAGATGTACGCGTTTTGAAAGTCGAAAAAGCGACGGATGATTTTCACGCCCGTTTTTCTGCAACAGGCAAAACTTACGTTTATCGCATCATCAACGCGCCGGTTTTATCGCCATTTTGGGCGCGTTACGCGGTTCTCGAATCGCGCCCGCTGAATTTGTTCGCAATGCAGGGAGCGGCTCAAGCCTTTCTCGGCACGCACGATTGGACGGCATTTTCCGCCGCGAGCGCCGAAGCGGAAAACCGCGTCCGCGAAATCACCCAGTTAACTGTAGAAACTCGCTGGGACCCCCGCGCTTGCGCCGCATTTTTCGACATCACGGTTTCGGCGGAAGGTTTTCTGCGTTATATGGTACGCTCGATTGTCGGGACGCTGTTGGAAGTCGGGCGCGAGGAGAAATCGGTCGAAACCGTTCAGGAAGCGATTTTGACGGGAAATCGCTTCCTCGCGGGCGCAACCGCTCCCGCGCACGGATTAACATTGCTCAAAGTTGATTACAGTTAGTTTTGAATGCTTTCGAATTTTACCGAAATTGTTGAACCGGATTCGCCAGACGCCGCCTTGCTGGCGCAGATTGATTGGGAGCGCATTCCGGCGCACGTCGCCGTGATTATGGACGGAAACGGACGTTGGGCGGCGAAGCGCCGCAAGCCGCGCATTGCCGGGCATCGCGCCGGTGTTGAATCGGTTCGCGCAATTGTTGATACAGGCGCGCGGCTCGGTTTAAAGGCTCTGACGCTTTACGCTTTTTCGACCGAAAATTGGAAGCGCCCGCCGCTCGAAGTCGCCGCGCTGATGCGAATGCTGAGACGTTATCTGCGGATTGAAATTGATGAGCTGAATCGTCAGAACATTCGTTTTCAACCAATCGGCAGAATCGAGGGTTTATCGGATTCAGTACAGCGCGATTTGAATTGGGCGGGCGATATTACCAGACTGAACAAAGGAATGGTTTTGAGCGTGGCGCTCAATTACGGCGGACGCGCTGAGATTGTTGACGCAGCGCGCGCGGCGGCAACAGAAATTTTAAAGCGTGGCGGAAAAATTGAGGATTTAAGCGAAGATAATATCGCCGCTAATCTTTACACGCGCGGATTGCCGGAGCTTGATTTGCTGGTCAGAACGAGCGGCGAGATGCGGGTCTCAAATTTTCTGCTCTGGCAAGTAGCTTATAGCGAAATCGTTGTTACCAAAACTCTTTTCCCAGACTTTCGTCGCACGGATTTGCTCGAAGCGATCATCGAATTCCAAAAACGTGACCGACGTTTCGGAGGAATAAAAAGTAAAGGATGAAGGATGAAGAATGATGGATGAATAAACAATATTTCATCCATCATTCTTCATCCTTCATCCTTCATTTATGTGCTTTATTTATCGCAAATTATCAACGCTCCGGTTCGTGACCGCGATGGCGAGCAGGTGGCGGTAATTCGCGACGTGGTTGTTCGGCTCGGAGAGGACGATCATCCGCCGATTATCGGTCTGGTGGCGCGTTATCGGCGGAGGAATTTTTTTGTTTCGAGCGTGGAGATCGGCGAATTCAGCGAGCGCGGAGCCAGACTCAATACCGATATTCTCGATTTGCGCCCGTTTCAACGGCGCGAAAGCGAAATTCTGCTCGCTAAAGACGTTTTGGACAAGCAATTAATTGATGTCGACGGAAAACGAGTCGTTCGGGTTAATGATGTACAGATAATCGCAGTTTTGGGCGAATGGCGCGTAACCGGCGCCGACGTTTCGATGCGCGGTTTATGGCGGCGTTTGATGCCTGCCGGTTTTTACGGTTCGAACGCTCCGGTCGAAGTTATTGATTGGGCTAATGTCGGTTATCTCGCGACCGAAGCGGCGACCGCCGCCGTGCAGCTTAAAACTTCAAAAGACAAACTTGCCCGACTGCACCCGGTCGAAATTGCTGGGTTGATCGAATCGCTCTCGCCGATTCACCGTACCGAGATCGTCGAAGCATTGGACGACGAAATTGCTGCGGACACGCTCGAAGAGATGGAAACCGAAGTGCAGGCGAGGATTTTGGACGAAATGGACGAAGAGCGTGCCGCAGACATTCTCGAACAAATGTCGCCGGACGATGCCGTTGACGTGCTTTCGGAACTTCCCGAAGAAAAAGCGGGCGAGCTGTTCGATTTGATGGAAGGCGAGGAAAAGGAAAATGTCGCCGAATTATTGCCTTATGAATCAGACACGGCGGGCGGTTTGATGACAACCGAGTTTGTCACGTTTCCGAAAAATCTAACTGTGGGCGAAACGATTTCCCGGCTGCGCGAATCGGCGGAAACGCCGAATATGATTTATTACCTATATGTCGTCGAAGAAGAAGATTCGTGGAAGCTTGTCGGTTTAATTTCTTTGCGAAGTTTGATTTTGTCAGAGCCCGAAGTAAAGTTGGAAACCGTGATGCGGCAGAATTTCCAGTTTGCCCAACCGGATGATTCGGCGGAAGACGTGGCGCAGCAAATCTCTGAATTCAACTTGCTCGCTTTGCCTGTCGTTGACGAAGCGGGGGAGATTTTGGGAATCGTTACAGTTGACGACGCAATGGAGATTTTGATTCCGAAAACCTGGCAGCAGCGTCTGCCGCGTCTTTTCGGTTAAAGATTCATCTGCCGCAGAATTTCTTGAAAGCGTGCGTCGCCGCGCAAATCGGATAAAAACGAATTCGTTTTTATCCACATCAAACGGTCGTCGCGCTTTTCAAATCCTTTTTGTAGTTCTCTCAAAGCATTTTCTTTTTGCCCCATAACTGCGTAAATATTTGCCAGACGAACTTGGCGACCATCTGTTTTCTCGCCCTTTTCTTTTAGCTCCTTTAACAATTTATCGGCTTTTTCAATTTTTCCCTGTCGGAAATATGCTATCGCCAAAATGACGCGCACGCTAAAGTCTTCCTGCTGAACGGGCGGCGCTTTTTCGATAAGCTCGATAGCTTCAACGTATTTACCGAGTTCCAGATACGCTAGCGCCAAGCCACGACGGTTATCGCTGGTATCTAAAATCTGCATTTGCCTGGCGTATTCGGCTGCGGATTCTTCATATTTTCCGTCGCAATATAAAGCCCAGGCATCGCTTTCAGTAATCGGATCGAGCCGTTTCGCTTCGCGGCTAAATTCAACCGCTTCCGCCGTACGCCCGAGCGTAATCAGGAGATAAGCGTAAAGCCGATGATGGCGCGCGACGTTTGGGGCTAACTCGATTGCTCGTTTTAGATTTTTTTCGGACTCAGTCCAGTTCCAATCGTAAATTCGATTTATCCAACCAATTGCGGCGTGTGCTTCCGCTAAATTTCCGTCGAGCGCGATAGCTTTCAAAGCATAAGTTTTGGCTTTTTCGTAGAGTTCCGTGCGCGTTTTGTTCTCTGAATTATTGGCTTTGCGAGCGAGAACGTCTGCCATTCCGGCATAAGCCAGAGCGTAATTAGGATCGTGTTTGAGAGCTATTTCGAATTGCTCAATCGCTTGGTCATATTCGCGGCGATGAAACAAATAAACCCCTGTTTGATACGCTTGATAAGCGGCTACATTATCGGTGTAACGCTTGAAGGCAAGTTGACGTTCACGCTCGTTGAGATTCAGAGTCAGAGCCGCAGCGGCTTCAGATGAAATCTCGTCCTGCAGCTTGAAGACATCTCCTTCGGTTTCGTCAAAAGTTCCCGCCCAGATTTGTTTCCCGTCAGAGACGCGCAGCAGTTTGACGCGAACGCGGATTCGATTGTCGGCGCGCTGAAAGCTGCCCTCGAGAACTGCGTCGGTTTGCAGACTGCGCCCGACCGCGAGCGCGTCGTATTCGCTGTCTGCGTATTTCGTAATCGAACTGATCGGGCGAACGACGATTTTCTGCGAATTTCCGAGATTGGCAATCAAAGCGTCAGCCAGACCTAGACTTAGAACTTTGTTCGATTCTCCCGCCGTCAACGGCTTCAGCGGCAAAACGGCGATTGAATTTATCTTTTCTAAACCTGCTTCGGCTTTGGTGGAGGCGAACTGCCAAACGGCGAAACCGCTGGCTAAGAGCAAAACGAGAATAAAACAAGCCGCTAGCAGATACTGATGGGGCGCGCCTTTGCGATTCGTGCGTTCAATTGCCGTTTGCGGTGCTGGCAAAATGGCTGTTTCTGCGTAATTTTCAATCGCTTCGGCTTTCGTTTCGGAAATTTCTTCGATCACGGTTTGCTCGAAGACGTGATGCTCAAGAATCATTTCCGATTCGCCGGTTGGCTTCGCGTTAAAGCGATAACCGCGGCGCGGAACTGTTTGAATCAGATTTTTGCCCACGCCTAGTTCGGACAAAGTTTTTCGCAAAATGTAGATATTGTTCGAAAGAACGCTTTCTTCAACAAAAGTCCCTTGCCAGACAGTTTCGAGCAGCTCGTTTTTCGATACAACTTCGCCGCGACTTTTGATCAAAACGACCAGAAGCTCGACTGCTTTCGGCGGCAGCGGAACAATCTCGCCGCCGCGGCGCAAAATTTTACGCTCTGCGTCTAATTCAAAACCTTCAAAATTGTGAGCGTTGTCGTTCATAAAGATAAATCTAACAAAATCAATTGAAACAGAACCTCCAGAAAGCATGGAAAAGAGAAAAAAAAGAAAAAAACGAGAGGACTTTTCACCGGTTTAAAGTCTATAAATCATCCCGCAAATCGAAATCCATGCCGTTCGCCGAAAATTGAACCGCAGGCATTTTAATCAAAATGACAATCAGCGCCAAGAAGATTACGGCGATTACGCGCCGCCGTCACGAATTTTTTGTTCTCCGCCGCCGTCTGCGCTTTCAGCTTTTTTGCGAGCAATGCAACGCCGAGCGGGAATTTGTCGCACTAGACGATGCGGTTTGGTTTTCACGCTTGACGACGCGCGAGATCGTTCGCCAGGCGGAAAACCGGGAAATCCATTTTTTGGAAAGCCTTGGCGGTCACCTTTTTATTTGCGAAAAATCTATCTCGGAAAAAATCTCAATTCAATTGGCTCAACTCAAACAGTTGCAAGATTAAACAGCGAGCGAAAATAAATCATTCTTTTACAAAACTCATAGGTGAAAAATTATGTCAAACGGAAAAGCGAAAATTACAGCGGCTTTGGTCATGCTGACGTCGGCATTTTTTCTGGCGCAAAACTCTTTGAATGATTCGGCGGCAAACGCATCAGAACAAAGTTTCTTCACTTGGATAGCCGAAAGCAGCGGCAGAATCTTTGGATTTTCGCATCCTGCACAAACAACTACGGAAAATAAACAGAATTCCTCGCTTTCAACCGACGAAAAACTCGCGCCTGCGGCTTGCGTTCAGCCGTCGGCAAATTTCGTAGGTTGGTATCGCGGCGAAGATAATGCAAATGACTCTGTTAGTTTGCTGCACGGAAACATTGAAGGCGGCGTGACTTTTACAGCAAACGGCAGAGTTAATAAAGGTTTTAGTTTTCCGGGCGACAGCGCCGTGTCCGTGCCGCGCTTGAATCTTGGCAATTCCTACACAATCGAGTTTTGGCTCGCCCCGAATACGAGCAATACCAATTACCGCTCGTTGATCGGCAACATTTTCAATCAGAACGGAAAACTTGGCGCTCTTTACACAAATAACGACAAACTCGAGTATTGGCACAACAGCGCCCAGAGCATCGTTACTCCAGCTGGATCGCTGCCGATGGATGGAGCGACATGGACACATGTTGCATTAAGGTACGACGGCGCAACGGCGCAGCTTTACATTAACGGCGCGGTTTCCGGAAGCCCTTACTCGACAACGGCGATGACTTTCGACAACAATTTGAAATTCGGCAGCGCCGTTCTCGCCTCAAGCCCGCCATATATCGGGCGAATGGACGAAATTTCGTTTTACAACCGCGCTTTATCGGATTTGGAGATCGCGGGAATTTTCAATGCCGGAACTGATGGCAAATGCAACACTGCGCTTCGCATCGCGCCCGCTCTGCGAACCGTTTTCATCAATAATCAAGTCAGTTTTTCCGCCGTTAACGGCATTGCGCCGTTTGTTTTCAGCCTGGTCGCCAACAATTCGGGCGGTTCGATTGACGCGCAGACCGGCGCATACACGGCAGGCGCAAACGCGGGAACCGACACAATCCGCGTGACGGACGCAAATAACAATTTCGCCGAAGCGACTGTTACGGTTGAAGTTCCGGCATGCGTCGCCGGTGAGAAAACCTGGGATGGCGGTGGTACAACTGAAAATTGGTCTGAGCCGGCAAACTGGACTTGCAATCAGGTTCCGTCGAGCACCGACCGAATTATTTTCAACGCTGCCAGCACGAAAAATTCGACGATTGACACAAGCCGGACAATCAACAATCTGCAAATCAACACAGGTTATACGGGAACAATTACGCAGGGCGCGAATTCTACTGTCAATGTCGCATTTAACTTTAATTTCCCGGTTTTTATACAATCGGACGGAACTTTTGTTTGCAGCGCGGCTCCGCTCAATTTCGATTCGGTTACTTTTACGCAAACGGGCGGCACGTTTAACTGCGCGGCGGGCAGCAGTCTCCGGTTTGACAGCACCAATCAAGCGTTTGCTCTCAATGGCGGCATGTTTGTCGCGCCCGCAGGAAATCTGATATTCGCGGGCGGAGTGGTTAATTTTAACGGTGGAACTTTCAATCACAACAACGGCACAGTCGTTTTCAGCCATTACGCTGGCGCCAACGGCAGCGCCGACAATCTAACTTTGAACGTCAATGGAACAAACGCCGGAACGCTCACTTTGTTCAACGCGAACTTTAACAACACCCGATCGAGCGGCTCGACGATAATCACCGAAGCGGATACGATTCGCGTTCTAGGCACAGCAAATCTGATTGACGGCGACATTACTCATACCAACCCCAATAATCCAAGCGCGGGCGTGGTTCAAGCCGAAGGCGATGTTAACGTCAGCCAAACATTCGGAAACGCGGACAATTCTGGCACGACCGGATTGGCGTTATTAAAAATCGTCGGAAATGCTGCGCGTACCGTCAGCTTTCCGAGCGGTTTGCCCGACAGCTTTAACCGTATTCACCTGAATGCTCCGAACACGACTGTTACAACCAGCGGAACCGGAACGGTCAAGGTACTTTCGCTTCTGCTCGAAGCTGGCGTGGTCAATACGGGAAATGTTGCAGCCTTTGCGTTAGACCCGGTTCCCGGTTCGGGTGCTTCAATCCTAAATACGCAAACGGGCGGCACCTTTACCTGCGGCGCGGGAGCATTTACGCTATTCCGCTCGTCCTACACGATGACCGGCGGTAATTTTAATTGCGTGGCGGCGAGCGTTTTCAATTCGACGCTTTCGCAAATCAATTTGAACGGCGGAACTTTCAGCGCTCCGTCAACGATGCTTCGGCTCGACGGCGTTCTGAGCGGGCAAACATACAGTTTGAGCATTAACGGCGGCACTTTCCAGCACAACAGCGGCACCGTCAATTTCGACAGAGGCTCTGTGCCGGGTGCGTCCTCTTGCTGTTCCGGCGTTAACGTTAACGGCGTAGACGCGGGCGCAATTGATTTGTTCAACGTCAATTTCGACAACACCGAAGGCAGCACCTCACTTATCAATCGAGGCGACACGGTGCGCGTTTTCGGTACGCTTAATTTCGTCAACGGCTTCGTTCGCCCCGATCCCGGCATTGCCACGCCGCCGACCACAATCGAAGCGCATGGAGACGTCAACGTAGCCGCGACGTTCGACGCAACTTCAGGCTTTCTAGAACCGAATTTCGTTTTCGCGGGCGCGAACAATCAAACTTTTACCAACAACGGGGCGCCGAATCTGACAGGAACGTGGACGATCAACAAACCTTCGGGAACAGTCATAGCAGCGACGAGCTTAATTCTGCTCGCGCACCAGCCTTTGAACATCACAAGCGGAACGCTTTACCTCAACAATAATTCAAATTTAACGACTGGCGCGCTGAGCGTCGGCGCAAACGGAAAACTCGTCAATGAATCCGCCACAACCATCACGCTCGGCGGTAACGTTTCCAATTCGGGCGTAGTTGATTTGCAAGGCGGCGGAGCGGCTTGTCCGGAAACCGATTCAATTTTGATTCGCTCGTCCGACACGACACAGCGCACTTGGACGGGCAGCGGGCGTTATCGTTTGGTTGACGTTGATGTGCAAAGAATGGGCGGCGCGGGAACGAAAACCGTTTTCAGCGGAACGAACAGCGGCAACAACAATACAAGCTGGGTTTTTGATTCAAACTGCCCGACTACGCTCTCAATCACGCCTTCAAACGTCGGCTTGCAAACGGGAGCAAGTCAGACTTTTACTGCTGGTGGCGGTTTTGCGCCTTACACTTTCTCGATTTTGACCAATAATTCCGGCGCCTCAATCAACCCTTCAACAGGAGTTTATACAGCCGGGCAAACAGCGGGCACCGATACCGTTCGCGTCACAGACGTTTTCGGAAGTACGGCAGATGCCACTGTTAATGTGTTTGGTGTGCCGAGCCGTCTGGCGTTTACGGTTCAGCCGTCAAACACAACCGCAGGACAAACGATTTTTCCTTCAGTTCGAGTCGCAGTTCAGGATGCGAACGGCAACACCGTAACCAATTCGACGGCTGCAATTGCGGTTTCCCTTCTCAACAGTACAAATGGCGGAACACTTTCCGGGGCGCTAACGCGTAATGCTGTAAACGGTATTGCTACATTTAATAATTTAAGTATTGACCGCGTGTCGAACTTCTATTCGTTGCGGGCGACTTCCGGCAGTCTCAATGCGGCTACAAGCAATGATTTCGCCGTTACACCGGCTGCTGCAAGCCGCATTGTGTTTGCCAATCAGCCCACCGACGCAAATCAAAATTCACCCATTGTTCCGGCAGTTCAAGTGGACGTGCAGGACGCGTTCGGAAATTTGGTTCCCAATGCGACCAGTCAAATTACAATCGCCATCGGAAACAATCCGAGCAGCGGCGTGTTGTCCGGCACGGCAACGCTAAACGCCGTTAACGGAGCGGCAATTTTTGAAGATTTAAGAATAAACAACGCCGGAAATGGTTACACCTTAACAGCTTCGTCGCCGTCGCTAACGTCGGCGACGAGCGCGCCTTTTAACATCATCAATCAGTTTGCGGTTACAAACACAAACAATTCCGGCGCAGGCTCACTGCGGCAGGCAATTTTAAACGCCAACCAGAATGTTGGAGTTCAAACGATTTCATTCAATATTTCTGGAACCGCGCCTTTTGTGATTGCACCAACAACCGAATTACCTGTGATCACCGATCCGGTGATTATTGACGGAACAACGCAGCCTGGATTTAACGGAACTCCCATTATCCAAATTGATGGCGTCAATGTGCCTGCTTCGGATATGTCTATGTCCGGTTTGAAGATTACCGCTGGAAACAGTACGGTTAAAGCATTGTCAATCACTCGTTTTCGCGCCGGGGGAAATAATTTCATTAGTGGCGCTGCAATCAGGCTGCAAAATAACGGCGGAAACACGATTCAGGGCAATTATCTCGGCATCACACCCGGTGGCGCAGCGGGAAGAAACTTGTTCGCTGTCAAAATCGAAAGCTCGAACAACACAATCGGCGGAACGACCGCCGCCCAGCGCAACGTCATCTCCGGCAATGATAGCGGTGTGGTTTGTAACGGTCAGCCGGTAGTTAACTGCAACAACAACACGGTGCGCGGCAACTATATCGGGGTAAATCCCGGCGGCAACGATGCAATCGCCAACGGAACCGGCATCGCGCTTGTCGGCAACGGTCACGCAGTTTTGGAAAACGTCATTTCGGGCAACACCGCTCAAGCGATCAATCTGTTGTCAACTGCCAATAATATATCGGTCAGCAACAACTTAATCGGAATCGGCGCGGAGGGCGTGTCCATTCTCGGCAACGGCGAGGAAGGCGTCTTGATTTCACCGCGCGGCAGACAAATTCGATTAACTGGCAATCGTCTGGCGGGCAGCGGAAACGGTAAGCTCGGAATAAAATTGAGCAAAGGAGCGACGGCTTCCCCGATTGATCAGCCCCTGCCGAATGATCCGCAGGATTTGGATTCGACGGGCGTCGCCAACGAGGGGCAAAACTACCCGGTTTTAACATCGGCAACGAGCTTCAGCGGAAATTCAATAATTTCCGGCACACTCAATAGTCGCTCATCGCAAACTTACATGCTGGAGTTTTTCTCTAGCACGTCCTGCGCGGCTTCGGGTCACGGCGAAGGCGAAATTTATCTCGGCTCGACGCAGATAACTACCGATGCGGGCGGAATTGCAGGTTTTTCGGCAAATCTTCCTGTTTCGACAGCCATAGGACGAGTCATAACGGCAACGGCGACGGATGCCAACGGAAATACTTCAGAGTTTTCGCAATGCAGCAGTCCGGTTGCGCCCGCCGTGTTTTCAATTTCGGGACGAATCGTTGACACAAACGGCAATCCGGTCGCAAACACTTTAATCGGCGTGCAAGGTGCGCGGCGTGTTGCTACAACCGACTCGAACGGCAATTACCGTTTGGACAACATTCCGGGGGGCGCGAATTTGACGCTGACGCCGACGCGCACCAACACAACGTTTTCGCCCGCGAGTTTGACCTTCAACAACTTGTCGGCGAATCAAACGGATCAAAACTTTACTGCCACCACACGAGCCGGAATTCGAGGCAAAGTACAGAGCAGCATAAACGGTTCAACGGTTCCGATTGGCGGCGTCAGCGTTGTTTTGAGCGGCACGGGAGTAAATCAAACAGCCATCACTGACACTTATGGCAATTACTCATTCTCTAATGTCGTGGCTGGAAATTATACCCTGACGCCGAGCAAACCGGTATTTACATTCAATCCGACTTCCGAAAACATTAATCTCGGCGCAAACGATCAAATCGTTAATTTTCTTGCCTCAGCAGTAGAATTAAACTTTGGACGCATCGCTTTCAACCACGCGTCGGGAATTTCCGTAATGAATTCGGACGGCAGTGGGATAACTCCGTTAACAACGAATTTTGCCGCTTGTTCGGACCCTTCATTTTCGCGTGACGGCAGCAAAATCGTTGCCATTTGCAGTAATTCACGCAATTCGAGCTTGCCGAATTTTATTGTAACAATGAATTTTGACGGCTCAAACCAGCAAATTGTCAAAAACAACGGGAGAAATGCTGAGCCGGTCTGGTCGCCGGACAAAACCAAAATCGCTTTTATTGAAGATTTGAATAATGCGCTTCGTTTGAGAGTGATGAACAGCGACGGCAGTAATGTCGTCACAATCCATAGCGGCGGTGGAAGTATCGAGGGTTTAAGCTGGTCGGCTGACGGATCAAAAATCGCTTTTGCGAAAAGCATAAGCCTTCTTAGGAGCACAAGAATTTTTGTTGTCAACGCCGACGGGACAAATCCGGTTCAATTAACCTCGGATGGCTCGTCTTGTCACGCCGATTGGTCGCCGGACGGCAGTAAAATTGCGTTTATCAAAGTAACAGGCTCAAATACTTGTTTCCGAGGAAATATCCATTTGATAAATCCAGACGGCACAGGACAAACGCAAATTACGACAAATGATGCCTTCTATCTGGTCAGATGGACGCCAAACGGTGAAAAACTTGCGTTTTACAGCACCTTCGATCCAGCATTTGGAATAATGAATGTCAATGGTTCAAATCGAATCAACATTACGAACATTCCGATGCAATTTATTCATCTTTCATTACAGCGGACTTTTTCAGCCTCGATCGAAACGGGCGGAAACATGGGCGTCAACGTCGGAGCGGCGAGCATCACTTTCAACAATGTTACAAGCAATGGAGCAGTAACCGTTGTGCCGATTCCGCCTGCATCCGCCGGCTCGGTGCCAAACGGTTTCATCCTCGGCAATCAGGCTTACGAAATTTCGACTACCGCCAGCGTTTCGCCGCCCGTAACAGTCTGCCTTACCGTGCCGCAGGCAACAACGCAGGCGCAGTTCAACCAACTGCGTATTCTGCACAACGAAGGCGGCGTGCTGGTTGACCGCACGATAATTGCGCCGGACGCACCCGCGCCCGATTTTGCGACACGACGACTTTGCGCCCGCACAAATTCGCTGTCGCCATTTGTCCTTGCGGAACTGATTAATCCAAATTTGCCCCGCATTTCCGGTTTGGCGGCAAATGTTGACGGCAATCCGCTGGTCGGCGTGACTGTGAATTTGACCGGCGCAGCAACGCGCACGACGCAAACCGATTCAAACGGCGAGTTCTCGTTCGTCAATCTAACACCGGGCGGAAATTACAACGTCCAGCCGAAACAAGTCGGCTATTTGTTCACCGAATACAGTCAGGATTTCGTGAATTTGACCGGCGAAAACACGGTTGCTTTTGTCGGCGCGGCGAGCAGTTTTTCGATCAGCGGGCGGGTTACAAACGAAAGCGGCAATCCACTTGGCAACGTCACGGTTGATTTGGACGGCGCATCGCAAGCGACCACACAAACCGACGCAAACGGTAATTACGCTTTCGCAAATCTGCCCGCCGAGGGCTTCTACACCGTTACGCCCTCAAACGGCACAAACAATTTCACCCCGTCGCAAGCCGCAATTGACCTTTTAACAGCAGATGCTGTCGGGGTTGATTTTCAAATGCTCGCTGCTGCCTCCACGTTTTCAATCGGCGGAACGGTGGCTTATGGCATCACACCCGCCGGGCAAAACGTCAAGCCCGTTCCGAACGTATCGCTGACGGCAACGGCGGGCGATTCGTCTATTCCCGCCGAGACCGATTCGGAAGGCGTTTATCTGCTTGATAATTTAGCTGGCGGAGTGGATTACACCGTCACTCCCTTGAAAACCGGACACATAAAAGGAATCACGGCATTTGATGCGACGCTCGTTTTGCGCTGCGTTGCCGCCGGAGCGAATTGCGCTTTAAACGACAATCAGAAAATTGCTGGCGACACGGACAATAGCGCGCCGGTTACAGCGTTTGACGCCACTCAGATTCTTCGGTTCGTCGCGGCAAATGGGCAAAATTCTGCGACTGGACAAACCGGCAATTGGAAATTCCTACCTGCGTCGCGCAATTACTCTTTGACCGATTCGCTTTCAGGTCAAAACTATCAGGCGGTTTTAGTCGGAGACGTTGATGGAAGCTGGTCGCTCGAAACGAATTCACAGCTTTTCGGCGATGAAGCAACCGATTCGGGTGAGCAAATCGAGAAATCGGACGAAAGCGAAAATTTTGTTGATTCGTCAACAAACGGCTTGGCTGAACAATCTTTAAAAACCGAAGATTTTGTTCAAGTCGGAGCGCCGCTGGGCAAATCAGTTCGACTCGAACTGCCATCGAAGATTGACGAAGGAAAAGACAGTTTAATCGTTGTTCCGATCAGATTCACAAATCCAAAAGATGCGGACATTTCTTCCTATTATTTTGAGGTTGTGTTTGATTCTAAGCGGCTGCGACTCGACGAGACGCCGTACGACGCGGCAAATACTTTGAGCAGTGGTTTTCTAGTCGTCACCGACACTGAAAAAACAGGTCGAATCGGCATCGCAGCGTCGGCGACGAGCGGCAGCGCGAAATCGTCGGGAACGCTGCTCTATTTGCGTTTCAGAGCAACGAAACCAACAAACAACGAAAACATCAATGCGCCGATTTTGAGATTTGGACAAAAGCCGACTTTTCAAGATAGCGAAGGCAAATCAATAGCGGTCGGAAAATCGGTCTTCGCATTTTAACTGGAACCGAATTTGGCAACCTTTATTTGCTTTATTACATTGAGGTTTGCATTATTTTAACTTTTTTGCGTCGGCGGGTTTCGCGAAAAGCGAATCGGGAATGGGCGTATTAAATTCGATGGTCGAATAATTGGCGCGCCCGGTCTGTTTCCCGTTGCGGTAAAAATCGAGAATAAACGGCGTCAAAACTCCGTTCGCTTCGATAAATTGAGCAAAGCGAGTTTCTTCTTTGGTTTCTTCGCCGTCTACCGATTTACGTTTATAGAGAATTTTGGCAGGCGTCCCGTCTTGCGCGGAAAATTCGTACTCAACGGCAAAACCGTCCGGATAAGTTAATTTCACGGCTTCGTTTCGTTTTCCGAGCGAGGCTTCGCGCCGTCCGACATATTCAAGCTTGGCGTTTTCCTTGCGCCAATAGCCGCGCAGCAAACTATCCAAACTCGTCCGCAGGGCTTGTCGAAAAGCGGCGATTTGTTCGGGCGTTTGATCGTTTATGCTTTTGTTTGTGCCGTCGTAATACCAGCCGGTTTCTCCGACATTTGTTTGAATGGTTTTGAGACTGCTTGATTTAAATTCGGTGCGTTCTTTGTCCGGGAAAACGATGTAATCAACAAACGAGCTAAACGAGACGGCGCCGTTTTCGGCAATTTGATTAAAATTACCGCGACCGACAACGGTTTTCACCTGCAAATATTTTTCACCGCCCAGTTTCTGAATGGCTTTTTGGATTATTGCTTCGGCTTTTTCATCAATTATTCTTGGAGTTGTTGAAGTAGGAGCGAAATTTCCTATGATGTCATCAAAAAAATATTCAAGAACCTTAACAGAATTTACAGGTTGCCCATTTTTATAAGCAGGTTCAAATTTGATTCTTTTCGCTGCTTCGGCTGCCGTTTCAGAAACTCCATACGGTAATCCAGAGATAACATCTACATTACCAATTTCACCCGAAGCCAAAAATTGCACTCTTAAACGAACAGTTCCTCTCATATGAACTGTTCCGTTTGTCTTATTTCTCCAGATTGGTCTTGGCTTATCCAGAATTTGTAACGGTTTAATGTTTAGGTCAGAAGCTGATAGCGTTTTGTTTTCAAGTGCTTCTGATTTTTGTGTTTCCGTGTTTTTGTCGATTTCTTGTGTAGTAACCGAAGACACGCCAAACGCAAAAAGAAACAAAAGAAGGAATTTGTGATAAACAAAACTTTTCTTACTGTTTAAAAACATATTCGATAACTTTACGTTGACTGACATTTTTGCCGGTTTTATGAACCGCTGGTGTGAACTTTATTTTAGTTGCCGCTTCGCGCGCATTGGTTTCAAAAACTTTTGGTAAATCGGTTTTTGCGCTGCGAATCCAAACGTTTCCGTCCGCTGTCAAAACCAAATCGAGCGTTACTACGCCCGAAACGGATTTAAATTCTTCGGGATAAACGGCGTCGGGTTTTTCGATAATTTCAGCGTTGCTTTTCAGGTTTTTGTCGTTTTCCTCAAAACGCATCGAAAATCTGTACTCGATTAATTTGGTAACGCTAATGGGAACGCCGTCGCGTTTGGCGGGCTCGAATTTTATATCTCGCGCGGCTGCTAACGCTTTTTCAGTTAATCCATAAGGCAAAGACGTAACCGGAGAAACGCCGGTGATCTCGCCGGAAGCCGAAAAGGTTACTCTTACTCTGACCGTGCCTTCGGTTAAGTTTTCACTGGCTAACTCGGTGTAACCCGGCGCGGGTTGAGTCAATATTTTGAGCGGTTCGGTTTTTACGGAATCTGCTTTCGTCGGACTTGAATTTACTCCGCTGCCGATACCGTTGCCGCTTCCGCTGCCCCTTCCGACACCGATGCCGCTTCCGGTTTTAGGTTCGGTTGGTTTTGGCTGTGGTTCCTGCGCAAAAGTCAATTGACTCAAAAAGACTGCGAAAAAGAAAAACGCCAGGATCCTGCTCATAAAAATCTCCAAAGAAAAAAGGCTTCGGTGATTTTAACACCAAAGCCTTTTTAAACAAGTGCTGCCGTTCGGTTTAGTTCAAACTGTAAGCAACATCCGGCGCGGGCGAACCTGCTCCGGCTTTGACGACAACCTCACCGTCTTCGACATCAACCGTAAAGCGCGTTGCCGTTTTCCACGAATTGGTAATCGGCAGTTTCACTTTTTCGTCAATGTGACGTTTCAGGAAACGCGCGCCATAAGTCGGGTTGTAGCCTTTTTCGGTCAATTTATCTAGTGCCGCATCGGTCACATCAATAAATTTGCCCTGATGCTCCATTTGTTTCGTCAGCTTGTTGAGATAAAGCTTGGCGATTTCGCGTACTTCATCCATTGTAAGCGGCGAAAAGACGACGATTTCGTCAATTCTGTTTCTAAACTCCGGCGAGAAGCGCTGTTCGGCGGCTTTCATTACAGAGCCTTTGATTTCGCGCACGTCGCCCAGAGTTTTGTTTCCGAAACCAAGCGGTTTTTCGTACTTCTTGAAGTTCTCTGACCCCAGGTTTGAAGTCATAATCACAATCGCGTCGGAAAGATAAACTTTCTTGCCGCGCCCGTCCGTCAGCCAGCCTTCGTCAAAGGCTTGCAAAAACAGATTCATCAAATACGGATTGGCTTTTTCAACTTCGTCGAGAAGAAGAACCGTGTATGGATTCTCCCTTAATTGTTCGGTCAAAATACCGCCGCGTTCCGAGCCGACGATTCCGCGCGGCATACCGATGAGCTTTTCGACGCCGACCGTGCCTTCGCCGTATTCGCTCATATCAATCCGCACCATTTTCTCTTCGTCGCCGAACATAAATTCGGCAACGGCTTTCGCCAATTCGGTTTTACCGACGCCCGTCGGACCTAAAAACAACAACACGCCGTCAGGTTTGTAGTGGTTTTCTTTCAAAGGTCCTTTGTTCAAACGCAAGCGTTGCGCGACAGCTTTTACCGCATCTTTTTGCCCGATAACACGATTAGCGAGTTCGGATTCCATCATCGAAAAACGATCGGTCGTTTCGCGGAAAATCATATCCTGCGGAATTCTGGATTCCTGCGAAATGACTTCGATAATGTGTTCCGGTTTGACGATTAAAGATTGCGGCTCGTTGATTTCAACTTTGACCGCAGCCGTGTCCAACCAACCGATTGCTTTATCGGGAAGATGCAAATTGCGAATGTATTTTGGCGACATTTCCAAAGCGGTGTTAATGGCTTCGTCGGAAATTGTGACCGAATAATTCTTCTCAAGACGCGGACGCAAACCTAAAAGAATTTCTTTGGTTTCTTCAATCGAAGGCTCGTCAACTTTGACCTGACGGAAACGTCTCGCCAAAGCTTCGTCTTCACCAATGTATTCTTTGTATTCAGTAATTGTCGTCGCGCCAATGATTCTCAATTCGCCGCGAGCCAAAGATGCTTTAAACATATTCGCCGCGTCGCTGGAAGTTCCAAGCGCCGCGCCCGCGCCAATGATCGTATGTGCTTCGTCAATAAACAGAATCAAATCCGGTCGTTCTTTAACTTCGTCAATAATTCCTTTAATGCGCTCTTCAAACATTCCGCGCAGCATCGTTCCGGCGACGAGTCCGCCCATTTGCAATTGGACGATATGCGCGCTGCGCAGACGAGCAGGAACTTTCTCCGGTTCCAGTTCAATCAATCGTGCAAGACCTTCGACGACGGCAGTTTTGCCGACGCCCGGTTCACCAACGAGCATGGGCGAGTTTGAGCGCTCTTTGTGGCAGAGAATTTCGATCATCTGCCGGATTTCCTGCTCGCGTCCGATTGTCGGCGGAATTTTGTCTTGTCTGGCTAATTTGTTTAGCGAGACACCAAAATGCTTTAAATATGAGGGTAATTCGTACTTCTTACGTGTCCGTTCTTCTTCTTGTTCTCGCATTCGAATTCGCTGACGTACTTGCTGAGCGACTTCTTCGCTCGGAACGCCAAGGTTTCTTAAAACGTCATTTAAAACACTGCGTTCGTCGTTTGATAAAACAAATAAAATATCGGTCGAATCAATCACTTTGCGACCTTGCGCTCTGGCTCTGTCCATTGAGCGTTTGAAAAGGTCTGTGGTTTCGGGCGCAATGCGAAAGCCTTTGCCGATATGCTGGCGGCTGTTTTCGACGCGGCGCTCGATCATCAATTTAACCGAACGCGGATCGACCGAAAGGTCGCGCATCGTGCCGTTGAAAAGTTCCGACTCTTCATTTGCCAGCGCGTAAAGAATGTGTTCGACGGCAACATAATTCTGGTCTCGTCGGCGCGATTCTTCCAACGCGCTTTCCAGAATACGTCTGCCGGTGTCAGAAAATTTATCTTTATATGCCCCTAGGTCTGTCATAAGTCTCCTAATTTTAGTTACGCGCTGTTAGATGCCGCTGCGTGCGCGTCGTATGTCCCAGCCAAAACCGATATTAGCATTTAGTTTGCTGCACTGAACAGCGTCAATTTGACCGCCATTCGTACTAAATTGAAACGTCAAATAACTGTTTTTCCGCACAGCTAATTTCGTGCCGTTTGTATTGCTAAGAAATAACTCACTCTCGAAAACGCAGAGGCAAAGAGAAAATAAACTAAATTAGTCTCTTTGCCTTTGCATACTATTTGATTTTTAATCCCTAGCCAGCTTCGCAGCTCGGTCAATTTCAGCGGCAAATCGTTCTATCGTTTGCGTGGCGATACGGATTTGCTCTGTTGCTTCCGTCCAGTTTCTCTCTTCGATGGCTTCGCGCACGCCCGGAAGCGTTTTGACTCCGTATCCCGTGTAAAACCCCGGCGCATAAATTTGGTGTCGAAACCAGCTACGTCGAGGCAATCCCGCAGAATTTGTTAAAGCACGCTCGGTTTGATAAAGCAAAACGTCCAACGCTTGCCGCGTTTTCGGCGAAATTTGACGGTCGCGCGTTGCTTTTTCGTAATCTTCCGCGCTGTCCTGCAATTTTTTTAAAGCGTCATCGAGCAAATTGAAACTAATCGGCGGCACTTCTGTTTTCGGTCGCGGCGCAACCAGGTTTTGTCTTGGGTCTTGCACGGCAACATAGCTACCATCCGCCAACATTCTGTTCATCATTCGCGTTTCCTCGCGCATCCCGTCGGCGAGGCGTTTGATCTCTTGAATGTATTGACCGATTGTTTCGGCTGCGTTGGTGAATTCAAACGGCAAAACGTCTGCGTTTGCCAGCCGCAAAGTCGCACGTCCGGCGGTTTGTGCGAGCGCGATGCCGTATGAGAAATCTGTGTCACCGAATCTCGTGTAATGATCGAACGAATCGTAAACCGAATGATATGAGCCGCCGCCCGATTCGCCACCGAATCCTAAGTTTAAAGACGCGATGCCAAGGTGCTGCAAAAACGGCGTGTAATCCGAACCCGAACCGAGCGGATCAATCCGCAAATCCGCTCTCGTTTCAAGCTCTCGACGCTCGCCTGCTGAACCATAAACATACTCGCGAGCCCGCGATCGCTGCCAAACGGACATTTTTGTTTGCGGATCAGGAACGTCTTTGGCAACTTCGTTAATAAATTTTTCCAGCGTGTGCGAGCCGCCTACGCCCAGAAAACCGCGCCCGTTTGAATCGGTATTGATATAAGCGACTGCTTTGCGGCGCAGTTCTTCAGCGTGCGTTTCGACCCATTCGGTCGAACCCAAAAGCCCAGGCTCTTCGGCGTCCCAGCCCGCATAAATGATTGTCCGCTTCGGTCTAAAACCGAGCTTTGCCAATTCGCCGACCGCGCGTGCTTCTTCCATCAGCGCGACCATACCGCTAACCGGATCAGCTGCGCCGTTCACCCAAGCGTCGTGGTGATTGCCGCGAATAATCCATTGATCCGGAAACTCGCTACCGGGCAATTTCGCAATTACGTTGTAAGCCGGTTTGATATCCCAATTAAAAGCGAGTTTTAAATGAACTTTCGTCGAATCGGGCGTTCCGCCGATTTTGTAGGTGATCGGCAAAGCGCCACGCCAGGCGGCGGGCGCAACTGCGCCTTTTAAATTTTTCAAAAGCGGCAAGGCGTCCGAATACGAAATCGGAAGCACCGGGATTTTCATAATCGTCGGCGCATTTTTGTAATCGAGCCGTTTCACATTTCCGGTCGAACCGACGCCGGGCGTTGTTGGGTCGCCCGGATAAACCGGCATATCCGCGACCGAACCGCGCTGCACTCCGTTTTCATTTCGGTAAGCGCCTTTCGGATAAACTTCGCCCTGATAAAAACCGTCGTCGCGCGGATCTGAATAAATAATGCAGCCGATTGCGCCGCGTTCCGCCGCGACTTTCGGTTTGATACCGCGCCAGGAACCGCCGTAACGGGCGATAACGATTTTGCCCCGCACGTCAACGCCGCGTTTTTCCAGTTCTTCGTAATCCGCCGGAACTCCGTAATTGACATAAACGAGCGTTCCTGTCACATCGCCGTCCGCCGAATAAGCGTTGTAAGTCGGAAGCTGTTCGGCTTTTTGATTTGAAGTGCTGTCTTCTTTAAGCGCCGGTTCATCCAATTTGGCGACAAATCTGGTCGGCGCGGTCATTTCCAAAAGACGAGTTTTCGGCGTCGGAAATAGAACATCAAAACGTTCCAACTGAGCTTCATAACCCCACGATTTAAACAGCGCGAGCATAAAATCGGCGTTTTGTTTGCCGTAAGGCTGTCCGATGGCATGCGGGCGCGCCGACATTCGCCGCATCCATTCGCGCAGATTTTCCCGCCGTAAAAGCGAATCGAAACGTCGCTCCAACTCCTTTTGTGCAGCAGAGTTTTGGGTTGAAAAACCAAGCAACGATCTGTTTTGAGCGAAAGTTGTTTGAGCGAAAACGGCGGACAGCAGAATCAAACTCAAAATAAAACGCGCAAGCGAACGAAACATCTTTGAAAGCCTCTCTTTTAAAGAAAAATTGAAGATGTAGCTTTATACCGAAAAATAAAAGGCGAGGACAAGTGCCTCGCCTGAAAAGTTTAGTTGTTAAAAGTTTTAGTAATCGTAGTCATCGCCGCCGTGCATTGCGGGGGCGGCTTTTTTCTTTTCCGGTGCGTCGGTCAAAGCCGCGTCGGTCGTGAGTAGCAAACCGGCAACCGAAGCCGCATTCTGCAGTGCGGTGCGAACGACTTTTGCCGGGTCAATAATGCCCGAAGCAAGCAAATCCTCGTAATTTCCGGTTGCGGCGTTATAGCCCAAAGCGCCGTTTGATGCGATTACCCTTTCGGCGACAACACCACCATCAATCCCAGCGTTTTGCGCAATGCGGCGAAGCGGTTCTTCCATCGCTTTTTTGACGAGCCGAATGCCGGTTTGCAAATCCAGATCACCGTTTGTGTTGATCGCATCGAGAACTTTCGAAGCGCGAACCAAAGCGACTCCGCCGCCCGGAACAATTCCTTCCTGCGCGGCTGCTTTCGTGGCGTTCAAAGCGTCTTCGACTCGAGCTTTGATTTCCTTCATCTCGGTTTCGGTCGCCGCGCCGACTTTGACGACGGCGACGCCGCCCGCCAATTTCGCCAGACGTTCCTGCAATTTTTCGCGGTCGTAATCCGAAGTCGTTTCTTCGATCTGACGGCGAATCGTTTCGATTCGACCCTGAACGGCAGACGCCTCGCCTCCGCCTTCGATGATCGTCGTGTTGTCTTTGTCAACAATCACGCGCTTTGCCGTGCCTAAATCTCCAAGCGTTATGTTTTCGAGTTTAATGCCCAAATCTTCGGTAATCATGCGCCCGCCGGTTAATGCCGCAATATCTTCGAGCATCGCTTTGCGCCGGTCGCCGAAAGCCGGAGCTTTAACGGCGCAAACTTTGATTGTGCCGCGTAATTTGTTAACGACAAGTGTCGCCAGCGCGTCGCCTTCGACATCTTCGGCGATGATTAAAATTTGCCGTCCCTGTCCCAAAACCTGTTCGAGAATCGGAAGAAGCGTTTGCATCGAAGAGATTTTCTTTTCGTTAATCAAAATCAAAGGCTCTTCCAACACTGTTTCCATCCGATTTGCGTCGGTCACGAAATAAGGCGAGAGATAACCGCGATCAAACTGCATTCCTTCAACGACATCAAGCTCGGTCTGCATCGTCTTCGATTCTTCGACCGTCACAACGCCGTCTTTCCCGACCGCTTCCATCGCTGCGGAAATAATCTCGCCGATTTTGCGGTCGTTATTTGCCGAAACGCTTGCCACGTTTGCTAATTCTTCTTTGCCCGACACAGCTTGCGCCATTCTTTGAATTTCGGCGACAGCCGCTTCGCTCGCCATCATAATTCCGCGCTGCAAACCAATCGGATTCGCGCCCGCCGCGACGTTTTTGATGCCCTCGCGATAAATTGCCTGCGCTAGAACGGTCGCGGTCGTTGTGCCGTCCCCGGCAATGTCGTTAGTCTTCGTGGCTACTTCCTTAACCATAGCCGCGCCCATATTTTGATATTTGTCCGCCAATTCGACTTCTTTGGCGACCGTTACGCCATCTTTTGTGATTAGCGGTGAACCAAACGAGCGACTAATCACCACGTTGCGCCCTTTCGGTCCGAGCGTCACTCCAACGGCGTTCGCCAAAACATCAACGCCCTTGAGCATCGCGCTCCGGGCTTCTTCTCTAAATTTCAATTCTTTTGCTGCCATTTACTTTTCATTGCTCCTAATATTCGATTTTTAAATTAAACAGTGCAATTACAACCGCATTCAAATTCAATCTCTACGGGCGAAGTCTTTTTCAACGTTTCGCCTTCCCGAAAATGCAAAACTTCGTTTGTATAAGGATTCAGTACAACGACATCTTTGACGCCGTTTGCCAGATAAATTGGCGGCGAGATTTCCAAGTCTTTCGCTTCATAGCTTTTGCTGATGACTTCAACGATTGCTGCAGGAACTGATTTAACTGCCTCTTCTCGTTCCTTCGGTTTCTCGCAAAAGACCGAAACATCAGGGCGTTTTAGCGAGCCGTCAGGAAATTGAATGTAAATATCCGAATAATGAAAACAGCCGCAGTTTTTACCTGATTCAGGTGAAGGTTTTTTGATTGTCGCACGGATTTCGTCAACTTTTTCCTGATGAAAAATGACGGGCGAGGCTTCCCAAATCGGCAAGCCTGCGGCAACTTCCAATTTAATACCAAGTTGTTCGGCTCGAAAAAGATTTGAATCCATAAATCCTCACAAATCAATTCCAATCAAAAAGCGATTCTAGCATTTCCTTTGTACCCTGTTGCCCGCTCAATTCAAGCGCGACTATATCGTTCTGCGATTCGACAACCAATTTAAAAAAGTTCAAAATGGACAACACTTTCGCTCTAGATTAATCACATTGATCAATTCCGGCAAAACAGGTCATTAGCCTGAAAGCAATAACTGAAACCGTTTTCGAGTTCCCGAAAATCAATTAAATGCGCCGCGACCTGTCGCAAAACAGTTTCGCGGCGCATTTGCAGTTCTTCATTGGTCAAAGTGCAGGCAATCGAGAGAGCGGCGCTGTCCATAAAATTTATTCAGCCGCCGCCTGCGCCGAAGCCCGTCCAACTTGAACGCGAGCCGGTCGCAGCAAGCGGTCGCCGAAACGATAGCCGCGCGAATATTCCGCCGTTACAACACCGTCTTGATCTGATTCGACAATGTCAACCGCTTCGTGCAATTCGGGATTAAAAGGTTCGCCGACAGCCAGAACGGGCTCGACCCCGACTTGCAGCAGAGCCATTTCAAAACCGTTGACGGTGCCTTGCAAACCCGCCAGCAAATTCTGGTCAGGATTGTTTTCCGCGGCGCGGATTGCCAGATGCAGATTATCCAATACGGGCAGCAGAGTGGTTAAAAAATTAAATTGTCCCTGCATGGCTCGCTGTTCAAGCGTTTTCCGCATTCGCTCGCGCATATCAGCGGTTTCTTTTTCCAGATTGTTTTTAACTTCCTCAAACTTCGACTGCACGCCCACGAGCTTGGCTTCGGCTGCTTCGCGGCGATTTCGTTCGTCTTTTAATTCGTTTTCCAATCGAATTACTTCAGCCGATTTTGTGTCCGTTTTAGGTTGTGTTTCGCCTTGCTGCGGCGAGGTTTCGCCGTTTTCGTTAATATTAATTCGTCGTTTATCGGTGAAGGGAATTTCTTCCGTCATTTCTTCATCTCTCATTTCTTCGTTAAAATCCTCTGCTTCGGTAGCTTTCTTTTTTCGTCTAAATAAATCCATATCAGTTAAACGCTAATGGTTAATGGTAAATTGCAAATTCGCTTGATAAAGCAAATAACAATTTACCATTAACCATCGGCAATTAACTAAACAGTCGCCGCCGCGCTCGCTCCGTCCGGCGTAAAGGCGAGCGTGTCACCTTCAGCCGAGACTTTAACCGTTTGTCCGGGCGCGATTTCGCCTTTTAATAATTTCACGGCAAGCGGATTTTGAATCATCTGCTGAATCGCGCGTTTCAGCGGTCGTGCGCCATACGCCGGATCGTAACCTTCTCGCGCGAGCAGTTCTTTTGCCGAATCATCAAGCGAAATTTGAATACTCCGCTCCGCCAGCATTTCGCGGAGGCGCAGAAGCTGGACTTCGATGATTTGCGAAATTTGTTCTCGTCCAAGCTGGCGGAAAATCACAATGTCGTCAATTCGGTTCAAAAACTCTGGTTTAAAATGTCCGTGCAAGACTTGAGTAACGGCTTCTCTCGCTTGATCTTCGTCCAGAGCCGATTGAATCTCGCGCGAGCCTAAATTGCTCGTCATAATCAAAACGGTGTTTTTGAAATCAACCGTGCGACCTTTCGAGTCCGTCAAACGTCCGTCGTCCAAAATTTGCAGCAGTACGTTGAAAACATCCGGGTGCGCTTTTTCGATTTCGTCAAACAACACTACCGAATATGGACGCCGCCTCACGGCTTCGGTTAATTGACCGCCTTCTTCGTAACCGACATATCCAGGAGGTGCGCCGATCATTCGAGCGACCGCGTGTTTCTCCATGTATTCGGACATATCGAGCCGAATCATCGCGCGTTCGTCGTCAAACAAAAACTCTGCCAAAGCGCGAGCCGTTTCGGTTTTACCGACGCCGGTCGGACCCAAAAAGATGAAGGAACCAACCGGGCGATTTGGGTCTTGCAAGCCTGCTCTCGCTCTGCGAACCGCGTTAGCGACTGCTACCAAAGCTTCGTCCTGCCCGATAACTCTTTGTCGAAGGCGGTCTTCCATCGTGACGAGTTTTTGCATTTCGCCTTCAAGCATTTTGGAAACCGGAATTCCGGTCCAGCGCGCGACGACTTCCGCAATGTCTTCCTCGTCAACTTCTTCTTTGAGCATTACACCGTCGTTTTGCAGACTTTCAAGGCGATTTTGCTCGTCCGAAAGCTGTTTTTCAAGCTGCGGAATCGTGCCGTACTGCAATTCGGCAGCGCGATTTAAGTCACCGGCGTTGCGAGCTTGTTCGAGCTGAAAACGAGTTTGCTCAAGCTGCTCTTTCAATTGCCGGATTTTGTCAATTTCGGCTTTCTCAGATTGCCATTTCGCTTTCATTGCGCCGCTTTTTTCGCGCAAATCGGCAATTCGCTGTTCAATGTCCGACAAGCGTCCTTTGGATTTTTCGTCAGTTTCACGCGATAAAGCCTGTCGTTCAATCTCAAGCTGTAAAATCTCGCGCTCAAGCTCATCAATTTCCTGCGGCAAGCTGTCAATTTCAATTCTCAGTCGTGAAGCCGCTTCGTCAACAAGGTCAATCGCTTTGTCGGGCAAAAATCTGTCCGCAATATAACGATTGGAAAGCGTCGAGGCGGCGACAATCGCCGAGTCTTTAATGCGAACGCCATGATGCACTTCGTATTTTTCTTTCAAACCGCGCAAAATTGCGATTGTATCTTCCACCGAAGGCTCGCCGACGTAAACCTGTTGAAAACGGCGTTCCAGCGCAGCATCCTTCTCAATATATTTTTTGAATTCATTGAGAGTCGTCGCTCCGACGCAGCGCAATTCGCCGCGCGCAAGCGCAGGCTTGAGCATATTTGAAGCATCAATCGCGCCTTCCGAAGCGCCCGCGCCAACGAGCGTGTGCAACTCGTCAATAAACAAAATGATTTGACCGTGCGCGTTTTCGATTTCTTTCAAAACCGCTTTCAACCGATCTTCAAACTCGCCGCGATATTTCGCGCCCGCGAGCATCGCGCCCAAATCGAGCGAAACCAAACGCTTGTTGCGCAAAGTTTCCGGCACGTCGCCGGAAACAATGCGTTGCGCCAAACCTTCGACAATCGCCGTTTTTCCGACGCCAGGTTCGCCAATCAAACACGGATTGTTCTTCGTGCGGCGCGAGAGAACCTGAATCGTGCGGCGAATCTCATCGTCGCGACCGATTACCGGGTCTAATTTTCCGTCACGCGCCAGCTCTGTTAAATCTTTGGCGTATTTGTTCAGAGCCTGAAAATTTTGTTCGGAGTTTTGGTCTGTAATGCGGACGCCGCCGCGCATTTGTTCGATTGCTTTATTTAAATCGTCTTTGTTGACGCCGTTTGAACGCAGAATGCGAGCTGCTTCTCCGTCTTTTTCGTTAACAATAGCCATCAGCAGATGCTCGGTCGAGATAAACTCGTCCTTCATCGCTTCGGCTTGTTTTTGCGCGGCAGAGAAAATCTGCGAAGTGCGTGGGCTGAAATATTGCTGCCCGCCGGTCACTTTCGGAAAACGGTTAATAGCCGCAACCGTTTCGTTCATTACAACGTCAGCGTTTGCGCCGAGTTTTCCAAGAATCGGACGCACAGTTCCTTCAGGTTGTCCGAGCATCGCTACAAGCAAGTGCTCCGGTTCAACCTGCTGGTTCTGATTGCGTTCGGCGAACTCAATCGCTGCCTGAACGGCTTCCTGTCCGCGTAATGTAAATTTATCAAATCTCATAACTATAAACTGCGAATAATTGCTGTATATATTTCTGAAAACTCAGAGTTCATATTTTAGTTTCCTGCTCTGCTTTGTCTCAGTACGCTAACGCATCAACTCTAAGTTCGAAAATCTCCTGCAAAAAATTACGGGCGACAAGGCGACGAATCGCCTTTGTGCGCCCGCCGCCCGTAATTATTGATTAAATTAAGCAGAAGCCGATTTAGCCTTGGTGTTAATTTGCTTCGGCTCGCCTTGGCTTGAGCCTTTAATTTCGATTTTGCGAGCTTTCGCTTCTTCGCGTTTCGCAAGCGTTACGCGCAGAATGCCGTTTTCAAATTCGGCGCTGCAATTTTCGCTCGAAACCGTCGGCGGTAGAGTGAAAGAGCGAGTGAACGAGCCGTAGCTGCGTTCGACGCGATGGAAATTATCGCCTTCGTCTTTTTTCTCGAATCTGCGCTCACCGTGAAGCGTAAGAACGTTGTTTTCAATCGAAATATCAACGTCTTCCGGTTTTAAGCCCGGCAATTCGGCTTCGAGAACGATCTGATCTTTGTTCTCAAAGATGTCAACGCTCGGATTCCAAGCGCCGCGCGTCATTTGGTCATCGCCGCCGCGCGTAAAAGTCGAAGAAAATAAACGATTCATTTCATCCTGCAAGCTGCGTAAATCGCGGAAAGGATCGTATCTGACAATGTTCATTTCGTTAACCTCCAAAAAGTATTTTGTTTGAAAGTTTGTTTCGCTCAGCCACTCGTTGTTTTATTTGCTGAGCTTGATTAGATGATAAAATATGAGTGCCTTATTGTCAAGTCTCTTGTTGGAATTTTTGCAAGAAAATTTTTATTGCAGGGAATTGGCACGAAAAGCCGATAAAGGTTATATTTGTCGGCAATTTGTTTCACACATTTTCGGGATCAAGACTTTTACAGGATGAATTTTCTACGAGAATTGTTTTTTCCGCTCGTTGCTGTTTTAGTAGCGTTCGTCGTCGGCGGAATAATTGTCTGGTTGATTGGCGACAACCCATTTGAGGCTTATGCGATTTTGCTCGGCAGTGCGCTTTCTTACCCCGAAGGCATCGGCTACACGCTCTTTTACGCGACGCCGCTGATTTTTACCGGCTTGGCTGTGGCGGTCGCTTTTCGCTGCGGTCTTTTAAACATTGGAGCCGAAGGTCAGCTTTACGTTGCGGCGCTAGCCACCGCATTTGTCGGAATTAAATTCGGCGGAACAATTATCAAGTCAACCACTGCCGGAACGCCCGACCTTGATTACTCGTGGACGAGCCTGCCTGCAATTTTGCTCGTTCCGCTTTGTATGCTGACGGCGATTGCGGCGGGCGCATTCTGGGGCGCAATTCCCGGATTTCTGAAAGCCAGATTCGGCTCGCACGAAGTCATCAACACGATTATGCTTAATTTTATCGGCATCGCTTTGGTGAGCTACGTGACGCAGTATTTTCTGAAAGTTCCGGGTGACCCGATTCTGCAATCCGCACCAATTGGCGAAGCCGCGCACATTCCGCGCATTTCGCAGTTTCTGCCCGGAATGCCAGCGTTTATTCCTTTAAACGCAGCGTTTTTGCTAGCGCTTTTAATGTGCGTGCTGGTTTATTTTTTCCTCTGGCGGACAAAATGGGGCTACGAACTGCGCGCTACGGGCGCAAATCCGGCAGCGGCTGAATACGGCGGAATTTCCGTTCGCACGCAAATCATTCTGGCTATGACGATTTCCGGCGGTTTGGCGGGAATGGTCGCCATTAATGAGATTTTAGGTTATCGCTATCGTTATTACGACGGATTTTCCGATGGTTATGGTTTTACAGGAATTGCGGTTGCGCTTTTGGGCAGAAATCATCCGATCGGAATCGTTCTCGCCGCCCTTTTGTTCGGAATGCTAACGCGGGGAAGCATTTTTCTCGACGCTTTTACCGAAAATGTTTCCAAAGATTTAGTTCAGGTTCTACAGGGAATAATTATTTTATTTGTCGCCGCCGAAGCGGTTTTTCGGGGAATTGTCGGATTTAAAAAATGAGCGAACTTTTTTCTTTAATTCTTGTTTTTTCAACGATTCGGTTGACGACGCCACTGCTTCTCGCCGCTTTGGGCGGAATGTTTTCCGAGCGCGCGGGCGTAATTAATATAGCGCTCGAAGGCTTGATGTTGTCAGGCGCTTTCACGGCAGCGGCTGTTACGGCGACGACGGGCAGCGTTTTTCTCGGGGTTTTGGTCGGAGTCGTGGCAGGCATCGCGCTGGCGGCAGTTCACGCGGTCGCTTGCATTCAATTTAAAGCCGATCAAGTCGTTAGCGGAACGGCTATAAATATTTTAATGCTCGGTTTGCCGCAGCTTTTGAGCGGCGCGTTTTTCCTCTCGACCGGCTCGACGCCGCAGATTCCGAAAGAAAATTTGCTCCCGACGCTCAACACATTTTTCGGGACGCAGACGCTCGACGTTTCGGTGATGTCGATTTTAGCTTTCGCGCTCGTTCCAATCGGCTGGTACGTTTTATTCCGCACGCCGTTTGGTTTGAGATTGCGCGCTGTCGGCGAAAATCCGGCGGCGGCTGACGCTGCCGGTGTCAGCGTCAACGGAATGCGTTACACCGCCGTTTTGATTTCCGGAGCGCTGGCAGCGCTTGGCGGCGCATATCTGTCAATCGGGCAATCTTCGCTTTTTACCAGAAATATGACCGCCGGACGCGGCTTTATTGCACTTGCGGCTTTAATTTTCGGCAAATGGAAGCCCGTGCCGACGATGCTTGCGTGTTTGCTGTTCGGTTTTACCGAAGCTCTGACAAATCAAATTCAGGGCGTTTTCAAACTGCCTTCGGGCGAAGATATTCCCGTACAGTTTATTCAAATTATTCCGTATGTCTTGACGATTATCGTGCTGGCGGGATTCATCGGACATTCGCGCGCGCCGAAGGCTCTTGGACAAGCTTATGAAAAACAATAGTAAGATTAGATAATGATTTACGAAAAAGCGCAGGAAGCGGCGCAGTTTATCAAATCGCAATTTGACCGGGAAATACAAGTCGCGCTTGTTTTGGGCAGCGGCTTGGGCGCTTTTGCCAACGAAATTGAAAATGCGACGACGATTTCATACGAGCAGATACCGCATTTCGCGCGTTCAACTGTCGAAGGTCACGCCGGGCGTCTGGTTTTGGGCGAAGTCGAAGGCGTTTCAGTTGCGATTCAACAAGGGCGTTTTCATTATTACGAAGGTTACGATTTGCTGGAGGTTACGTTTCCGATTCGCGTTTTTGGGCTTTTGGGAATTAAGAATCTGATTCTGACGAACGCGGCGGGCAGTATTAATTCAAATTTCAAGCCCGGCAGCTTGATGCTGATTCGCGATCATTTAAATCTGATGGGCGTCAACCCTTTGTGCGGGAAAAATGACGAGCGTTTTGGTCCACGTTTTCCGGATATGACCGAAGTTTATTCGCGGAAATATCAGGAAATCGCCAAAACGATGGCGAAAGAAATGAATTTGGATTTGCGTCGCGGAGTTTATTGCGCTTTGTCGGGACCGACTTACGAAACTCCGGCGGAAATTCATTATTTGCGTTACGTCGGCGCGGATGCCGTCGGAATGTCAACCGTCCCGGAAGCAATCGTCGCCCGACATCAAGGGATGAAGATTATGGCAATTTCCTGCATTTCAAATTTTGCGGCAGGAATCAGCGAAGAAAACATCAATCACGAAGAAGTGATGGAAATCGGACAGCGGGTTGCCGAAACTTTCAAAAACCTGCTCAAAAGGGTTATTCCAAAGATTGCTGAAGAAAAATGATAATCGGAATTTGCGGCGGAACAGGTTCTGGAAAAACGACGATTGCCCGGCGGATTGTAGAAACGGTCGGCGCGCGTAATGTCGTTTTGCTCGAACAGGACTCTTATTATCGGAATTTGATTGATATGCCGCTCGACGCGCGGCACAAGGCGAATTTTGATCATCCGGATGCGATTGACAGCGAATTGATTGTCAATCATCTGCGTCGTTTGCGCGGCAATTTGCCGATTGAAATGCCGGTTTATGATTTTAAGACTCACACGCGTACAAACGAGGTCGAAGTAATTGAACCGAAACCGGTGGTTTTAATCGAAGGAATTTTAATTTTTGCCGAAAAGCGGATTTTAGAACAGCTCGATGTCAAAGTTTTTGTTGATACTCCGGACGACATCCGTTTTATCCGGCGTTTAGAGCGTGATATACGCGAGCGCGGGCGGACGATGGAATCCGTCATCGAACAATACCTGGTCACGGTCAGACCGATGCATTTTGAGTTTGTTGACGCTTCAAAACGTCACGCGGATGTGATCATCCCGGAAGGCGGAAACTCGGATGTCGGAATTGAAATTTTGTGTGGAATCGTAAGGGAAAAACTGAGTCTTGGACAATAAAAGAGAAGAATTGATTGAAGCCGCGCAAGCGGCACGCGAAAACTCATACGCGCCGTATTCGAAATTCCGAGTCGGCGCGGCTGTTGAAACAAAAGACGGAAAAATTTATTCCGGCTGCAACATCGAAAGCGCGAGCTACGGTTTGACAGTTTGCGGCGAGCGAGTGGCAATCTGGAAAGCCGTTTCGGAAGGCGTCCACGAATTTAGCCAGATCGCGGTCGTCGTTGACACCGAAGATTTAACTCCGCCGTGCGGCGTCTGCCGACAAATTCTGTGGGAATTTTGTGGCAATGTTCCGGTCACGCTCTCCAACCTCAGCGGCAAAAGTGAAACCGTAATGATGGAAGATTTGCTGCCGCGTGCTTTCGGGCGCAGATTTTTAGAGCAAAATAAAAATGCCGATTCCTGATTACAAAACTTTGACGGCGCTTACGAAACTAAGAAAATAGATTCGGATTATTTTACGGAAGAATGAAAAAATATTTAACTGCTCTTTTTCTCTTTTTATTTGCAATATCAGTTTCCGGGCAGAGAACAGTGCAAACAAATTCGGTTGATTTAATCGTCCGCGGCGGTACTGTCGTGACGATGGATGCGCAAAAGCGTGTTATTGAGAACGGCGCAATCGCGGTCAAAGACGGCAAGATAGTTGCAGTCGGAAAGGCGGACGAAATTGCGCGCCAATTTAAGGCGAAACAGATTATTGATGCGCAGGGAAAAGCCATTATTCCTGGATTGATTAATACTCACACGCATGCGCCGATGTCGCTGTTTCGCGGGATTGCCGATGATTTGGATTTGAACGAATGGCTGACGAAATACATTTTTCCGGCTGAAGCGAAAAACGTTAACGAAGCGTTTGTGCGCGCGGGAACACGGCTCGCGCTGGCGGAAATGATTCGCGGCGGGACGACGACCTACTGCGATATGTATTATTTCGAGGACGCAATCGCTGACGAAACCGCCAAAGCGGGAGTGCGCGGCGTGCTTGGCGAGACGATTATTCGCTTTCCGGTCGCCGATAACAAAACGCCAGAAGAAGCGATTGCTTACACAGAACGCTTTGTCAATAAATGGCGAAATCACCGTTTGATTGTTCCCGCTTATGCGCCGCACGCGCCTTACACTTTGACGGAAGCGCAGCTTCGAGCGGTTCGCGCTTCAGCCGATAAATTAAACGCAACCGTTGTGATTCACGTCGCCGAAACGCGCAAGGAAGTGGAAGATGTTACAAAAGAAAACGGCGCGCGTCCGGTCGAGTATTTAGCCAGAATCAATTTCCTCAACAACAAAACAATCGCCGCGCACGTCGTTTTTGCGAACGATAACGAATTAGACATTTTAAAAAGATTAAACGTAGGAGTTGCCCATAATCCGTCTTCAAATATGAAGCTCGCGTCGGGCGTTTCGCCCGTGCCGCAAATGCTGGCGAAAGATGTATTTGTAGGATTGGGTACAGACGGCGCGGCTTCGAATAACGATCTTAGTATTTGGGAGGAAATGGACGCGGCTGCCAAGCTGCATAAATTGACGAGCAACGATCCGAAAGTCGTTTCAGCGGAACAGGCGTTTGAAATGGCGACAATTCGCGGCGCTCGCGCTTTGCATCTCGAAAAAGAAATCGGTTCTCTTGAAACGGGGAAACGCGCGGACATCGTGATTGTTGATATGGACGATTTCCATCAAATACCGATGTACAACATTTTTTCGCATCTTGTTTACGCCACGAAGGCAAACGATGTGCGGACTGTTATCATCGAAGGAAGACTTGTAATGCTCAACCGCAGGTTGCTAACTTTGGACGAAAAAGCTATAAAAGCAGAAACAGTTGCTTTTCAAAAACAAATCGTCAGCAGTCTGACAGCAAAGTAACAATTTTTAAAAAATTTTAAGAAGTCCGGCAAGATTTGCGCACTATCAACTTGCAGGGCATAATGTAAAATCTAACAATTTGCGAGTGATGAAGTGAGCCACATCTGACGAGGCGAGCTTTGACTCTTGCGGAACTAACAAACCGATACCGAGAAATTAAGGGAGGAATGGAATGCCGCTAAAGGGAAGAAGGCTATGGCTTTCGTGTTTAATTTTAACCGCTGCGGGCGCTGGCGCCGCCACAGCACAGCAACAAGCTGAAAACTCAACGCCGTTAAATGGAGTTGCCGCAACTCCGACTACCACGGCAGCGCCGACAAATACGATTCCGCAAAGAATCGCCAGAATCCGCGCTTGGATTGCCGGACGCAATTTCGGAGCAGCCGCCCACGAGCTTGAAAAAATCAAAAAAGAAACTGCCGCTGATGAATCTATGCAGCAGGTTTCACGCGTGATGCTGATGGGCGTTTATCTCGAACAGCCCGATTACAATCGCGCGCAGGCTCTTTTGGAAGAGACTTTCAAACGCAAATCTTCAAAACGCGGTGCGGAAGATTCTTATTACGCCGTCGCCGGACAAATCATCAAAAGCTCACAATCACAACTTGAACGCTACAAAAGTCTCGGCATTAACATTTCGGATTCGGCTCTGCCGAACGAAGCCGCTAACGATTTAGGAAAGTGGCATTCGCTTTTGGAAAACATCGTTCAGCATTCAAAGCAGATGTCAGTTGAGCTGAAACGACCGGACGAAGCTTTGTCTTTGCTCGAAGCCGCGACAAGTGCACGCAGCACTTTGGCGCGTGACGAATACGAAGCGGCGAAATGGAAAAATGAAGTTATTGACACGCGCGAATTGATTGCCAACGCGCAAATGAAAGTATCGGAAGTTGACGCTTCGACAGCCACTCCTTCCGGGACTTTGATTGCCTCGACCAATCTAGCTGTGCCGACGGTTTTCAAACAAACCGAAGCGCCGAAAGTTGTGCTGCCGCCTCCGGTTGAAAACAAACCGATCGAACAGCCGCAAGTGGCGAGTGGAAATAGCGAGGTTTTAAATCAACCCGTTCAGCAGCCTGCGCCTGTTCAGCCCACACCTGTTAAAACCGAAAATACCGTTGCGGAAAAAAAACCGGAGACTGTGACAAACAACGCGCCGCAAAACAATTCGGAACCTGTTCGCCAGCGGATTGCACCGAACAATAACGCAGCCGAGAAAGCTGCAAATCAGCCCGCAACCACGGCTAAAGACGAAAAAAATGCGGCGAGCGGCGATATGATGCAGATCGGTTCGCTTGTTGATATGGCGACCAGAAAAGTCAATCCTAACTATCCGCCTTTTGCAAGAACCGCCCGCGTTTCTGGCGTGGTCAAAGTCGAAGTCGTCGTTGACGAAAACGGCAACGTCGCCGAAGTCCGTAACGCCGCCGGACCGGAAATGCTGCGCCGCGCCGCAATGGATGCCGTTAAGCGCTGGCAGTTCAAACCCGCCACGCGCGACGGTCAACCGGTTCGCGCCAGTGGTTTTGTCAATTTCAATTTCACTTTGTAATCAAAGGAAAAACGTTTTAATTTTCGGGCGGCGGCTTTTGAAAAAGGTCGCTGCCCGATTTTTTGCAAACTCAAATTTTATGCTCACACGAAATTTCGTTTTGTTTCTTTCGCTTTTAGTTGTGATGTTTTCGGTTAATAAAAATGTTTCGGCACAAAACGCGCCACCGATTGAGCCGGGCGTTTCGCGCGAGCTTGCGCGCTGGCGAGCGGCGAACGTGCAGGATGTGCGTTACAAAATAAATTTAACGCTCGAAAAAATGTCGCCGACGCTCAAAGGCACAATCGAAATTTCTTTGAAAACGAACGCCGACCAAATCATTCTCGATTGGCGGAAAATCAAAGGCAAAGAACAGTTTGCCAGCGTGTCGAACGCGAACATAAACGGAAACGCCACGAAGTTTGAAGAAACGAATGAGCATCTTGTTTTCAAAGAAGGCGTGCGTCAGGGCGAAAACGTCATAAAACTCGATTTTACTTCGCCGATTGCGACGAGCGGCGCAGCCGTGACGCGCTACGTTGATAAAGAAGACGGCGCGGAATACATCTATTCGCTCTTTGTGCCTTCGGACGCCAGTACAGCTTTTCCCGTGTTTGACCAGCCGGATTTGAAAGCTCGATTTTATTTGAGAATGTTTGTGCCGGAAGGTTGGAAAGTTGTTTCAAATGGAAAACAGCAAATTTATGCAAGTGTAATAAATGAAGCGAAAGAACCAACAGATAAAGTTGTTTACTCCTTTTTTGAAACGAAACCAATTAGCACATACGTTTTCACATTTGCTGCAGGAGAATTTGCTGAATTTGCACAAAGAGATACAGGCGAAACCATTAATCTAAATGAAATTACAGCTAAAATATTTGAAAAAAGTAAGATAAAAGTAAAAAACAGCCCAATCGTAACAGATGAACAATATCGAGCAGCGATAGGACATATTGTTTCTAATTCAATTTATGTCCGCAAATCACAGGCGGAAAAATTCAAACAACACGCGGCGGAAGTTTTCCGCTTGAACCGCGAAGCCGTTAAATTTCTCGAAAGCTATTTCGATTTCAAATTCCCGTTTCCCAAATACGATTTGGTGTTGATACCGGAATTTCCGTTTGGCGGGATGGAGCACGCGGGCGCGACTTTTTTGCGCGAAGACCGAATTATTTTTCCGCAGGAGCCGACCGCGAACGACTTTATCACGCGCGGCAATCTGATTTTTCACGAAGCCGCGCATCAATGGTTTGGCGACACGGTGACGATGCGCTGGTTTGACGATTTGTGGCTCAAAGAAGGCTTTGCCGAATTTATGGCGTACAAAACGATGGAAAAAGTCCTGCCGCGGTACAACGCCTGGAAAGCCTTTTACGAGCGCAACAAACCGCTTGCTTACCTGACCGACTCTACAAGAGGCACAACGCCGATTTATCAGGAAATCCCGAATCTTTCCTCAGCCAAATCCGCTTACGGCAACATCGTCTATCGCAAAGCGCCTTCGTTTTTAAAACAGGCGGAATTTTATCTCGGCGAAGACAAATTTCAATCGGCAGTCCGCGCCTTTCTCAAACAAAACGCCTTCAAAAACGCCGAATGGCAGGATTTGGTCAAATCGTTTGAAGCGGCAACCGGACAAGACTTAAAAACTTGGGCAGAAACTTGGGTTAAAAAACGGGGAATGCCAATTATAAGAGTAAACAACTCTGACCAGAAAGCAGTTTTTAGTCAAAAGAATATTCTTAATGAAGGTGATGGATGGAAATTTTACTTTAATGTTCTTGTTTTAAATTATGAAGTAAAGAAAATTCCACTTAAAGAACATGAGGTTACAGAAAAAAGGAATATTTATCGAACTGGATTAGAACTTGATGAAAATGTCGTTGCGTTTGTTCCTGCGCCAAGTAACATTTTAGGTAATTTAGTTTTCCCAAATTATCAAGATTACGGCTACGGCATCTTTTTGCTTGATGATAAAAGCCGCAATTATGTTTTAGCCAACATTCAAAACGAAAAAGACGATTTTTTGCGTTCGATGATGTGGGGCGCGTTGTGGGATTCGGTGCGCGAAGCCGAACTTAATCCGAAAGATTATGTCGAGCTTGCCATCAAAAATATTTCTGCGGAAAAAGACGAACTGACGATTCAAACAATTTTGGCGCGCGCGGCAACGGCAATGAATTATTACGTTTCGACCGAACAGCAGATGGCACTCGCTCCGCGCCTTGAAAAAGTTCTGGTAGAGCGGATGGCGAACGCCGATACTCTAGGGCAGCGCGTCACGTTTTATCGAGCGTTTGTTAATCTCGCTTCCACCAATGAAAGCCGACAAATTTTAAAAGACATTCTGGCGGGCAAGCCTGTCGTCAAAGATTTAAAATTAAAAATCAAAGACCGTTATGACATTCTGACGCGCTTGGCAATTTGGGGCGACGAGTACGGCGAAAAAGAAGTAATGCAAAAGCTCGGCGGAGAAACAAACACGCAATCGGATGAAGAACGGCGTTATGCATACGCCGCTGGAGCAGGCATCCGCAATAAAGAAATGAAGCAGTATTATTTCAATCAGTTTCTAAACGATCCGAACAAACCCGAAAGTTGGATTGAATCTGCGTTTGTGCCGTTTAACTCTGCCCACCACGCCGATTTGACTTTGCCTTATCTGGAAAAAGCTTTAGCCGAACTGCCGAACCTTAAACGAAACCGCAAAATTTTCTTCGTCAATGGCTGGCTCTCAACTTTTATTGGCGGGCAGCGCAGCGAACAAGCGCTGGCAATCGTCAATAAATTTCTTGCCGACAATCCGAATCTCGATAAAGATCTGCGTTTAAAAGTTCTGGAAAACGTTGATGGTTTGGAACGCGCGGTCAGAATCCGGAAAAGATACGCAAACTAAAGCAGATTTCACTCGTTTAGAACATGCTTTAGTTTGCGGAATAGTTTCTAAAGTTTAACGCGAGCCAGACCGAATTTGGACGATTTTCCGTCGCCAGCGCTGCCGGCTGCTACGGCAAAGCCTTCAGAAGGGAGCAGAATCATTCCGAAAGCTTCACCCCCGGACGGAAAGGGAACGCGCATTTTACCGGTTTGATTAAAACTTTCGTCGAGCTTCCCGTCCGCAAGCATTCGGGCGAAGGCAAATTCAGGCGACGGCGCGCCGATGCCGGTCGAACCTGCAATGAGGATTTTGCCGTCCGGCTGCAGCTCGACTTCGCGTGCTGTATCACTGCTGTTGTTGCCGAATCCGATGATTACTTTACCGCCCTCGCCAAAGCTTTCGTCGAGCGAACCATCCGGTTTATATCTGGCTAAAGCGAAATCGTAGAGAGTATCTTTTCTGACGTTTCCGGCGGCGATGATTTTCCCGTCCGGCTGTAATTTCAAATCCCAAACGTGTTCGTCTTCGGTGAGAAAAGCGGTTCGCACTTTTCCTTTCGTGCCGAATTCAATATCCAAACTGCCGTTTGAGTTATAACGAGCCATGACGAAATCATTGTTCGCGCCGTTTGTTCCCGAACCAGCGGCAATGATCTTTCCGTCGGGCTGCAAAGCCAATGCGTAAGAAATGTTCCACCAGTAACCGAAATTGCTAATCGCCTTGCCGCCTGTCCCAAAATTTGCGTCGAGTGAACCGTCCGCATTAAATCTTGCCAGAACAAAATCGTTATGACTGAGTTGCTGATCTTTGACCGTAGTTACAAAACGTGCGCTTCCTGCCACTACAATTTTGCCATCGGGCTGCACTACAATCGAGTTTGCCGAAGAATTCTCTCCGATTGCGAGCATCACAATTCCGTTGGCGTCAAAAGAAGGATCGAGCGCGCCGTCGGAGCGATAACGGACGACGCACAAGTTGTATACCGCTGGAGCCGAAGAACAAAAACCTGCGGCGAGAATTTTGCCGTCCGGCTGAATCGTCACATCGTAAACATAATCAGTATACGGACTGAGAGCAGTGATTACTTTGCCGTCACCATCGAAAGACTCGTCTAGCGAGCCGTCCAATTTGTAACGCGCAACGGCAAAATCGCTCGTTCCCTGATTTTCACCAGCCCAGCCGCCGACCACGATTTTTCCGTCCGACTGCAGCGCGATTGCCTGCGCTTTGGCGGATTTAGAACCAAAATCTGTTGTCGTTTTACCGTCTTTAACAAAATCGAATTGGGCGGGAATTGCGACTGCTTCCGACGCGGCGATCGAAGCACGTTTTGACGGTAAAAATTGCCAGGTGCCGATTGCCGCAGCTGACAAAACAAACATTGCTGTCAGCGCTTTCGGCAAACTAAGAAAGGGAAAGAAGCTCAAAAAGCGAGCGCTTGATTTTCCGTTTTCAATTCTCGATGGCAATTCTTCCGGTGAATCGAATCTTTCAGTTTCTTCAAACAAAAATTGTTCACGTGTTTCCCGCTCGATAATTACGTTTTCGGTTTCCGCTTCACGAACTTCAGCCTGGAAGCGATAGCCTCTGCGCGGAACTGTCTGAATTAAATCCTTTTCGCCGCCCAAAGTCTGCAATGTTTTTCGAAGCAAATAAACATTGTGCGACAGCGCACTTTCCTCGACAAAGGTTTCGCCCCAAACTTCTCGCAGCAAAACGTCTTTGGTGACGACTTCGCCGCAATTTTCGATTAGTACGGAAAGCAGTTCTACGGCTTTAAGCGGAAGCTGAACCGGCTGCTCTTCGTGCCACAAAACTTTTTTCTCCGTGTCCAGACGAAACTCGCCGAACTCGCGCAGTGCTTTGTTTGAAGCATTCATAAAACTTTTAGAGAAATAAAGGAAAAATAAACGAGAAACTCAGAGAAAAATCTCAAGACTCTCGCGCCGTTCTCCGACTATAAACGAGCCGTCTTTGGTGCAAAAAGCGAAACTTTAAATTTTACCCGCTCGGTAGAGCGCATTTTAGTCCAACTCGATGTTAAAAGCCAGACGAATTTTATTGCTCCGCGAGACACGCGAAAAAATCGTTTTTCGCAACCGGCGCTCTCGCCTGTTTTGTGACGATTGCGGAAGCGAAAACAGCTTTCTTTCGCTTGACGAAGCCGTGTCAATTTCCGGTTTTAGGGCACGCCGATTATTGCAGCTCGCCGAAGCGCGGGAAATTCATTTGGTCGAAACCGGCAGCGGACATCTCCTCGTTTGCGCCGAATCGCTGCTCAAAGAAAAAACAAAATAGGAGAAGTTATGAGAAGTTTAAGAAAATACAAAAATAATCAGGCGAACCTCAGAATCGTTTCAGTGTGGTCGTTAATAATTCTGTTCGGTTTAATCATTTATCTTCTAATTCCTGACCAAATCACGCCGCGAGCGCAAGCCGCAACATTTACAGTCACGAACACAAACGACAGCGGCGCAGGCTCGCTCCGCCAGGCGATTACTGATGCTAATAACACTGCGGGCGCGGACGTGATTAACTTCAACATTCCGACGACGGACCCGGGTTGCAATGCGACAACCGGAGTTTGCACGATTATACCGCTCAGCAGGTTAGAAGTTCGCACGAACATCACGATTGACGGCTACACGCAGCCGGGCGCTTCGCCCAATACGCTCGCGCAAGGCGGCAACGCGGTTCTCAAAATTGAATTACAGGGCGGCAGCAACGGCGGCAACAGCGGGATTGACGTTTGCCGATGCGGCGGAGCCGCCCCAGGTCCGAATGACAGCGTTATCAGAGGATTGATTATCAATCGCTTCACACCCAGTTCAGGTATTGCCATCAGCATAGCAAGCGGAGTAAGGATCGAGGGCAATTTCATCGGAACCGATTCGACCGGCACCGTGCGGCTGGCAAACGGTGTCGGCATTTCCGTCTCGTTCGACTCATCCAACAACATCATCGGCGGAACCGCGCCGGAAGCGCGCAACATAATTTCCGGCAATAACGGCAACGGCGTGAACCTCAATCCCAGTCAAAGCAGTTCCTTCGTGAACGGCACCCTTGTGACTGGCAATCTGATCGGCACTGCAAAGGATGGGACGAGCGCGCTTGGTAACGGCGCGGCGGGCGTGTCTATGGTTGGCAACACGTTTGATAGTCGCGTCGAAGGCAATGTCATTGCCTTTAACGCCGGCAATGGCGTCAGCCTTTCAACACCCAACAACTCACGCAACCGAATCCTCTCCAACTCAATCTTCTCCAACGGCAGGCTAGGCATTGATCTCGGCAATAACAATGTTGTGCAGCTCAACGATGCCGGAGACGCAGACACCGGTCCGAACAGTCTGCAAAATTATCCGGTTCTTTCATCAGCAGTTAGCTCCAGCGGTTCGACAACTGTTCAAGGCACACTGAACAGCACCGCCAACACGACTTACAACCTAGAATTTTTCGATAACGCCGCGTGCGATTCATCCGGCAACGGCGAAGGTCAAATCTTTATCGGCTCGACAAGCGTAACGACCGACGCGACCGGTAATGCTTCTTTTGACATTACGTTTCCCGTCGCCGTAGCTAGCAATCGTTTTATCACTTCAACCGCGACCGATCCGGTGGGCAACACTTCTGAGTTTTCCGTTTGCCGCCAGCTTATCGGTCCTACTGCTGCCAGCGTTGTAGTTGGCGGACGAATAAGGACTGCTTCGGGACGCGGCATTTCAAGCGCGTTAGTGATGTTGACAAATGCTGCGGGCGAAACGCGAACGGCGCGAACAAATGCGTTCGGATTTTATCGGTTCGAAGATGTTTCGGCGGGTGAAACTTACATTTTCAGCGTTTTTCACAAACGCCACTTTTTCGCCGATGCCCCGCGAATGGTTTTTGTCGCCGGAGAGCTAGATGACAATGATTTTGCGGCGCAATAGTTCTGCCTTCGTCGAAACGCAAGGTAAACTTTTAATTATCCAAAATTAAAAGCGATGCAATGAGTGCGGCGCGTTTGGGAACATCGGCGGCGATGATGTGCTCGTGAATGGCGTGCGCGCCGTCGCCCGCGACGCCCAAACCATCGAGAACCGGAATTCCTAGTGCTGAGACGAAGTTTCCGTCCGACGCGCCGCCGACTTGCGTTTCTTTTAATTCATAGCCGAAACTGGCAGCAATTTCTCTGGCTTTTTCAAACAATCGAACTGTTTTTTCCGTTCTCTCCATCGGCGGGCGATTGATGTCGCCTTCGATTTCGAGCCGGATGCGCGAATTGAAAGGTTTGAGATTTTTGATTTCGCGGTTAATTTGCTCGGCTTCGGCAAGGGAAGTGAAACGTACGTCAATTTCGCACTCAGCTTCCGCCGGGATAACATTTGAAGTCGTTCCGCCTTTGATTGTTGTGACATTTGCCGTTGTTCCGTTTTCCGGGTTGTTCAACTCGTGGATTTTCAACGTCTGGCGGGCGAGTTCTAAAACCGCCGATGCGCCTTTTTCCGGGTCTAATCCTGCGTGCGAGGCAACGCCATGAGCTTTTAATAAATAATAACCAGTTCCTTTGCGCCCGGTTTTGACCGCGCCGTTTGCCGAAGGCTCACAGACGAGACAAAACGCGGCTTTTTCGGCTTCCCGCTCGACCACGGCGCGACCTGTTTCGCTTCCGACTTCTTCGTCGCACGAAAGCAGAATTTCGATTGGACGCGAAGGTTTTAAATTCAAATCAGAAAAAGCACGGAGCGTTTCAATCATTAATGCAGCGCCCGATTTCATATCGAAAATGCCTGGCGCAAAAATCTTGCCGTTTTCCTCGCGCCAGGGTCTTTCCTGCAAAGCGCCGCGCGGATAAACCGTATCGGTGTGACCGAGCAGCAGCGCAGGTTTTTCATTTGTTTGAGAAAAAGCGCGGATTATCAAATGCTCGCCGTAACCTTCGACCGGAATTTTCTCAATTGAATCAACACACTGCAATTTCCCCGCTTCAATCGACAGCAGCTCAACAATCGCGCGGCTGCCTTCCACGTCGTAAGAAGGCGATTCGATTTCGACAAGCTGACGGATTAAATTTAAAGTTTCGTGTTGCCGAGCCGAAAAATATTCGAGCAAATTTTTAGCGTTCATTTTTGAGAGTTTCTCCGCGAATCAACAGTTTTCAATGAGTTTGACCGTAAAAACAAAACTAGATTTTCTGAGGCGGTAATGGCTTTCATTGCAAAGCTTCAACAATTATTTCAATAAACTTTCCCTTGTACTGGGGTTGGCGTTAAGAATATCTGCCGATCTTTCACTTCAATAAGCCGTAACTTTTCAAGCCTAACCTTAATCATAGATATTGAAACGCCAAATTTATCACGAAGCCAATATAAAGAGCGCCATTCAGCCAAATTCAGACCAGTTTCTAAACAATCAAAAAGCTTATCTTTAGGAATTAAAAAACATGAAGAAAATTGTTCAGCTTGCCAATACATCCAATCAGGCTCAAGACGATCTTCAAAATGAATTAACCATTCTCTATCCCGCTCATTCGTCCAAGCAGTTTTAGCAAGTCCATTTTTAAATTCAACAAAATCTTCATAAGACAAACCCAATTGTCTCCAAGCGCTATCGTGGAAATATATTTTGCTTGTTTCTTCAACATTAAAAAGATTGCCTTGAGTTTCACTTACATATAAACAATCGAAGTGTTTCAGAATAAAGTGTCCTATTTCATGAGATAAACATGAACGAAGTAATTCTGGTTTAGAGAGAAAAAGAGTTTTATGATTTTGGTTCAAATTAATTTTGAAAACCCCATTTTCACATTCCAATTGAGCAAAACATACTCGATTTTCGGGTTCTGGAATATTTTTCCATAATATTTCAATTCCGAGCGCATTCTTTATGAAATTCTCAACATCTACAATATGTCCTTCGGGATGATTTAACTGTTGTCTATAAAATTTGTTTACATCAACAGCAATTTCATCCACTTTCGGGTGGGAAACATAGCGAGATGGTTCAGGAATGCTAAAGGGCAGTTTGTGCATATCTACTTGTTTTTAGCTTGCAAAATCTGTTGGATTCTTTGGTTTAGTTCATCTATATCCTCATCCGACAACTTCGGAGCAGCTCTAAATAAAGTTTTTAGATTAGGTCTGATATTAACCTCTTGTGCAGCCTGTTCGATCTCTTCTTCAATCCTACCAGCTTCTGAAAATAGAGCATTTTTTTCAGCTTCATCACAATTCAGCTTTTCGACTATTTTATTTAAAAAATCTCGACTCGGTTTAAATGTAACGCGGTTATTTTCAAGTTTGGATAAATAAGCAAAATCAATTTCTAATATATCTGCAACTTGTCTTAATGACCCTCGTTTTTTACGAATTTCTCTTAGTACGTCTCCAAAACTCATAATAAATTTAAATAGGTGTTGACCTATAACTACAACGCTGGTAATATCCTTCATGTTGTGCGTTGTAGTTGATGTACAACACTAGCAGGTTTTCAAAAAAATTCAAGTCGTGAGGTGAAAAATGGGACAAGGTAAAAATTATAGACAAAGAAAATCAAATTCTAAAATTGAAGTCAAATCTCGAATTTCTCCCGATGGGGAATCAACAGTCAATGGTGAATACTCAAATAGTGAAAACTTACTTGACTGTTTTCAATTTGAACTTCAAGAACCGAGTGAATTAGTTAAGGAAACTGTGATTGGCGAAAGTGTTTTTGGCGATTTCTCTGCTGACAGAATTTTAATATTGGCACATATTGGCGCATTAGGTTATGCACCTAAAAATATCTCTAAAAAGCTTCTTACAATTGCACAGAAAAAGCAGGTCTCTATTCAGGGAAGCATAGTTCAAAAAATTGGTAATAAAAATGTAGAGGTTAGAGTTTGTGTATGAGCATAACGAGTAATTTAACTACAGCCCAAAATGTTTTGCCCTTTTTTTGTGAGGGTTGTTATTACAAAAAGCGCGGAAGATGTGATGGTGCAACAAATCTTAGAATTTATGAAATGATAGGTAAATCTTTTGTTGGATGTGCCGCTGAGAATAGAACTGAATTTCTACAGGATATTTTCAACGAGTACATTCCTATTAGAAGCTCAAATCAGTCCAAAATAGCCTTGCCAACATATATTCCCCAGTTTTTCAGCAGAAAAAGAGACTCTATCATTCCTCTCGAAAATCGACTTGTTGCAGTTTCTCTAACCACATTTCTGGATTCAAAAACAGGGAAACCTAAATTTAAGAATAAATCTGATTTGTTAAGAGCATTAGGCTTACCACAAAACACAAAAGTTGCGCTGATTGGGACTTGTAACGATTTTTTGCTTGAAAAATTCTGGACAATTTCGAATTCAGAAAATCTTTGGCAATTCATTGCTAATTTTGGTTTTGAATTTGCGACAAGTTTAACTCTTTCCGTTTTCGATGAATTACCGCTTTTTTCCCACAAATTTAATCAAGATCGTAATTTTTTGTCACACGACAAATTTTCTTATCTTGAAGTACCCTGCATACCATTTTTAATGCCATTTGATGAAAAAGATTATGAATATTTGGACGAATGGCTAAAAGAACGAATAGATGTCAGTACGGTCGCAATTCATGGTTCTAGTTATACTCGCTCTCCAAAATTGTTTAATGAGTTAATAAACCGTATGAGAAAAATCGAATTATTCTCACCAAGACCTCTTAAATTTCTCGTTATAGGAATTGCTAAACCATCTCAAATGAAAGTTCTTTTGAATAAATTCAATTCTTCAATCCTCAATCCAAGACCTTTCATGGAGGTCATAAAAGCTGGAAATGGATACAACACTAATTTGGAGATTAAATTTGACAAACAATCTCCAAAAGATAAATTGCTGTTTGAAAGCATTATCTGTAAAAGCTAAGACTTAATCTGACAGTTATCATTTAGCTGACAGTTGCAATCTCCTGATTCGCAACTGTCAGCTTTTCCGCATCATAACCCCATTGCTTTGCTTCGACAAGCTTCTTTGATTCTCGAAACGTTAGCAAAGGAGTTTTTCCGTAACAATAACGACCCGAATGTGGTCGTTCACGATTGTAATAATCAATCCATTCGTCAGCATCAGCTTGCAGCTCGGCTAAACTGCTGTAAAGCTTTTTCCTGAATGCTATGCGATAAAACTCATCGAGCATGGTTCGATGAAATCGCTCACAGATGCCGTTTGTCTGCGGAGACTTCGCCTTTGTTTTTGTGTGGTCAATGTTTTCCAGAGCTAGATACAACTGAAACTCATGTGTTTCAACATTGCCGCAGTATTCAGTTCCTCTGTCAGTCAAAATTCTGAGCAGTGGAACCTGCTCTGATTCAAAAAGCGGCAGCACTTTATCGTTGAGCAAATCGGCAGCAACAAGCGCATTCTTGCGGTCATAGAGCTTCACGACAGCAACTCTTGAGTAAGTATCAATGAAAGTTTGTTGATAGATTCTGCCGACGCCTTTCAAAGTACCGACATAAAATGTATCCTGCGCTCCTAAATAACCAGGATGCTCAGTTTCAATTTCTCCATGAGCCTCTTTCTCTTGTTTAGCACGTTCCAGAGCACGAAGCTGCTCTTCCGTCAGAATCAAGTTTTCCTGTGCGGCTTTTGCTTCTAAAGCTTTCAAGCGTTTCTGAAAACTTTCCAAATCATGTCGCAGCCAAATGTTTCTGACTCCGCCTGGAGAAACTAGAATGGCTTGTTTTTTGAGTTCATTGGAAACTCTGACTTGCCCAAATGCAGGCTTTTCAATCGCCATCCGAACAACAGCTTCTTCAATCTCTGGCTCGACGCGATTCTTCAGGATTGGCTTTCGTCTGGAGATTTCCTGCAATGCAAGCTCGCCGCCTGCGTCAAAGAGTTCTTTGAAGCGATAAAAGCTGTCTCTGGAATAGCCCATTACTTTACACGCCTGAGAAACATTGCCAAGCATGTTCGCTAAATTCAAAAGTCCAACTTTATTCTTGATGATTTTTTCTTGTGTGTTCATCTGACATCTCCTTTACTGACTAATTGAGAAAATACTCAATCAGTCGGAAATGTCAGATTAAATCGTGACTTTTACAGATCAAAACCGTTTCGTTTGACATTAGATATAACATCTACTTACAAACAATCTCACAAATTACTTTTTTTTTTAGACACTTTCGTAACCGGTAATTTAATGCCTGATTTTTACTTGTTTTCTATCCCAAACTTTAGCTGTTAAGCCCGTTTTATATAATTGCAATTGTTTATCCTTTTATTATTTGTTACATGACAGGATTTTCGTTAGCAAACGAATCAATCAGACATTGGTAATTACCTGTATGCTAATCTTAAATCTTTGATTTTACTTTGACTATGGCATTTGATTTTCAAGCCTTTTTATAGCATTCGCGGCATTATCATTCTTCGGATTTAGTTCGAGTGACTTTTTGTAATTTTTAATTGCAAATTCCCGATCCCCATTTATCATGTACGCTTCCCCAAGACTGTCATAAGGATTTGATGACTGAGGAAAAGACTCGACGTTCAGTTTGAAAATTTCTATTGCTTCCTTAATCTTCTTCATACGGAGAAGTTCGTAGCCCAAAGTGTTCAGCTCTGGTTCACTGAAGTCATAAGTGGCAGATTGATTGGCTTTCAAATCGCGGTATTGTTTAACGGCGGCATCGACTCCTTTTTCGATTACCATATTGATAATAGCTTCAGCAATTGATCTTTTAGGCAGGCTGTGAGGCTGATCGTAAAGAATATTTGTAATGGCACTTTGTATTTTTGAGTGACTTCCCCACTGGGAAGTGTTATCCAGCACGACGATAAAATGCTGATCTCCCGGTAGCCTCACGATTAGCGAGGCAAAGCCGTTTATCCCGCCGGTGTGCGCATGTTCCAGCACTTTTTGTTTCGGTTCGCCCACTGAGATTTCTCTGATCCCAATGCCGTAACCGTAGTTACTAAAATACGGCTTGAACATCAGTTCTTTGCTTTTGGGCGAAAGAACTTTATCTGAATATAATGCTCTATCCCATAAATATAAGTCTTCTACGGTTGAATAGATTGATCCAGCCGCATACGGAATTGACATATCAAGATAGGAGGCATTTTTGTAGCCTTTGAGAGTCTTTTCGTAGCCGTAAGCTCGTTTAGAGATAATCGCATCATGATGATCGTAACCGCTGTTCTTCATGCCGAGCGGGTCGAAGATGTTTTCTTTCAAAACTTGTTCATAAGATTTGCCTGTAACCTTTTCTATGATTGCCCCGAGCAGGAAATAGCCCGAATTGCTGTAAGAGTATTTAGCCCCCGGCTCGAACTCCAAATCCCCACTGGCAAATTTTTTAACAAAGTCCGAGACGGTGAAAAAATTACGTTGTTCTTTTTCAGTAAATTCCGGCAGACTGCCGAAGTTTTTAATGCCTGATGTGTGATTCAACAACTGGTGAATTGTCACCTTCTCACCAGTATCTTTACGGTAATCCGGCAGGTAGTCTGTAATTTTGCCGTCAAGCTTTATTTTCCCCCGCTCGACCAGTTGGAGAATGAGAGCGGCGGTAAACTGTTTTGTGAGAGACGCAATCCTGAACTTTGTATCTGTGGTGTTGGGGATATTCCACTCCATATTGGCAAACCCCAGTCCTTTTTTGTAAATGACCTTACCATTTTCAGCGACCAGGACAGCACCGTTAAACTGTCCGTAATCATTGTAAAGCTTCATCAGTTCATCAATTTTGGCAGCCTTGTCTTGAGCAAAAGCACTAAAGGTACCGCCCAGAAGGAAGAAGATTAAAATAAATATTTTAACAGTTTTGAGTTTCATATAATTGCGATTGTTTTTCCCTTAAATTTAATAACCAATTCGAATTGGAGTGTATTTTTCTAAGAGTGCAAACATTGTCTTATTTATGACTTTGCATTATGTTTTAGCAATTACAAAATTCAGTTGGAATAGCCAATTTGTGATTGGCATTTAATCAATGTGGAAGTTATGGATTACTCAAAAATAGAATTAACCTCTGGTAAATCTGTATATTATTTGAGAGAAAAGTCTCTTTATTTGATCGATTAGAAAAAGTCTCTCAAAAGTCAAAACAGGTGTCCTTTCTGGAATTTTGATTATGAAACGACTTTTGAGACAAAACAAAGAAAAGTCTTAAATTTAAGGCTTATATTGAGTATAATATACAGACTTAATTGGAAAATTGTTTTACTGTATTTGAATTATTGCTTGACGTAAAAGTACTCAAAGCCATTTCCTTTCCATTTCATTTCTTTAATTTTGCCGGACCCTTCGCGGGTAAAACACACTTCGCCATAATATTTATACTCAAAAAAACAATCCGGTTTGATTGGGTAGAATTTGATGCCAAGAGCATAAAGAAAATCATTTCTTAATTCCACTTCAACCTGAATGCCGTCAGTACGCCTATAACTGCCTGAAAACTCAGCCATATTTTTGTTGGGATTGGGAATGATTTGGGGAATTGGTGTAAGCGGTTTAGGTTCCTTTCCCTGCAGAATGTCGGTCAACCCTTGTGAAATGATATCGAAGGCACCCGTTGGGAGATTGGAAAGCAGAACATATCCATATTTTTTGTCGCGTTCGATTTCCAAATAAGCGCGATGACCGTTAGTGGTTCCGCTGGCGCTGATTGTCGTTTTTCCAATCAAATCGGTTTTTGCGTTTTCACCATATTTTCCGTCTAAAACGGCTTCGCCGAATTTGTAAACGTCCCTAGCCGTACTAAAAACCGAGCCGGCGCCCACCAGAAACGAATAATCCTTGAGCGGAGCATTGATATATCCGTTTGAATCCAGCAGATAATCCTGAGCGCGTCGCTCCATAATCATCTCGCCGTTGAAATCAAGCGAATCTTTCATATTGGCAGGTGTAAAAACAAACTCCTGCAAAAGCTGCGAGTAAGATTTTCCCGAAGCGATTTCTAAAGCCCGTGCTAAAACAGAAAATCCGGCAGAGCTATAAGTACGCTGCGATCCGGGTTCGAACTCCGACTTTGCTTGTTTAACTTTTTCGACGAATCCTGCCGAAGTGTAAGAAACTGCTTCCAGTTCGGGCGGCATGACGCGGTGCGGAATACCTGAACGATGATTTTTCAAATGACCGATTGTAATTTTGTCGCCATTCGGAAAGTCAGGAATGTATTTACTTAATTTATCTTCGAGTGAAATCTTATTGTTCTCAACAAGGCGGTTTAAAATAACTACCGTCATCGGTTTGGTGACTGAAGCAATACCAATTCGAGTGTTTAGTTGATTCGGGATTTTATAATCCGCATTTGCAAGACCGAAAGCTTTTTCATAAATTACCTTGCCATTTTCCGAAGCCAGAATGACGCCGGAAAAGTGATCCGCTTTGACGAACGGCGTTACGTATTCATCAATCTTTTTCGCTTTATCGGATTGACTAAAACCTAACTGCGAAAAGGCTGTTAATATAAGAGTTAATAATAGAGATAATAATTTAGGTTTGTACATTGCTTTTCTCCGGGAGAATTTTATAAATACAGTCGAAATTAAAACAAACTTCAGCGTTCTTCCCGCAAACTTTTTGTAGTTTTTTTTATTTGTACTGCTTTGCCGTCGCCCGGCGAAGAAGACGGCGCACAGCCGAACGAGCAGGCTAGCAACAAGGCTAATCCTAAAAATGATGAAAGTAAGAATGTCGCGCGGCACATTCCAAGCGTGCCGAATTGACCTCATCGTTAACGGTAAGAATTCATCCGTACGCATAACTTCCCGGTTAGTCGCCTACATAGCTAATCTCCATGCGGCGTATGTGCAGGCTCGCGAGAAAAAGCACGACGCCGGTAAATAGAAGAAGACTCGGCACGGAAATCCACGCCGGCGTCGGTTTGACGAGAACCGCGAACGGACCTTCCGACATCGGGACAGGCACGAGCGATGTCAAGTAATGAATGACGCTTATCTTCTTCAATAGCGGCGGCAACAGAAAGTTGATCCACTCCCAACCGTAGAGCATCAAACCGGGAATAATCGGGTTGCGGAAAAACAGTCCGACCAGCAGAAAGACCGCTCCGTATCCCAGGCACGCGAGGCAAGTTACTCCAAGGTAAGCCAGCATTTGACCGAAGCCCGCGCCGTCGAAAAAGAATCTGGCGGATTCGGACGGAAAGAGACAGAAGTAGTATATAAACATCGAGCCGACGGTAGTGATGCTGAAAAGCGCGATGGTCGCGGTGAGTCCCGACAGATATTTACCGACGACGAGGACTTCGCGCCGGACAGGCGCGAGAAAATAGTAGTGCAAACTTCTGTCAACCATCTCGCCGCGAAACAGATTCATAAAAACCCACGCGCAGCCGAAGAAAATGAGCGTGCGAAGGATAAGCCCGCCGTAAATCGCCGCATACTCGATGCCGAGTTCGCTGAAATTTTCCAACTCGTCGCCCGGCGGCTCAAAAAGCGTGAACAGGGAGAGCAAAACGAGTGGCAATCCGGCGATCAGATAAAGCAGAAAGGCGCGGCGGCTCAAAAAGTTTTTCTTGATCTCAAGACTCATTACTGCAAGCGTCTGCCTCATCCACAGCGACCAGGAAGGCGCTCGCACCCTGCTCACATTCGGCTGGTTCACATTTGTTGCGACGGATTGTTCTCTAGTTTCAGACGTTGAAGTCATCATTTTTGTCCTCCGTCGGATGTAATTAAGTATTGATAAACGGCATTCAGATCGCCGTCAACGGGCGCGACCGATTCGATTTGAAGATTCTGCTCCGTGATAACTTTGTTAAGCAGCAGATAGAAATCATCCGGTCGGCGCGTTTTGACAAACATGTTTTCAATCACGCCGACTGAATCGTAGCTTTTAAAGGAGAACCGGGACTCGAATAAACCCCGATATTTTTTCCAAAATTTCCGGGCTGACAGCGATTCATTCAAAGGTCGGAATCTCAAACGGTTTGTTGTAGTAAATGTCGAAAATGCCGCTGAAGATTTTTCCCAGGGAGTAAACTTTTGCATTCGCGGAATAGGCGACGGCTAGTTTTTCTTCCGGCAGGTAAAGTACCGTCGAGGTAAAGCCGTCCATGCCCCCTTGATTCCCATAGGTTGTTTTGCCGCCGAGCTTTTGTTCAGTCATTGCCATTCCATTTTTCATCTGATTGACGTTCTCCTGTGAAATGAGCTTTCCGTCAAAGAGCGCCTGAATGAACTTGACTAGATCGCTCGGCGTCGAAAGGATCGTACCCGCGCCGACCGGAATGCTCAAATCTATTTCTTCGTGCTGTTTCCAGTCACCGGCGTAACTATAGGAAAAGCTTTCCTTTTTGCTGACGTCGGTCTTTCCCGTGCCGACATAGGTATCCTTCAGCCCGAGCTTTCCGGTGATCCTTTTCTTTAAGGCGTCCTGATAGGGTTTGCCGGCTAACTTTTCGACGATATAACCCAAAAGCACATATCCGGCATTGCTGTAACTGCGTTTTTCGCCCGGCTCGAAATCAGGCGTCCCCCTGGCAATGAAGGCGAGCGTCTCGTCTTTCGTTCTCGCGCTTAACGACCAGGCGCGAAAATCAGGTTCTTTGACAAAGTCGTGGATTCCGCTGCGGTGCGTCAGAATATGCGCGATGGTGATCTTACCGGCGTTTGGAATCTGCGGGAAGAATCGGTCGAGCGTGTCCGAAAGCTTTAATTTTCCTTCCTCGATGAGCTGAAAGATCATCACTGCGGTGAACGTTTTGGTAAGCGAACCGGTTCGGTATCTGGTCGCCGTGGTCGCAGGCTTTCTCTCGCTGCCGTTGATCTGGCTGTAGCCGATGGCGCGGCTGTAAAGAATTTTGCCGTCTTTGGCAACGGTTAAACTTCCCATCGCCTGATTCTTTTCGGCGAGCCGTTCAAAAAACCGATCGAGTTTGGCTTTGTCCAGCGTCTGTGAATAACCTGTGGTGAACAACACCAGCGTCAGTAAGCCGGCGAATAATGTTTTGATTTTCATAATTGTATAAGGTCTGTCAATTATGTATAACGTCTGTAATTCAAATTTATTAACACAACTCCGTAGCTAATTTCTCCCTCTAAGATCGGAGCGTGTTTGGTAAAAAAGAATAAAGAAGAAAAGTTACAACTGAATCGGCATAAATCACTCACGAGTGAAATTTAATTCGTGTCGCATAAAAATACGCTGCAAATTTTATGTTCGCCTCACCAATGTTGCTCACGTTAGTCTCTTTTGAATCGTCATCTACAACTAAACCACTCTGCATTAAAAATGCAGAGATTTCCTGATGACTGAAAGTCTAAAAGGATTTTTAATTCGATTTGTAAAAATTATTTCATTAACCGAACATTCTTTAGAGAATTAAGGAAATTACTAATAGTCTTGCACTGAAAGTGCAAAGTTTTTACTTTCGTGTTTCAGAGAATAAAAACGTGAGCTAATAAAGCTAATGATATATGTCACTAAAAAGGCTGTGAAAAGGTTTGTGACGAATCGCTATAACAAAGTGGCGGATTAACGGCAAGATGGAATTAATAGGCTGACGTATGAGAATCCAGGTGTTCAATGGGAAGATGCATTTCATGATTTCATCTAGGGAAATATACTTTTTAAGATGAAGCTAGCATGTCCAAAAAGTAATGTTTTTGGACATGACCTCTTCCCAAAAAACAGGACAGTTCTAAAATAGAGTAATGCGGGCAATTAAGTAACTATGAAAGGATATAATTGCCATGAAAAAATCGAAATTTACCGAATCACAGATCGTGTTCGCCCTAAAGCAGGCGGAAACAGGTGTGCCCGTCCAAGAAGTATGCCGGAAAATGGGCATCAGCGAACCGACCTTTTACAACTGGAAGAAAAAGTTTTCCGGTCTTGGAACAGCAGAACTGCGGCGTCTGCGGCAACTCGAAGAAGAGAACGCACGGCTCAAACAGGTTGTTGCCGATCTGACTTTGGACAAACAAATGCTGCAGGATGTTTTGAAAAAAAAGCCTTAAGGGCACGCGAGCGCCGGCAGTTAGTCAAAAAGCTGATTGACGAATATCGCATCTCGATCAAAAGAGCCAGTGCTTTGTGCCTGTTGGCTCGTTCGCTGGTCTATTACCAAGCGCATGGAAGCGACGATCGAGCTGTCAGACAACGGATTAAAGAAATCGCTGCTACTCGCGTTCGTTACGGCGTGGCTCGGATTCACGTTCTGCTCAGGCGTGAAGGCTGGCGGGATAATCACAAACGAGTCCGCCGGATTTATCGCGAAGAAGGATTGAACCTGCGCGCTAAGAGACCGCGCCGTAATAAAGCGGCAGCTCATCGGATGGAAGCTGCACAAATGACCGCACCAAATCAGTGTTGGAGCATGGACTTTGTTTCTGACGCATTGTTTGACGGGCGCAGATTTCGAGCGTTAACTTTAGTCGATAATTTTAGTCGCGAATGCTTGGAGATCGAGATCGGGCAAAGCTTGAAAGGCGAGGACGTGGTGCGAGTGATGAATCGAATGAAACTCTTGAGAGGCTCGCTGCCCGAACGCGTCAAAGTCGATAACGGAAGTGAGTTCATCTCGAAAGCATTAGACAAATGGGCTTATGAAAACAACGTGACGTTAGAGTTTTCCAGACCGGGAAAACCTACGGATAACGCGTTTATCGAAAGTTTCAACGGCAGTTTTCGCGATGAGTGTTTAAATACTAACTGGTTTCTTTCAATTGAAGATGCCAGGGAAAAGATTGCAGCTTTTAAAGAGGATTATAACAACTATCGACCGCATTCGGCTTTGGGAAATCTGACGCCGATGGAAGCGATCGAGAAGCACGAACAGACCCGAAATTCTCTATTTTAGAAATGTCCTAAAATTGGAAGTAGTTCAGTATCCTAATCAAAAGATTGAGTAACTGTCTCAAAAAGGGGCGTTTTTGAGACATAAGTTATTTGTAAAAGCTAAGACTTAATCTGACAGTTATCATTTAGCTGACAGTTGCAATCTCCTGATTCGCAACTGTCAGCTTTTCCGCATCATAACCCCATTGCTTTGCTTCGACAAGCTTCTTTGAT
>JALZCH010000012.1 GCA_030863175.1 Acidobacteriota bacterium | reverse complement strand
TCATCAGCGTTGATTTTCCCGCCCCGTTTTCACCGACAAGCGAATGAAATTCCCCGCCGCGCAAATCAAACGTCACTCCATCCAAAGCCCGCACGCCCGGAAATTCTTTCGTTATCGAGCGCATTTCCAGCAGTTTGTTTGTCGTTCGTTGTCCGTTGTTCGTTGTTTGCTCTTTCATTCCACTTATAAATTCGTGTTGTCATTCGCATTCGGACGTTCATTAAAATCTGCAACGAACGACGAACAACGAACAAATTTACGGCTTCGGTCTTTGGTCGGGCGGGACGTTTGCGTAAACGTCTTCGTATTTCGCGTAGCCGTCTTTAATGACGGTTTGCATCAGGTTGTCTTTGTCAACCGCCACGACTTCAAGCAGCGTTGCAGGAACGCTCTTTTTGATAGCATCGTTTTGAAACTGGCTTACACCGCTCAAAGGCTCTTTTTTCGCAAGTTTTATTGCCGCCTCAACCGCGCTGTTGGCGAGCGGGATAATCGGTTTATAGACGGTCATTGTTTGCTTGCCTTCAGCGATTGATTGCAGGGCAGGTTTGTCGGCGTCTTGCCCTGTGACGAGAATTTTTCCGCTCAAACCTCTTTTATCTAACGCGGAAATAACGCCCGAAGCCATTCCATCGTTGGAAACGACGAATACGTCGACTTTGTCGCCTTGCTGCGTCAAAGTGTTTTCAGCGAAATTCAAAGCCTGTTCACGGCTCCAATCAGGAATATGCTGTTCAGCGACTATTTTAACACCTGGATGAGCGTTTAAAACTTCAAGCTGCGCTTTTTTCATAATGTGAGAGTTGTTGTCGGTTGAAGCTCCGTAAACCATCACATAATTCCCGGCTGGCTTTTTCTGGACGGCGTATTCAGCCATTTTTCTCCCAATAATCGGGACTTGGTGAGAAATATAAAGGTCAATTTTGTCGGAATTAATCAGCCGGTCGTAACTGATGACAGGCACGCCCTGCGCTTTTGCCTTGTCAACCATCGAGGCAGCTCCTGTCGCATCATGTGGCGCAATAACAAGTACGTTGATGCCTTGGGTTAATAAATTATCGACATCGTTAATCTGACGGTCACCGCTGTTATTGGCGACGGTAATGACGCATTCGACGTTTAATTCTTTGCAACGGTTTTCAAACGCATCGCGGTCGCGCTGCCAGCGCTCTTCTCTGACAGTGTCCATTGCAAAACCGATTTTAATTTTGCCGCCCGTATTTTGCGGCTGACCGGCGGGTGTGTTGGCGTTTTGCGGGGCGTTGACGCAGGCATTGGTCAAAACTGCCGCGAGAACGAACATTAATAAAACAATTTTTCGCATTTTTCCTGCTCCAAAAAATAAATTTAACTTATTATCAATTCTGGCGGCGGCTGTCGCACCCCGCCCATTTTTCAAAACCGCTCTGCCGAAAAAACGGCACAAATCTTTAAAGAGAAAACACTTAACAGAGTGTTTATGGTTTTAATCAGACTGATAATTTTAGCTTTTGCCACTTTTAAATTCGATAAAAAATATAAAAGGTGAAGAAAATCTAAACTTTTTTAGAATTATAATGCAATAGTGTCAACCGAACGGAGCAAAAAAATGTTGACTTTGACGGGAAAGTTATTGAAAGATTGTAGCTTGATGCGTTAGTCTTAACGCGATTTTGAAAAGACTATAATTTCTTTACCAGAAAACGGAATTTTTGCTGAAAGGAACGTTGACTTTCGTTGATGATTCGTGTAAAAGATTCGAGGTATTTAGAGTTTTATTCGAGAACAGCAAAAATAAGGATTTAAGGAGAAATATGAGCAAAACACTTTGGGTTCGCAAAACCATTGCAGCTTCTTTGGCTTCTGCCGTTTTTATGACATCTTCGATGTTTGCTATTGCGGCTCCCGGCGATCAACCTCAATTGGCTGAACTGACCGTTTCGGGCGCTTCCTTAGACGGCGATGCACCATTTGTTTCTGTCAACGGAGAACGCGCTTTTTCCGGGCGCACAATTCAATCGGCAACAACCATTACAACCCCCGCCACTTCAAGCGCGACAGTTAATTTAGGCAAACTCGGTCGCGTCGAGATCGCGCCTAATTCAAACTTCGTTTTAAACTTCAACGAAAAAGGAATTACAGGAAACCTGATTACCGGCAACGTCCGCGTTGTTGGAGGTGAAAATTCCGAAAACAGCATTCAAACAAAAGACAGCGTTGTAGTTGCCGACCAAGCCGGCGACAAAGCGTTTACGGTTGATGCAGTTGACAATGCGACTCGCGTTTCATCTGAAAGCGGCACGGTTGCTCTTAACTCAAACGGTAAATCAACAACTGTGAATGCTGGTCAAACCCAGACAACCGGGCAAACGCAAGACACCGATACGGACGCTGGTTCCGGCAACGTTGCGCTTTATGCGCTTGTTTTCGGTGCGGCAGCGGCGGTCTTGGTTTATGTTGCGGTCAGCGACAATAATGAGCTTCAATTCGGCGGCAATTCAACCACCGTTAGCCCGAACCGATAAATTACTTTAGGAGATTTTTAGTTTTTTGGTTGCCCGATTATAATTTGGAAACACTTCGGCAGCCTCTTGGAGGAAAAGAGATAATGATTAACAGAACTTTTATTCACAAAACGCTTGCAGCATGCTTAGCGCTCGCCGTCTGGAGCGTCAGTTCAATGGTCGCCCTCGCTGCCGCACCGCAATCAAACGGAGAAATCACCGTTACCGGAACCGTCACGGTTGACGGTCGCAACGCGGTTTCGGGCAGCACAGTCGCATCGGGCAGCACAATTGTTACGGCAGAAAATTCGTCAGCCGTCGTCAGCCTCGGCAAAATCGGACGAGTCGAACTCGGACCGAACACCACTATGGCTCTTAAATTTGACAATTCCGGCATTTACGGAACTTTGAATTTGGGTAAAGTTCGCGTGATGAATATGAATGGCTTTAACGCCAATATCAGCACGCTCGAAGGCTTAACAATTGCCGACGCAACCCAAGCCAATACCTTTGTAGTTGAAAAAGAATGCGGGCACACCCACGTTGATACAATTGCCGGTTTGGTGACGCTTCGCGCTGGTGGTAACGACAAACAAGTTGCCGCGGGAACCGACGCATTGGCTGGCGGTTTACAGCAAACCGGATGCAAACCATGCGTTCGTCCCGGTAGCGTTACTCCGACTCCGACTCTGGGTCTCGGTCTCGGCGCTTTAGCCGGTCTTTTGTTGGCTGTTGGCGCGGCGGTTGGAACAGCAATCGTAATCGGCGGTTCGAAATCAGATGTGAACACCGGCGGCGGAACGACTGTTATCAGCCCGTCACGCTAAGTTACATCCTCAATTTAATAATCCCTGCCACGAATCGGGCGACTTGACAATGGCGTCCGATTCGTGGCTTTTTGTATACTTTACTCTGATTCTTTCCTACGTAATAAATAGAAATGCATATTGCAGTAATAGGTACAGGATACGTTGGGTTGGTTACGGGTGCGTGCTTTGCCGAGTTCGGCGTAGATGTAACCTGCGTTGATGTTGACGAGAGCAAAATCGCACGCCTCAAGGACGGTATTATTCCGATTTACGAACCGGGGCTTGATCAAATCGTCGAGCGAAATTCGAAAGCCGGGCGCCTTCATTTTACTACTGATTTAAAACAAGCCGTCGAAAATGCTCTGGTGATTTTTCTCGCAGTTGGCACCCCCCCCAATGAAGACGGAACGCCAAATATGAGTTTTGTCGAAAAAGCAGTTCTCGACATTGCTCGTTTTATGAACGGCTATAAAGTCATCGTAACAAAATCCACCGTTCCGGTCGGAACAGGCGAATGGGTTCGCAAATTGATTCAGGAGAATCAAGCCGCAGCACACAATTTCGGCGTCTGCTCAAACCCCGAATTTTTGCGCGAAGGTGCGGCTATTTCAGATTTTATGCGCCCTGACCGCGTTGTCATCGGAAGCCGTGATGCAGAAGCGATTGCGATTATGAAGGATTTGTACCGTCCGCTCTATTTGATTGAGACGCCTTTCGTCATCACTTCGCTCGAAGCAGCAGAATTGACGAAATACGCCGCCAATGCATTCCTTGCCACAAAAATCTCGTTTATCAACGAAATTGCAAATCTGTGCGATCGAATCGGATGCGATGTCCACGACGTGGCGCGCGGTATGGGAATGGACAAACGAATCGGAAGCAAATTTTTGCACCCCGGTCCCGGATTCGGCGGTTCCTGTTTTCCGAAGGACACGCGCGCTTTGGCGACTGTCGCCGGTCAATATGGCGCTGACTCGCTGCTCGTTGACGCGACCATCGAAGTCAATAATCGCCAGCGTTTGGCGATGATTCCGAAAATCGAGCGCCTTGTCGGTGATTTTGCTGGGAAAACTATTGCCGTTTTGGGACTCTCCTTCAAACCCGAAACCGACGATATGCGTGAAGCCCCAGCAATTGAAATTATCAATGAAATGAAGGCGCGCGGTGCAAAAGTGAAAGCGTTTGATCCCGTGGCAATGGAAGAAGCAAAGAAATCATTGTCCGGCATCGAATATGCGAAAGATGAATACGACGCTATTTCCGGGGCAGACGTGCTGGTTTTTGTGACCGAATGGAATCAGTTCCGCGCGCTCGATTTGGAAAAAGTCAAATCACTTTTAAAGTCGCCGAAAATTGCCGATCTCCGCAATATTTACGAACCCGCCGCTATGCGCGAGCGCGGCTTTGAATATGTTGGAGTCGGACGATAATTAGAATCTAGGATATAGAATGTAGTAGGTAGAAGACAGCAGAAATGCTTAATTTTCTGTTTTATCTCCTAACTTTTACATCTATATTGTTTTCTTCTTACCAATGAACTCATCGGGAAAATTTTTAGTCACGGGCGGCGCTGGATTTATCGGTTCAAATTTGGCAGATGCGCTTATCGCCCAAGGCGGAAGTGTTCGCATCATTGATAATTTTGTAACCGGCTATCGGGAAAATCTGGAAGAAATTTCGGGCAATTTTGAATTTATTGAAGGCGATTTAAACGATGAAACCAAGTTGCATCAGGCTCTCGAAGGCGTTGAAGTCGTTTTTCACCAAGCCGCTTTGCCTTCGGTTCCGCGCTCAGTAGCAAATCCGAAAGAAACCCACGAAGCCTGCGTTAATGCGACCTTTAAATTGCTTGTCGCGGCAAAAGAAGCGGGCGTTCGACGTTTGATTTATGCAGCATCAAGCTCAGCTTACGGCGACCAGCCGACTTTACCGAAAGTCGAAGCAATGTTGCCCGAACCGCTTTCGCCTTACGCGGCGGCGAAATTGATGGGCGAATATTATTGCCAGGTTTTTACGCGCGTTTACGGATTGGAAACAATTAGTTTGCGCTATTTCAACGTTTTCGGTCCGCGACAAGACCCAAGCTCGGAATATTCGGGCGTGATTTCGCGTTTTGTTGACGCTCTGTTGACTGGCAAAACACCAATAATTTACGGCGATGGCGAGCAGACGCGCGATTTTACTTACATCGCAAACGTTGTAAACGCGAACTTGCGTGCCGCTGAGACGACAAAAGGAATCGGCGAAGTGATGAACGCGGCAAACGGCGACCGGGTAACCTTAAACGAGCTGCTTGAAGTTTTAAAAAAGATAACGGGCAAAGAATCAATCGAGGCTGAATACCGCGAGGCTCGCGCCGGAGACGTAAAGCATTCGCAGGCAGATAACATGAGAGCACGCGAATGTTTGAATTATGAAAAGCTCGTAGGATTGGAAGAAGGTTTGCGGCGAACAATCGATTGGTGGAAAACGAGCCGCTTTGCCAAAAATCTTTAACCGCAAATTTCGTTTTTTTGCTTTTCAGACTCATCCGGTCGAATCTAAAATAACCGGATGAGTTTTTTATTTTTCAACGCTTTCGGTCGCCTCCGAAGCGGATGGCGTTTTTTGCTTTTCGCCTTTGCGTTCATGTTTTGTGTGCAAGCGATTGGCGGCGTGATCTTTTTGTCTGCAAGAGATTCCCGCGCAATTGAGTCTTTTCTCGGCGGAAACGGCGGTTTCATCATTCAAAATATCGTCACGCTCGTCGTTTCGATAATTTTGGCGTTTGTATTTCAGAAAAAAATCGAAGATTTGCCCGCCAAAACGCTGGGTTGGACTGTTAACGGTAGAGGTGTTTTAAATTTCTTATTAGGCGTCGGCGTCGGCATCGCGACACTTTTTCTTTCCGTGTTGATTGTATTCGGCACGGGCGCATTAAATTTTAATTTGAATAAATCAGGGGCAGAAGCTTTTTTGCAGTCTTTTCTCGCTTCGGGACTCGTTTTCGGTTTGGGGGCTGCAGCGGAAGAAACGCTGTTTCGCGGTTATGCATTGCAAACTTTTTCGCGCGCTCGTCTCGCCTGGCTTGGCGTCTTAATCACTTCTCTGCCCTTTGCGCTCGGGCATCTCGGAAATCCGAACGTCGTTCCGGCTTTTACTTTTCTTAATACCGCACTGGCGGGCGTTTGGCTCGGAATCGCTTATTTGAAAACCCGCGATATGTGGTTTCCGTTCGGTGTGCATTTCGCCTGGAATTTTGTGATGGCGCAGATTTTGGGCATTCCGGTCAGTGGAATTACCAGTATTGCGCCGACGCCGTTTTTAAAATCAATTGATTCAAACAATCTGGTGTGGCTGTCGGGAGGCGATTACGGAATAGAAGGCGGCGCGGCTTGCACAATCGCGCTAATCGTTTCGACTTTATTCATTTGGTTTGCGCCGTTTTTAAAAGCGGATGAAGAATTATTAACACTTACAAGCCGCGAAAATCCGGTCAAAGCAAATTCCCAATCGGTCTAAAGTCGTACCGAATGAAACGACCGAATCGGTTATCAATTTAATATGAGTAAACAAGTGAGCGCGAAAAAAATCCGCCGAACTTTGAACGAAGTTTTCGGTCTCGAAAAACTGCGCCCGGCGCAACGCGAAGTGATCCAAAACGTTTTAGCCGGAAAAGACACTCTAGCCATTATGCCCACGGGCGCGGGAAAATCGCTTTGTTATCAATTGCCTGCCTTGCACCTCGAAGGAATGACGATTGTCGTTTCGCCGCTCATTTCGCTGATGAAAGACCAGTCAGACAAGCTCGAAGAAAAAGGTTTGGATGTGGCGAATCTGAATAGTTCGGTTTCCGAATCGGAACAACGCGAATCGCTTGAACAAGTCGAGCGGGAAAGAAGTGATTTCGTTTTCACGACGCCTGAAAGATTAACCGACGCAGAGTTTTTGGAAACAATCAAAGATAAAGAGATTGATTTCGTAGTCATTGATGAAGCGCATTGCATTTCGCAATGGGGACACGATTTTCGCCCGGCATTTCTGGAGATTCGTCAGGCGCTCAAACAATTAAAAAATCCGCCGATTCTGGCTTTAACCGCAACTGCGACGCCAGAAGTCGTTGAAGACATCAAACGTCAGCTCGAACGCCCTAAAATGCAGGTTATCAACTCCGGCATTTTTCGCCCAAATCTACATTTCGCTGTCGTTCATACGACGAACGATTTGGAAAAGCGCGATCATCTGGCGAAAATTTTGCGCGAAACCCAAGGCTCGAAAATCGTTTACTGCGCGACCGTAAAAGCCGTCGAAGAAGTCGTTGATTCACTTGAAAAAATTGGAATCGCTGCTGAAAAATATCACGGCAAGCTCTCCGCCAAACAGCGGCACGAAACGCAAGACCGGTTTATGTCCGGCGAAATCGAAACGATTGTTGCAACCAACGCTTTTGGAATGGGCGTTGATAAAGCTGATATTCGCGCCGTCATTCACTGGCAAATTCCCGGTTCGCTCGAATCTTATTATCAGGAAGCCGGACGCGCGGGACGAGACGGCGAAACGGCAAATTGCGTTTTGCTTTACGACACGCGCGACCGCCGCGTCCAACAATTTTTCTTAGGTGGTCGTTATCCTTCTGCTGACGATATTTTGGCGATTTATCAAACGCTGGAAAATTTTCAGAATCCGGCGACTCAAACGCAAATTCTGGAAACAATCGGCGATGCGGTGGCGAAAACCAAAACGCGAGTCGCACTCAATTTACTCAAAGACGCCAAAATCGTCAGAGAAAAACGCGGCGCAAAATTTGATTTGGCGAAGAAAAATTTAACAGACTCCGAAATTCGGCAAATCGCTAAGGAATACGTCGAAAAAGGAGAAACGGACCGCGAAAAGCTCGAACGAATGATGCTTTACGCGCAAAGCGCATTTTGCCGCTGGCGGATTTTGTCCGGGTATTTCGAAGCCGAATCGGAAGAAGCCGAAAAATGCGGAACCTGCGATAACTGCGCGCGTCCGGTTGAAGAAAGATTGGAAATCAAACCGCCGGAAATTGAGGTCAAACTTTCGGAGGAGGTTATTCTGCGCGAGCTACGAGAAAACGCCGCGCCTAAAATTGCGGTCGGCGAAATTGTCAGTTTGCCGCAAAACGCGGAAGGCGAAGTAAAATCAATCGAAGATGACAAAGTTACGGTAGTAGTGCCAAACGGTGAAACCAAAATTTTCAAACGCGAATTTGTTTCCCCCTTAAGCTCTATTTCTTAATATTTCCAAATATCGGATAAGAAACTTTAACTAGAAATGTTTGTCCGTTTTGGCGAAAATATGGTGAAAGCTCGGCGAAGAAAGGTCCGTATCCGGCTCTGGCGTAATCGCCGTTATAAACGATATAAAGGGATTTTCCGGTCGGATTGGTTAAGCCGAAAATAAACTGACTGCGCATTCTCAAAGTTAGGGTTGAGTAATCAATTCTCGTTCTGAAGAACGACGATTTGGTTAGATTGTAAGTAAAACGACCGCCAACTGTGTTGTCGTCAAAAGCGAGGCGTTTGTTGTCGCTGCGTTCGAGCCGGCTTTTATAATAGTTCAAATCAATCTGGAAAGGCGCCGCCGGGCGATATGACAATGACGATTCAAAATAGAATAAAGAGCCGGGATTCGGATCGAGCGGCGCATCGGGGTCGAGAATCGCGGCGGGACTTGTCCGGAGAAATCGCGGACCGGCGTCATAGTCCAAATCGAATTCGCCTTGTTTATAACTTGCAAAAGCTGAGACAAAAACTCGCTTGATCGGCGTTGATTCTCCGTAAAATGAAACTTCATTAAATCGAGTTGAGCGTTCGGGATCATCGCCGATAAAAGCTCCGGGACGTTCCGATGTACGGCGCGCTCCGAAATCTTCTTCAAATAAACGCTCATAACCTGTGCCGTAAGAAAAACTAAGATAAGTCTCGCGCGGCAGATCGAGATCGAGCTTCGTTTCGTTGTTCCAATATCGAAGACGGCTTTGCCAATCGTAACCGATGTCGGAAAGATTTGAAACACGCCAGGCAACTAGCTTCCCTTCGGGATTCGTATCTGATTTATATTTTACTAACGCAGCGTTGCGGTTGTAATTAAAGCGACGGGTGAAGCCCAAATCAGCACGGTAATATTTTGTTCGTCCTTCGGCGCTGAGCGAATAGCCGAAATTCCGCTTTTGCTTTTCGTAGCTGAGATAATAACCAAAGCCGTTTCCCGTTCGATAAGCTTCTTCTCCCAAATCCGGCTCAAAGAAAAATCGTTTTGAATTGACGCCCTGGATTTGAAAATTTACAAAAGAGCTGTCGTCAAAGCGCAAACGCCCGTCAAAACCCGCCGAATAGCTTCGCGTGCCGCCAAAGTTAAAGTTGGTCGCAGTTAAACCCAAACGAGAATCATCACCGACATCTCGCCTAACGCGAAAGGCATTGAGGTAAGCATCTTGATTAACAAATCTGTCAATGCGCCGCCGCAGTTGCGGATGTTCCAATTCCTGAGGGCTAAAGTTTCCCGGCGCGGGATCTTTGGCAAGCAATAAATCAAAAGCGTTGCTTTTTATCTTGCCGGAAACTTCGACTACATATTCCGGGTTGACAACGGCGTATTTGTTGACGTTTTGAAGCGGAGTCTGAAAATTATTAAGGCTTTCCAGATAATTTTCATCGAGCGCAAAACTGCGAACGCTTCTCGTTCGCTTGATTGCGTAATCTGGGTCGAAAGCCTCGCGTCTGCGTTGAAGGTATGTGGAAGTTTGGAAAATCTCGGTTCCGGCTAAATAACCGGGATTAACGGCGATTTTGAACGATAAAGATGGAGTCAGATTTAATTTGGCGGAAAAACCCGGTTGAATTTTGAGCGGCTGACTGACGATACCCGTGTTATTGCTTAAGTTGTTATTCGCATTGCCCGAGTTTTCGGGTTCTGTTTTCAACCGAAGCTGATTTTGCGAAACCATAACAGTTGAAACGACTTCATAAGTCGCTCCGGTGAAGAGATTTTCCAAGCCCGTAATCTTACCGGATTGACTGAGCTGTCCCATTTTGTCGGGAGAAATCGGCATCCACGAATTGACTTCATCATTCAAACTTTTTACGTGGCGAAAAACATTTATTCCCCAGAGACTGTTTTTTTCCGCTTTGTACTTGAGAGATTTAAAAGGAATTGCGGCTTCGACAACGTAACCGGCTTCCGTCAGGCGTCCTTTCGCCTCGACCGGAATATTGACGCTGTAATCCTCGCCCACGCCTTCCGTCAAGATGCCGTCGGCAATGACTCCGAGCGGATTAAAAGCGAAAACATAAGCCTTTTGCTTGTCGTTGAAAGTATCCAAAACTATTCGAACGTTATCATCTTCAAAAATCTCGTCGCGCGGCGTGAGCGAAGCCTTAACCGCAGCATTTGGCTCGTCATACGCGAGAAAAGCGACATAAAGATACTTACTGCTGTAGCCGAGCATAACTTCGGTCGGCACTGAGGAAGGAACGTTAACACCCGATTTCAACTGATAAAAATCTTTGAGAATAACAGACGATTGCCAAACTTTGTCGGTAAGTCTGCCGTCAATTACGGGTTCGATTTCAAATTGCGGAATACGAACCGGGCGCGATTTTTCGGTGTGAGCAGCCGCGTCGGAAGCTGCCGGATTAGGTGGCGAGCTTGGTGTTTTGGCAACAATATTTAACGCGCTTAGTAAACCGACGATTGAAATTAAGAGAATGTATTTCATTTCAAATGCGCGAATAAATTCTGATTGAGCTTTCTCAATCAGAATTTATTCAACCGTTAAGAAGGTGCGTTTTAAGGCAAACTTATCCCCGCGTGTCTTCGATAGTTTTCCGTTTTTCCGGGAACAAACGGTTAACCGCCAAAGTCTTTTTTTCCAAACGTTTTTTTGAATCAGAAGATTTCATCCGTCCTAAAATCATCCCGATTATTTCAATGCTAAAAAGAAAAATGAACAAAACCCCGATAGTAATTAAAGTGGGAGCAACTCCGAGGCTGACGGTTTGTGAATTGTTGTTTGAATTCGGAACAAAGGCTGCCAAAAACTTAGCTGAAAAAGGAATAAAGTAATCAATCAGGGCACCGGTCAAGCCCAACGCCGCGAATATTCCTGTCGCCAGCGCAAATTGCGAAAAAACCAGTTTCCAGTTCGACTGACGCTCCCGCCCGCGAAGAGTTCGCACGAGCTCGGCAATCGGCATCCAAAATGCGCTTATGAGGTAAAATAATCCGCTAATCCCGGTTCCGGGTAATCCTGCAATCATAATATTTTGTAACTCCTTTTTTTTAGTGTCCCTTTTCATAAACGCGGAGAGGCTGCCGCATTAAAAGTTCCGTCCAGAACGCTTCGAGGAAAAACACGGCGTTAACCATGCGCAAAACCAAAAATGACGGAAAACTGGCTAGAGCCCGCCAAAACTCATTTCTTTGCCATGCTTTATATAAAATCGGAACGAGAACCGCCGGGGCGTCAATTATGTAACCTAGAAGGAAAAAAGGGCTGACGAAAATCGCGAGCAGAGGAATGAGAATCAGGAATGCGAGCGAGGCAATTGTCGCATCCCAAATTGCTAAACCAATAAGAGTTCGCAAATATTGAATTTCAAGAACGCCGCGCCAGTGAAGCTGAACGTTCTGAATAAAACCGTGCGACCAGCGTTTGAGCTGTTTTCGCATAAATGAAAAGTTATGTGGCTCAATCGGATAACATAGAGCTTCGGGAACGAACCGGACCTTGTGCCCTGATTGATAAAAACTCCAGGTCAAATCCATATCTTCAGCCATTGTGCGGGTTGACCAGCCGTTATTGTCTTTCAAAATATCGGTCTGGTAAATCGAAAAACACCCGGATGAAATCAGCGGCTTTTGATAATAATCCTGAATCGGTTTGTAAAACGTGAAAGCGAAAAGATATTCGACATAGCGACCGCGTTCCCACAAGCTTTTAGTGTGGCGCGGAACGACAAATCCGCAGGCGGCGGCTACGTCCTGTTGATCGAATGCTTTGAGAAGCAGCTCGATTGCGTCCGGCGCGAGAGTCGTATCTGCGTCAAGCGCCATTGTGTATTTGGTTTGCACTCTTTCGAGAGCGAAATTCTGCGCTCCGGCTTTGGTTCCGGTATTGGTTGGAGGCGTAATAACCGTCACGCCGCAAGCGCGAGCAGCATCGCCTGTTCCGTCGGTTGAGCAATCGTCAACGACAATTATTTCGTCCACTCGAACGGTTTGATTTTGCAAACTGCGAACCGTATCGGCGATGTTTTCAACTTCATTATAAGCCGGTACAATTACCGTCAGCCCGCTTCCGGTTTTTTGAAGACAGGTTGATTCATCCAGTTTTTCTGGAAATGAGGTTTTTATTGTCATAATTGTGATTTGTTTTAAAAGGGAGAGTTCTTTTAAATCCTAATGCCTGATAGAGCTTTATCTTTTAATCTTATGAGATTCTTATCCTCCGTTGGCGATATATCTATATGAGTTCGGTGAAAAATCGCCTTTTCACAATTAATTGCAAGTTCGTTTCTTAAATTGTGCGAACATAAACATTATCCTAAATCTCATGATTTATTTACCGTCCGGTTATATTTAACCGGATAATAAGCGCCCCTGATAAATGCGAGGGCATTTTTCTAGTAACTCCATAAATTTGTATTAATAGAAACTCTAGCAGCCTCGCTGAACCGCTGTCAAAAAAAAATGAAAGCAATCCAGTTTTTACTTTGGGGCATTAAATCATTTATTCGTGGGGAGTAAACTTTCGTATAAAAAAGAAAGTTGTAATATTTCTAACATATTGTTTATCTTTAAACAACACTTTTTGAATAGCAAAAAACCGCTACTTTCCCTGCTTATTTCGTATATTTGAGAAACCGGATTACAATTTTTTCCGTAAAATTGTAAAAATTTCGTCCCCAGGTTTTCTTTTTGAAGTGTAAAATTATGAAAATTAAATCTATTTTTGCGGCAGCGCTGCTGTTTGGCGCGATTCCGCTTGTTAATATAAACGCACAACAAAAGATGAACGATGTAAAACCGCCGGTTCCGGCGAAGAAACCGAAAGTTACCGAAATCAACGGCGTCCGTCTCGAAGACAATTATTCGTGGATGCGGAGCGACAAAGACCCGAAAACCGGGAAAGTCCGCCCGGAAGTCGAAGAATATTTGCTCGCTGAGAACGCCTACACCGAATCGGTGATGAAACCTTACGAGGCTTTGACTAATTCGCTCTACGACGAGATGCTCGGGCGAATTAAACAAACCGACACGAATGTGCCTTATCGTTACGGCGAATACGAATATTACACCAGAACCGAAGAAGGCAAGCAGTATCCGATTTTCGCGCGCCGCAAAATCGGCTCGAATAAAGAAGAAATTACGCTCGACCAGAATAAACTGGCGGAAGGCTACAAATTCTATTCAATCGGTGCTTACTCGATCAGCGACGACGGCAATCTGCTGGCATTTTCTTCGGACAACACCGGCTATCGCCAATACACGCTGCAAATCAAGGATTTGCGAACCGGACAGATCTTGCCGGATAAAATCGAGCGCGTGACATCAGTCGTCTGGGCAAACGACAACAAAACTTTGTTCGTCGGAACCGAACACGAAAAAACAAAGCGTTCTGATTCGTTCTGGCGCTACACAATCGGCGGCAAACCGGAATTGCTGTACGAGGAAAAAGACGAGCTTTACGACGTTTTCGCGAATCGCTCGCGCGACAAAAAAATGATTTTGCTCACGTCGTTCGCCAAAACGATGCGCGAAGTCCGCTACATTCCGGCAGATCAGCCGAACGCAGAACTGAAAGTCATTTTACCCCGCGAAAAAGATCACGAATATTCCGTTGATTTCGACGAAGGCAAGTTTTACATCACGACCAACAAAGGCGCGAAAAACTTCCGCGTCGTGGTCGCTCCGATGAACGATCCGTCAGAGAAAAACTGGAAAGAATTTATCGCGCACAATCCGAAAGTCAAAATCGAAGACATCACGTTTTTCGCCGATCACGGCGTTGTCATAGAACGCGAAAACGGGCTGGAATATTTGCGGATTGTTGACAAAAAATCGGGTAAATCGCACCGCATTGACACACCCGAACCGGTTTATACGATGGGCTTGGGCGCAAATCCCGAATACAATCTGAAGCGAATTCAATACGTTTACAACTCTTTCGTCACGCCGCCTTCGACTTTTGAATACGATTTGAACACAAAAGAACGCAAGCTACTCAAACAAATGCCTGTTTTGGGCGGTTATGATGCGAAACAATACGAAGTCCAAAGAGTTTGGGTGACGGCTCGCGACGGCGTAAAAGTTCCGGTAGCGATAGTTTACAAAAAAGGCGTCAAATTTGATGGCAGTGCGCCGATGCTGCTTTATTCTTACGGTTCTTACGGAGTTTCGATTCCGCCGACCTTCTCTTCGGCTCGTTTAAGCCTCCTGAATCGCGGAATGATCTACGCTTTGGCGAGCATTCGCGGTGGCGGCGAGCTGGGTGAAGAATGGCGAGAACAGGGCAGAATGTTCAAGAAAATGAACACGTTCAATGATTTTATTGACGTTGCCGATTATTTTGTCAAAAACAAATATACTTCGTCGGAACGTTTGGTGATTCAAGGCGGTTCAGCGGGCGGTTTGCTAATGGGCGCGGTCGTCAATATGCGACCGGATTTGTTCAAAGCGTCAATCGCGCAGGTTCCATTTGTTGACGTGATGAACACGATGCTTGACGAAGATTTGCCTTTGACGACGAGCGAATTTATCGAATGGGGCAATCCGAAAGAAAAAGAAGCGTTCGAATATATGATGAAGTATTCGCCCTACGACAACATCAAACGGCAAAACTATCCGAATATGCTAATCGAAGTCTCGCTCAACGACTCACAGGTTCCGTATTGGGAAGGCGCAAAATTCGCCGCTAAAATCCGCGAGATGAAAACCAACGACGCGCAGATTTTGCTCAAAACCAATATGGGCGCCGGACACGGCGGCGCTTCGGGTAGATACGACGCACTTAAGGAAACCGCATTTCGCTACGCTTATATCTTGAGTCAGGTCGGTTTGGCGAAATAATAATTTCGAGTTTTTACGGTTGCTAGATTTAAAAGGACGTGCAAAATGCACGTCCTTTTAAGGTTTTGTCATCTTGCAGATTTGGCAAGACGGCTAATTTTGCTTTTCGGAAATTATTGAATCGCGATTTTATTCTTTTGTTTTTGCGTTAGCCGCTTCTTTGCGCGCTTTTTCGCGGTGATTTGAGACGAGCAGAATGTAATTCAGCTTGACTTTGTTTTTTTCACCCGTCGAATCGTAGTCGAAACCTAATCCGTAATGCCCCGTTGAGAGTTTTTTGCAAACATCGTCGGGCAAATGAAACACAAAGGCGTCGGCGTATGAACCCATACTTTCGTCGGCAAAACCGGCAGGTTCGTCTGTAACGGTGTCAATATAAACCGGAATCTGACCGGAGGATTCGCAGCGACCGTAAAGATCGCCCAGGATAAAACGACGTTTAATTGCTAAAGGACTGTGTGCCACAAATTAAGTTTAACATCCGGCGGTTGAAATCCCCTAATTTTGTTTCAAGATTTTATCGTTTCAGCATTGTAAGTCCGTTTTTTCAGGCTCAAAATGAGATTAACATTTGCCGATAAGCCGTGACGTTTTTGTCGGGCGTGAGTTTAATAAAGCGAAGTAAGGGTAAAGTTTTGCGGCGCACAGCCTAAAAGCGGCTGCGGTGGAAGCCGATAAATCGAGCCGGGCGCTTTTGATGATGTCGGCGATTCCCTGCACGATTTTCAGAGGTTGCTGCCAATTGTTTGCACGGTAAATTTTGCGCGAAGCCTCGGTGCCCGCTACTTTTTGATAATCCGAAACGGCAGACCCAAAATAGATGGCGTCCGCCTTGCTGTTGGCTTCGCCGCGCCTCGCAAGAGCGCCGCGTTCGGTGTCACCAGCCAGATTTAACGTTTCGTTTAAACCAAATCTTTCCATTTTCGATTTAAATGCATGATGTTTGATTAAGCTGGTTAGATCGTTGAGGTCTGTGTTGCTAGACCAGATTTATTCAGGAAGGTGTATCGTCAAACTTGTTTCCTGCTAGGTAGTGTTGACATAGCTATCTAAGCCAAATCAATGTGCTGGCAAATTGCACAAAACTTAAATAGTTCTTTGCCAATTTATCAAATCTGGAAAACACACGGCGAAAGTGTTTTAGTTTTCCG
>JALZCH010000002.1 GCA_030863175.1 Acidobacteriota bacterium | reverse complement strand
TGCGAGAACTTATCCGGCATTATCGGAGACCATCAGCCGGGCATTAAAAACAATCACAGCCGCAGATGCCAGAAATTGGATCAGGCATTGCGGCTATGTATAGTAATTAAATGAAATCTGCTCTAATATGTATTAGTAAGCCTTCCGCCATCTAACTGCAAGCGGAGTTTCCGGTGCGAAGAATCAAAGCTCTTTTTTCATCTTTCTTCCTTTAAAAGCCAGCGAAATAAAAAAACCGCCGCGATTGCTCCGGCAAACTGAGCAATGATAAACGGTGGCGCGTCGGCTGCGCGTATTCCGGTAAAAGTGTCTGTTAACGTACGCGCTAATGTTACCGCCGGATTTGCGAAAGAAGTTGAAGCGGTAAACCAGTAAGCCGAAGTTATGTAAGCCGCAACAGCAAACGGCGCAACCGAAACGCGAAATTTCACAACGCTTAAAATAACCGCTAGCAACCCGAAGGTGGCTGTAAATTCGCTGAAAATTAGGGGGCTTCCGTTTCTGATTTTGTTCGAAGCAAAAAATAGCGGCAATTCAAACATCGCGTTTGCCATAGCCGTTCCGGCAAATGCGCCGCATATCTGTGCAAGCGAATACACAAGTGTTTCACTAAGGGAAGTGTTTTTCTGCAAAAATCCCGCAAGCGTAACAGCCGGATTAAAATGCGCGCCTGAAATGGGCGCAAAAGTCAAAATCAGAAAAATTAACCCTGCCCCAGTTGCGAGCGAGTTTGCCAGTAACGCTATGGCTGTATTTCCGTTCGCGAGGCGCTCGCCCATTATTCCCGACCCGACCACGACAGCCAGCAAAAAAGCCGTGCCTAAAAACTCTGCTGTCGCCCGTTTTAATAAATTCGGTCGGTATTTGTTATCGCTCATTCGTTCAAACTTCTTTCAAAGCTTTTTCCAAATCGGCGATAATGTCATCGGCGTTTTCAATCCCGACCGAAAGCCGGAGCAAGCCGTCCGGAATTCCCGCTTTTTTCCGCGCGTTGGCGGAAATAGCTGCATAAGTCATTGAAGCTGCGGGCTGAATAATCGTTTCAACACCGCCGAGCGAAGTCGCGAGCGTGCAAAGCCGCAGATTATTGACTAAGCGGTGAGCCCCGCCAAGGCTTCCCACATCAAATGCAATCATTCCGCCGAAACCGCGCATTTGTTTTCGCGCAATTTCATACTGAGGATGCGACTTCAAACCAGGATAAAAAACCGAAACGACTTTGGGATGCTTCGCCAATATATTCGCTACGGCAAATGCATTTTCGTTGTGTCGCTCCATTCTGAGAGCGAGGGTTTTGATTCCGCGCAGAACCAGCCAAGCGATCTGCGGCGCAATGCCGCTGCCGAAAAGCTTTGTCGCATAATTTTTGACTTTGTTTATCGTTTCCTGTTTGCCGACAAGGACGCCTGCCGTTAAGTCGCTGTGCCCGCCGAGATATTTCGTGGCGCTGTGAATCACAGCATCAACTCCTAATTTTAAAGATTGCTGATTAAACGGCGTGGCAAAAGTACTATCCAAAACGGTCTGGATATTATTCTGTTTGGCGATTTTGACGACCGATTCAATATCGGTGATTTTCAAAGTCGGATTCGCTGGAGTTTCGATGTAAAAAAGCTTGGTATTTTCCTGGACTGCATCGGCGTAATTTTCGGCACTTGTCGCATCCACATAAGTCACCGAAACACCGAAACGAGATTGCAGCTCGTCAAAAAATAAATTCGTCGTCGCGTAAAGCGATTCCGGCGCGACCACGTGTTCGCCAACTTTTATCAAACTAAAAATCGCGGAGGTAATTGCCGCGCGCCCGGAGGCGAAAGCAATGGCAGCTTCGCCTCCTTCCAGTTCTGCCATAGCGCGTTCGAGCGCGGTTTGCGTCGGATTTCCCAACAGCCCGTAAAAATAACCCTCACGCCTGTTGTTGTGAATTTCCGATCCAGTTTCAGCGTCTTCAAAAGCAAAAACCGAAGACGGATAAATGGGCATTGAAACTGCGCCGAAATGTTTGCTGCGATCATCTCCTGCGTGAACCGCCGCGGTAAAAATTGAATCGTCGTTTTTCATTTTTCGCATTAACAGCTAGTAACTGTTTCGCGGTTGATGCTAATTGAATCCTGTGCCGGAGAGCAACAGGAAATTGCTGTTTCTGATTTCATTTCAGCGATTTTGTCCCCGCACGCGCAAGGCTCGCTTTCCGGCAGATTATCTTGCAAAACAACAAAAACTTCCCATTCGTTGCCGTCGGGGTCGCGAGTCCACGTTTTGTCCTGCAACGCAAAACAACAAGAGGTTTGCATTTCGTCCTGCGTTAAAAGCCCCTGCTCAATCCAAGCATTGCGAGTTCTCAAAACGTCTTCGGTCGAAGCAACCTGTATTCCTAAATGCGACAAAGCATTCTGTTCCTGGAAAGGAACTTCATTGAGCGTAAAATTAAGCGGCGGATTGCTGACATCGAATTTTGCGTATCCGATTCTGACTTTGCTTGGCTCAATCCCGAAAAGTTTTCTATAAAACTCGATGCTTCTGCCGACATCTTTTACGTTAAGCGCGAGATGCGCTTTAATTGCCTGAACTTGATTACTTTCCATCATTTCTTTTGCTCCTTATTTAACCTCACATTCGTTTTTGCGAATGCGAATTTAAATATATTTCCATGATTTGTATTTGTCAAGGCGAATATGAATCTTTTGTTATTTAATGAAATGTTTTATTAGCTTCTGAACTGCTGCACACAATCAATAAAACCAGCTTTTATTCGCGATTGTTCACCATCTTTTTGAGTCAATGTTCCCGAAACAAAAGTTCCGTAAATCTGTGAAGGATCAGTTGAATAGACTATTGTTGAAGCCAAATTCTCCGTTCTGACATTTGCCATCAGAGGTTCATCTGCTTTAATGAGGCACGCGTCAAATGGAGAGCCTGAAGCGAAAAATTCATTTTTAAAATTATTCATTGCCTTACGCCCTGCAATGGTTGCTTTGCAAATGGCGAATAATCCGCTGTCGTTTGTATTTGCGTCGGTAAAAGTGTTTCGTTTGTGTGAGATTAAACGCTGTCCGTAATCTAAAACTCGCAATTCCTCAAAAAAATTTAAACCGATATGACTATCGGTCCCGATGCTCCAATTTCCGCCCGAAGATTGAAATCGACGCAAAGGGAAAAGACCATCACCGAGATTGCCCTCAGTGCTCGGGCAAAGCACCACATTGGCGCCTGTTTTGGCGAGCTTTTCGGTTTCATCGTCGGTTAAATGCGTGGCGTGAACGAGGTGAAATCTTTCGCTTAATTCAAGATTATCAAGCATCCATTCGACAGGTCTTTTACCGAGAAAAGCAAGCGCGTCTTCTACTTCTTTTAACTGTTCAGAAATGTGAATATGAAACGGCACATCTTTCGGGGCGGCTTCGGCGGTTCTTAGTACGTTTTGAGCATCAACGCCCCGCAATGAATGAATTCCAAGGGCAATATTTGCGCCTTCGTATTGTTTGCATTTTTCCGAAGAGGCTTCAAAAAGCTTTAAATAATCTTCAAAAGTGCGGGAAATAAATCGTTTTTGTCTATCGTTTGGAGGAAGTCCAAAACCGCCTTTTTGATAAAAAATCGGAATTAAAGTGATTTTTATTCCGATTTCTTTAGCGGCTTCAATCAGTGCCTCGCCCATTGCAGCTAAATTTTCATAAGGCGCGCCGTTTTTGTCATGATGAACGTAATGAAATTCCGCGACATTCGTGTAGCCGTGCCTAAGCAATTCGGTGTAAAGCATCGCGGCGATTGTTTTCATTTGTTCGGGGTTGAGGTTTAAAGCGAGTTGGTACATCGCCTCGCGCCATGACCAGAAATCATCGGCTTTTGCGCCAGCCGGATGTCGCTCTGCAAGTCCAGCCATCGCATATTGAAAAGCGTGCGAATGCGCGTTTTGAAAACCCGGTAGAGCATAAGCTTCGATATAAGTTGAACCCGGAATCTGCTCTTCAGAAACGGCGGCGATCTTCCCTGAATCGTCAACTGAAACGGTGGCGTTTTCGAGCCAGCCCTGATTTTGCAGCAATGCTTTGAAGCGATAAGATTTCATTTTGTTAAATGCGAGATTAGCTGTTCAAAAATGGGACGCAAAACGTTTCTGACTTCTTCGGCTCTGCCGTTATCGAATGTCAGCTCATCGTTTTTCATATAATTTGTTTTCGCCATTTCAAGCTGCAAAGCGTGAACGCCCGTTCGGGGCTTTCCAAAATGTCTAGTGATCTGTCCGCCTTTAAACGGCTCGTTGTGATTTACACCGTATTTCCCTGCGCGCAAGCCATTCAAGGCAATCTCGATAATTTTTACATCGGCGGATTGCCCGTCATTGTCGCCCAAAATCAAATCGGGAAAAGGTTCCTTTCTGATTGTGGGAACGATTCGGCGGATTGAATGCGCGTCCCAGAGCAGCGCTTTGCCGAATTCAGCAATTCTTTCCGTTAACAGACTCTCGATTTTTTGGTAATAAGGACGGTAATAATTTGCAAGCCGCCTTTCGTTTTCCTGAGAATCGGGAACAAACCTTTTTTCAATGTAAATCTCATTGCCGAAAAAATCAGTTGAAGATGTTAATCCGGTAATAATTCTTCCGTCGTCGTACAAAGGCTTGCTCGCGGGATCGCGGTTTAAATCAATCACCCAGCGACTATAACGGGCGTGAATAACTGTAATTCCGAGTTCAGGCACGAAATTATACAGATCGTGAACGTACCAATCGGTATCATCGGGTTGCGCAGCCATTTCCGGGCGATAATGCGATTTTAATTCTTCGGGAAACTCAACGCCCGAATGGGGAACGCTTAAAATTACAGGCACTTTTTTGCCTTTTGGTTCAATCAGAAAATAAGGATTATTCATTTTTGTTTGTTGCGCCACAAAAAGAGATCTGTTTCGCTCATGTGAATTCCTGATGCCATTCTAATAACATTCTTTTGTAATTTCACATCTGCTGACTTTTCGCGCTGAAAGCGCTAAAATTTGATTTCGTCTCTAACATTAATTCATACAGGAGAAAAGAGATGCCGAAATATGTAATTGAACGCGAGATTCCGGGCGCCGGAAATCTTTCTACGGACGAATTGCAAGCAATTTCGCAAAAGTCTTGCGGAGTTTTGCAAAACTTGGGTCCGCAAATTCAGTGGGTTAACAGCTTCGTTACGGACAACAAAATTTATTGCGTTTATATCGCGCCAAACGAGCAAATGGTTCGTGAACACGCTGCACAGGGCGGTTTTCCAGCCGACAGGATTTCCGAAGTTAAAACCATCATTGACCCGACAACGGCTGAAGCTCGGCATTAGATTTAATTTAGCGGCGAATATATGTTGATTTTTACGGTTAATGAGTCCGCGTGAGGCGGACTTTTTGCGTTTTCTTGCAAAAGCGTTAAAGTTTAGTTTTGATATTTAAGAAATAATTACAGCATATTTTTGGAGAATCGAATGGCTACAGAAGTTGCGATGCCACAGATGGGCGAGTCCATAACAGAAGGCACGATTACGAGATGGTTAAAAAAGATCGGAGATAAAGTCGAACGCGACGAAATGATTTTCGAAATTTCAACCGATAAAGTTGACGCCGAAATCCCCAGCCCGGTCGCCGGAACTCTTTTAGAAATAAGAGCGCAGGAAGGCGAAACTCTGGAAGTCGGGACAATTGTTGCCATCGTCGGCGAAGAAGGTGAAGCAGGCGCTAGTGCTCCTGTCAGTAGGCTGCAGCCGGCAGCCAGCAGCCAGGCTGCAGCTTCAAATGGCGGACAGCAGACTGCAGACAGCGAACAACAAGCAGAAATTCCGCCGCAAATAGAAACCCACGAAGCCCAGCCGGACGGCGCAGAAACTTTTATTCCGCAAGCACAAACCGCAATCGAAGTTGAGCCAGCGATGCAGGATGTTGGAGCTCAAACCACAGGCGATGTCACGGAAGTTGCGATGCCGCAAATGGGCGAATCAATTACCGAGGGCACGATTACCAAATGGCTCAAAAGAGTCGGAGATAAAGTCGAACGCGACGAAATGATTTTCGAGATTTCGACCGACAAGGTTGACGCTGAAATTCCTTCGCCCGTAGCCGGAACACTTTTGGAAATTCGCGCTCAGGAAGGCGAAACATTAGAAGTCGGAACTGTCGTTGCTTTGATTGGTGCGGAAGGCGCTGCACCAGCCGCGCGTCCTGCGCCGCAAGCTCAGGCGGCACAACAGACATCTCAAGCGATTGCGCCGGAAGCACCACAAGCAAGAGCCGCAGGCGCGGGCGGAGATGTTGTCAATCCGCAGCAAACTGAAGTTGCAGGACGCAGCTACGATTATCAGCGACCTGAAGCAGCCCAGGAATCGCAGGCGACGCCGCAACAAGTCGGGCAGGCTCAGACTTCAACCGCGCCGAGCGGTGGAAACGGCGGCGGAAAACCACTTTCCGAACAATCGGTCGAAGAACTGCGCCGTACTCGCTCAAGCCCGCTCGTCCGCAAAATCGCCGAAGAACACGGAATTGATATTTCTCGGGTTAAAGGCACCGGCGCCTCAGGTCGCGTGACAAAAGAAGACATAATGAACTTCATTGCATCAGGTGCGGCTTTAACGCCGGATTTGGCGATGAAAACCGCGCGAACCGGAGCGACTTTACCTCTTCCTCCGCAAATTCAAACGGCTCAGCAACCTCAGCAGTTTGTCGCACCTCAAACTCAACCACAGCAAGCCCCACAAGCCAAACCGATGCAGCCGGTTCAAGTTTCGGCGCCTGCTCTTGGCGATAGAGTCGAGCCGATGTCTGTGATGCGCAAGAAAATAGCACAGCATATGACGATGTCTAAACAGACTTCGGCGCATGTGACGAGCGTTTACGAGATTGACATGACGCGGGTTGTCAAATTCCGCGACAAACATAAAGATGAGTTTCAACAGCGTTATGGCACGAAATTGACCTTTATGCCGTTTATTTTCCAAGCCGTCACGCAAGCGATTCGTAAATATCCGATTGTCAATGCTCAGGTTTCAGGCGAAGACATTATTTACAAAGGCGATATTAATCTCGGAATGGCGGTTGCGCTCGATTGGGGGTTGATTGTCCCGGTCATCAAACGCGCTGACACTCTTTCGCTGGCGGGGTTGGCGATGACCGCAAATGATTTAGCTGACCGCGCACGAGCGAAAAAATTGATGCCCGATGAGGTTGCAGGCGGGACTTTTACAATCACCAATCCGGGCGTTTTCGGCGGTTTGTTCGGAACTCCGATCATCAACCAGCCGCAAGTCGCAATTCTTTGCGTTGGGACAATTGAAAAACGCCCGAAAGTTATCACATCGCCCGAAGGCGACGATTACATTGCGATTCGCTGGATGTCATATTTCGCGCTGACTTACGATCATCGAATTGTTGACGGAGCAGATGCTGAAAAGTTTTTGTCTTTCTTGAAGGAAACGCTCGAAAACGGGCAGTTTTCGATTTGATGGAAATTGAAAATGTTAATAAAGAAAAGCTCCGTTCACGGGGCTTTTCTTATTTATGTGGTCGAAAATGCAGTAATTGCGCGTATTTCCTTGCTTTGTACAAAACGGACAGAAGAGATATTTTTTGTCGGTTAGATTTTTTTTAAGTATAATTACTGACAACCCCTCGGTCAGTTGCTACGTCACAGACGAAAGCTGAGAAAACCCGACAGCTATTTTTGTGTCGGAGATTATAAGAAAATATTTGCGCTATTCGCAATTTAATGCGGAGAGCGTTTAACGAAAGGAGTTACGGTAGATAATGAAAAATTTGAAAATTGTAGGGCTCTTAAGTCTTTCACTTTTGGTGACTGCGCCGGCGGCGTTAGCTCAGAATACCAACACAACGAACAATAGCGGGCAAATCCGCACCGTTTCGAGCGGGCAAAAAGCGAAGGTTCGCGGAATTATTACCGAGCGCAACGGCAATATGCTGACCGTTAAAGAAGATAACGGGGCGACCACACAGGTAATGATAGGCGACAACACCAGCATCAAATCGAAAAAATGGTATGGCAGCGGCAGAAGCTTTGCCGGTGAAATGCTCGTTCGCGGTTTGATGATGGAAGCCGAAGGACGCGGAAACGCAAATGGCGCGGTGCTGGCGGAAAAAATTCGTTTCGGCGAAGATGATCTGCGCGTCGCGCAATCAATCGAATCACGCGTCACACCGGTCGAAGGTCGTCTAACCGAAGCCGAACAAAACGCTCAGCGTTTATCGGGTCAGCTCGATGAATTGGTAGCTATTTCAAACGCCGCCCGCGGCGGTGCGAAAGCCGCTCAAGATACGGCTGACGCGGCGGTTGCAGGGGTTAACGCCACAAATCAACGCATTACCGATGTAGATGATTACGTTGTTCAAACACAGCAAAACGTGACTTTCAAAGTCGGCAGCGCTACTCTTTCGCCCGAAGCCAAAGCTCAACTCGATCAATTGGCTCAAGGCGTCGGAAGCGCGAAAGGCTTTGTTATCGAAGTCACCGGTTATGCCGACGCGACTGGCAGCAGCGAAAGAAACCGCCAATTAAGCGAGCGCCGTGCGAACTCGGTTATTTCATATTTGGTGGAAAACCATAACATTCCGCTTCGCCGCATCTTACCGGCTTACGGTTTCGGCGAATTGGAAACAAAAGCCGTCGCGGAAAATACAACCCGTGAAGGACGCGCGCAAAATCGCCGTGTCGAAGTTAAATTGCTGGTCAGCCGCGGTTTGAATCAAACCGTCAACGTGACCAACCCGACACAGTCTTCAACCAATCAGCCGCAGCAATAGTTTGCTGATTTAACCGGAGCGCGGAAAGAGTCGAATTTGGATTAACGAATTCGCGCTTTCCGCGTTTTTATTTTTGAAAAGGATTTTAATCGTGCTGAATAAAACGCTCAAAAATCTGTTTTTCGCCGTCTCGGTCACAGCTTTTTTATTTTTGCCCGTCACCGGGCAAACTCCTACGCCGACTCCGCCTCCAAAACCGGATGATGAAGGCGAAGTTTTGCGCGTTACGTCAACGCTCGTCACTGTTCCGGTTTCCGTAACGGACAATGCCGGGCAGCCTGTACAGGGTTTAGCGAAAACCGATTTTCGGATTGAAGAAGAAGGAAGACCGCAGCAAATCGAGGAAATCGGAACAGCCGAACAAGTGCCGCTCGAAATCGCGCTTTTGATTGACGTTTCGGGCAGCGCGAACAAAATTTTCGAGCTGGAAAAAAATGCCGCAGCCGAATTTTTGCGGAGCGTTATGCGCGCTGACGACCGCGCGACAATTTTTCTGATTACCGATAAACCGGTTCTCGCGCAAAAACGAGACACGGCGGAAAACGTTGCCGTCAAAGTGCGTTCGATTCCCGCTACGCGAAGCTCAACCGCTTTTTACGATACGGTTGTTGCGGCGGCAAAATATTTGAGGGAATCCGCCCCGCTGCGCTCGCGTCGCGTGATTTTAGTGCTTTCCGACGGCGAGGATAATTATAGTGAATACACCCGACGTGCGGCGAGAAACTTCGACCAGAATCTCGACGTTAACAAACTAACCCGCAAAGACCTCGAAAAACGAGAATCAATCACGTCAAAAGCCCACGCACCGGCGCAAGCTGCCGTGCTCAAAGAACTGCAAAATGCGGACACGGTTTTTTATTCGCTCAATCCGTCTGGACCTTCCGTCAGATTAAATGTGGCGAGCCAGCGCGCGCAAAACGGATTGCAGATGTTTGCCGACGAAACCGGCGGAACTGCCTTTCTGCCGCAGTTCGCGAGCGAGAAAAACACTTCGAGCTTTGAACAGCAAAACGCCGCAATTCTCGAACGCATTTTCCGCCAGATTTCCGCCGAGCTACGAGCGCAATATTTATTGCAGTATTATTCGGAAACCGATTTTCCGGCGGGCAGATACGTTAAATTGCGGGTCGGTTTAAATAATCGCCCGACGCTGCGAATTCGCTCCAGACAGGGTTATTTTGCCAAAAATCAATAAACAAATTTCGCCATAAATAAGAAAGCCGACAGCTTTTTTCAAGCTGCCGGCTTTCTTATTTTGGATTTGAATTTAGCGTTTCGGTTCGGTGCTTTTTTTCTGCGGAATGATAATTTTCCCCATTACCGGTTTATTCTCGATTGCGATTTCACCAGCTTCTGGCATTTCCATTACGACGCTTTCATCCTCAACCAATTCTTTAACACTTATTTCTCTTGTTATCGGAACAAGTGGCATTTCTCCCATTATCGCTTTTTGTTCCGAATCGAAAGCCGCCCCGAAACCCAAACCCCCGAAAAGTCCGACGACAAATGAAAAAGCGGCGGTCGCCGTTCGCGATAAATTTCGTTTGAAAGCGCGCCAGCCGACCGGACAATCCTGCGTTAAAACAGAACCGTCAGCGCGACGATAAAATCGGACGCAAAGTCGACCTTCGGCATTCATTAAAAGATTTTCCGCGTCATTGCGCGTCATTCCCGACAGATTATAAACATTCAATTTGCATTGCCCGCAAAATCGTTTCCGCTCGTCGCCGATCATTTCGTCCCAATTCGCCGGACAAGGCGAAGCCACCCGCACATTCGCCAAAGGATTTATAAATTTCGCCATAACAACCTCCGCTTCTTTTGAACCGCGAACGAAGCGGTTTGTTCCAGAAAGAACGCCCTTTTCAAAAAAATCTTGCAAAGAAAAAATCCGCAGTAAATTTACTGCGGATTTTTTCTTTTCGTATTCACTTCAAAATTAACGTGAAGCGGTTTGTTGAACGGGCAGATGCTCATTCAAATATCGAGTTAACAGCGTGTGCAAATGCCGCGTGGTGTTTTCGCCTTCAAAAATGCCGTGCGTGCGGTTCGGATAAGCCATCATCGTGAATTGTTTGTTGGCAGCGATCAGCTTATCAATCAATATTTCGGTGCCTTGATAGTGAACGTTATCGTCGCCCGTGCCATGAACGATCAGCAAATCGCCCTTCAAACCTTCAACGAAGTTTAGCGCGGCGCTTTGTTTGAAATCTTCGACGTTTTGCTGCGGCAAGCCCATATAACGTTCAGTGTAAATCGTGTCGTAATAACGCATATCGGCAAGCGGCGCGACTGCCATTCCCATTTTGTAGATTTCGGGATAGCGAAACATCGCGTTCAGAGTAGAAACGCCGCCGCCGCTCCAGCCCCAGATTCCGACGCGCGAGGCATCGAGAAAAGGCATTCTCGCAGTCAACGCTTTAACGGCGTTTGCCTGATCCTGAGAATTGAGCACGCCGATTTTGCGATAAATGCTTTTGCGCCATTCGCGACCGCGCGGAGCTGGCGTCCCGCGGTTATCAACGCTTGTGATGATGTAGCCTTGCTGCGCGAGCATCAAATACCACAAATATTCATCACCGCCCCATGAATCAACCACGGTTTGCGCCGCCGGTTCGCCATAGACGAAAAACAAAACCGGATATTTCTTGTTTGCATCGAAATTCGGCGGCTTAATCATCCAGCCGTCGAGCGTCACGTTGCCGCCGACATCAACGCGGAAAAATTCGTGCGGAGCTTTGCGAATCGCATCAACTTTCTTCTGCAATTCGGCGTTATCCATCATCGTGCGAACGACCGATTTGCTCTTCAAATCAACCAGCTCGAAACGCGGAACTTTGGAAAAAGCCGAATAATTGTGAACCGCCCAGCGCGAATTCGGCGAAATGTTGTAATTATGCCAACCTGCTTGCTCGCGCGGCGTAATACGTTCGGGCGCGCCGCTGCCGTCAAGCCGCGAGCGATACAAATAACGCTGCGTCGCGTTTTCCGGCGAAGCGATGTAATAAAGCCACCCGCCAGCTTCATCAACCGACGAAATGTTGATTACATCAAAATTTCCCGGCGTAATTAATTTCGCGTTTGAACCGTCGCGCGAGATGTTGTAAACGTGCTGCCAGCTGTCGCGCTCGCTCATCCACAAAAAGCTTTTATTTCCCGCCAGCCAGCGCATCTTCTGCATAAAAACTTCAGCCCAGGCGTCGTCTTTTTCGGTCACGATTGTCCGCACGTTTCCGGTTCTGGCGTCGGCAATCATCAGTTGCAGCGTGTTTTGCAGACGATTTAAATGCTGCAAAATGATTTCATTGGAATTGTCCGTCCAATCCATCATCGCGACATAATGCTGACGCAAATCGCCAGGCGTGTTCATCCAGCGAATTTCGCCGCCATCCGCGTTGATAACTCCGATGCGAACAGCCGCGTTTGTCGTTCCGGCTTTCGGATACGGAATTTCGGTCAAAACCGGATACAAATCAACCGTGTTATTGATTAAAATAAAATCTTTAATTCCCGAAGCATCGAATTGCCAGAAGGCGATTGATTTTCCGTCGGGACTCCAGCGCCAGCAATCTCGCAAGCCGAATTCTTCTTCGTTAACCCAATCAGACGTGCCGTTAATCAAAGTTTTCGATCCGTCTTTCGTGAGCTGCGTAATTTTTCCATCCGCAATATTTTCGACGTACAAATTGTTTTCGCGCACATAACCGACTCGTGTACCGTCGGGCGAAAACTTGGCAAACATCAAAGTCGAAGGCGCGGCGTTTCCGCCGAGTTTGGTTAATTTTCCGCTCGGAATATCCAAAACCCAGTAATCGCCGCGCGTGTTCAAACGCCAGACTTTTTTCGAATTGGTGTAAACGAGCAGTTTTTGATTGTCGTTAGACCATTCATAATTATGCAGCGCGAGCGGCGAAGTCTGTCCCTGTGGAATCAATTTGGCGGCGGGAATCAAAACCTCACGTTTGTTCGTCGCCGCGTCGTAGCTGACCAGATTGCTTTTGCCGTCCGGCGTGCGTTCGATTTTTGAATAAGCGTCGCCGGATTTCAGCCAGCGAATCTGCCCGATGCCCTGCGGATTAAATTCGGCGGAATTGTAAATCCGGTCAATCGTCAACGTCGTCGGATCGGCAGCAGTCGTCTGCGCCAGAACAACAGCCGGCGAGCAAAGCAAAACCAGCCATAACAGAAGAATTTTGGAACGGTTCATAAATCTTTCGTTAAATTGTTTTCAAGTTTCTTGAATTGAAGAGAACAGAGATGCTCAAATCTTACTTTTTATTACGCAAAGATTTGAATTTAGGTTTTGAGATTAAACTATTTCTATTTTTAAATCATTTGGATAAGGCGAAGCTGCCATAAATAACAAGCTCCCGGTACGGGCGTGTGGTAGTTACATACGCAAAAAAAGTAAAAGCGGATTTTTCTACTGGTTCCATTTTATCAAGAAACTGCAACAATTAAATTCGGGGTCGTCAATTAACTTGAGCTGCCCGCCAAATTGCGCTGCTTAATTTCTTAATATCCCTTGGAGAAACCAAAATGACAAAATTGTCATTCTTGAAGTTTTGTAGGATGAGACGTTCCCTGAAAATAATCAATGTGGGATTTCAGTAAATTAAACTTATGAATAAGCCGGGAAGATGCGGCTTTTTTTGTCTGAAAATTCTCATTTACTAAGCTTTAATCTTTTGTTAATATTCGCCTTCAAAATGGCTGCTATTCCAACCAGATTTCTCGATACAAATTTGACAAAGAGAAGATTAAACCCCCGCTTTTTTCTTTGAATCTGATTTCTGGTTATGAAAACGAAAGGAACAATAAATGAAACTTCAAACAAAGTTAAATAAATTCAAACTATTTTCAGCCAATGGGATGTTAATGGCGCTGCTCTTCTTAACTGTTTTTTGCTGCTTAAGCACTTCCGAAGCTTATGCGCAAATAGATTTAGCGGTTACGAAAACCACAACCCAATCAACTGTAATAGCAGGAAGTAACATTACTTATACAATCACTTTTAGTAATATCGGAAGTGGTACTTCTAATCAGCCGCAGCTCAGCGATACACTTCCGACAAACACGACCTTTGTTTCTTTTACGCAGAATAATGGACCAACTTTCAGTTGCACAGCCCCAGCGCCTGGAGCCGGTGGGACGGTAAGCTGCAGCGGCGCTGTGCTCAGTTCCAATCAATCCGCTCAATTTACTTTAGTTGTAAATGTGGACTCGGGAACGGCAAACGGCACGGTTATTTCAAATACTGCAGATGTCTCAGACGCTTTCTTTGGCTTTGGCGACCCTTCGGAGAACAATTCATCAACGGCTAATACGACTGTTGGTACGACATCAGCAGCCTCGGTGACAGTCAGTGGACGAGTGCTGAGCGCAAACGGAAGAGGCATCAAAGGCATTTTAATCCGATTGATTAACGAAGAAGGGGAAGTAAGAACTGCCCTTTCTTCTCCATTCGGTTATTTCCGATTTGCAGATGTTCCGGCGGGGCGGACTTATATGATTAATGTTTCGGCTAAAAAATATTCATTCACTCAGCACGCACAATTGCTGAATCTTTCAGGCGACGTGGATAATATAAACTTTGTCGCTGATAACTAATTGATTATAGTTAAAACTCAACCGGTAAAAAGAGCCGTCATCTGACGGCTCTTTTTTTATTCTAAAAATCAGAACTGTTTTGACAAAACCCTAGTCTTTCAATAGTTTTGCAGCAATCATTTTGTGCCCACGTCCGTTGACTTTTTCATTCCTCCACATCATCTTTAATGATATTCGCTTTCCTCGCAGCGCGGTAAAATCGTTTCGCTAACAATGAAAGCTTCCAAAAAAGCAAAAGAAGAAAATAAAAATCCCGAAAAGCGTTCGATTAAAATCGAGCCGAATATCTACCGAGTTAATTATCCTTCGCACAAAGGCTACAGAGTTTACCTGAAATTCAAAGACACAATTTATCAAAAGGTTTTCTCGTTTGCAGATGGCGAGCGAAAGGCTTTGTCGCGGGCGCGCCGATGGCGCAAAGAAAAATTGCGAGAAATTCAAAACTCGTCCGAAGCGCGAAACCCTTTAAAAAGGAAACAGTCGAACAACAAAAGCGGCATTATCGGAGTTAGGCGCGGAAAAACTGCATGGAGCGAAGTTTGGAGCGCAACTTGGACTGAAAACGGCGTACAGTTTCATCGCTCGTTTTCCGTAGAAAAGTATGGTGAAAACGAGGCGTTCGCTCTCGCCTGCACGGCGAGAGCCGAGGCGGAAAAACGAATTTATGGACAAATTTTTCAGGAAGCGCTTAAAAACGTTCTTTGATTTTTCGCGAAACGATTAATTGAAGCCGAGTTGAAGTTTTGTTTTTTCAAAAAGCAGCGTTAATCGAATAAATTCGGCTTTGTCATTGATTTCGCTTCGTGAAACTGGCGCGCGTCGGTGCGGCGGCGCGAGATGTGTTCTTCGGTTGTGTCGCGCGTGATGACTTCGTAAAGCACGGCTTGTTTGTCACCTTTTTTCCGCAAAATTCTGCCCAAACGCTGAATATGCTCGCGCGACGAACCAGAACCGGAAAGAATGATTGCAACGGAAGCGTCGGGAATATTGACGCCTTCGTTTAAAACTTTTGATGTGACGAGCGATAAAACCTCGCCTCGATTAAATGCTTCGAGCCACTGTTTGCGCTCTTTGACGTTGGTTTCGTGCGTGATCGCCGGGATCAGAAAATCCTGTGAGATGCGATAAACGGCGGCGTTTTCCGCGGTGAAAATCAAGACTTTGTCGTGACGATGGCGCACGAGCAAATCTCTCAAAACGCGCATTTTCGCTTCGGTTCCCAGCGCAATTCGCTTTGATTCCCGAAAAGCCTTCATCGCGCGTCGTCCGGCTTCGCTGCGGGCGCTGTGCATTATAAATCGTTTCCAGCCGTCAATTCCGGCGAAAGATAAATTGTTGCGGCGCAAAAAATCGCGGAAAATTGTCCGTTCGCGCTCGTAAGCCTCACGTTCTTCATTCGATAAATCAACCGTCAACTGTTCGACTGTGTAATCCGCCAAAAATTCTCCGGCAAATTCCTGAGCCTCGCGCCGGTAAACGATTTCGCCAACGAGCTGATTAAGACGCTCTTCGCCGCCGTCGGTTCGTTCGGGCGTCGCGGTTAACCCGAGCCGAAACGGGGCGAGACAAAATTCAGCGGCGTAAGCGTAACCGCCTTCGCTCGGAAGGTGATGAACTTCGTCGAAAATCACCAGTCCGAATTGATTTCCGATTCGCTCCATATGCCGGAAAGCGCTGGCGTAAGTAGTCACAGTAATCGCCCCGATTTCGTAAAAACCGCCGCCGATTAAACCGATTTCCGCCGGAAAAGTCGAAACCAGCAAATCGTACCACTGATTCATCAAATCCAAAGTCGGCACAACGACTAGCGTTTGGCGCCCGCACAATTCAATTGCCATCTGCGCAACGTGAGTTTTGCCTGCGCCTGTGGGCAAAATCACGCAGCCGCATCTCTCCGCCGCGCGCCATGCCTTTATTCCTTCGGACTGGTACGGACGCGGTTCGACGTAAAATTTCGCTTTAAAATCAAACGCCGAATATTTTCTGGCTTTGTCGTTAAACTCGATTTTCCGACGCAGAAAATCTTTGACGATGTGGCGATAAAAATAAGCAGGTGCGCGGAATTGCCTGATTCGTTCGTCCCACACGAAAAAGCCGGGAACATCAAATTCCCGGCTCGCGCCTAGCAAAACGAGCGTTCCCGATTCAAATTCGAGCGTCAGATTTTCCGTCGTCATTCTTTCCAGAAGATTACAACAAGCGAGCGGATTTAATGAAATGCAAGCAACTTACAGTTTAATTTCGCGGGATTCTTCGACGTAAGCGACGCCGCCAATTCGTTCCAGCTTTCCGATATTCGCGCGCTCGATTTCGCCGGAAATCATTCCGAGCGTTTTCATTTGCTGCGAAACATGCATTCCCGCCTGCTCGCATTGTCTGGCAATTTCCGACATTTTATCTGCCGATGAATCTTCAACTTTAACGATAACTTCGACTTTTGGCATATTTTTAATTTTCCTTTATTTCTGCGGATATTTTGTTAACCACCGCGCTTTACGTTTCTCAATTAATTCTGCGGAAATTTTGGCGGAAGAAACGTTTCGCTTTACAATTGTTTCAAAATCAAGATAATGCGGAAAATAAACCAATCGCTCCAAAATTGATAATTTTTCATTCTCTGTTTTGCTTTTTTTGAGACGCAAAAAATCTTTCATCAGTTCAAAATACTGCAAATAATATTGTGAGCCAAACAAATTCCATTCTTCCTGCGTTGTGGGCTGCCGCCAATCGTAATCTTTGTAATCGTAAATTCTATCGGCGGAAGTTCTCAGTTTTTCGCTCAAATCGTTTCTTGATATGCTGCCGCGATTGTAAACCGATGTTTCAAAGCGGATGATATTGTCGGGGGACTTATTTTCTATTCTTTCGGCAATCGAGGCTACAACACGAACCTCCGAACCAATTGGAAACCTCTCTTTCAATTCATCATCTTTATAACTCTGCAAGCCGCATGAAGCTGTTAATTGCAGCGGAAATACCTGATAGTTTGATGCTGAATAAGTCGAATAAATACTTTCCTTCACTGTTATGCTCAAACCAAAGGCATTTCCTTTATTGTCAGTTTCGATTGCAGGTTTTAAATAGTTTGCTTCTACATAGCCAGTAACCTCACCAATGAAAATGTGCTTCGTAACGTCAATATCATTTGTTGGTCTAAAAGCAATTTTACAGCCGAAAACTGAGTTGGAAGCGAAGAAAGAAAACAAGAGACAACAAAACATGAAAGATATTGATTTATGCTTCATACTTTGCTCCTTTATTTTAGGATAAAACGCCTTTGAAAGATTTGCGGTGAATCTGGCAAGCACCGTGCGCGCGGATTGCTTCAAAATGGGCTTTCGTGCCGTAACCGGCGTGTTTGGCGAAACCGTATGCGGGATAAACGGTGTCCAATTCGCGCATTAAATTGTCTCGATAAACTTTGGCGATGATTGAAGCGGCGGCAATTGAAGCCGAAACCGCATCGCCGCCGATGATGGATTTTTGCGGCAAGCGACAATCGTTTAATTGAACGGCGTCAATCAAAAGAAAATCAGCCGCCGGATTTAACGTTTCGACGGCTGAAATCATCGCTTTTTTGGTGGCTTGCAGAATATTGATGCGATCAATCTCGTCGGCTTCGACTTGCGCGATTGAATAGCAGACCGCAGTTTGCCGGATTTCTTCGGAAATTTTTTCGCGCCGTTTAGCCGAGAGCTTTTTCGAGTCGTTCAAACCTTCGGGCAAAGGTTTTTCCAAATCGAGCACGACCGCCGCCGCGACTACGCAGCCCGCGAGACAGCCGCGCCCGACTTCATCAACTCCGGCGACGAAGCGAAAACCGTTTGATTTCGCTTCCGTCTCAAACAGCAATCCGATTGCCATTTATTTTGCTGCGTCGGCGGCAGCTTTGCGCGCAGCATCTCTGGCGCGTGTATCGAGTTCTTTGATGCGAGCCGCTTTTCCGCGCAAGTTACGCAGATAATAAAGCTTGGCGCGGCGGACGCGACCCCGGCGAACTACGTCAATGTGGTCAACAATCGTCGCGTGGAGCGGAAAAATGCGCTCCACGCCAATTCCGCCCGCGCCGACTTTGCGAACCGTAATCGTTTCACGGACGCCGCCGTGTTTGCGGGCGATGCAGACGCCTTCAAATGCCTGCAAACGCTCTTTGGTTTCCGATTCCTTGATGCGGACGTGAACGCGAACCGTGTCGCCCGGCTGAAAATCGGGGATGTTGGTTCTTAATTGTGTGTTTTCGACTATATCTAATTTATTCATTATTCTGTCTCCAATAAATCCGCCAGCAAATCCGGGCGATTTTTAACTGTTTTTTCTAAAGCCTTTTGACGCCGCCATTTTTCAATTTCGGCGTGGTTGCCGTTTAATAAAACTTCCGGCACTTGCATTCCCTCGAAATCCGCCGGTCTTGTGTAATGCGGGTAATCGAGCAAATTGTTTTCAAACGAATCATTAACAGCGCTCGTTTCGCTTCCCAAAGCGCCTGGAATCAATCTCGTCAAAGCATCAACCACAACGACTGCCGCCGGTTCGCCGCCTGAAAGAACGTAATCTCCAATCGAGATTTCGTCCGTTACAAGCCGTTCGTTGACTCTTTCATCAACGCCTTCGTAACGACCGCATATCAGAACGAGATGCTTTGCGTTTTCAACAAATTCGCGCGCAACTAATTGCCGAAAAACTTTCCCTTGCGGCGTCAGCAAAATAACTTTCGCGCCTTCCGGATAATTTTCGCGCTCTGTAGTTCCGATTAAACTTTCAATTGCTGCAAAAATCGGTTCGGGCTTCATCACCATTCCGTCGCCGCCGCCAAACGGTCGGTCGTCGGTCATTTTATGTTTGTTGAAAGCCCATTCGCGCAAATCGTGCGCATTTATCTCGACAATTCCGGCAGCGCGAGCGCGCCGAATGATTCCAAAATCAAAGACCTCGCGGAAAAACTCTGGAAATATTGTCAGAATATCAATCCGCAATTTTTCAAAACTCTAACAAGCCTTCGGGCAAATCAACTCGAATCAACTTGTTTTCAACATCCGTTTCAACGCAAATGTCATTTGCAAACGGAATCAAAAAATCTTTTCCCGGATCTGCGGTGCTGTCAACGACAAGAATCTCAGTTCCGCCGGTTCGCATCACTTCGCGAACCGTTCCGATTTGTTCGCCTTCGATTGTTTCAACCTTACAGCCGATTAATTCCCAATCGTAAAACTCGTCTTCTTCAAGCTCGACCGCTTCCGTTTCGGGAATGCAAATCTCTGAATTGACAAATTCTTCTGCCGCTTCAATCGAATCAACTCCAGCAAACTTTAAAACAACTCTGTCTTTCTGAAACCAGTGCTTTTCGAGCTTTAGCTCTGATCGTTCGCCGTTTGGTTTAACGGCAAAAACCGTTTCGGTTTCATCAAAGCGTTCGGGAAAATCGGTCAAAACTTCGGCGACAAGTTCGCCGCGAAGCCCGCGCGTTCTGGTCGGTTTGGCAATTGCAACGAGTTCTTCGTTCACTCAACAACTTCGAGCACGTAGCGCCGCCCTTGTTTCTGGCTGACGGCGTGAAGAATTGAACGGAGCGCGCGAATAGTCCGTCCGTCGCGCCCGATCAGTTTGCCCATATCGCTCGCGGCGACGCGCACACTGATCCGGGTCGCGCCGCGATCATCAGATTCGCTGACTTCAACTGCTTCAGGCTCTGCGACGAGCATTTTGACCAGATTTTCGACAGCTTCTCGCATCGCGCTTTATTTAGGCAGTTGCCGTTTCCGCAGTTTCAGCCGGAGCTGGATTATTTTTAATCAAGCTGGCAACAGTTTCGGTCGGCTGTGCTCCGACTGAAATCCAATATTGAATCCGGTCGTGTTTCAAATCAACGGTCGCCGGATTCGTCATCGGATTATAAGTGCCGACGTTTTCCAAATATGCGCCGTCACGTTTTGAGCGTTTTTCTTTCACCACAATGCGGTAAAACGGTTTTTTCTTCGCGCCCATGCGCATCAAGCTGATTCCTAACATATTTTCTTCTAACTTTTCCTTTTAAATTTATCTGCGTTTTTTATGACGTTTTTTCTTTTTAACTCGATTTTGCGGCTCGCCGTTTCCATTTCCGTCTGGCATTCCGCCTCCGAGCATTCCGCCGAGACCGCCGCCCATTCCAGGCATTGAAGGCATTCCGCCTCCACCGCCAAACAAGCCGCCCAATTTGTTCATCATTCCGCCGCCCATTCCGCCGAGCGCCTGTTTGAACAAACCCGACCGATTCATTTGCTGCATCATCTGGCGCATATCGGTGTATTGCTTCAAAAGCGCGTTGACATCTGCGATGGTCGTACCCGAACCTTTGGCGATACGCGTTTTACGGCTGGCGTCAATAATTTTGTAATTGTTGCGCTCCTGCTTGGTCATCGAATCGATCATCGCCTCAGTGCGCTTCATTTGCCGCTCGATTTGCTCGGTTTGCTCTTCGGTTAATTCGGGCATTCCCATTCCGCCGAGAAGCTGTTCGGGCAGCATTTTCATCAATTTCGACATTGAGCCGAGCTTTTTAAATTGACCGAGCTGGGCGCGAAAATCTTCGAGCGTAAACTCGTTTTTCGCCATTTTCTCGATTTGCCGCTGTGCTTCCGACTCGTCCATTTTGTCCTGGACTTGCTCGATCAGCGTCAAAACGTCGCCCATTCCCAAAATGCGTTGGGCGATTCGGTCTGGATAAAAAGGCTCAATCGCGTCGTATTTTTCGCCGACGCCGACAAATTTGACGGGCTGTCCGGTGACTTCATTGATCGAAAGTGCCGCGCCGCCGCGAGCGTCGCCGTCCATTTTCGTCAACACAACGCCGGAAATGCCGACTCGGCGGTGAAATTCTTCGGCAGTTCGGACGGCGTCCTGTCCGATCATCGCGTCGGCGACAAACAAAACCTCGACCGGGCGGGCGATTCGCTTGATTTCTTCAAGCTCGGTCATCAAAACATCGTCAATCGCAAGTCGTCCGGCGGTGTCAACCAAAAGCGTGTCGTATCCGCTTTGCTGCGCCTGCTGAATTGCTCTATTAACAATTTCGAGCGGTTCTGTAATTGAGCGGTCATCAAAAACTGCCGTTCCCGTTGCATTCGCTACCACTTTTAACTGTTCGCGCGCCGCCGGGCGATAAACGTCAACCGAGACGACCATCGGTTTGCGTTCCTGATTTTTCCGCAGCCATGCGGCGATTTTTCCGGTCGAAGTCGTTTTACCTGAACCTTGCAGACCGACAATCATTACGACGTTCGGCATTGTTTTGGTAAAAACCAGTCGCGAGGAAGTTCCGCCTAAAATCTCTACAAGCTCGTCGTAAACGATTTTGACGACCTGTTCATGCGGTTTTAAATCCTGCCAAACTTCCTGTCCTTCGGCTTTTTCCTTAACGCGGGCAATAAAATCTTTGGCGACTTTGTAATTTACGTCAGCTTCGAGCAAAGCCATTCGGATTTCGCGCAAAGCAACGTCAACGTGCGCGGGCGTAAGCTTCCCTTCACCGCGCAGGTTTTTGAGAGTTCGTTTGAGTTTGTCTGACAGCGACTCGAACATACAGCACACTTCAGCCTAAAGAGGCGAAACTTTGATGATAAATTCTGCAAGTAAAAGTGTCAAGAAACGAGCGCTTTCGCCGCCCGAAGACATTCGTCGAAAAAAGTCTTGAACGAAATAGGGCAATCAAGTTATTATCTTGTCCAATCTACAACCACAAAGTAATTTAGGAGGCAAAAAGTTATATGATTAAAACGTTTGCGCTGATCTTCGGCATCGTTTATCTGTTGGTCGGCATTTTGGGCTTTGTCCCCGGCATTAACAATATGGATGCGGCAGGCTTGGAACCTGTTTCCGTTCATATGTCGCACGGTAGGCTTCTCGGACTCTTCCCAGTCAATGCGATGCATAACATCGTTCATATTTTGATTGGTGTGTGGGGCATCCTGGCGTCAAGAAGCATCGGCGGGGCGCGTGTCTACGCACAAGGGCTGGCGATTATCTATGGTTTGCTGACAATTCTCGGCTTGATTCCTGCTACAGATACACTTTTCGGTCTGGCTCCGATTTACGGTCACGACGTTTGGCTACACGCTGGTACTGCTCTTATCGCTGCTTATTTCGGCTTCGTAGCGAGAAATTCCGATGGTCTGCCGGCTGATGCTCGTTAATCAAGATCGGCTTCGGTCAAAACTCTCTCAAGAGCCGCAGTGACGCGCTCGACGGTTATTCGTCGAATACATTGCGGCTCATCAAATTCCGCGCATTTGTAACCGGCGCACGGCGCGCACGACAGGCTTTCAGTTACAACTTCATTCGGCGCATCAGTCCACGGACGCCAATGAGCAACGTTTGAGGAACCGAAAATTACGACTGAGGGCGTATTTACAGCCGCTGCCATATGCGCGATGCCGCTGTCATTGCCGACAAAAATCTTCGCTTTCGACGCCATTGCCGTGATTTCCGGCAAAGTTTTGTTGTGGAGCAAAACCGCGAGCGGCGACTGATTGAATAAATCCATCAGAACCGGCAAATCCTCTTTCGTCCCGACGGCGACCGAGATAATTCCGCGCTCATACAGATATTTCACAACTTCGGCAAAATTTTCGATTGCCCAACTCTTTGTCTCAAAATTTGATACCGGGTGAATTAATGCGAACGGATAATTTTCGTCGATTTCGTATTGACGAAAAACGTGGGCGGCGAAATCCTTCAGTTCCGGTTTTACAGTCAAATGAGTTTTTGGCTTATCGGCAACCGGAACGCCCGTCCAGCCGAGCAAAGCCAGCTGCTGCTCGGCGGAATGCGTCTTTTCCTGCTGCCAAAAATCCGATGCCGGAGGCGCTAGAATGTTGTAGAAAAAGCGATTTCGGTAGCTTTCAAAACCGACCCGATATTTTGCGCCCGAAGCGAACGTAAAAAAACCGGCGCTCGTTCCGCCGTGAAGATTAAAAGCAACATCGTAACCGCGTCGCCTTAAATTGTACATCGTTCGCAAACGGTCTTTTTTATCGCCGCGTTTGACGGTCATTACGTTATCAACTGCGTCGAAACCATATAAAACCGGCGCCACCCAATCTTCCAAAAGAACGTCAATCTGCGCGCTGGGCAAAAAACGCCGCAAAGCAATTAGCGACGGAGTCGTTAAAACCGTGTCACCGATTGACCGCAAACGCACAACCAAAACACGCCGAACATTTTCCCAGTGCGGAGCGCGGAAAGCAGGTTTGTTACTCGTTCGTTGTTCGTTGTTCGTTGTTTGCGCCTTTTTTATCAAAACTTCGTTGCGTGGTCCGAATTATATTCAAGAGGTTTCCTCGATTTTAGCTTCGTCAACGAGCATTACGGGAATATCGTCAACAATGGGATAAACGCGGCGACACGCGGCGCATTTCAAACCGCTTCCGTCCGGTTTTAATTCCACTTTGGTTTTGCAAGCCGGGCAGACTAAAATTTCCAACAATTCCTGACTAATCGGCATTCTTTCCTCCCAAATTTTTCTCCGAATTAGATTTTGCCACAAAAAGAAAACGATACACCATTGCCGTTTTCAAAACGAGGCATTACGCCGAGGCGCGATGCTTCGCGTCTCTACGAAAAACACGCAGGTTGATTTTTGTTTAAATTGTTAATCGGATGAGTGGGCGGCTTTGTTCAGCTTAGTTATTTATAAAGAAAGGCAATTTGCCTTTCTTCATTGGCTCACAAGCGGTTTATTTTTGGATCACGCACTTTACGGAAGCGCGATGAAATTGATGTCTTCCCGTTCGCCCGTTACGAATTGCGTTTGTGACGGTTCGGAGAAATTATAACGCTTGTGGCTGACGTTTAAAACAAGCGCTGTTCCAGTTGAAACGTCCGTAAAACGATAATAACCCAGCGAATTCGTAAACACAGTTCGAATATTATTTGCGCCGTCTGTTAACGATACTCGCGCTTGTGATATGCCGCGTCCGTTTGCCGTTACTACGCGACCGCCGATTGCCACCGAAGCAGCTGTTGGATTAAATTGCGCCAGCGTCCAATCGGAAGATTGGGTGACGTTTGAAGCCGTGACGGTTTTCGTCAGCGGGCTGGTACTGCCGTAAACAGGCGTTGCCGTACCACCTCCTGTCGGAATCCGGTAAGCGCCGTAATAGCTTTCAATTCCCGCAGTTATGTCGCCTGCTAGGTATTGAAACGTTAAATCGGTTTTGGTTAAACCATCATTGGTCAAATTCCACCAACGAGCGGCGCGTTCGGCGGGCAGATTTGTCGCCACATGCGGATATGCTCCCTGATTGGCAACTACGGTAAAACCGCCAGCCCCATTGATATTTGAGAGCGTCACCGGAGAATAACCGTTCGCCGTTCCCACCGGAAAAGTGAAAGGCTCGCCGCCCGCGCCGAATGTTTTCTTCAACCTGCCGAGAACATAACCTTTCGCGCTGGAAGAGTCCGCATAGCGTTCGAGAACGGCGGATTGCGGCAAAATCAAAGTGTTTGTGCCGGCATCAACCAGTCCGCCTAAAAGCAAAAGCCGGTTGTTGACGGTCAAATCCCCGCTAAGCTGTGCCGTTTGTCCTTCGCCGACCGTCAGCGAGTTTAAAGCCGTGTTTGTCAGATTTAAAGGCGCGTTTTGGCTGCCGTTGTAGCGCAGATAAACTTCGTTGCCGTTTTGTGGCGATTCGTTGTTATTCCACGCCGAGCCGTTCCAGATGCGGCAGCTTGAAAGCTCATCGTTCAGTCGAGCAATAAAAGCTCGGCGATCTGCGCCTGCGGTCAAAGTAGTGCAATCGAGCGCAATCGTCCCGCGAAAATCGCCCGTTATGTAAAACGAATCGTTAGCGAAAGTCAGAGTTACTGGAGTGTAATCTTGGGCGCGAAACTTGTGACTGCCGCTAAAGGCGTTTATGCTTTCGACTCCGCTGCCCACGATTGGTTTGACATATTGAAAATCGCCATTCGCGCCGTAGCGGGCGAAAAACATATCGCCCCGGTCATAAGAGTTGATTGTTTGTTCCGACATTTCGCCGATTCCGAAACGGCTGCTGCGAAAATGCGTCCCTGCGATGCTGATGTTTCCGCCTGCGTCCAGAGCCACGTCTGCGGCAACGCCGTCAAATCCTTTCGCCCAATCTAGGGTTTGTCCGGTCGGAGCGTCGGTGTATTTCGCCACAAAACCGTTTGTCGTTGATTCTCCGGGATCATCGGGCTGCGGGTTTGGAATAATGTTCAAATCCAATTCGAGCGGATTGTTCGGATCCTGCGGTTTGTCGATACTGAGCGATTTAGTAAAAGTTCCGGTCACATAAATTTCGCGCGTCGCGCCTGTCTCACGGATGGCGATACCATTCCCGCTCGCTCCCGGATAAACGGTTTCCTCATCGGGAATAACTTCCTCTGTATCGGGATTGTCGCGTTGAATCGTATATTTGTTTTCCATTGTCGTTGCCCAAGCGACTTTTCCGTCGCTCGCCCGAAATTTCATTAACAGTGGACTCGAAACGCCGGTGTTGTCAATCAATGTTTTATCGGTTAAATCATTATCGGGATTAGGCTGCCAGTCAACGGACTGATACTGGAAAACCGTTTTGAATGAGCCGAACAGATAAACATTGCCGTCGCTGTCAATCGCCATGTCGTTTGCCGCGACCGAAGCAGCCGACGGCGAAAAAGATTTCCAGACAACCGCGCCGGTATTGAGATCAAATTTAAGAAGCGCCAGGTGATTGAATCCTTCGTATCTGTTTACCGGTTCGACGCCTAAGAAATTGCTGCCCCAGTAACCGAGCATTCCCGCGACATAAAGATAATTGCCGGAGACGATCATACTTTTGACAATGTTCGCGCCGAAACGCAGATCGTCTGCGTTTTGCTCGGATTCGGACGAGCCGCCTCTCGTCCATTGCCAATTGCCGCCTGAATCGAGCTTTGCCAGAAATGCGTCGAAGTTAATGCAGTTTTCCGTAAGGCAAAATGTGCCCGATTTATGAACATCGGTCAAAGTCGAATGAGTCGTGTTATTAGCATTCTTAAACCGAAGTTTTTTAACAAACAAACCGCCGACATAAACATTGCCCGATGCGTCAACAGCGATTGAAGCGCCGCCGTCCTGTCTTAAATCCCCGGTTCCGTCCGGCATTTCTTCAACATTCGCGCCGTTCGCCTGCCGCGCCCACAACGGATTCATATCGGCGTCGAATTTAGCGACAAAAACATCAAAGCTGGAAGTAGCGGTTAGATTCGTCGCGGGTGTGGTCGGTAAAGCGATTGTTCCGCTAAAACCGCCGGTCACATAGATATTGCCCGCGCTGTCAACTGTGGTTGCGCCGATTTGTACGCCGCCCGTATCGCCAAATGCGATGGCGGATTTAAACGTCGCTTCGCTGAACCCGACTTGTTGCGATGCGTTTTTATAGGCGGCAAACTGTTGTTGCTGCGCTTTGACCACACTAGCCTGTTCAAAAATTCCGCTGACAACCGAACCGATCAGAGCCACGCCGAAAAAGGCGAGAGCAAAACCCGGTCGAGCCGCTGCTTGCGTCCACGCCGGAGCAAAGCCGAGCCAGCTTTGAGCGAGCGCGAATAACGCCCAAAAACCCAGCAAAGTCGCAGCAAAACCGATTATCAAATTCCGCCAGTTTCCCGAAGCTGAATCGGGTGGAGATGGAGGCGGATTGTTTGTGCTAGCTGTCAAAACCGTCTGCAAAACTTCTTCTTGTTTGTCTGCCAACCAATGAGTATTGAAACTATTATTGCAGCATGGTTTAGCGTCCTTACTACAACAACAGCCGCATGAAAACGTTTTACAGACATTATTGGTGTTTCCGAGCGCAGATTGGGGAATGCCTGGCAGAACATAAATCGCCGCCAGAAGAAAGCTAAGGAATAGGAGTTTTTTCATCAGTCTTCCTGTGATTTGGAAAATAAGTTTTTTAGTTTGTAAACTTTCTGGGATTTAACCGAGTGTGATTAAAAAATAACGTCCAATAATAGCGATAAACAGCAAAACGCTCAAGAAGGCACAGAGTTTCGGGAAATAATCAATATAACGAACATAAATGGTTTGCTCGTCGGAAAGCTCAATGTTTCCCGTCAAAATCTGTTCAGACCAAGCCGGAACTTGTTTCGTTACCCGACCCAATCTATCCGTAATCCAGCTTACGCCGGTTGAACCGACGCGAATGGTTGCGCGTCGGGTTTCAATGTTTCTCAACCGAGAAAAGCTCGCCAGTTGGTATTGCCCGTGTGACGAGCCGAACCAACCTTCGTTGGTAATTGCGGCTAAAAACTGCGCTCCATTCCGAACGACTTCCGCCGTTTCCGCGCCGTAAACCTGCTCATAGCAGATCATCATTCCGGCTTGCGCAGTTTCGCCTTCGCGAATGTTAAATGGAAGCGGATTCGCTTTCTGTCCGAGACTCAGATCCGGGCGCACGCCGACTTTGATAATCCAGTCTTTCACAAAAGGAAACTGTTCGTTGTAAGGCGCGCGCTCGACAAACGGTATCAAACGGCGTTTGCCATACAAATCCGAAATTTTAATCGAATCCGTTCCGAGGGCTTCGGGCGACAAAACGACCGCACTGTTGTAAATCGCCAAATTGCTTTCGTCAGCCTGCGTCAAACCGTTTTCATTTTCCTTTGACATAAAAATTCCGGTTAAAACGGGCGTATGCCATTTGTTGACGTAACCGCCTAAAAATTTCCGAATGACTTCTTCTCTGCTGATGTCGAAAGGCACGGCGGCTTCAACCCAAACGATCAAATCCGGCTGCTGCGCTTTAAGCGCGCGGTCGGTTAAAGAAACAATTTTTCCGAGAATCGCCGCGTTTTCTTCTAAGCGGGCTTCGAGCCAAGGCGTGACATCCGGCTGAACCGCCAAAACTGAAATCTGCTTTTTCTCGACTTCGGGCTTGAGAAAAACGAACGCCGAATAAACGAGCGGCAAAACGAACAACAAGACGGGAAGCAAATATGCGCCTCGCCGGGCGATTACCTGGCTTTTTTCTTCGCGGACTTTTTCAGCCGCGCGAACGATCGAAACATTCAGCAAAACCAGCCAAAAAGCGATTCCGCTCGCGCCGGTCAAATCAATAAACTGAACTAACCAGTAAAATTCCGATTGCGTATGCGCAAGCTGAATGGTGCCGAGCGAGATTTCCGAGCGGTGAAAAAGCCATTCCCAACCCGTCCAAACGACGGGAAGCGTCCACAAAGCGCTATTCCAGCCGATTGCTCGGCGCGCAGCAAAAAGCCACAAAAACGGGACGGAATAGACCGCAATTCCGACTAAAACGGCAATCAGAAAACCAAGCGGCGTGGCGTTGGTAACCCAAAACATAATCGTCACAAAAGCCACGCCGAGAGCAACAAGCGTTTTGCCGAAAAACGCCCGGAAACTTACGGCATTTCGCAGTTCAAGCAGCAAAGGAACGAGCCAGACCCAAGCCAGAAATCCAAGCGGTAAAAAAGGAGAATTCGGAAGCGACAAACCAAGCAGCAAACCACTCAAAATTACCGGAACATATTTGGTGCTGAGGGAAGAGTTTTTTTCGGTCATAGAGAGAGAAAACACATCTTACAGTTCGAGAGCTAAATAATGAAATTCTGAAACACTTATCAGAAATCGTGTTCAAGCTCCGACGAAATCTCCGAAGCAGACAAATTTAATAGCGTAGTGTAAAGCTAAAAATAATTCGGAAATAATTTAGATTGGTGCAGTATGCAGCCAACTGTAAAATGTTAGTTTTTTCACCCGTGAGCCGTCTTCCATAAATGGTTTGACGGCTTTTATCACTGCTTCTTCAACCGCTTCTTAATCTTCAAAAACTCGATTCTTCAGTTCACTGCGCAATTCTTTGAACAATCGCTCGACCGGGTTAAGCTCGGGCGAATACGGCGGAAGATGTTCTATTTGCAGATACTCGCTGATTTTCAGTTTTGGGCTGCGGTGTGCCGCTGCCCCATCCAGAATTAATCGAACCGGGTTTTTCTTACCGAGAAAAGCTGTAAATTCATCGAGAAAAGCCTGAAAACTTGCCACTCGCATGTTCGGCAACAAAACGGCAAACAATTCACCCGAGCGCGGATTAAGCGCCACCGATAGATATCCGAACTCATAACCGATCAGTTGTTCTCCCGAAGGACGTACGCCTTTTGCCGTCCATCGTCTTGCTAATTCCGTGCGTGTTCCAAAACGCATCTCGTCCTGAAAATAAAATGCCTCTTTTGGGTTTACTTTTCCGGCAAAGTTTTTTTATATTCCGTTTGTTCTTCAGCTGATGCTTTCTGGTTTTTCGGGCGCGGCATTTTGGATTTGATTTTCAATCTCGCAAAGAGCATCGAAACTCCCGCCTGCGTGTACTCTTGATTAAATTCGTCCAAGAGAAATCGGCGCGCCTCCTGCTGACTGGCAAAACCGTTTTCTTCTGTTACCTGTTTGATGAGTTTTTCCTGCTGCTCATCACTAAGTTTGCTGCGACGCGGCTTCCAATCAAGCTGGACATACTTTTCTAAGCCTTTATCTCGATACTTACGCCATAAATCATAACCGTGTTTGGGCGTGATTCCGCAAACTTTTGAAGCATCTTTGATTGACTCTGATTCCTTGTTTTTCAACAGTCGCAATAATTGAACTCTTAATCTTCTGCGAGCATCTTTTTCTTTTTTCTCTCGCTCTCGCAATTGTTCAACGCTTTCAGTAATAAGAGAAGCGAAATCCAGTTTTCTCATTCAGCTAGATTAACACACTAACCTATATTATTTCCGTATGAGAGATGTGTGAAAAGTCCGATTTTCCGTAGAGTTTTTGGGCAAGTTTCGGAATTCTCAGTGCAAGCCAGTGGTTTTCCGCCCGAATTCACTGAAAGCGGTGAGCACATTCACGGGCAAGTCGGTGAATATAACGACTCTTTTGAGAATACTTATTGATACATTGGTTTAGCTCAACCCTGCGTTTTAACGCAGGTACGGGGCTACATTCTTTGCTATCGTTTCTATCTCTTTCTTTGTAAGTTCCAAGCGGGAAAACGCCGCCCAAGCTTCGCGTGGTTGAAGATTGGGGTTGGAGCCCACCGCAGCATCAGAACCATAAAGAATCCGCTTGACTCCGATCTGACGAATCCGCTTGACCAGAAGGGCTGAAAGCTCAGCCGAATTTCCGGGAACCGCGACGGTCGTCACGTCGAACCAAAGATTCCGCGTCCGTGGGTCTTTTTTCGCGACCGCATCAGCAAGAACTTCGAGCACCGAATGAGCTGGCGGATCATTAAAGCCCGGACCCGTGCCGGCGAGGTGAGCAATTTGTACCGGAATATCGGGAGCGAAAGAAAGTAGCTCCAGAAAGAGACGCGCCTGTTCAGGTCCATAGGGGTGTTTTCTGGAGATTGAGCCTCTCATATGCACGACAATTGCCATTCGCTGTTTATTAGCCGCTTGAAAAACTTTCTTTAATTTTTCGAAATGCTCGGGATTTTTCAGTAGCACGTCGGAGTTGCCGAAATGCAGTTTGATCCCGAGGCGCAAATTTGGTTTTTTTGCGCATCGAGCAAGTTCGTCAAGTGCATAGTCCTTGAGGGGATTGAAGCTGCAAAATGCCCGAAAGCGCTTTGGAAACAGGGCGGCTTGAGCGCCTACCCAGTCATTCTCTTCTTTAACCTTTGCGTACTCGTTCGGCGGTTCGTCTCCGGTTTGTCCATAAGCAAACGCAGTGGACAAGAGAACAGCACGCTTTATACCGGCTGTGTCTAACAGACCGATAACGTCTTGAGCCGTAACGGGCTTTATACCCTCGAACTGTGCCATATTGGGGCTGAACAGATGCTGATGATGATCCACCACAGGAGTGACTTGTTTAGACCGGGAATTAGATTGGGAAGACTGTCCGCTTTGAGCCATAGCCGCAGCAGAAGCTAGAAAGAGCAAAGAAAGAACCTGAAAAACCAAAAGTAATCGTTTTATCATTAAAATACCTCTAAAAAATTGTTATTATTTATGAACACCCATAAGCTTCGCGTTATGACAAAAATGTCAGTCACATCAACACTCCACATCAATCTCCTCAAACTTCTGTTTTTGCTTTACGCGGAAAAAAGCGGTCAGTAAGAAAACAAAAAAATATCTTGCAACGCTCTGGAGTCCTTTTCACACAATAAAGATTAAGTTTTGAAGCGACAATGAAAATGTCGTCAAACGCTGCTGGCAAGGAGTAAGTTGCGCGCATTCGGGAGTGAGAAATAAAAACTTACAGAGGATTTCCCAAAAGCTCAAACAATTTGTTTTTGTAGCTGCGGCTCAGGGTTAACTTCGTGCCGTTTTCCAGAATAATCGTATGTTCGCCCGTAAACATTGGCTGCAATTCTTTGATGCGTTCGATGTTAACGATTGCCGAGCGATGAACGCGGATAAACTTTTGCGTATCGAGCTGCGCTTCCATTGCGCCTAAGGTCTGTCTGACCAAATGCGATTTATTTCCCATGTGAAGATGAACGTATTTGTCGTCGGCTTCGATCCAGTCGATGTCTTCGGTTTTGAGAAAAATGATACGCCCGTTAGCTTTAATAACGAGTCGGTCGAGAAAGCGCGGCTTTTGTTTGACGTTTTTCAGCAAGGCGGCGATTTGTTTTTGTTCCGATTGGTTTTGCCCGTAATTAGCGAATTTTCCCCGGACGTGTTTCATCGCTTTCTCGAAACGCGGCTGGTCGAAAGGCTTAAGCAAATAATCGAGCGCGTGAATCTCGAAAGCGCGAATTGCGTATTGCTCGTAGGCGGTTACGAAAACGATGATCGGCAAATTTTCAGTTCCCAAAGTTTCAAGCGTTGTAAAGCCGTCCATTTCCGGCATCTGAATGTCTAGAAAAACAAGATCGGGCTTCTTTTCGAGAATGGCGGCGACGGCTTCCTTACCGTTCCCGCATTCGCCGACGATTTCAACTGAGCTGTCGTTTTCGAGCATGCGTCGGATGAATTTTCGCGCCAGCGGTTCGTCGTCAACAATCAAAGCTGTGATTTTTTTATTCATCAAAATCTTATGAAACTGCAAAAGGGGATTCTTTAATTTCAGGGACGAACGGGATTTCTATAATTGCCGTCAGCCCGCCGGCTGGATTATCGATCAGCTCAAATTTATGATTCGCGCCGTAAAGCTGTTTTAACCTACCGCGCACGTTCGCCAGCCCGACGCCCTGCCCATTGTTTGAAACATTTTTGCCCGTATCTTTTCCTTCGCCGCTGTCAGCAATTTCGACGCAAACCGTATCGCCAAACTTTTTTGCGCTGATTTTGATCGAGCCGCCCGACGCGCGCGGCGAAATGGCATGTTGAATTGCGTTTTCAACGAGTGGCTGCAAAATCAAATGCGGCACTTCAGCAGTCAAACTCGCCGATTCAACGTCGAACTGGACTTGCAGCCGATCGGAAAAACGAACTTGTTCGATTTCCAGATAACAGCGAGCGAATTCGATTTCTTCTTTCAAGGTAACAAACTGCCGTTCGGAATGTGCGAGCGTCAGGCGCAGAAAGTCGCCGAGTCGAGCGATCATCTGATTCGCCTTTGGCGCATCCTCCAGCACCAGCGAGGAGATCGAATGCAATGTATTAAAAAGAAAGTGCGGATGAATTTGCATTTTCAGCGCGTGCAATTCAGCTCGCGCCAATTGCGCCGTCGCACGCAGCTTTTGTTCTTCTTCCGTGCGGTAATCTTGATAGAAAACAATAGCCTGAATCGCAGAAAAGATCATCAAATAATATATAATGGTGAGATATAAGCCATCAAAAAACTTGCCGGAAAAGTTCTCAAAAAGCGAAGAGCCTGGTGGCTCGTAAAACATCCAGCTGGCGACCCAAAAAAGAAGCCGATGAACCGTGCAGATCACTGTCATTCCCGAGAGGTGAATGAGAAGTGTACGCCAACGCAAACTCCGTATCTCGATCGGAAATCGTCGCACCAGTTGATAGATCAGCGGTGACAAAAGCCCCCAAGCATAAAATCGCGCAAACTGAATCAACAGCAAACGCCGGAAAGGCGGCTGATTTCCTTCACCATACCCAGTCGCCGATGAAAGCAAAACAAAGCTGCTCGCGACGAGCGTCCAGAAAGCGAAGAATGCCGCGAAATAACCGAGTTTTCGTTTAACATCATTCATTAAATCACTGGGAGATTAGAATTATTACTCGGATCGGAATCGCTTACCAAATCAGGATTATTTGAAACAAACTTAAATCAACCGAGATAATATACTTTAGTGCCCATCTTTCAGAATAGGAATTCCGCAATGCAGTTTCATTACTGTCCAAAAACTAATGTTCCTAACGCATGAGTTTAATTTTTAAAACCATCTAAAATTCAAGCTTTTTCAATTCAATTTCAAATGGCTTTTCTGACGTTTTTGATTAAAAATAAACGAAAAGTTTATTAAGACAAAAAGATAAAAGCTATCTAATTCCTTAGATTTTACTTGAAGAGTCGGAATGCAGACATTTAATGCTTTAAATTAATATCTGTGCATTCTCAAAAAAAGTGATCTTGCATATGCCAAACAACACAACGCGGAATCTGGCTAACTTTTAGGACATAACGAGTGTTTGTATTGGTAAAATGTTAAAAATTTACCGGAAGTGTTTTCAACTGTTAGCGCTATAAAGCGTTAAATAATGTTAGATTTATTGATGAAAATATTATTAGTTTGGATAATGACATGCCTTATTTGGGGGAGTGTTTGGTTATTCATCAAAATCGGTTTACAAGATTTGCCACCCATAAGTTTTGCCGGGTTACGGCTTTTAATTGCCGTTACTATTTTGCTTCCGGTATTAGCCGTTTTGAGAATTCCTTTACCGAATAAATTTAACGATTTTTTACTGATTGCTGGAACCGGATTTTTACTTTTAGGATTAAATTATGGCTTTGTATACTGGGGCGCACAGTACATCTCATCCGGCTTAACAGCGGTATTACAAGCCATAACTCCTGCATTTGGCTTAATTTTTACAAACTACTTGATTCCTAATGAACGAATTACTTTTAAAAAGACGTTCGCTTTACTGATAGGTATAGTAGGTGTTGTCATTATCTTCTATGATCAGTTACAAGTTTCGGGAAGTCTCACGCTTTTAGGTTGTTTAGCAGTTGCTGGAGGAGCGGTTTGTGTTGCTTTGTCCTATGTTCTTATTAAAGTTTACGGTAACCATTTACACCCCATTATACTTATAGCAGGACAAATGCTTATTGGAATGCTGCCTTTGTTGATCTTTGGTCTTTACAAAGAAGGAAATCCCTTGAAATTTCAATGGACTTCGCTAGCAATATTTTCCCTGTTTTATTTAGCAATTGTCGGATCAATCGCGGCATTCGGATTGAACTACTGGTTACTTAAACGTTTGGACGCCTCGAAAATAATGTTTATGTCTATTGTTCAGCCGTTAATTGCTGTTGTATTAGGATGGATAGTGTTGGAAGAGATTTTAGGAGGACGGGCAATTTGGGGCGGTTTATGTATTTTTCTTAGTTTAGGACTGACATTTTCGTCAGTAAAAGAATTGGGTCAAAATGAAACTAATTAAGATGTTTTGGTTTTTAGAAATCAAGTAGAATCGGTATTTAAAGATAATTCGTCACTAAATTGAATAACTAAACAATAAGGAAACTGCTGCAAGTTCACAGCGGAAAGCCCTCTAACCAATTATTCCACTTTTCCTTTTGAGGTTTCTACAATCTGGGCTTGAGCTTGTAAACAACCAATGATTATCAGCAACAGAATCAAAATTAAATGGTTCATTTTTTAACATTTTCGGAAGAAATAAATTAGAATTATTTTTTAATCTTCTAAGAATAGACCACCATTGGCTCCCAGTTTGTGACAACTAGCTTTTATTATTGTGATTTAGACATATTATAAAAAATTACAACGAACCTTTTGTTATCATTGGGCAAATCAATCTAGCTTTATATGATTTAACGGTAATTCCGTGATTTGAAGATTGGCGATCTAGTTATGAACGGTTAAAATTTTTTCAATTTCAGCTACCAAAACATCTGTCTTGAACTTTCCCTGTTTGAAATAAATGGTTTCGCCCTGCGCGTTAAAAAGAATCGTAAACGGCAAAGCGCCTTGCCAGTCTTTCGAAACGAGCTCGATTGCCGCGTTTTCGTCCTGCGTTTTTAGTAGATAAGCAGGGAATTCGGATTTCATCTGCGCCAAAAACTTCGGAACCTCGCCGTTAATTTCAGAAGATTCATCCAGAGATACGGTGATCAGATCGATTTTACCTTTGTAATCCGTGCCGATTTTAACCAGTTCGGGAAATTCCTCGACGCACGGCGTGCACCACGTTGCCCAGAAATTTATCAACAATGGTCTGGCATTCGGCTTGAGTAGATTTTTCAAACCCGCGGCGTCAATTTGTGTAACTTTCGGTGGATTTGAAGCAGTTTCAATCTTGGCAGCAGGAGTTTCTTTATCCGACTTTTGCGTCAGAGTTTGACAGGAGAATAAAAAAAACAAGGAAAGACAAAAAACGGAGATTACCAAAGAAAAAAACGACGAGCGGGGAAAAAGAAAATTATTCTTACGCTTCCGCTCGTCGCCGTAGATTTTTTTCGTGTTCATTTGCAGCTTTTAATTCTTTGCCTACACACGCTTAATAGAACAGCCGATAGCGTTTGCGTTCTTTTTAGCAACTGGTTTTCCGCTTAAATTCGCTTCGACCGCGTTGCGTAAATAATTTTCGGTAATGTTTTCGCCGCTGCGGTTGTTGTCAATCGCACCTTGATAAACAAGGACGTTATTCTCGTTTACATAGTAGACTTCGGGCGTTACGCTCGCTCCTAATTTATCGGCGAGAACGTTTTCTTTATCAATCAGCACGGGAAATTTATATTTTTCGGCGGCGTGCGATTTGACCCATTCGAGCGATTCGGTATGGTTGGAATTAATACCGATGACATTGATGCCTTTCACCGCGAAATCCGCGGCAAACTGGGAAATTCGCTCGTTATAACTTTTTACAACCGGACACTGCGCCGACACAAACACGATAATCGCGCCGTTTTTGCCTTTCAAATCGTTTAATGATTTTTCAGCTCCGTTAGTGTCAACCAGTTTAAAGTTTTCCACTGTCGAGCCGGCGGCTAAAGCTGGATTGGGACTGGGTTTATTGAAAACGATCGGGCTGATATAATTGAAAAAAACGAAGGCGGCGATCGCAAAAATTGCCATTGCCGCTGCTAAAAAACTTAATTTTTTCATCTTTTTGTGTAACTCCTCATTTAATTTCTGCTGGAATTGAATTTCAACAATTTATAGCCGTTAACAAGTCGTTTAACTCGGAAGCGGGCGGTCTTTGTTTGCTTCGATCGCTTCATTTGGCGTCTCGGTTTTTGCGGAGCCTATTAAATCGCTGGTTAATTGCATATTGACGGCGGTGCTCCCGTCGAGTCTTCTTTGAATCATCATCCAAAAATATAAACGTGCGTGGAGGCGGATTATTAACAACGAAGAGAAAAAAATCACATTTCTTAGGCTCTGTTGACATTTTAATTCAGTCGAATAATCTAACAACTCAATGACAGTTAGATTAACCGACGATCAATGGCAGAAGATACTGCCGTTTCTGCGAACTTGCCCGAACATTTATATCGGA
>JALZCH010000001.1 GCA_030863175.1 Acidobacteriota bacterium | reverse complement strand
TCACTCAGATTCTGGCGAAGGATGGGAAGGCGTGGTCAATTATCATTTTGAGTATAAAAAACCAAACGATGAAAGAATTTATAAAGAGGCTTGGACTTTTGTACAACAGGATGATGGAACTTGGAGAATTACAGGGCGGTGGACTCCGTCAGAATAGCGTTTTCTAAGTCTCAAAAATGCCCCTTTTTGAGACTGTTAAAAGCACTGAAAAAGTGTTTCAAAAGTCATACGTTTTTGAGACATGCTAAATATTGATTCAGTTACTTTTAACTTCGAAAAGCGCACTACTCTCATTTTAGCCTTTTGTCTCAAAAGTCGTCTCATAATCAAAATCCCGAAAACGTATGACTTTTGAGACAGAGTTTTGAGACCGAGTTTTTGAGACAACTTATTCGCACTTTTCCCGTTAGATTTTGTCTGAAGACATCACAATTTCCCGTCTTTCTAAAACTATAATCGAGATTTTAATAATTCTAATTGACACACCTGTATCTGTTTGCTACAAGTAGTTAAATCTTCGCGCATTTAGCCGCACGGATTTACTCTTCTCTGAAAACAAGAATTACGATGGTTTAAGAAACGTCATCTAATTCCGATGAATGGACGAGCGACAGCTTGTTGAAATCGAAAAACGCTCACGCCGGTTGAAAAATCCACACCGGCAGGACGTTTTGGATTTGCTTCTCGAAGTTAGAACACTTAAAGCCGACAATCAGGGAGAGCAGTTGTCGCCGAAACAGAAGGCGGCGATTCAAGAAATTCGCGAGCAGAGAGAACAAAAAAAGAAAGGTCTGCGCCGCGAGCTCATCAGAATTGCCGAAGCAGTCGGCGGTCTCTAATGAAAACAATTAAATAACCCAAGGGTCTCGATTCGTTCCCGCCCGCCATTGCGGTAAAAGTTCGCCACCGACAGTTTTAAACTGCACGCCGCGAATTCCGCAGGCGGGCGTGTGTCGTTTTAGGAGCCGAAAACTTTAAAACCCAAAAACTTTTCCCCTTTTTTACAAAACAATGAAGTACCAGTTTCACCCAGTAGCCGAAGTTTTCCCCTTAATGAATGATGACGAATTGGAGCAGCTTGCCGAAGATATCGAGATGTTCGGTCAGCGCGAGCCGATTCTTATATTTGAAAACCAGATCGTTGACGGCAGAAATCGCGCTTTAGCATGCGAGCTGCGCGGAATAACGCCGATTGTTGTCGAATATGCGGGCAGCGCAGAAGAGCTCGTCTCGCTTGCCGTCAGTCTCAATTTACGCCGGCGGCATCTGGACGAAAGCCAGCGGGCGATGGTCGCCGCCAAGCTTGCCAATATGCGACAAGGAGAGCGAACAGACATTTCGCAAATTTGCGAAAGGTTATCACAAAGCGATGCTGCCGAATTACTTAACGTTTCACCACGAAGCGTTTTCGCAGCAAATTCGGTTATTAAAAACGGCGTTATGGAACTGGTCGAAAAAGTCGAAGAAGGCGAATTAAGCGTTTCGGCTGCTTCAAAAATTGCCGAGATGCCAAAAGGCAAACAAGTCCGAATGCTCAAACGCTACCGGGAAGAAGGCAAACCACTTGTTTCAAAACTGATCGAAAAAAAAGCTAAAGAGATTAACCGCGAAACAAAAGCCGTCTGTTTGTGCTGCAACCCGGAGCTTGAATTTAACGAGCAAAATCTGCTCGTTCATTTGACGAAGCTCCTTGACCGCGCGCCTGCTCGAATGGAGCGCTATTTAATCGATATTCTCGACGAATTGCAGGAAGAGATCGGCGACGGAGTCGCTACGCAAAACCGCAATGCGAGAATTTTAGTCGAAAACGCGATCCGCGACGGTTTTAGAACCCGCGAGCAGATCAAGAAATATACCGGTCTCGACAATCTGACGCTGAGCGCAGCGCTTGCGGTAATGCTCGAATACAAGCGAATCCTTCCGAAAATACAAGGCGGAAAAACCGAGGCGGCGCGCGGTTCAAGAAAAGAGTTCTTCGTGATGAGTGACGAGAATTTGCCGGAAGAAAAATCGGACGCTCTCGTGCAGGACAAAATCACCGAAACAGTCTCCACTACGCAACATAAGGCTGCTGCTTTGATTGAAAAAGCGTTACGCTCGGGTTTTCAAACCCGCGACGAGATCAAAATGCATTCCGGACTCGATACCGTCACCTTGAGCGCCGTGCTTTCGACAATGCTCAAAGACAAAATTATTTCATCGGTCATTGAATCTTCGCGCGGTTTTCGCACCGAGCGTTTTGTGATGAATGAAACTCTGCGAACGGAAAGCGGACGGGAAGAAAAATTCGATCAATTTGAGAATGAGCTTGCGGAAATCCCGGTGATGGAAACAAACACGGTTCATTAACGAGCCGAAACATTAAATTCTTCCAATTATTTAAAGTCCTTGTAAAGCCCTGAAAAACGGGCGATTGCGAGGACTTTTTTTATGGGCAAAAAGATATTAATTTCCGCCGGTCACAGCACGGTACCGCCGAAAGATCCGGGAGCAGTCAGCGGCAAATATGTCGAAGCACAGCTGGCTTTAAGAATGCGCGATATGGTTGCCGACCGCCTTCGTGCCAAAGGCTTCACCGTCATTGAAGACGGCGCGGATGGTGTTTCCGAGCCTCTTCGTAAAGCAATCGCGCTTTGCCCGCAAGCCGATACGCGCGTCGAGTTTCACTTTAACGCCGGACCACCGACGGCTACGGGCGTCGAGGTTTTAAGCCTTCCGAAATACAAAGCGCTCTCGCAAAAAATCGCGGGCGCGGTGGCTCAAGCGACCGGTCAAAAACTGCGCGGCGATAAAGGTTGGAAAAACCAGGATTCCGGTCAGCATCACCGTCTCGGTTTTTGCATGGCTGGCGGCGTGATCGTCGAACTCGCCTTCATTTCAAATGCTGCCGATATGCAACGCTATCTTCAGGCTGAAACTGCCGTTGCAGACCGGATCGCTGAAGCACTGGCTACATAATTTTTCCGAATTTTCAAAAGGTAGATTTATGCCGGATTTCCTCAAAAATATAACTCCGACCGAATTGCAGTTCGCTCATTACGCGCTGCTTATTCTCATTACTCTCTGCGGGGTTGCAATCAGCGTTCTCGGCTGGATTTTCGGCAAATCGTGGCTCAAAGAAAAAGTAATCGCCGTATTGAAATCCCCATGGACGGCAATAAAATTGTTCTACCACGCCGTAAATTTCCCGGCTGAATTTGCAGCCTACCGGAAAGAAAGCGCTTTCCAGTTCCAGGTTATCAACTCGCAATTAGTCAGAAACGGCGGCAGCTCAATGCGCGATTCGGTTGACCGTATCGAGCAGAATCAGGTTTTTTTAACCAACAAAATGCGTTATGAGGATGACCGGGCAACAGAAGCCTTGTTTGAAATAAAGGTTAACAGCGATGTTCCCGGACAGCCCGCTTTCACCTTTTCTTATGTCAATCCGGCGCTGTGCAAAATGCTCGGCTTTCCGGCAAATCACCTGCTCGAAATGAATTTAATTTCAAAAATCGAAGAACAGGAACGCGAAACGTTTTTAGGGCTTTTGAACATCGCTTTAAAAACCGGATCACGCCTGGAATCGCGCCACCATATTCAGCACGGCGAGCGCAAAGAGCTTATGCATGTCAAATTCGTCGCTCAGCCGCAACGCGACGCACACGGCAGGCTGAGCCATTACTACGGACATCTCGAACCCGCAACGAGAACAAACGCTTAAAAACTAAAAAAAACTGAAAGGAAATATTTAAAAATGCAAATCACTTTATCGCAAATTTTCGGTTACTTGTCGCTTCTCGCGACATTGTTGACGACCGCCGCCGCCGCATTGAACGTCGTGCGTCCGTCGTGGGCGGTTTATTGTCTCGCTGCTTCAGCCGCCATCAGCGCGTTCACCGCAAAAGTGCAAGGTGCCCCGGAACGCAAACAATAACCGGCGACCACTCGAAAACGATGCTGAATTCAATCGCCGTCCTGCTTTTAAAAATGCTGCTCGCCTACCTCGGTACAAACCTGGACGAGGAGGCTGGGCGGCAGCTTGCAGATTACAACCGGCGGAAAGCGGAAGTAGAAGCCGAAGGTGAAAAATCCGCGGCTGAAATAGCCGAAATCGAAAGATCTAACGCCCGCCTCGCAGAAGAGCGCCGGGAACTTGGGACAAACCGGATTTTGCTCGAAAGCCAAATCAGCGAAATCGAAAAGGACATAGAGAGGTTAAATCATGAAAAAGCCGATAAATTACTTCGCATTGATGATCTTTCTGATCTGGACGTTTTGCGGTCTGAATTTTAGTCAGCAGCCTGGTCCTCAGATAATCGAACCGCCGCCTTTGTTTGAGTTTCACATTCGTGAGCGCCTCAAAGACGGCAGTTTTATCGTCGTTATCGACGGCAAGGAATTCCGGGCGATTCAAGCCGACAAAATGCGGCAGGTCTTAAGGGACAAAGTTGAACTCGATGGGCTGCGCGCCGAAAAACCTTTGCTTGAAAAACGCGCGGCAAAAGCCGAACAGCTTGCTGACAACTTTAAAGCCGATCTTTTCAAAGCCGAGCAGCAAAGAGACGGAGAAACGGCGCGCGCAGAAAAACTCAGACAGAGTTACGAGCGCGAACGGGATTTGCGTCTTTCAGCCGAAAAATTAAAGAACCCCAATACGCTTGAAAAAATTCTCGGAAACCCGATTGTTCAGGGAGCGATTGTAATCGTTTCGGGCGTTGTTGTCGCTCGAGCCGCCGGAAAGCAATAAAACGCCGATATTTTAATTATTTGAAAACCTGAATCGTCGCATTTTTCTGGAAAAGAGAGCGGCGATTTTCTGCTTTAAACCAAATGAAAGTAGCAATCGAAAAATTAATCAAAGAAAACGGTTTAGCGGCTCTCTTGTGGGCTGTCCATGATGTAGTGAACGAGAAACGCGGGGAGCAATATGATTCGCTTGAGGTCAAGCTTGCCGAATGCGCCGAGTTCGCTCAGGAAATAGAAAACAAATGAGCAGAGTTAAATGCTTTTTCGCTAAAGAAACGACAAAAGTGCGCCGCTATTTGCGCCGTCACGCCTCTGGCGCGTGTCCGAGTAAATATCGAACATTTCACAACGCCGAACGGTTATTCGACGAAATCGAAGTGCCGGTTCCCAATGGCGACGGATGTGAAAGCGATGAACGGATGATCTCGGAAGCGCCGGAAGAAAACGAAAAATCCGGCTATCCGACCGAATGTGAATATTGCGATTACAGGTTTTCTGATTCCGACGGTTATCAATTCAGGACTGAACGCCTTTATCGAAACGAGGAAACGAGCGAATTATATGCGCTGCGCGATCTTCCGCCCGGCGCGATTTATTACGCCTCGTGGATGGATCGCATCTACAAGCCGCAGCTTGAGCATTGCATTATCGTCATTTTGCCGAACGGCAATCCCTGGATGATTGATTCACAGGCAAATAACTGCACCATTCCGGAAGACCATAATCAACGCCAGCATCATTGCTGGATTATCGAAGGCAAGCTGCCGACGATCAACGTTTCAAAAAACGGCAAAACCTGCCAGGCGGGCGCAGGTTCAATTTTATCAGGAAGCTATCACGGTTTTCTGCGAAACGGCTATCTGGAGGAGTGCTAAGCAAAATTCAACCTACAGGTTAACTGAGCCACTAGAAGCCTGAGGGCGTTTACTAGAAGCATTTGTAATCTTTAAAGGAGTCAAGGCGAGTGAAAATTAAATTTGTCCTTTTATCGCTAATTTTATCGGTCGCCACCGTTTTCGGGTGCCAAGCTCAAAGCAAACAGGTGCCAAGCTCGATTGTTGAAGCCGACTGCTTTAAAGAGCATCCGAATGCACTCGACTTTTACGATAGTCTCAAATTGCGTCCGGTCAAAGTTACTTCAATCGAAGGCTCGACAGTGTTCTACAACTACGAGGAAAAGCTGCTCATCAAGCCCGCAAGCGTCGTCATCACCGACAAGAGCGAATTGCCTTCGGACTTTCGGACAAAACACGAAAAGAACCGGTTCTTTATCGTTTTCTGCGAGAAGCATCTTACCGCTCAATTAATCCAATCAATCGAAAAACCTCGAAAGTGAGTTTTGTCTGTAGCATAAAGGTTACGCAATTCGGCACTAAAAATACGGAACTAAAATTTGGAGCTTCATACCAAACTATAGTTACGTATTTTTAGTTATGTAACTATAGTTACACACCTCGAAAAAGCACGAATTTTGACAGTAGCTGTTAACCTTTGTGTTTTTCTCTTTTTTATGCCCGTAAACATTGAGCGAAACATTAAATTCTCTCTGCAAATTACTCTTCCAGAAGGTTAACACCATAGAAGGTTAACAGCGGGGGGGAGGGTAAGTATCAAAAAATCAGGTGGAAAAACGGCGGCAGCCAGCCAGCCTTCAGGATTGCCGAAAGGCTCGATGAGTGAAACTGTTCAAGCCGACTAAAAGACGAATTGCCTGATTTCAAGCCTCATTTGAGGCGGCAAAACCTGCACCCCGAAAAAACGATGAAAGCAAAAGAATACGCCCAAATTTATAAAGACGCCGAAAACAAAGACGAAACGATTCTTCGCATTCTTAACGATTTTGCGCAGGAAACGCTTGATCTGATCAAAAAACGCAAATGCGGAACCCCCGTCACAGTCAGCTCGGCGCTTAATGAGCAATGGGATAAATGGAAAGCATTCTGCAGGCAAACTGACGGCGTTTTCGACCCGGAAGGATTTCCCCGCCTGGTTGAAAGAACGATGCCGAAGCTGATGCCTTTTTGGAGCCAAAAATGAAAGATATTGAAGACGACATTGCTTTGGTCAGACGAGTCCGCGCCGGTGACGCCGCTGCGGAAGAACAGCTTTACAACGATTATTTCGGTTTCGTTAATGCATCGGTGCGGAAAGTTCTCAAAAACTCCGATGACTCGGAAGATGTCGTGCAGATAACCTTCATTCAAATCTTCCGCAAAATTCATCTTTTCGCCGGTGAATCGCGTCTTTCAACCTGGATTTATCGCGTGGCTTTCAACCAGTGCCTGATGCATATTCGCGACAAAAGGCAAAAGCAGAAAAAGATAACCGCTTCGGGAGACGATGTTTTGCGTTATCTTCCGGCATCGCGTCTCGATAATCCTGAAGGAGTCGTCAGCAAAATTACCGTTGAAAAGGCTTTTGCTCATCTTCCGGCAGGTTATGCAAAGGTTTTATATCTTCATGACGCGCTCGGTTTGGAACACAACGAAGTTGCAATGGCTTTAGGCATCTCTGAAGGAACCAGTAAATCTCAACTTCACAAAGCACGCTTAAAGATGCGGAAGATAATTAACGGCAAACAAATGATCAAAAAAGGGCAGCTAGTCATCACTTTAACAAAGTAGCTATTTGCGCCTCCGCTCCATTGATTTGTTATACGCGTCGCTCGCAAGTAAAAACCTGCAAGTTAAGTTACTCTCCGTGACCTAATACTTTCGCCTCTTTTGTTTGCACATTCACTTCAATATAAAGTTGTCCTCCCTTTCCACGTAGCCCCTTTTCATCAATAAGACTCTTATCAAGGAAAGTAAGTCGCCAAATATGCGGATTGCAGCAATCTGATCCACTGATAAGAAGGTTCTTTGTCTCAATCAGCTTTAAGTCACTCGGCTTTTCTCTTGCTTTCGGCAGAAATGCCTCAGCGATACTAATAGCCAACCGACATTCATCACTGGTATTAACCTCATTAGAAATCGAAGGTTGTGATTTAATTGGCGCATTGTAGAAAATCATTCCACTCAGAAGCAGAATGATTACTGTGACAATAATGTTTCGTCGCATTTGCATAGCACCTCATCAGAAAAAAAAGCGTATAACTAGTTATTATACCGCAGATTTGCGTCATCTTTGACAAAATAACCGCAAAGCTGCGTCATAAAACTCATATATGAGCAAAATCCCGCTTCGCTACTTTACAGTTCCGATTTCCTTAAACCTGGTCGTATATCGCGGACTCCGACGAGCCGCTTTTCCCTTCCAGTTGCCGGTTAAATTACACATCCCGAAGCGAACCGTATTTCTGCCGAATTTTTGATTGATCTCGTCCATCGCTTTGAGAACAGGACGAAACCGCTCCCATCTTTCATCGTTGAAAAGCCTTTCCGTCAGTTTTTCCGACGGCACAAGTCCCGAAAGCATTATTCCCGCTTTTTTATACTCGTAACCTTCTCGCCAAATCTTCTCCAAACACGAAAAAGCCCAGGCTTGCAGCTCGGCGTTTGAATCGGACAGATAAGCCGAAGCGTAAGTTTGAGAATTTGAATACGGCAACGGAACTGGATTAAAGCGGTCGGTGGAAACAAAGACGGTTATCGAGTGAGCCGCTAATCTGGAGCGGCGAAGTTTTTCCGCCGCGGTAGCCAGGAAAAATGCGACGGCTTCTTTCAAATCTCGATACTCCGTGACGGCTTTTCCAAACGAGCGAGAGCAGGTAATGGTCTTTTTATCCTGCGGGGAAACTTCGAGCGGAAAACACTTGATTCCGCGCAACTCCAGTATTGTTCTGGCGCCGACGACAGTTAAAGCTTTCCGCGCCCAGCGAAGATTTATATCGCGCAGCTGGCGGGCGTTATCAACGTTGTGAAGCTTCAGCTTTTCCGAATACGCAGGACCGATGCCCCAAACGTCTTCAACGCCGGTACGCTCGAGCGCCAAATCCTGATATTGCGACCTGAACAAATCCAGAACTCCGTCGGCTTTTTCCGATTTCTTGGCGATTTTATTCGCTACCTTGGCGAGCGTTTTGGTCTCGGCAATTCCGAGCGAGACGGGAACTCCGGTCGCTTTCAGCATCTTTTCACGAATTTTTCGACCGAGGTAATCGAGTTTGTTTTGCTCCGCATCGAGCAGCATGAAGGCTTCGTCAATCGAATAGATTTCCACAGCTGTGGAAATCTTCTTGAGATGTCCCATCACCCGGCGGGACATATCGCCGTACAGCTCGTAATTCGACGAAAGAACAGCGCCCTCGTTTTTTTCGATCAAATCGTCAACTTTAAAGAACGGCGCGCCCATTCCGATTCCAAGAGATTTAGCTTCATCGGATCGGGCAATCACGCAGCCGTCGTTGTTCGACAAAACAACGACCGGCTTTTTGTTGAGAGAAGCGTCAAACACGCGCTCGCAAGAGGCGTAGAAATTATTGCAGTCGAGTAAGGCGATAGCTTCCGGCATAGAATTAAAACGAGTAAACCGCGTGCATCACTCGTCCCCAAACCTGAAAATCCATTTCCTCGGTTATCTGAATCGGCTCATACAACGGATTTTCGGACTTTAACCAAATCGAACCGTCGCGCATTTCCATCCGTTTCACGCATAATTCGCCACACATTTGCGCGACGACTATATCCCCGCTTTTGGCTGTCGCGAGCCGGTCAACCACGATCAGCGAATCCTGATGAATCAGCGGCTCCATCGAATCGCCGATAACTCTCAAATAAAACGTTGATAAGGGATGCTGGATCAGCTCGTGATTCAGATCAATAGCTTTTTCGATATAGTCTTCCGCCGGTGAAGGAAAGCCTGCCGGGACGCGCGATGAAAAAAGCGGTCTCGAAATATGATTCGAGATGAAAACCTGAAATATCGCTCCTATCTCTCCGCGTTGAGGTTTCAATTCATTTTGCTTGACGAGGCGCATAAGACACACTTCCCGTTTCATTGAAATACCCTGCGTTTCATTTATGAGACAATTTATAACACAGGAATAATTCGTTTGTGAATAGGTTTCTTAATAAAATCTAAGAAAGTCATTAAAAGTTCGGTCTGTTTTATTCCCGCGAAGCCTTCAGCGTTGAAAGCGTGTTAAGCGGCGGCAGCCTGCCGGTTGATGAACCCCGCAAATCATTAGCACGAAAAGGGTCCGGTCAACCGATTCGGGCGTTTTTAGCCGGCACATTTAATTTTAATTCCCGCCTAAACTTCATAAACAGTGCCGCAAGCGGTGTTTTAGCCATCATGTCCCAGATAACAAATGCATTAAAAATTCGCTCCGGTTATCCGGCTGAAATCGTTCTCGAATTGAAAAATCCTGCAACGAACGCACCCATCACGTATCTCAACGAATTCACTGCCCGCGTGCAGATTCGCGACGGTTTTGTTCACGACAATGGCGCGCTGATCACTGACATCCGTTCAACAGTCGCCAACGCTCGGGACGAACAAATCACGATTGACGATGCGGGCGGTAAACTCCGCATTCCATTGGCGGCGGCAACCGTCGCCCAGATGCTGCCGGATCGCAATTATTATCTTGAAGCTCAGCTGATCGATTCCTCATCGCGCCCGAATGAAATCGGACAATACTTAATCGAAATTCTGCCCACGGTAATCGCAAACGAATGAACGTCAAAGTCAAAGCTTACGTTTTACAGCCCGACATCCGATTGCGTTCGACTGCCGCGTTGCTGGTTATTGAAGCGACGCCCGTGCTGCGCGTATCAGCCGCCGCACGCGGTTTGTCAGGTCCTAAAGGCGATCCGGGAGAACGCGGAGAAAAAGGCGATGACGGCGCCGCTGGACCGGCAGGCACTCCGGGGACGAACGGAGCTGCTGCTTTCGTTTATATCGCTTACTCGGACGATGCCGGCGGAAACGGCTTCACGACGGCGTTTGACGGTACGAAAAACTACATCGCTATCAAATCAACAACTGTCGCAATCGCTGCTCCCGTTGCGGCTGATTTTGCCGGTCTCTGGAAAAATTACAAAGGTGCGGACGGCGCGGCAGGCGTTGGCGCTTCGGCACCGGCAATCGCCGATTTCACCCCTCAAACCAACGTCTCCAAAAACGCGGTCGTCACCAGCAACGCCGCAGCCGTATCCGGGAATGCCGTCGATGTTTTTCCGCTCACTGTGCGCGGCGACGGCACGCCTCAAATCGACATCAATGCCGACGACAACTGGCAAACCGATCGAATCGCCCGCAACGGCGATAACGTGCGCGTCCGGCTTACTTCACCGCCATCGAACCTGACCGAACGAATTGCGACCCTTTTCGCACAATCAATCAGCAAGCAATTTTCCGTGACGACTTTGAATGCGCTCTGGCAGCCGGATTTTCTGGGCGCTTCGGTGCTTAAATTCTGGCTCAAAGCCGATGCTCTTTCGCTCGGCGACAACGATCCGGTCGCCGCCTGGACTGACGCATCGGGCAACAATAACGCGGGCGCATCGGCGGGCGCGGCTCGACCGATTTATAAAGCCGGAATTTTAAACAATCTGCCCGTTGTTCGTTTCGGCAGCGGCGGCGTGGTGAATTATCTCGACACGCCGTTGATTAACATCGGCGCGCGCACTTACGCGTTCCTCATTAAAAGGCTGGGCGTTTACGTCGGAAATTACCATTCAATCGTAATGAGCTTGAGCGCCCCGTATTTTCAGGTGTACGTCGACGCGTCCGGTCTTTATCACTGGAACGCGTCACCGAATCACACGACCGCATCGCAGTTTGTCGCCGCGTGGCAAATCGTTGTCGCTCGTCAAAAAACTGACGGCACAATGACATTTCGCGTCAACGGCGCCGAAACCAGCTCGGCAAGCGGCTTTTCAAACGTCTCGGTCAATACGGCAATCCAGATCGGTGCCTTCGCTGCCGGACCTGCCGGAATGAACGCGGATATGCCCGAAATTCTAATGGCGGATTCAAGTGTTTCTGACGCAAATCTTGAGCGCATTGAGGGATATTTCGCTCATAAGTATGAGCTGACGGGTTTACTGCCGTCTGGTCACGCTTATAAAACGAGCGCGCCTTGAACTTAAATATCTAATCCGGGCTCGGGCAATCTCTTCGGTTAAAACGAAAATTCCGGGATATTGCCGCAATTACCGTCATAAACATTAATTTGCCGCAAAAGATTATTCTTCCGAAGTTGATTTCGTGCAGAAGTTGACTGATATGGCAGAAGTAAACAAAAAGCGGCAGCTGGCAGCTAAAAACTCTGCGAAAAAAGCACCGCGACCCAGAAAACTCACCCCTAAACAACGCGCTCAGCTGCAGCACATAGAGGAGCGTCGTTCGCTCGTCTCGCAATATAACTTGTCGGGAGCGAGTCTCCGGCAGATCGCGCAGCTCGCAACCGAAAAAGGCTATCCCTGTTCTCATGTAACCGTCCGCGAGGACCTTGAAGCGATTTTCGAGGAAGAAAAACGGCAGCAGTTTTCGGATGTCGAGACGCTCAGAATTATCGGAAATCGCCAGCTCAACGCCGTGATGCTGGCGTTGTGGTCTCACGTTGTCAGAGGCAAAGTCAGTGAAATCTGGGCATGGCACGCCATCTTCAGCAAATGGTGCGAGCTGAACGGAGTCGATAAACCCAAACAAGTGGACGTAAATATTGATGCCAAAGGCGCGCTTGCCGAATTTCTGGGTATGCCGCCTGAGGACCTGCCGGATGAACTGGCGGACTAATGACTGCGCTTTTAACTCGTCAACAGCTTGCCCGAAAGATCATGCAGTTACCGCCTGAACGTCAGGCGGCGGCATGGAAAAAGGCAATTGAGTTTTATGGTCCGGCACCTCAAAACGGCAAATTCAAACCTTATAAATATAAACCCGCTGAATATATTTCGACTTTTCTCAAATGGAATCCGTGGGAAAGCGTGATTGAAGGTCAGCAGGGTCAATCGGATATTCTCGCTGCCTGCGCTCGGGCGATGCTCCAGCAGGAAGAAAAGGACAAATTCGATAAAGGCGAATTAACCGGGGAAGAATTAACCGCTTACTCACCGGATGAGCCTATTCGAAACTGGATTCGGGTCGAGTCCGGAAACGGTATCGGTAAAACAAAATCGGCATCGGGAATTTTGAACTGGTTTCTCGACTGCTTCACGCCGTCGGCGATCTTCACTTTTGCGCCGGGCGGCGATCAGGCGCGTTTCGCCATCTGGTCGGAGATTCGAGGCGACCGCGAAAATAAAGGTCTGCCCGGCAGGATCCTCGAAAAAGAAATCAAAGTTTCCGCCAAACATTTTGCCGCGCATCGCACCGTTTCAGACGCTCACGGCAAAGGCGAAGAGCGTCTCAAAGGTAAACACGAAGCGTTCCAGCTATTCATCCTCGACGAAGCGGACGGCATCACCGATACGGTTTTCGATTCCATCGTCTCGATGACATCGGGCGGAAATTCGCTCGTTGTGATGTTTGCCAATCCGAAGAGCCGGGCTTCGATGTTCCACCGGTGCAAGGCTCGCTCCTACGTTCAGAGTTTCCGCGTTTCGACGCTTTATCACCCGAACGTCGTTGAAGGCTGGGAAGTCATCCCGGGAGCCGTCAAGCGCGATTTCGTCGAGAAAAAGCTTGAAGATAATTGCGAAATCGTTTCTGAGCATAACGATGACGATTTCACTTTCGAGCTGCCTTACGACGTGACCGTCGCCGGAAAACTCTGCTCATCTGGAACAATTTTCAAACCGAATGCGCGTTTTATGACCGACGTTCTCGGAATCACGCCGCCGAACAGTTCCGATAAAACATTGATTCCGGTTGGACGTTACGAAGCTGCGACTAAACGGCAGCCGAATTTTGAAGGCGATATTACGAAAGCAAGAATCGGAATTGACGCCGCTCGCTTCGGCTCCGACACCGGAACGGTTTACACCAGATGGCTTGATATGGTTTGGCGGGACCTTGAAATATCTCAAGGCGAAACGGACGATTATTTTCACGCGATTAAACCGATTGCTTTAAAGCTCAAAGAGAAAGGCGTCACCAGCCTTCATTTTCGCGTTGACGCCGGTTACGGCAGCGGTCTGATCGATAAATTGCGCAGCGACGATGAACTAAAAGAGTCTTTTGCGGATTATCAGGTTTATGAAGTTCATTTCGGCGGCTCGCCTTATTCGGACGAGTATTATCATCTCGTCACGGAAATGTATGCTGAAGCCGGAGAAAGCTTAAAAAGCCTGTGTGTTTTGAGTGCGCCGGATAATCTCGAAATGGATTTGTGCGAGCGCGAATATAAATGGCGGAACAAATCAGGCAAGGACGTGAAAATTCTGGAAGCTAAAGCCGATTTCCGGAAACGCAAAAAACACTCTCCCGATGACGGCGATGGTTTTGTGCTGGCGGTTGCGCCCGATTATTTATTTCAAAATTCGATTCCTTCTTTCACGCCGGCGAGAATCGTTAAACAAAGCTCGTGGTTTTAACTTAAAAGTCTGAAATTTCATTTTTCATCTTTCGGGCTGGTCAGCTTTTTCATTCCGGGAACAGAAGACAACAAAGCTTCGGTGATCATTCTGTCAAATGTTTTTATGCTCTCTTCAATCGCGGTATTCACGGGAGGAGTTGGCTGTGAAAAAGGCTCGACGCGCGCATAGCGGCGAATTGCAGTAACTCGAACAGCCGGAAAGCCGTCGGAATGCTGGTGCCCGGTTCCTTCGCATTTCGGACAACACGGAAAAATTCCGCCGGCGCGAAAATATTGAGATGTCGCTTCGCACGGAAACTCACGCACGTTTACTCCGGACTCTTTATCGAATGGGAATATATTTCCACAATCTTCACAAACAGCTTTATCATATTCGGATTTTTCGTTCATTGGTTTTTTAAGTACTTATTCGCGCTGGTAAATATCCATGCAGAGACAACACTAATGATCGAAATAAACTGACCGATCAGGATGAAATAAAATAAAATATCAGGTATTGCATTGTGTTTTCCGGTCACTGCACCAGTAATATTAATTGCCAGCGATTGACAACATAGGAACAAGGCGAGATAGAACAGAATTTTCATTTAATTATTTGCTTTCCGGTTTTCCGCACAGCGAAGCTCTATAAAATCTTTCCATCCACAAAAAACCATATTCCAAGTTCTTTGCGAAAGTTTGATTCTTCGTGATGCACTTTCCGGTTATTCTCGGCGTCCGTGTAATAAGCTTTGAGTTCCACGGTTCCCATTCTGTCGGCGCGGGTTCCTTTGTTCGTCGAGGTGATTTCCAGTTTTTGCCACCGGTTTGTTCTCGCCCACTCTTCGACTGTTTCGGGCTCGTAAAATTTTCTGCTTGAAGAATGCATCGTGCGCCGCAGATATTCAACCGCCGCCGTCGCATAAGCCGAATAGCGAGAGCGCATCAGTTCTTCAGCCGTTTCAGGTCTTGCGCTTCCCTGAATAAAAGGCTCGCAGCAGTCTTCGAATTTTCGACCCGAGCAACAATAACAATCCATAGTAGATTTATTGCTCATTGAAGTATTTTTCGAGCCATTCGTCGGCTTGCATAGTCGGACGCCCGGTGGTCCCGATACTTCTGATTAGGTTTCTCGCCTCGTAAAGAGCTTGCTCCATTTCTTCGATGGTTAGCGTTTTTCCTCCCTCAAGATAGATAAAGGTGTTTTGTTTTATCTGTTTATCGGCTCCTGTCGGGTACAGCGTTGTTTTTTCATCTTCACCAAACATAACGTCAGCATTCTAACATCGTTCATTTTCCCGCACACATTAAATCAGCAGAGCCGTTTAGCCTTTGTAAAGCATGACGAAGGCTACTTCAACGTTTACTGAATTCGGTGTCACGGGCTTGCCAATTTACGCGGGGCGCGTGTTTGACGAACCATTACGCAGCCTGACCGCGGATAAGTGGCGGCGCGCGGTTCGCGAGATGACCAGCAACGACGCGGTAATCTCGTCAATGCTCTTTGCCATTGAAATGCTCGCCCGGCAGGTGACCTGGAATTTCGAACCGGCGGATGAATCCAACGACGCTCACAAAGAAGCCGAGTTTTTCCGCCAATGCCTGTTTGAAGACCAAACACATACCTGGCAGGAAACAAATTCGGAAATTCTTTCATTTCTGCCTTGGGGCTGGTCATATCTCGAAGAATGCTATAAACGCCGGTCGGGAGAAAGCCGCGATAAAACTAAAAATTCTCGTTATTCGGACGGGCGAATCGGATGGCGCAAATGGGCGATCCGCGCGCAGGAAAGTCTCGATTCATGGGATTTTGATGAATTCGGCGAAGTCACGGCGATGGTTCAATACGCGCCTCCTGATTACAAATTGCTCACAGTCCCGATTGAAAAAGCTCTGCATTTTCGCACCTCGGCGCATAAAGGCAATCCGGAAGGTCGCTCTATCTTGCGCGGCTGCTACCGCTCCTGGTATTTCAAATCGAATATCGAAAATATCGAAGGCGTCGGAATAGAGCGCGATCTGGCAGGTCTCCCGGTAATGTACGCGCCGGAAGATTGGTTCCGTTCTACGGCGACGGCAGAGCAGCTCAGAGCCAAAAACGAAATGATGCAAACGCTCGCCTCGATTCGCCGCGCCGAAAACGAGGGCGTGATGCTGCCTTCGACCAGAGATGCGAAAAGCGGGCATTTACTTTTCGAATTGAAATTGCTCACTTCCGGCGGCTCAAGGCAATTCGACACCAACGCCACAATCGGTCAAAAAGACCAGCGGATCGCGATGACCGTGATGGCTGATTTTCTCCTGATGGGAAGCCAGCAGGTCGGCTCCTACGCGCTTTCCAATAATAAAAAGGAACTGTTTACCACAGCGCTCGGCGCCTGGCTCGATACCGTTTGCGAGACGGTTAATCGTCACGCCGTCCCTCGCCTCGGAAAACTTAACAACATTCCGCAAGCTTTGCTGCCAAAACTTGTTCACGGACCGGTCGAGCGAATTTCTCTCAAAGAATTCGGCGAATACGTCAAAACCTTGAGCGGCGCAAACATTCAATTCGACGAAGAAGAGCAAGCCGTCCTCAAGAGAAAAATCATTCCGGCTTCAAAAACAAAAAAAGCGGCAGCAGCCAGCAGCGGCAAAACTGCCCGCAAGCAAAAGCCCGCCGATGAGAAAAAGTCCCAGGATAAGAATTCCGACGAAAAAGACAACGAAAACAATAAATCCGACGAGTAAAAACCAATGACTGAAACAAATAATTCTTCAAATAAACAGCCGAAATTCGGCACCGCATTTCTGGGAGTTGCCGGAGGCGATTGGGCAATCGTTCCTGAAAAACTGCGCTCCATCGTCGAAGTCGTCACGCGAACGAACGATCTCGAAGCGTTTCGCAGCTCGCAGGAGCAGCAGGAAAAAGCGGTTCAATGCGAATCGGGCGAATATCTCGAAGGCGCTCGCCGCGCCACGGTTCGCAATGGCGTGGCGATCATTCCCGTGCGCGGCTCGATTATGCGTTTCGGCGGCTGGATGTCGGATTTTTCCGGCGGCACCAGCGTCGATACGCTCGCCCGCGATCTGGAAGTCGCGCTCAACAACGCCAATGTGTTTTCGATTTTATTCGATATTCATTCTCCGGGCGGCGAAGTCACCGGCATTAACGAATTGTGCGACCGGATTTTTGCAGCCCGCAAGCGCAAACCGATGACCGCATATGTGGGCGGAATGGGATGCTCCGCGGCTTATTGGATCGCATCGGCTGTCGGCGACATCGCCATTGACGAAACCGCGATTCTGGGCTCGATCGGCGTGATGGCTGTTTACACTGACGATTCTAAATACCAGGAAAAAGTCGGAATCGAAGACATCGAGTTCATCTCTTCGCAATCGCCTTACAAAAACGCTCCGCCGACGACCGACGAAGGCAAAAAACGGATTCAAGCGAGAGTTGATGCCCTCGCGCAGGTCTTCATTGAAAAAGTCGCCCGCAACCGTGACGAACAGGTGAGCAACGTTTTAAAGAATTACGGTCAGGGCGACGTGCTGGTCGGAGAAAACGCGATCAAAGCCGGACTCGCCGACCGCTTCAGCTCGTTTGAGGAAACTTTGCAGCAATTAGCCGAAGCTCACACGCCGGGTTATCAGAAATCTTCATTTTCAGCTTCCGATATTTTGCCCTCCACATTAATTTCCGAAAGCGATTTAGGCTCACAAATAGCACAAACCGAGCCGGATAACACGGCGCTCGCGAAAGAAAACACATCGGAACCGCTTGACTCCGAACCGGACGGCGACACCGAAGAAAAAAAGAAAAAGGAAAACGATATGAATAAAGAAAATTCCGGCGCCGCTCCGGCAGCCGAAACCGAAAAAGAAAACCTCGATACTGCCGCAGCAGCAGCTCCGGCGGTTGATGCCGCGCAGTTCGCTGAATTGCAACGGCAACTTGCTGAAGCGCAAGCCGCTTTGAAATCCAAAGACGAAGCCATTGCTCAAGCGGCAATTGAAGCTCGCGACAAAAGACTCGGCGATATTGCCAAAAATCTTCCGGGCGAATTCGCAAAACAGGAATCGTTTCTGAAAGATCTGGCGACGGCTTTCGGCGAAGATTCGGCGCAGTTTAAAGCTTACGTCGCCAATCAAACGGCTCTCAAAAACCAGATCGACACCGGCGCGCTGTTCTCCGAAGCCGGCGCGGGCGGAGCAAATCCAAATTCCGCCGCCAATGCGGAAGAAAAGCTCGACCAGATGGCGAAAGAGCGTGCTAAAACAGACGGCTGTTCTTACGAAAAAGCTTACAGCCTCGTGATCGGTGAAAATACTTCGCTTTACGCTCAATACGAAGCCGAACAACAGCCGCAGAGAAGCGAATAGCATCTTCGGTCGATCCACAAACCGGGGCGCGTCTTCAATGCGCCCCATCACCAACATTTTTTCAATCACTTTTTGTTTAAGGAGAAATTAAAATCATGGCATTCGAACAGCCAATCATTCTGGATTCGAGCAAAAACGCGGCAGCGGATCTGAGCACCAAGCAGTTTTTCCTGGTCAAGGAAACCTCGAACGGAATCGAGCTTTGCGGGGCAGCAACCGATAAACCGGCAGGCGTTCTGCAAAACCAGCCGAAACAGGGAGAGCCTGCGCAAATCATGCGTCTCGGGATCAGCAAAGTCATTGTCGCGGCTGCTATCGGCGTCGGCGCGCAAATCGGCACTGACGCAACGGGCAAAGCCGCAGCGAAAGTCGCCGGAACCGATACGACAAATTATGTTGTCGGCTCATTGATCGAAGCATCGACCGGGGCAAACCAGATCGTTACCGCTGCGGTCAATTTCCTGAACATTCACCGCGCTGCGTAAAACGCAATTAAAAGTGATAGGTCAAAAGGTTTAAAACCCCGCTGTCTATCACCTGAAACCCAAGCAACCTATCACTTTTTTTGAGGAGTTAATAAAAGAAAATGCAACCGGCTAAATCAATCCAAAACGAATGTTTGCGGATAGGTTTGTTTAATCCACTGCAAAGCGGAGTCTGGTTGTTCGTGTTCAATGAAAAGATGAACCAGTTTGTGACAGCGAAAGCAAAGCAATGTGAAATTTTCTTTCACGTTATTTTCGTGATTGCCGTCAATATGATGCAGGCAAATGCTTTTCTGCGAATATGTCGCGTTGCAAATAACGCAACTCCCTTTAAGTTCACGCCAAACTTCAACCGCGTCTTGACCGTATTTTCGCAAAAGCTCCGCTTCGCGCTGTGTTTGATTCGGAACGCCTTTTTGCGGCGTTCCGCGCTTGACTTTGGCTTGTTCACGATAGGTTTGCCGAAGCTGTTTATCTTGCAGCCAATGAGCGCGGCAGAATTTACGAGACGGCGCTTCGTAGGGGCTATCGCACGCCTCACACAGTCCGGCTTGCCGACGACGGGCGCGTTTATTTTTAGCGCGTTCGTTAACTTTTACCTTGCATTCCGAACAATGTTTTTGTTCATAACCGGCGGGTTTTCCGCAAATCGCACATTGACCTTTGGCGCGGCGCAAAATCGCATAAACGGTATTGTCGTGCAAGCCAAGCCTGCGCGCAGTTTCTCTGCCCGATTTACATTCGGCATAGACAGCAAGAACTTGTGCGGAGTCGGCAGCAACCCTTTTAGGCATACTAATAATTTTATTGCAGTTGGCTAAAAATGTCAATATGCACTTGAGGAGAATATAATGTCACAACCAACTAATAATCAAGTTCACATTAACCGACCGTTAACCAACATCTCGGTCGCGTACATTCAGGACGACAAGGAATTTATCGCCGACAAGGTTTTCCCGAACGTGCCTGTGGATAAAAAATCCGACAGTTATTTCGTTTACGACAAGGAAGCGTTCGCCCGCGCGATTGCGCATCAACGCGAAGGCGCTGAAGAGTCGAAAGGATCTGGCTGGAAACAGGGAACGGAAAGTTACAACTGCAAGCAGCAGTCGTTTCGCCACGACGTTCCCGCCGACATTGCCGGCAATACCGACAATCCGCTCGATCCGTATCGCGACGCGACTGAATTCGTGACGCGAGCCATGCTCATCAAACGCGAAACCGATTTCGCCAACGCTTATTTCAAAGCCGGAGTCTGGGCGAATGAAGAAACACCGGACGCAGGTGATAAATGGGATGCGTACGGCACATCGGATCCTTACACGCAGGTTCAGGACGGAATTCGCACGGTCCAAAAGTCCTGCCTGGTCAAACCGAACATTCTGCTTGTCGGACCGGAAGGCTTCGATGCGCTCAAAAATCACCCGGATTTGAAAGACCGCTTCAAATACACGACGGCGGAATCTCTGACGGCTGAAATGATCGCCCGCGTTCTCGGCGTTCAGAAAGTAATGGTCGGCGAAGCCGTCGGCGTGACGAATAAGGAAAACGATACGACCACTCTCGATTACGTTTTCGGCAAAGGCGCTCTGCTTCTTTACGCGGCTCCGCGTCCGAGTCTGCTGATGCCGTCAGCCGGTTACACCTTCTCGTGGAATACATTCGGCAATAAATTCGGCGCGCGAATTGACCGCTTCCCGATGCGTCATTTGAACAACTCGCAAAGAGTCGAAGGCGATATGGCTTACGACATTAAAGTCGTTTCCGCGGACGCCGCGTTCTACTTCGATAGCGTCGTCAGCTAATCGATTTTGAAAAGCTGAATCGTTGAAAGTTAACCACAATCCGAAAGGGCGTCGGTCAGCATTACGACTGACGCCCTTTTTGAAGGAAAACGAGATGCAAAATACGCACAGAATTAAAAGAACGTTTCCGTCACCGCAGCCGTTGAAAATCGGCGGTCTTGTCGATGCTTCCAACTGGCGCAACCGCGCTTTGCTTGAGCGGCAGGGTTATATCGAGCCGATTGAACCGGAAGCTGTGAACGAAACGGGACCTGCAAATGAAACGACGGAAGCAGCAGTTGAACCGGTTGAAATTCAGGAACCGTTAACGGCGACGGAAACCCCGACGGCAACTGTTACGGAATTACTGAACATCGTTGCGCCGGCAGAAGAAGTGCCTCCGGCAGAAGTTGTGGAAGTTCCGGAAGCTGCCGCACCGGTTGAAGCTCCCGCTGTTACAACGCCGATTGCAGCAACGAAAACGGCTAAAACTGCCACTGCCAGGAAATCAACTTCCAAAGCGAAAAAGTAATTTGAGGCGAAATGGCTTTCACTTACAACACATCATTAGAGGCTCCGAAGGACGTTGTTCGACTTAATCTCGGCGATACGATTGCTTCGGGAGCCTATTTGTCGGACGAGGAAATCAACGCCGTCTTAACGGCTGAATCCGGTAATACCGATAAAGCAACGATCCGATTAGCGAAAAATCTGGCTGCCAGATTCGCGCGTGAAATCTCGATCCGCAAAACAGGAAGAGACGATGAAGCGGGCTTGCATGAAGATGTAATTGTGAGAGCAAAGTTTTTTACCGCACTTGCCAAAGATTTTGAAGACCGGTTGAAGGAATCGACTGTTTTGGGCGGAATCGGAATTGTCAGTGCCGGCGGATCAAGCTCTGCTGATTCATGTGGTCCGGCTTTCACTCGCAATCTCCATAAGGTTCAGTCCTAAATCACCACATGAACTGGGAAGCGAAACAAGCAAACATTCTGGAAACGACGCGCCGCTCGCTAAACGCCGAGCGGCAATGCGTCTTTCCGCCCGTCGGAGACACGATTACTTTTCTTGAAGAAAACGAAGACCAGGAATTCGTCTCTCTCGGTCAGTTAACGAACGATTGGACTCTTGGTTTTCAAAGGGACGAAAAGCGCGAGCAATATTTTGTCGAAATCCTGGCTACGCGCAAGGACGAGCTGCCGGAAAAATTCGGGCAGAGTTCTTATATCGCGATGGGCGACATGATTTTTCAGGTGCATGAATTTTTCCGAACCCAAACCCTCACGGATTTACAGCAGCCCTTCTTGTCTCCCAATTTGCGCCCGACGATCAAGATTTACTGTGCAATTGTCGATCAATCAGCGATCGACGATGAATAATCAACTTAAAGGTTAACTAACGCCTGGATTATCCAAATGGCTGAATTCATTCGCGGCATCAACGAAGTCATCTCGCGCGTTCGCAGGTTTCAGCAACGCGCAGCAACACTCGACAAACCCGTTTCAAAAGGCGGCGACGTGATGCTGAAATCGATCAAAACGAATTTCGACGTCGGCGGTCGCCCTGCCTTTCAAGCGCTCGCGGCATCGACTTTGCGATCTAAAAAAGGCAGCTCGATTCTCGTCGAGGATGGCACTCTTCGCGATTCTTTCGAAAAATCTCCGCAGGGCAACAAAATCGAAGTCGGTACAAACGACATCAAAGCGCGGCGTCATCATCACGGATATTCAAAACCGGGCGGCGGTCGCGGTCATTCGACAACTCCCGCGCGCCCTTATGTTTTATTCCAGCCTGAAGACATCACCGAAATCGGCGGTTTGTTTCGCCGTCACGTCATTTTGTAACGAGCCTGACCATTAAAAAAATCAAATTTTGTTTAATCGATTCAAGAGGCGCGCAGATGCGCGAAATTTTTAATGACCACCGCCGCAATTATCGTTCGATTCATTTTGTTCTGGCTCGCCGTGATTCTGATCAGCGGCGGCGTGATTCTGACAGGGCGATTTTAACTTCCGGTTTTAAATTTTAATGGCAACATTCGAAACACACATCAACGAAATCGAAGACGCCGGAATTGCGACGCTTCGTTCGGATTTAACTTACGCCAAGAAAATCGACCTTTATACGGGCGAATTGGACGGAATGCCGGAACACGATTTAAAACGCCATCTCGCGCAATTAAAAGCTCAATTTCCTTTAATTCTTTTTGGCTACACCGACGGGCGCGACACCGAGGATGCGCCGGTCGGAAAATCGTTCGGCGAATCGCTTGTTTTTCGTCACGATTGCTCATTTATCGCTTTTTGCTGTTCGACGAACGTGCGCGGAGCGCGCGCCAACAAACGCGGGCGCGCAGCCGCGACCGGACAAGCCGCCGAAATCGGCGTTGTCAAGATGATTTCCGACGTGCGGGAATCGCTCACAGGGCTCCAGTTCTACAAAACGGTGCTGGACGAAAACGGCGATCCGGTTCTGGACGCCAATGGCAAGCCGGTTGAAATTGCATTGTGCGCGCCGTTCAAACCTACAGGCAACGCTTACGTCGCGAAGCTGCCCAACATTTACGTTTATGCCGTTGTTTTCGACACGTGGTTTCGCTGGCGATCGCGCGACCGCAAACCGGGCGGCATCGACGTCGATCAAATCATCGTCGAGGTCGATCTGGACATTGACGCGGACGCGCGTCAATCGACGAACACTCCGGGCGTTTTCCTCGGCGGAAAAGCTCAGCACGCCGACGACGAATAATTTATTTGACGATTATTTGATAGTCATTTAACGCCCGATGTGTCGATTGACGCATCGGGCGCAACATTAAATTTTTCCCCGCCTATAAATTTATTCCAGGTTTTTTTTGAAAATTATGTTCGAAATCACAAATCAAACGACGCAGCCGCAGGAGCTTTCGCACAATCGACAACTTGCTCCCGGCGAAACCAAACCCGTCAAGGAAATCGGAAAACGCGAACGCGCTCTCGAAGCGCGAGGCGTCGTTTTCATCAAGGACATCGATCAAGCGCCCGTCGCGGCGAACGGCGGCAGAACGCGTGCCGCCAAACAAGCGACGATCACCGCGCCGGACGGCGGTCAACCATCCGGGAAATAAATTAAGTGGATTGCCTAACAAAAGCTTCTCAAACCACGCATAGCGCATCCGCTTACGTTATCGCTTGAAGGCTGCTCCCCAGCCTTAAAATGTTTATCGCGGCGTTCTCGTCGCGGTCTAAAACAAGTCCGCAGGATTTGCAATCGTGTATTCTTGTGGGTAAGGTTTTTTCAACTTTCAAACCGCAGCCCGAACAATTCTGTGATGTGTTTCGCGGATTTACCTTCACAACGACGCGCCCGGCACTTTCAGCCTTGTACGCTAGTTTTTGAAAGAAGCTACCCCACGCCGCATCTTTAATTTGTTTTGCCAACCTGCTTTTTCCTAAGCCGGTTAAGCTTAAATCTTCAACCGCTATCAGTCCGAAATTATTGATTAATTCTCTTGATTGTTTATGCTGAAAATCCGCTCGTTGTCGCCTTATTTTTTCGTGAATTTTCTTAACTAAAAATCGAGCTTTGTTGCAGCGTTTTGAGCCTTTTTTCCGGCGCGAGATTTTTCTTTGCGCTTTTCGAAGCTGCATTTGAGCCGTTTCAAAATAACGTGGATTTTCGATTGTTTCTCCGTTTGAGAGCGTTGCAAAATTCTTCAAACCGACATCAATGCCGATTTGCGATTCGCTTTTAGACAGCAGTTTGGATTCACATTCAACCGCAAAGATAGCAAACCACTTTCCACAATCGCGCTTGATTGTGACTGTTTTAATTTTCCCTTCAATTTCACGATGAAGCTTGATTTTAATTTTGCCGATTTTAGAGAGAAATAATTTATTATCGCCAACCCTAAAGCTTTTAACATCATTGAAAGTAAAGCTTTGAAATCTGGATTTGCCTTTAAATCGCGGATAGCCAGCCTTTTTGCCGTTTTTAATGCTCTGAAAGAAAACTTGAAATCTTTTATCTAGTCGTATTAATTGTTCACGACAGACTTTGGAGTTAAGTTGGTCAATATCTTCTCGAATTTGTTTAACTTCCGTGAATTGTCTTTCTTGTTCGAAACGAGTGATCGAAACGCGATTCAATTTCCAAGCGTCTCTTCTTTCCTGTAAAGCAGCGTTGTATAGCTCGCGGCAAAGCTCAAGCCACTGCTCGAAAACAGCGACTTGAGCTTTTGTCGGATAGAGACGGAATTTATACGAGCGAATCATTATTTTGCAGTTTCCAGAACCTTTTTAATTTGAGTGAAAAGCTGTTTCGTTTCCGGCGTTTTCCTAATCAAATCCCGTAAAGTTTCCGCTTGGTTAGCAAAACATTCGGCGTCTTTTTTCAGGTCAAATGTTTTAATTAAAAACTTCTTTTTGCCGCCGATTCGACCTAAGAAAACTTTGGCTTTGAAAACAGCTTTTTCCTTGTTTTTGACTTCAACGATTTCAGCCATCCTGTTCAGCCTTCAATTTGTAAACAAAACTGATTTGAGCGGCAGCAGCAGCCTTAAACGCCTGCTCGATAAATCCGTTGGAGTTATAAAAGAACGCGTCGGTTTTCGGGAAAATCACGTTTCGCGCCGTGTCGAGAATAAATTCTCGTTTGCTCTGGTCTTTCTCGAAAGTCAAAGCGGCGAGTAAAACTAAAATCGCCTGAGCGCGCTCATCATCGCCATCGGCGTAGGTGTAAACCTTCTCAGCCAGTTCAGCGACTTTTTCTCTGGAGAGCTTCAAATTCTTAATCTTTTCCATTTCCCTCCTCCGTTTCCGCCGCTGCTTCGGCTTGTAGTTTTTGAAGGCGTTCAATATCTTTTTGGGTTTCGGTTTTGTTGAGTTTTTCCAGATCTTCGGCAATTTTCGCTTGTTCGGCGGCTGCTTGTTCGGTGTCCATTATGCAGCCTCCTTCTGGAACAGAACGACGTTAGAGTTGAAAGCTGTTTGCATCGCTCCGAAATCGTTTTCGGAATTGGTGAAAAACCGTGCGGATTCTCCGAGATTGAGCAAAGCTACAAGATGCGGAGCGATTGAGTAACCACAGGAACGACAAACGATGTCATTCGTGCCTTCAATCATTAATTCCGCGCCGATGTTGGGATTGGTAGGATTGCCGCAAAGGGAACAATCCGAAGGGAAAGCGTTATCGTTCAGCTTGATAACGAGAACGGGTTTTGGTAATTTTTTCATACAGAGAAGAACCTTTCATTTGTAAAAGTGATTGGTTGGGGACTTAGGGAAGGTTGAGAGCTTTCCTAAGTCCTTTTCGTTTTATTGCGCTTCGATAATTTCGACCGCTCTTTCAAGCGGATTGCCGGAAATCTTGTGCGCGTAGATTTGGAATCCGTCAGCGTTTTGAATAAAAAGCTGCGTGCCGTTTCGGTGGTAAAAAATCGAAACTTTGTAGCCGTTTATGTTTAGTTCTTTCATTTTCCTTTTCTCCTGTTTTGGTTTGTCGTTTCCGACTTACAGGAAAAGTTTACCACCATAGGAAATTTTTGTAAAGAAAAAGTTACTATCATAGTAAACTTATTCCGTTGTTTATTTTTCTTAGGGTGGTGTATATTTGTCGCGTGAATGAAAAGTATCTAAAAGCGTCTGAGATTGCTCAGAGATTCGACGTTAAAATTGAAACTGCCAGAAAGTGGGTTGCTAGAGGTTTGTTTCCAAATCAGAAGCTTGTGGAAACAGTTGCGGGAAAAATTTGGCTTGTACCGGAAAGTGATTTAGAAAACTTTGAGCCGCCACGAATGGGCAGACCGCCGAAAGCGAAGGTTGAAACTAAAGAATAAGAATACTCATAACTTATGAAAATCTTTATCAGTTGGTCTGGAGAATTAAGTCATCGCGTTGCACTTGCGCTACACGAATGGCTTCCATTGGTTATCAACGCCATTAACCCGTATGTTTCGTCAGAGGACATAGCGAAAGGCATTGATTGGTTTAGAGATATCCATACAAACCTTAGTGAATCAACATTTGGCATTGTTTGCGTCACACGCGAAAATATAAATAGACCATGGATTCTATTTGAGGCTGGCGCAATTGCCAGCAAATTAGGGGCGAGTTTTTTAACCCCCCTGCTTGTAGATTTATCACCAGCAGATATTGATAATCCGCTTTCGAAGCTACAAGCGACAAAAGTTGAAAAAGAAGATGTTTTTAAACTTTTAAAAACAATCAACTCGCAGCTTGAAACAGGCGCTTTAGATGAGAACCGTCTCCGAACAGCATTTGATAAGTGGTGGGATGATTTACTTAAAAAAATCGAGAAAGCTAAAGCTGAAACAAAAGAATTATCTGAAAACAAGGAAAAACCTCCGAAACGTAGTGATAGAGAAATACTTGAAGAAACTTTGGAAATCGTTCGTGGTTTGTCACAAACCAAACAATGGCAGGAAATAGGGGTTAAGGGTTTTAGAAGCTCAGGAAAGGGACAGGGACTATTAAGGCGGAAAAGTCTCTCGGAAGTGCTAGAGCGTAATTTAAAAGATGATAATCGGCTCACAAACCCAACGAAAGCAGTTTTTCGTTTTTTTGGCGCTGAAAGGGTGGATAACGCTAGAAAAGTGGAAAGATTAATATTAAAAGACCTTAATTTATATCTGCCACAAACCAGTGTTTTTGAGGACGACGAAGGTCTTTCAGTTAGAGTCGAATTCGGCGCACCAGTCGGCAGAAGCTTGATAATTGATTTAATGGAGGCTGTTAATAAACTTAATATTAAAGAGGTTGAATCAACATTTAGCACCGCTTAGCACAAACCTTTGCAGGCTATACTAAACGAAGTTCGCAGAGATTGAGCCAAAATTACGCTCCATACTGAAAAACAATTTGAGTTTTATTGGCATCTCTACACCCAGCGTTAAAACAGCTTCACTTTCCACTTGCGTCTTAGGAACTTTTATGGCTGATTTTTCTTTAAACCTCAATGGAATTATTGCCATCTTAGCAATCCTTACCACCATCACTGTTGCTTACTTTGCTAATTGGTGGAGAAACCGAAAATCTTTATCATACAAAGTCATCTACAATACTCCGCTTTTAACTGCCGATGAAGAAATAAAAGAAGACCTGCAAATAAGCTACAAGGGGAATCCCGTTAAAAACGTCCATTTATTTGTTCTCAAAATAATAAATGACGGTAATCAACCAATTACGGCTAGCGATTTTCAAAAACCATTATATTTCAACCTGTTTGGCGATGTTCAGATTTTATCCGCAGAAGTTGTATCAACAAACCCATATAATCTGAACCCGTCAATTGTAGTTGATGTTAAAAGAATTGGGATTACACCTTTACTGCTCAACAGCAAAGATTTTATTAAAATAAAAGCTATTATTAATGCTGAAAAATTTAGTTTTAGTCCAGATACAAGGATAATTGGAGTTAAAGAGGTAAAAGAATTTAAGGATGGATTTGATCCAATTCTTTATTCGTGGTTGTTTTTAATGATAGTCTTCGGGGCGTTGCTACTTGCCATTTTTCCTCTTAACTATACAGGTTTAATAATTTATGTGGTTTCAATAATTATTGGCTTTTTTTATATGAGATACGAGCTTAAATCACGGAGAAAACTTTGGGAGCAATTTGATTGATGAGTTTAGTTCTAAAAACTTATTAAAATCTCCACAATTTTAGCATTAACAGAGTTGGACTTTTTGCAAAAAGGATTCGAGAAAAATGGAAGATGATAAACAAATTCCCACCGATGAATGGCTTGAGCAAATTAATGAAGAATTCAGAAAAAGAGATGTATCTCATAAACAGCGACCTTTAGAAGCGATATTTGAGTGGGCTAAATATGCCGGAACTTCAATCTCATTAGGCGACGAAGACGCAAAGAAAATATTTGAATGGTTTGAGAAGAATACAAAAGCGGGTTCTCAGAACATCGGCTCAATGTATGTTGGTGTGCTTTATTACGATTCCTGCTTTTGGGCTATTTATATTCACGTAGCGTTTGGTATAAGAGTGAGGGTGGATGCGGCAGATTCGCTAAAAACTATGCCGGAAACAATTAAATCACGCCTTTTAAAAGACAAGCAGGAATTTATCCGGTATGCGTCAGTTTGGGCTGATTGTTTAGATTACGGGTTTGGTATTGAAGAAGTAATTGAAGACAAGGTTATTAGCATTTTCGGGCAGGAACTTTTTAGTAGCGGGAATCAACAACTTAAAGCTACGGTGTCACTTCTTCTCGAAAACAATCCGAACTCAAAAGCAATGGAATCAGCGAGAATGGCGACCGAAATGTTTTTGAAAGCGTTTCTTGCTTCTAAAGTAGGACTGACGGAAAAACAAGCAAAAGAAAAGATCGGACACGGTCTTGAAAAGGCGCTGAATATGTGTCTGGATATTGATAAAAATTCTGAACTGCAACTTATTCAGCCTGATTTGTCCGTTTTTCCTGAAATCGGAGACAGATATAAAGGCACTAATAAAACGCTATTGGAGCTTTGGATCGGTTACGCAATTGCACAGTTCACTGGCGCTACGGTAATTCGTTCACTTACAGGGCGCGATGTTCGTAAGACGATGAGAATAAGTTGAATCTTAAGATTTTGAGATTACAATCTGTTCGCCTCTATTTGTGAGCAATATTCACACCGTTCAAGCAGCATTAACTTCTGACTCCCAATTGACGCTCCTTCCATTTTTGGATAGAATCCGGCGAATGCTAGGCGTCCCTGAAGTTTTAATACTTATTGCGTGCTTAATTCCTTTATTTCTTATAGCCGCAGTACTTTTCTATCTTCTAAAATGGCTCAGAAATAAATCTTCAAACCTAAAACCTTGTCCTTTTTGCGCTGAAAAAATCCAAACAAGAGCAAAAATTTGTCGGTTTTGTAATAGAGAGTTGGGTATATAAACAAAGAACATTAAATCCTTTCTTCGCATTATGCTGATGTTTATTGGTTATTCAGCCAATTTAAAACATTATGGCAAGCGGCGAAATTTACAAACTTTCTCTTTTACTCGAATCAAAAAACGTTAATCCGGGCGTTATCGGTAAGTTTACCAGCGACTTGGTGAGACTTCGGAACGAAGCAAAAACAACCAAATCCACATACGATAGCCTGTTTAAAACGCTCACCAAAAGCCCCTCCAATAGCAAAATCGCTGATTCGATAAAAAACATCAGCAGGGAAAGCGTTCGTGCTGTTGCCGATGTTGACCGACTGCAAAACAAAATCGAAAGGATGCACAAATCGCGTTCGGGCGGTTGGAACAAAAATGCCGCATCACGCGAGCTTGACGGGGTTTTCGACGAAAGAGTTTGGCGCGACAGGCGCGGAAGACTGCGTGATGAGCGCGGTCGTTTTGTCGGCGGTGGAGGTGATGGTTTTGGCGGCGGTTATGATGATGACGATTACGGCGGAGGACGCCGCAGAGGTGTAATCGGCGGTTTGGCGCGACTCAATGAAAGTTATTTAGAGCCTGTGAGACAAACGGCTCAGGTTTGGAAAAGCGAATTCGATTCGCTTTCCACTTATATCGAACCCGCGAAGCGATTAGCCAGAGCGAAGGGGCAATTTCAAACAATCGGCTTGTCTGATGGCGACAACGCTCGCTCATTCAAAGCCATTGAAGATTTGACCTCTCAAATCAAAGGTTTGAGCCTTGCAGATACGACCGAAAATTTTACCGATATGTTTGGGGCGCTTGGGAATGTTGATGCGGCTATCAGGGCATTACCTATGGCTGCAAAATATCAATATTCGATGTCCGCGCTTCACGGAGATAAGTATTCGCGCGAGCAGATTAGCGCACAAAACCAAAACTTATTTAAATTTTTAGAAGCTCAGGGTGCAACACAAAATCCGGCTCAAATGCAATCGCTATTTGATACGGTTGTTAAAATCACCAATTCAACAGGCGGGCGCGTTACATCAGCCGATTTGCTGCAAATGTCAAGACGCGGCGGCGCGGCGGTTCAGGGGTTAAGCGCCGACGGACTCAGAAATATTTCTGCGGTCATTGAAGAACTTTCGGGAGCCACAACAGGCACGAGCTTAATGAGTCTCTATCAATCGCTCGTTGGTAATGTTCAAAAACAATCCGCAACGGCTGAATTCCAGCGTCTAGGATTGCTTAACGAAGGAAAGTACTCACAGGATAAAAACGGAAAAATTAAGCTCGGAATCGGAGCAAACGTTCTCGGCAGGATGATGCAGGAAGACCCGCTCAAAGCCGCCGATAAACTAGCCGAAGCGATGCGCGGAGTTGGTATCAACACCGACAATATAAATGCGGTTAATGAAGAACTGACGATTTTGTTCGGCAATCGCAAGGCTCAACAACTGATGTCAATGTTGATTAACCAGCGCGAGCAAGTTGTAAAAGAGGCTAATCGCGCAAAATCAGCCAAAGGCGGAACGGAGCTTTTTGCACAAGTCAGCAACAGCGAATTAGGAAAAATCCGAGAATACGAAGCCGCTTTGGAAAACTTTAGAACCAGAGCGGGTCTTCCACTGATTCAGACATTAACGAAATTAACAGACGCGGCAATGCCGCTTTTAACGTTTTTTAGTAATAATTCTGAGGTTGCAAGCTGGACAATGAAAATGATTATGGCGGGAAAAGTTCTCAGCGCTTTCTCGCAAACCGCTTCGATTTTCAACGGCTCGGCAACCGGAAGCGGACTAGGTTTATATTTCAGACGCTCTGCCGCCGATGCCGATATTGCAACAACCGCTTTTAGTCGAACAAGAAGCACCGCGCAAAAAACGGTAGATGTTTTAACAGGTGTCGAAAAGAAAGCGAGCGGTGTAAAAGGTGCGTTAGGCAGTTTGAACGGAACTTTCACGTCAACCTTCGGAATGGTGTTAACGGGCGCAATCGCCGGAATGACGCTAGAGGGTGTACTTTCAACGATTAATCGTATTCAGGAACAACAGAAAACACTTGAAGGGAAAAATAATAATTTAAAGACAGACCTTGACCAGCTTCAAAACAATGGAGGGATGTACAATGCGCCGGGTGTTGGTGATAAGCAGAAATATAATTCTGTCGGTGGTGACTTGCTTGACCAAATCAAACTCGGAAGGTCTCTCGAATATTCCCTTTACCCTGAACGCGCAGCTTGGAAGCTTGAAGATGGGTTTGATTTTAAGCACTTCTGGACAGCAGACCGTCCTTATGATAAGGACTGGAGACTAGGTAAGCTTGGTGAGGGGCTTGGAGGGGCGAAAACAGAATGGAAAGACGGGCAACTTGTTAAAATGTCGCCCTATCCGACATTTGACCCTGAAAAAGCAGCAAATAAATGGAGAACAGAGCCGCAGTTCTCGGAGCTTAGAAGGGCGACGGGCGATACTAATTTGCTCGCTGGTTTAATACGACAGATTAAGTCCGATAGTACGCTAAACAAAGACCCTGATAGCTTAAACTTGCTTTTAAAAGGTATAGAGAGTCTAGCTGGAAAAGAGCAGTTTCAAAAAGCTAATGACGCCGCCAACAAAGATGCGGGCGGTCTAAATCTCGCAAATCAAGGGCGCGTTGATTTCAGTAAATCGCTGTTTCCGATTGACGGCTTGCCAACTTTCAATAAACCGCAAACCGGACTGCTCGGAATGTGGCAGCCGACACCCGCACAACCGAAACCGCACGAAACAAAACAAACGCCACCGCTTTTAGACCAGAATGGCGTAACCCAACTCAATCAATCAATTAACCAGCTATCGAATACTTTTCAAAACACGGAGCAAAAAGCGAATCCGCTGCCACAGACTTATCAAGGTTTTCAGCAGCAATTAACGAATCTTAATCAACCACTCGGAAACACTCAGCAGTCTTTCAGCGGTTTGAGCGGGGTGGTTGACCCGTTAACCGGAACTTTCGGAAGCGCTAATAATGCGGTTGATAGCTTTGCAAATGCCACTAGCGGAGCGGCGGCAAGGATTAACAGTATTCAGTTTCAACCGCCAACGTTCGGAGGTTTTACGTTCGGTGGTTCGTTCGGTGGCGGTGGTAAACCGACAACTGGAGCGCCAAATGTCGGCGGAGGAAAACCGTTTACTATTCCCGGTTTTAATCCACCAACCGTAATGAAGAAATCCGGCGGCAAAAAAGACGGTGGTTTTGTGAGAGGCGGCGGTCTGGCTTATATCCACGAGAACGAGCTAATCGTTCCCGCTGATGTTACGGCGAAATATCGAGAGCCTGAAACTTTCGCTGCCCTGCGAAAACGTGAAAAACCGCAAAGCCTTATTACAAACATCATCCATCAGAACCGCAGCGCAGACGGAAACAAGCAGAAAGCCGACTTTTTAAGCGCTCCTGCATCGGTTGAAAATCGGTCAGAAATGGACGCACTTTCAGATTTGAGAGATTACAAACCATCAACCCGGTACGATTTCAATGTTTCAGGTTCGGAACAGCCCAAAACAAACTCTTCTCAGTCAGCAAGTATCACTGTCAACGTTCCGGTGACAGTTCCTTTAACTGTTAATAATACGGGCGGAATAACAGGAAAAGATGTTTTAAAAATGATTGTAGATTCGTTTCCCGGTGAACTCTATAAACACGCAGACCTTATCGAATACAACATCGCAAAGTCTTTTGACAGAGGCAGAGAACGCAACTAAAGGAGAATAAAATTGACATCAGATTTACCAGCAAACCCTCGCTGCATCGTCGTTATTGACGGGCATCGTTTTGACTCGTTCGACCCGGAAACTATCGTAGAGCGATTTGAATCAGTTTCGGTCGAGCTTTCTACAGACCGCTCAAGTATGGCGAAATGGAAAGTTTTTGACCCTGATTTTCGCATCTCGGACAAGTTCGCCTATATCGCGGGCGGCGGTCTGCCTTCGGTAGCAATTTATCTGGGATATGGCAATACGCTTGGAAAGCCGATTTTTGAAGGTGTTGTTACAAAAATTAACCGAACGGATACCGCAACCGGATTCGTGGCTTACGACAACGGATTTAAAATGAAGCGGGTTAAAATTGGTGATTATTTTTACAAAAAAGACGATAAAGACATTATCGGAATTCTCGCCGCGCGAAACGGTCTCGGATTTTCGCCGCCGGACGCGAAAGGGTTGGAAAAGTATCGAGTCATGACGCAAGACCAAAAAAATGATTGGGAGATGACTCTGGAACGGGCGCGCGAGATGGGTTGGGTTGTTTATGTGCGCGGTAATACTTTATTCGCCCGGTATCCGGCGCGAGTGACCGTTCCGATTGCGACTTTCATTAATCGCAAGGACTTTCGCTTAAAACACGGTTTCGAGTTTGAGTTTCGTGTTCCCGAATCTCAGGAAGGTAAAAGAAAAGTCAACCGTGTTGGGCGCGGAAAAGGCGGAAAGCGATTAGTTGGTGAATCGGACATTTCAGCGCGGGGAAAAGAAAACGTCAATTTGAAACGCGATACGCCGGGCAAACACACGAAAACAAAACTCGAAATTCGCGCTCAGGCGCAGAAAGATTTGGAGCGTGAACACGCTTTTGAAGCGCATCTTTCGGCGGTTGTCGCGCCATACGGGGCGCGAATAGATGTGCGCGATTCAATTCGCATTATGGAAGTCGGCAAGTTGTTTTCCGGTGTTTACATCTGTGATGGCGTTCGTTACAACTTTAGACCCGGAACGATGGAGCTTGATTTAGACCTTTATCGGGACGCACTTCCGAAAAATTCAGACCAACAAGGCAGCGATTTTCTAGGAGGTTAAACCGCTTCACATTAAGTTTCTCTTTTCTCTCACAATACAAAAAACTCAAAAAGGAGAGATTAAAGCTATGAACAACCAAACAAAAACCATTGAATTAATTGACGGTCACACAGACAAAAAAGGCGTGACGCATAAAAACGTCACTTTCGGAAAACGATTAACGGTCGAAAGATTAATTGACATCGAATACAGCGTTGCAGCTTCAAGCGCGTTGCAATACGGCGACAAAATGCTCGCTTCGATGATTATCGCTTTCGGTACTCTAATGATGCCCGTCAGCCCGCTCGTTCTTCTCTCTCTTAACAAATTCGACCGCGAAGATTTAAGAGAAGCCGCCGAAGAATTTTTATCGGAAACGCGGGGCGATGCGGAAGGCGAAATCTTGTCCGAAAGTCGCGTCAAGTTGCCCTTTGGTTTCGAGATTGATGACGTTCGCTTTGATGTTGTTGAATTCGGCAATGTCTTGAGCGGAAAAGATTATCTGGACGCTGAAAAATACCCAGAAGGGACAGCCCGAAACTGTTTCGAGATGGGGCGCGAGATTGTCAAAATCGAAGCCTTTGACGGTTCGGTTTCGATTGGCGGACAAGTTTCCGTCGAACAATTCAAAACTCTTGATGCTGCCGATTACGGGGTTTTGTTAGCCTCCGCAGAGAATTGGAGGTCTTCCTTTCGACGCAAAAGAAAAGAAGTTTCAGGAAAGCGGAATGGCGAAAACGGTGTTGATTCTGAGGCGGGAAACCGGAATGACGGAAAGCGAGATTCTTAGTCTTCCGGCGCGGCGAATTAACACGTACATCAAGGAAATTAAAGAGCTTTACAAATAAGAATGATAAATCTCGAAGAAATCGAAGCGATGAGCGGAGCAGAGTTTACAGATTGGGCGGAGATAAACCCGACGCTGGCAAAAGGTTTTATCTATTGCCGCGAAACAGGCTTGAGTATTGAACAGGTAATGAATTTGCCGATTGATGATATTGACAGATTTATTGATGCGTTTTACGTGGTTTGCTTGCATAAGAAGCGAGCAAGAGAACTACAAGCCGCTTCTCTAATACCGCTCGCTTCCGAGCTTGTGATGTAAATTCCGGTAATCCAAAAAATAAAAAGCGCTCGCTGTTTTGTTGGGCGTTTTTTTTATCTCTCGCCAACCTTCACATTAAATTTTTTGTTGGGTTTAGTTTTCTACTTACCGTTTGAAAGCAGACGGAATTTGAATATTCAAAGAGTTAAAAAGTTATGTCTTTAGTTATTGAAAACACCAAACCCGGCGTCACCGCTATTTTGAACGCGGGGCAGGTTTCGCGCCCGCTCGAACGGCAGCCGACCTCGACGTTTTTCGCCGTCGGCGTTTCGGACTGGGGACCGGTCAAAGACCCGAAAGTCGTCACCAGCTGGAATGAATTCGTTCGTCTTTACGGCAAATTGAATTCGAACAGTTATCTGACCGCAGCCGCGAACATTTTTTTCAATTTGTTTCCCGGTCAGACGATGTACGTTTCGCGCGTCGTAGGCGCGGCAGCAGCCAAAGCGACGAAGAATTTAATGGACCGCGCCGGAACGCCGCTCGCGACATTGAAAGTCGATGCGCTTTATCCTTCAACGAAAGTTGACATTTCCGTGACGGTCGCCGCCGGCACATCGACGAACACCGTCAAACTGACGTTCACGTCCGTCTATCTGAACATCACCGAAATTTACGACGATTTCAAAGTCGATGCCGACTCGATTTCGAAGGTCAACACGTTTTCGCGCCTGATCCGGCTGACGAATTTGAATTCGGCGACCGTTGCTCCGAACAATTTGCCGGCAGTGGCGGCGAAAAGCGCTTTAACTGGCGGCAGCGACGATTTCGCGGGCGTCAATACGGCAACTTATGTCGGAGGTCTCGACGCGTTTCGCGATGAAAATCTCGGTACCGGACAAGTCGCGATTCCCGGGATTTCCGGCGCGCACCCGGAGCTTATCACGCACGCCGAAACGTTCAAACGTTTGGCGATTTTAGATCCGGCTTTTGCTTCGGATCTCGACGCTGTGAAAACCGCAGCCGACGCAGCTCGCTCGCCTTACGCCGCGATTTATTACCCCTGGGTGCAAATGCGCGATCTCGAAGGCACCGGCGTTTTGAAATTTTACCCGCCGTCGGCTTTCGCCGCCGGCGCGTGCGCCCAGGTTGATCGAACGATCGGAACGCACAAAGCTCCGGCAAACATTCGCGTCCCGAACGCTCTGGACGTCGAGCGCAATGCTGACGGCTCGCCCTTGATGACCGATTCGGCGCGCGAATTTTTGAATCGCAATCAGGTGAACGCGATCGCACCGCTTCCCGGTGAAGGCATTAAAATTTACGGCGCGCGCGTTCTCTATCCGCGCGGCGAAACACGCGTTCGATTCGTTCACGAACAACGAATGCTCAATTTGATTTATTACGTCGCGAAATTCGGCTATCAATGGGCTGTGTTTGCGGTCGTCGATGGTCAGGGACGTCTTTTCCGCGATTTGCGCGCTGCCGGCATCACGTTTTTAAACAATTTGTGGCGATCAGGCGGTTTGTACGGCGCTAAACCCGAACAGGCGTTCATCGTCATTTGCGACGAATCGAATAACCCGCCCGACGAGCTTGAACAGGGACGCGTTCACGTTCAGTTCGGGGTGAAAATTTCACCGACCGCCGAGGTCATCATCATCAACATCGACAACGTTCCGCTTTCGCAAAGTCTCGATATTTTGCAAGGTCAAAACGTTTAATCGACATCGATCAACGTGTGGACGCGCCCGAATGATTTTCGACGCGCGTTCACGATTTGAAATTTCAATCAATCAATCAATTTTTTTTAAGAGGAGAATTCAACAATGCCTGATGGAACAAGCGCTGCCAATTTCGAGGTTGAAGTCGATGGTGTTTCGGTGTTCAAAGCGACTTCAGCCGAGGGATTCGGCAAAACACACGAACCTTATAAAATCCCGGTCGGAAACAAGGAAATGCCGGTCTTAGGGCGCGGTCGATCGGAATGCAAGGAAGTCACAATGGTCGGCGCGTTCGCTTTAAACGGCGCAGCTGCGGAATTTCACCGCATATTCAAGGAATATTCGAACGGCGACAACGTGACGAAACCGAACGTTCGCGTTTTGCAATATGACGAGCGCGGCAAGAGCGTGATTCACGTTCACGAATGCACCGAGTGCGCGCCGACCGGCTATCTGCCGAAGGAAAACAAAGGCGATTCGAAAGACGCCGCGATGTTCGAAATCAAATTTCTGCCGTCGGATTACAACCAGGGCTAGGAAATTGATCGACGCGCGACGGGCGTGTTTTCGAGCCGGTTGTTTTTTCATAGTTTTTCAACCTGACGCGAAACATTAACTGTCAAACGTCAATCACAATAGAAAACCGAAATCGATTTGCGAATTTTATGATCCGTTCGCCAGTCCATTTCGGTTTTCTTGCGTTTCAGCTTTTTAAAGCTGCGATTAACTTTAGTCAGAAAATAACAAAAAACTTTGAAGGAAAACAAAAAAAACAATGTCCGAGACAAACGAAAATGAAAAATTAACGAAAACGATCGAATTGTTTGGTGGCTACACCGATCGCAAGGGCGTTTTGCACAAAACCGTCACGTTTTCGCGTCGCCCGACGATGCTTGATTTATTCAACATCGATTCGAACCCTCAATCACAAATCCCGACGCAGTATCACGATTTGCTGATTCGCACGATGATTTCGAAATTCGGCGACTTGACGATGCCGGTTCTCGTCAACGTTTTGCTCGCCCTCGATCAATACGATCGCGAAGATTTGAACGAAGCCGCCGACGCATTTTTGCGCGAAACAAGAGACGATCGCACCGCCGAATTCATCGATGACGAAACCGTGAAACTCGCGTTCGGCGTCACGATCGACGGCGCGCATTACGACATCGTGAAATTCGGAAACGTTTTGACCGGCAAAGACGCCGCCGAAGCCGACGATTACGGCGCGGGCGTTCGTCGCGCGTGCTTTGAAATCGGGCGCGAAATCGTCGAATTGCGATCGAGCGAAGTCGATTTGACGCGTGCTGGCGGTCTTGCGATCGATCAATTCAACACAATGGACGCTGAAGATTATGCCGTTTTGCAAACCGCAGCCGTCCGGTGGCGGGCGTCGTTTCGCCTCAAAAGAAAAGCGCTTCAAAGAGAGCGGGATGGCGTCGGTCGCGTTCCTGTTGTCGCGGGAGCTGAAAATGCCGGAAGCGGAAATTCTGCAAATGCCGGTTGATCGAATCGAAACTTATCTCGCGCTCGTCAAGTCGCTTTATTCGACGAAGGATTGAAAGGCATATTGCGAGTTAAAATGAAATTTGAAAACCGTTCCGCGACACTCGTGCCAAGGAGCCGCTAAGCAATTCCCCGCGCGACACGATCATTGATTGATAGCGCAAAATACACTTTCCAAAAAATCCGGCAATTCACGCTGAAACGGTGCGGGCGAAATTTTTGATTTCGCCCGTTTTTTTTTCGTTTTATGGGTTGACGTGAGCCTGAACATTAAAACGAAACGTGATGTTTTAATTCGTGTTGATTATGGCAGGCGAAGTTTACAAATTATCACTGTTACTCGAAGCGTCCGACCGCGCCAGCGGCAAATTGAACACGTTGTCGAATGCGCTCAGAAAACTGCGCACCGAATCGCAAGCGGCGGGCAAAACCTACGGGAAAATGCGCGCCGACATCGAAAAACCGATGTCATTCAAGTCGGGCGCGGTCACGTCCGGAATCAAAGCGATTATTAGGAACGCCGAAACAGCCGAACAAAAAGTGTCTTCGCTCAATCGTCGTCTTGACACATTGAATCGACGCGGTTCGCGCATTGGTAATCTCGCCGCCGCGCCCGCAGCTGCGCCCGCAACCGACGTGCGCTCGACGCGCAACGCGCGATCACGCGGTCGAACGAACATCGACGAAGCCCGAAACGAACTTGATCGCGTGATGGACGAAGACGCGCGCACCAGACCGCGCTCGCGCGCTGTGCGAATGCTCCAGCGCGGAGCCGCGCTGAACGACAACGTCATCGACCCGATTCGTGGCGTTTCAGCCGAATGGCGAAACAGCGCCGACGCGCTGAAAACTTACACGTCCGAGGCGACGCGCCTTATTCGATCGCAAGCGCAATTAAAAATCATCGGTTTGACGCCCGGCGAACAGGCGCAGGCTTTGCAATTCATCGACAAAGTCGGGCGCGACATTCGCGGCGTTTCGAAAATCGATGTCACGAGCGGAATGGTCGACGCCATCGGCGCGTTCGGCGACGTGCAGCAAGCCGGACGATTCTTGCCGTCGATGATGAAATACAAAATGAATCTCGGCGCGTTTTTCGGCGACACGATGTCGAAAGATCAGCAAAATCGGCAAATGCTGTCATCGGCGAAAGCCCTGGAATATATCGGCGTCACGCAAAAAGGCGAAGCGGAAACCGATAAATGGCTGCAGGAATTCGTTCGCATTTCGGCATCGACCGGCGGTCGCGTGCTGCCCGAAGACATTTTGACAATGCTGCGACGGGGCAAAGTCGCGACCCGGGGCTTGACGCCCGAAGGACTCAGAGCGTCCGCGTCGCTGATCGAAGATTTTGGTGCCCCGACGGCGGGAACCGCGATGATGTCGCTTTATCAGCAGCTCGTCGGCGGCGTGATGAAAGAATCGGCGGTCGCTCTCTTTCAAAAATACGGTTTACTAAAAGAAGGCGGCTTCGAATTCAAAAAAGGAACGACCGTAGCGAAAAAGGTCAAACCTGGCGGCAACATCTTGGGCGAATTGATGCAATCGAACCCGATGGAAGCGGGCAAAGTTTTCCTCGAAAAATTGCGCGCGGGCGGCGTTGATACCGACAACCAAAAGGAATTGCGCGAAATTATGGCGGTGATGTTTCAAAATCGAAACGCATTCGCCTATATGGACTCGCTCGTCAATCAGCGATTGCAAATCGAAAAAGAAGCCCAGCGAATGGGCGTGTCAGCCGACACGCTCGCCCAGCAACGGCTTCTCGACATCGACACTGATTTGAATCGATTAAAGCAGCTTCAGGAATTCGAGGCGCAATACGAAAATTTCAAAATCTCGATCGGTCAGAATCTTCTCCCAGCGTCGAATAAAATTCTCGAAAACATTACGCCCGTAATGCAGTGGATCGGCGACAACCCGAACGCTGCAGCGTGGGGCGCAGGGTTAATAGTCGCGGCAAAAGGTTTATCGCTCTTAGGCACGACTTCATCGTTGCTCGTCAACGGAACGTCGCTCGTTTCGTGGTTTACGAATTCGGGCGCGGCGGCATCGCAAGCGGCGACAAATTACACGCGCGCCGGTCAAGCCGCCGCGCAAGCGCGCAACGCGATCACGTCGCGATTTTCCGCCCCCGTGCCGATCGCATTCACCGTCGGCGCAATGATCGGGCTCGAGTACGCGATACAAAAAAACGTCGAAGGATATTTAGCCGCTCGGGAATCGGAAAACAATTTACAAAAATCGATCAAAACGTCGAACAAGGTTTCCGATCGATTTCACAATGAAGTCGGGCAGCCGTACAAAATACAACAACGCACGGATTTAAACGCGCAGGAAAAAACCGAATTGATCGCGCAACGCAACAACGCGGTCAAAATGGAGGCGTCGGCAGTTTTCGCGACGATCAATCGATCAAACGATTTGCTTCAATCGTTGCGCGTCGCGGGCTATCAGAGAAACACGACCGGATTCACCGAAGCTGCCGCCGACAATTTCAAACGTCTTTTCGGCATGCACTCGTTTCAGGGACGCCTCGGCGGTTACGACAAATCGAAAACGATCGAAACGTTTCGCCGTGAAGGCGACGCGCTCAAAAACGTCGATGTGATGCGCGAATTCATTCGCACCGTTCAGGCGCAAATCGCCAAATCGGACGCGAAACCCGAACAAAAAGAATCGGCGCGAAACGAAATTTTCGACATTTTGAAAGCCGTGCAGCCCGCCGTTTTCGATCAGGCGCGCGCACAGTTGAACAACGAGGGGCTGGAGCAGATGAAACAGGCGGCGATGGCGGCGATGAACATCACGTCGGAGCAAGCCGCGCAGGTCGTCCAGATGATGCAGCAGGGCGCGCAAGCGCAAAATCAGGCGCAAACGGATTTCGCGAATCAATTGCTCGGTTTGTCGCAGCCGGTTCAATCAACCGCGCAGGCATTGACGATGCTGCCCGACCCGACGATGCAAACGGCGAACGCGCTCGGGTTATTGCCGCCGCCGACCACCGACGCCGCGAATCAAATGGGAACGCTGGCGAACGCGACGAATCAGGTGCCGGGTCCGATGACATCGGTCGCGTCATCGGCAAACAACGCCGCTGGCTCGCTCGACGGTTTTTCGGCAAAAATCGCGAATTTTCAGATGCCGGTTCCGAATATTCAAACGTTTTCGATCGGCGTTCCGGCACTGGGCGGCGCAATCGTCAATCGCGGCGGCGGTCAGCGGCGGTCTAATGCGCCCGCGACGCAGCGCAAATCGTCGTTCAATATTTTTGGCGGCGCTCCCGCTTCCGTGCTGTTCCCGTCAAAGGCGTCGGGCGGTTATGTCAAAAAAGACGGTTTCGCCGAAATTCACGCTGGCGAAATGATCGTTCCCGCATCGGTCACCAGAAAATATCAGGAACCGGAAACGTTCGCTATGCTTCGCAGAACGCGCAGCGCCGACAGTGACGCGCTGCGCAATCGCGAATTGTCGCGATTAGCCGCGCCCGTCGTCACGCGCGCGATCGATGTTGACAGCATCAGGGAAAACGCGCGTGAGGCGGCGGCAAACGGCGGCGGGGCGAATCTGGATCATTCATCGTCGATCGACAATGCGCGACGCACGTTTCGCAATTTCGATGTCGGCGAAATGATCCGGCGATCGAACGCGCGCGCGGCGCGCAATTCGACGGGTGGGCAATCGAGCGCGCCCGCGCAGGTGACGATACACGCGCCTCTTTCGGTAACGATTCACGGCGGCGGCGACGCCGAAGCCGCAAAAGACCAGTTTGCCGCGCAATTAGAACAGCATTTGCGCCTGATCGAACACAAAATTGCCCGCTCGCTCGATCGCGGGCGCGAACGCGATTGATCGATTCGCGCGTTTTAAACGAAAACATTTAACCGGTTCATTTGAAGATGATGGAAATCGACAATCACCCGATCGAAAATCTATGAAAAACGAATCTTCAGAAACCGAACGAACTCGTCAATGGCACGACTGGCTCGAGCTTTATTTGAAACTCGTGTGGGCGCTTTTGACGACCGTCTGGCTGGTGAATGCTCTCGCGCAAACGCGCCGCGATTTGTTTTGAAACATTTAATCGATTGCGCGCGCGATGATCGTAGTCGCGATGGCTGATGCAAGCTTACAACTGATCAATGTCGAAGGCGGCGGTTATTTCGAATTCCAGTTTTTCCCGGCGGTCGTTTCGCTCGACGACCGCGCGAACTGGGAGCGTCAGGATTTGACGCACGGCGAAAAACCGCTTTTTTATGCGAATCGTGACCCGCGCGTCATCACGTTTCCCGAATTGTATCTCGACACGACGACCGTGCAGGGCGAACCGAGTTTGCGCCCGCAAATCGAAGCGATCAAAACGTTGATGGACGAAATCAATGGGCTCGGGCGACCGCCGAAACTGCTCGCCGCCTGGGGCGACTGGTCGGAATTGTGCGTGCTCGAGGAATTCACGACGAAAGAGATTTTTCACAACAAATTCGGGCATCCGACCCGCGTCGAAATTCGCATTACGGTCGTCAAGATTCAAAACGGTTAAGCGATTTTTCTTGCGGAGTTTTTTTGTATGTCAAAACGTTCGATTCCGGTTTATGAACGCTACGGCGCTGCAGTTCCCTACGAAGATGCGAAATTGCAGCTTCACGCGTGGACGGAAGGCGATCGGTTGTCGGTTCTCGCCGAAAAATACCTCGACGACTGGATGAAATGGCGTTTGATCGCCGAAAGAAACAACATCAAGGACGCGCGCAAAATCGCGATCGGCACCGTTTTAATCATCCCGCAGATTCCGCTTGAGAAAGGAATTTACGAATCAACGTGATCGCAGATTTACCGGCAAATCCACACCTGATCGTCAATATCAACGGGCGCATTTTCGATTCGTGGGACAAAGACCCGCAGGAAGTCATGTCGTGTTCGGTCGAATTGGTCACGAATCGATCCTCGCAGTGTCACTTCAAAGTTTTCGACCCGGAATTTCGCATCGCTGACGAATTTGCGTGGATTGCGGGCGGCGGCACGGCGTCGATTCTCGTTTTTATGGGTTACGGGCGAAGCTTGGGACCGCCGATTTTCAAGGGCATCGTCGCGCACATCGAACGCGATGACGCGTCGACCGGATTTGTCGCTTACGACACGGGTTTCAAAATGAAGCGCGTCAAAAACGCCGAATATTATTACAAAAAGGACGATCGCGACATCATCGGCATTCTCGCCGCCCGCAACGGTTTGATTTTCTCACCGCCCCCCGACGCCAAAGGGCTTGAAAAATATAAAGTGATGACGCAGGACGAAAAAAACGACTGGCAAATGTCGATGGAACGCGCGCGCGAAATGGGTTGGAATTTGTACGTTCGCGGCGACACGTTGTTCGCCCGATATCCGGCGCGCGTCGAAGCTCCGAAAGCGGTTTATGTCAATCGCAAGGATTTTCGCTTGAAGCACGGTTTCGATTTCACGTTTCGCATTCCGGAATCGCAGGAAGGCAAAAAATTGGTTCAACGCGTCGGGCGCGGGCGCGGCGGCAAACGATTGATCGGCGAATCGGACGTGTCAAGACGCGGCAAAGAAAACGTCAATTTGAAACGCGATACGCCGGGCAAGCACACGAAAGCAAAACTCGAAGTGCGCGCGCAGGCGCAAAAGGATTTGGAGCGCGAACACGCATTCGAATCGTCGATCAAAGTCGCCGTTGACCCGTCGGGCGCGCGTCTCGACGTGCGCGATACCGTGCGCGTTCAAAACGTCGGCGCCTTGTTTTCGGGCGATTACATTTGCGACGGCGTTCGATACGAATTCGCCGCGGGACGCCTTGAAATGGATCTCGATTTATATCGTGACATCAATTGATCGCGGATTGCGGAAAAAAACAATGAAACAACTTTATCCAAAACATAAAAAAGCGTTTCGCGAAAACGTCGAAAACGAAATGAACTGGATGTTCGGCGTGCCGGCGATCGTCGCCGATAACGAAGACCCGGAGCGACAACACCGAATTCGCGTCATTATCCCGTCGATCGACGATAAAAAGATTTTCGATGAATGGGCGCGCCAATTGATTCCCTGTATGGGCAACGGTTTCGGAATGGTGTTTATTCCGCCGGTGAATTCCGAAGTCGTTTTATTCGGTCAATTGGGGCAAAAATTTAATTTGTTTTACGCGGGCGTTTACAACGAAACGCACGAAATACCGCCGGATTTCGTGCGACCGGACGGCGTGCAGGACCAGACGATCGCCGGATTTCGCGTTGAAGGCGATGCGAAATTGATCGCACAGCTTGATTTTCAAATTCGCGCCGGGCGATTGCGAATCGAATCCGACGCGTCGATCGAAATCTCGTCACCGGCTGGCGTTTATATCAACGGCAAACCGGCTTAATTCACAAAATTAGAAAATTATGAAATTTGCATAATTTGTGTTGCTTTTTGCTGATTTTATGCTTGCTCGAAACAAAATTGTAAATTTATGTCTGATTTCGAACCTTTAAATCAATACCCGACGCCGCGATTGCCGAACATTCCCTTGCCGCAGATTCGACCGCTGCCGTCGATTCCGTTTTTGAACTGCATCCCGGCGACGCCCGAAAAATTGACGGGCAAACAAATGGGCAAGCAGCCCGATTTATCGGCTCTCGCGCACATTCGCAGTCTCAAGAAAACGATCAGCGAAAAATTGATAATTCTGCTTGAGGGACAATTGCCCGATTTGCCGCGTTCGATCGCTTATGAAGCGAATCGAATTCGCCTTGTCGCAGAATTAGCCGACATCGTCGCCAAAGGCGTCACGATCGCGAATCAATTGAAACAGGACGCCGAGGAACACATTGCTGAAATCGACGCGCGAATCGCGATCATCAACGAAGGCATCAGTGCGTATCAATCGATCGTTGAATCGGCGCGCACCGCGATTCAACAAAAAACGATCGATCGCGCCGCCGAATACATCGACGAATTGAACACGCAAAAATCGCGCTGGGATTCTGTGATGTCGTGCATCACGTCGGTTTAGAAAGGAACGTTTCGACAATGGACAATTTACACGGTTCGACAATACATTTTCCGCCGCGCGCGTCGGCGACGACGGGCGGGCTTGTGACGACCGCCGATAAAACGACGATCATCGTTCAGGCGATCGAAGACATTCTTGAAACCCGAAAAACCGAGCGCGTAATGATGCCTGACTACGGAATTCCGGATTTCGTATTCGACGTCGTCGATGCCGGTTTTAGTGCGCGAATCGCTTATCATTTGAAAGACCAGATCGACAAGTACTGTTCGCTCGTCGAATCAGTCACGGCAAAAGCGGCAGTGGATGACGCCGGTCGGGCGGTCGTTTTCGTCACGTATCGCGAACGCGGCAGTTTCGAAGCGCCTCGCAATTTAACGTTTCCAGTCTGGAAATATATCGGCAATTCTGCGGAATAATAATTCGACTATTTTTCCGGTGGTTTATCAACGATATAGTGAATGCGTTCACCGTTGACAAGCATTGTAAATGAGTCGACTTTCCGTCGCTGTGGTTTTTCATCCGGTAATTCCTGTTCAGGTCGCCGAATCAGTCGCCCGCCAAAAGGGATTATAAATTTCCCATCTGATTTTCGTTTTACGCTTCGTTTAACTGATCTGGCAATGTGATCAACCATCTCCAGCAAGCTTTTCTCATCTTCACAGACAATTTGCAGAACGGTCTCGAAATTATATTCGCCATCATGCGCGTTTAATTCAAAATCGAAAACTTTAGCCGGCATATTTTTCCTTACCTTGGTTCGATTGGTGTTGAATCATAGTTTGGCAATTCATTGCGGAGGCGTACATTCAGCTCGGGTCGGTCTTCTGGATGATAAACCCGGTCGCCCGTAACGTGTCGCTCATCATTAGTTTTTCGCGGCGCGTCGAAATCATCACGCGATGTGCGCATCGTCATCCGTTTAACCAATTGTCGCTCGATCGCTTCAATAATGCGCGGGTCTTTCAAAGCGGCTTCGAGCTTTTCGCGAAATTCATCGTCGATTTCCATGTGCATCGTGTGTTTTATCTCGATGGTTGATCCGCGATGAAAATTCATTTCGATTGATTCATCACCCTCAGTGCGCCCAGCATCGACGCCGACAAAAACGCCGGGCGGCAAAAAACCGCAAACAGGAATTCGATATTCGTTTTTCTCGTGTTTGACGGCGCGCAAAATATTTTCCGCAATTTCGATGATTCGAGTGCGATCGCGCGAAACGAGTTCAACGGTTGCGGCTCTTCCCGCGTCGCCCACGACCCGATTGACGTCGATGTCGATTTCGATTGTTTTATTCATTTTTCAATTTTCTCCTGCTTACACATTAAAAAATCCGGTTCGATTTTAATTGTCTCTGAGCTGAAAAGCGAAACGAGAAAATGCCAATTCCCAGACCAGACCTAGAAATTCGCGATGAAGATCGCTTGGCAGCCGAAGCGATCGGCAAAACATCGGGCGGCATCACCGTCGAACGTTTGACTTCGCAAATCCGGGAACGCGAACAATTGCGCGCCTTGATTCAATCGGGAAATTTCCCCTTATCGCCCACGTGCCCCGAATTGACGAACGCGAACCCATCGAGCCCGCACGTCGTTTTCCTCGAAGCTATGGCGTGGCTTCTCGGGCAAATGGCGTATCGCATCAATCAGATTCCCGATCAAAACACGGTCGCGTTTCACAATTTGTTCGGCATCGAACTGCGCCCGGCAACGCGCGCCGAAACCGTTCTGCGTTTCACGTGGACTGGCGTTTCCGGCATTTCGATTCCCGCCGGGACGCAGGTGTCGGACGCCGCCGAAACAATCGTGTTCGAAACGATCGGCGACGTCGAAGGCGTAATTGCCGCCGAAGACAACGGCGTCGGCACGATCGATGTTCCGGCGCGTCGCACGACGGGCGGTCACACGCTGCTTGCGCCGAACGCGCTTGCGACGATGATCGATCAAATCGCGTTCGTCACGTCGGTCACGAACCCGTTTGCGGTGGACGGTGGCTCGTCGGCTGAAACAATCGATTCCGGGCTTGAACGCGCGCGCCAGTATCAACAGCGCGGCGAGCGCATCGTTTCGGATCGCGACATTGAAAACGCGATTACGACCGAAATTTTATCGGGCGCCGGCATCGTGCGCGTTTTCCCGTTCGTGAAAAACGGTCGATTCAACGACGAACCGATGCTCGGCTATTCGACGGTCGTTCTGACGACCGCGAACGGTTTTCCCGTCGATGACGCGACGAAAAAACAAATCGCAAAATTGTTCGAACAACTGCAGGGCAATCAATATTTCGCGATCGCCGACGCCGAATTCGTGACGTTCAACGTCGCGGCATCGGTTGTCCTCCAGCCGGACGCCGCGATCCCGATCGTCGCCAAAGAAATCGATCACAATTTGCGCGAATTTTATTCGGTCAGGCGCGCGAATTTCGGTCGCCCAATTCTGCGCAGCGAAATTTTGACCGAGATCGAAAACACGACGGGCGTCAATTACGTTCACCCGCAATCAGCGAATCAGATTTTGATCGCACCGACGATCGATTCGTTCATTTACCCGTGGCAGTTGCCGAAAGTCGGCGTTGTCACGATCGACGAATTCAACGGCTAAAAGCACACGATGAGCGCATTCACGAATCGCGATTTTCTTTACAACAACCTGCCGTCACGGTATCGGCGCGACGACGACCCGCAAAACGGCGGAACCGAATTTTTGCGTCGATTTTTCACATATTTCGGGGAAACGTGCGACGCGTGGGACGCGCTGTACGCCGAATTTTTCGAAAACATCGCGCCCGAAACCGCCGACGAAGCGTTCATTGATTTCTGGCTCGATCGTCTTTTCGATTGGCAGTTTTTCCCGCGGCTTTTCACCTCGAATCAAAAACGCACGCTTTACGCGAATTTCGCGCGGCATCTCGCTCGTCGCGGAACGGCGCGCGGCATCGAGCTGTGGATGAACGATTTCGGGGCAAACGTGCGCGTGTGGCTGCGCGAGGATTTTTTCGACAACGCGTTTTTCGGCGAACCCGGTTTCACGGTGTCGGGACCGCTGCTGATCGTCGTCGAGTTAATGAGCCTCGACGATTGGAATTCGCACGATCAGGGCACGTTCGACGAATCGTTTCTCGACGAATCGACTTACGCGGGCGAACCGCCCGTCAGATTGACTCCGGCGGAAATCGAAACGCTGTTGAGGTTTTTTCTGCCGTCGGGTCAGCAAATGATCGTCGTGCCGCGTCGGTATGAAGCCTTCACCGCGGACGAATCACCGATTGACGCGCCCGAAATGACGCACGTCGTCGTTCCGATCGCAGAGAAAGAGAATTTTATGCCGCCCGTCGGCTCAATCAATTTGTAATTAAAAAAAAGGAAATTCACGAATGTCAAAACAAGCGCTACTCCATAATTTAAGCTCGAACGGCGTCAATTTCGGTCGCAAAATGCGCGCCGAGGACATCACGCGCCTTCAAACTTACGCGCACGATCACGTCAACACGTTTGTCGCCGACATTGTCGCAAAAGCGACGCGCACGATCGTCGCGTTCGATTTCATCAAGCCCGACGGCACAGGCAACGAACGCAAAATGATCGTCAACCCGGGGCGCGTTTACGACGCCGCAGGTCTTCAGTACACGTTTGCGACGGCGACCGAATTGACGTTCGACGCGGCTGACGCAACGCTCGGCAACAATCGTCTGGATCTGGTCGTCGCGAAAATCGAACCCGACGCGGAAATCGAAAACGCGCCGATTCCGGTTCAGCGAATTCGCACGCAAGCGGAAATCGAGGGCGGCGACCCGCAGTATATGCCGACCGAATTGCCGGCGGCGCAAACGCGCATTAATCGCGTCACGGTGTCGATCAAAAAAGGCGAAATGTCATCGACGCCGACGCCGCCAAACCCGGCGTCCGACGAAGTGTCGCTTTACGTCGTCAATATTCCGGGCGGCTCGACGATCGTGCGGCTTGACGACATCGTTGACGCTCGAAAGACGTTTCGCACACAGGTCGAGCAGGACGAATTTATGAACAAGTTGCGCGCCGACCTCGAAGCGCTGATTTTGCGCGTCATTCGGCTCGAAATGATCGAAATTTGCCCGATCGACTGGGGCGGCGAAATTCGCAGCTTGCGTGACATCATTCGCGAATTTCGCTATCAAATCGCGGAATTGTCGCGAACGAACCCGGAAATCGTGCGCGCCGGTTTATCGCTCGCCGATCCGAACAACGGGAAATTGGACGCGTCGGGCGACGTTGACAACGGCGTGCCGTGCGTTGATGTCGAACTCGGCGCGCACGTTCGTTTCGCGACCAGCGAACACCCGGTCACGGCATCGCGATTCCTCGACGCGACGCGCAACGCGCGAATCGTCAACGTCGCGGGCGATTCGGCGTCGTCATCGTTGACGACACAGATGAATTTGCAAAACATCGTCGAAATCGACTCGGACGGCGGTATGGATTTCGTCAAGCGAAACGCCGAACTGCCTTCGGCTCGCTATGCTCCGGCGATTTGTTCGCGCGGCGCCGGTGCGAATCAGGGAAACTTTGTTGAGATTTTCGGCGGCGCTCACATTTCAAGCGGCACGGGGCTCGGCGATTGGAAATCTTATGATGTCGTCAACGACGTGCTGCTCAATCGGGCTTACGAGGGCGCAACGCCGCCGAACTCCGGCACACCGGTTGTTATTCCCTACGGAAACGGCACTTTGCTTTTGGGCGCTCCTTCATATTCGGGCGCATCGCGCTGGTTTCGCTTGAATGCGGAAACGAGCGAATGCGTCGAATTGTCGGGAACGCTGCCGCAGGGAACGCTATTTTTCGGCGACAAAATCACGCACGACAAGATTTTCGTCGTCGTGCCGGCGTATGCCAACAACCCGGCAACGGCTCAGTTTTGGGTTTACGACATCAACACGCACAGTTTCACGCAAATCGCTCCGGCTGGTAACGTTCCGGTCGTTCCGGGACTGTATTCGAGCGGCTGCTATTTCCGGATGGGACATTTCGTTCTTGTCGAGTTTGCCGATCCGACGCATAGCAATTCGAATACTTACGTTTTCGAATACGCCAGTTTAACGTGGCGCAAACTGAACATTCCTTCGCCGCGACCGGTAACGGCTTCGCTTCGCCCGGAAGAAGACAAGCGTCAGCTTTCACTTTTCAAAATGGCAAACGTTGCCGGACGCATTTTGCTCGCCGGCGGCAGCGAGCGCAACGCGCCGAGCCTGCAAACGTATTTGGGCGCCGGCTCGGTCATCTGGGAATTGAAAGTGGCAAATTATACGAGCGGACAGGAACCGCTTCAACACGGGTGGGATTATCGAATCGCGCCAAGTTACCCGGGCTTGTGGGAAATGGGTTTTTGTTCGACTTACACGCCGGCGTTCAAAGCCGGAGCCAGACAATCGCCGATCGTTGATCGAGCGGTTTCGGTCGGCGGCGCCGATCTTTGGGGACGACCGACAAAATACATTTATTCATCGATTTTGGGCGGCTTGATAGCGACCAGCTTGAACGGTGTCGCGGGCATTACCTTGGCTGATACGGCGAATTTCGCTGAATTCGTTTTGCCGATGCACACCGCCGACTGGGATGTGGCGGAATATTTCCTGCATCTGGCGGGCAAATATTCGCCCGGTCAAGTCGAAGTTCACGTTTCGTTCGACGACGGCGTCAATTTTCACGCTGTGACGCCCGAAGTCACGAAAACGATAACTGATTCGACCGCGCCCGGAAAACGTCACCTGCGCGTCATACTGCGATCGCACACGTACACGAACGGCGAAGTCACCGGCGGGAGCCGCCCGATTTTGACATCGATTCGGGAGATTTTCGACGAAGACGGTTCCGGGAATTTGAACACCCGATCGATTTTGCGATTCGATGTCGTCGCCGATGAATCGATCAAAGCGGTTTATATGAACGCGGCGGGCGACATTTATCTTTCGACCGCGATCGAGCCTTCGGCGCCCGACATTTGTTTGTTGATGAAAATCACGCCCGGCTCGGGCGTCGTCGCGCCCGCGGTGAAAAATTACGTCAATCGACGACACGCGCGCGTTCGTCATCGCGGCACGCGATCGGGCGGCACAGGCATTTCGTTCGACAACGATTTGGCGGTCGTGCCGCGATGGGTCGAAACGTGCGGCATCAAGGCGACGGATCGTCATTTATACGACGTCGCGAACCCGGTCGTGAATTTCGATCAAGTGGTGACGATCAACATCGATCCCGGTCAGGGCGCGAATATTCTCGACGGCGACACGTGGGAAGTCGAATTAGAAGGTTAAAACGTTAAAACGTTAAAACGACGACAACACGCAACGCGCGATCGAAAATTGATCGCGCGTTCAAAACCCAAAAATCAATCAATCAAAACAATGCAGAAAGTTTATAAATTTGCTTACAAAAACGGCGACGATGATTTTGCGCTCCGGTGGCAGCGCATCGCGGCGTTCGCGATCGGCGCGTTGTTGATGACGTTGTTCGCGTCGATCACCGGACACGCGCAGCGACCGACGGCGCTGACTGAAAAATGCGCAGGACAATCGCAAACGATTCGCAATCAGATTTTCGCGGGAACCGACGGCAACATTCATCTGACGCCCTGCCCCGGCAAAGGCGTTTACGTCAACGGCAATCTGCTCGGATCAAACGGCATTTTCACGAACGGTTCGATTCTTTTCCAGCATTTGAATTCCGGGATGATTTCGAACGACGTGACGCTGGCGGGCGATTCGGGCGTGCGATTAACGACCGAACACGCCGTGAAAACTTATGTCGACGCGGTGACGGGATTTGTCACTTTATCTTCGCTTCAGCGTTATAACTACAACGGCTCGGCTTCGCCCGTCGTCAATTGGACGAACGCGACGACCGAATTGTTCAACAACGGCGCGTGGCACGCACCTTTTCACAATACCGGCGACACGTTTGACCCGAACGGTCAGGAAAACCTCGTCAGCGAAGGCATTTATCGAACCGGGTTGCACTGGTTCGGCGATCACGATTCGAGCGGAGTGATTTCGGGTCTAACGAACGGTCAGGTCTACATCGTTCGAATTCATTCGTGGCGCGCGGCTTCGCTGCACGCGGCTGCATCGACGACGTTTTACGCGAACGTCAACGGCGGCGCGAACGCCGTGTTCGTCTCGGAAAAAAACAAGGCACTCGTGCGCGAAATCACGTTTACGGCTGCGGGCGGCACGGCGCAGCTTAACATTTTCAGCAACACGGACGACATCGTCGCGATTTCGGCGATCGAAGTTTTCGAGCAAACGATTTCCGGTTCGAACACGATCGCGTCAAACACGCAAATCGGCAAAACGCGATTGTCGGTTGCGCCCGACGATGCGTCGAACCCGATCGCGGTCGGCAACAATGACCCGCGATTGAACAGTGATTTGGCGATTGCCGATTTCGCGAATTTCGCGGCGGCTGAAACTGCTGCCGCGTCGGCAGGGAAAGCTTTGCTCGTGACGGAAAACATCACGTTTACCGCGAACGAAACGATCACGGTGCCGCTCGTCTTCAAAGCTCAGGGACGATTGACGGCGAACGCGGGCGTGACGGTTTCTGTCAACGACGAAATCGAAGCCGATTTCAAACAAATTTTTTTCGGAGCCGGCAAATTCAATTTTCAATCGGCGAAAACGCGTCGCATCGTCCCGGAATGGTGGGGAGCGACCGGGCTGGATTCGACGGACGACGCGGCAGCGATCAACAATGCGGCTCGCGCGCTAAGCCCGGTCGGCGTTGTCGAATCAAACGGCGGAACGATTTATTTCCCATCGACGGGCTATCGCTTCGGAACGACTTTTGATTGGGAATTGCTCAACAACGTCACGTTCGAAGGCAACGAATCGCTCTGGAACGGCGGCACTCATACGCTGACATATACGGGCGCGGCGACGCCGGCGATCTCGTTGAACGCAACGCGCGGTCTCGTTTTTCGTCGAATGCGATTTCATACGGGCGCGAGTTTTGGCGGCGTGTTTATCCAGGGCGGTTACGGCGGCGCGTACGGCGACACGAACAACAACGCTTTTGAAAAATTGAGTTTTTTTTCGCCCGGTTCATCCGCGACTCTGATGACGCTTGATCGCGTGATTTCATCGCAAATTCGCGATTGCAATTTCGTCGGCGGCGCCATCGGGATTCACGGCGCGGTGACAAGCGCGGATTCAAACGCGAATTTGATTGAAGCGAATCATTTTAAAGGGCAAAACATCGCGTCGATCAAAGCGGTCGGTCAATTCTGGACGATCATCAACAATACGTTTTCCGGCGGCGCGGCAACCGCCTACGCCGTGACGACCGACGACGCTGAAGCCGTAACAAGCCGGGCGCTGTATTTTGCGAACAATTATTTCGAGTCAAATAAAGGCTTCGGCTCGCCGCCGACGACGGGTAATCAGGTCAAAGTCAAAACGGCGGGAGCGACGTTTTCGGGCAACGGGTTTACCGCCGGAGGCACGAGCGGCGCGACCGTTGAACTCGTCACGTCGCGCGGCGTCGCGTTTGTCGGCAATCGATTTGAAGGCGTGCCGGGGCTTGTCGGCGTGACGGGAACCGGAAACGCTTACGGCATTTCCTTTACCGGAAACGATTTCGTCGGAACGACGCCTACGGGCGGTCAGGTTTCGGGAGCTTATTCGGCATCAGGAAACATCGGGCTCAGCGATCGCTCATTAAGCAGCTTTCATCAGGGCGAAGCGGCGACGCACGCGACCGATTACGGCGTTTCGCTGGGGTGGCTCGGGTCGGGCGGCAGTTTTGGCGGCGCGAACGCGGTCGCACGCATCGGAATCATCGACGGCGGCACCGGATATTTGAACCGCACGCTCGGTTACTTCACGCCGTCATCGAACAGCGTTCCGCACGCATTTTTCACGTGGAACGGCTCGGCGTGGGCGCATCGAGCCAGCATCGGCAGCACGTTTAACCTTGATGTGCCGATTTCGTTCGGGACCGACAACGCGGCTGACATCGGCGCTTCCGGCGCAAATCGCCCGCGCACCGGATATTTCGGCACGTCCGTGGTGACGCCCGCGCTGAACGTTTCGGGCGCGACCGCCAGCCGCGCGCTCGTGACGGACGCATCGAAAAACATCACGTCGTCGGCTGTTACGGCAACCGAACTCGGTTATTTGTCGGGTGTGACCAGTGCCGTACAAACGCAAATCAACACGAACGCGACGAATATCGCAGCGAAATTGAACGCAGCGTCACCATCATTTACGGGAAACATTACGGGCGCGTCAAGCAATGCTCAAATCGAGCTCGGCGCGACGAACAAAGCCAATCTGTCGGGCGATTCCGCCGCGGCGGGCGATTACGCGGCGGGCGCAATGCTGCATTCAAAAACCGGAAGTTTAACGCTTTTGCCGTCATCGACGAACGGCGCTGCGGGAGCGAAAATCGGCGCTTATTATTACAACGGCTCGACGTGGCGAACCGGGTGGGAAGTTGCAAACGTCGCATCGGGAAACGGCACTTTGTCGCTTTTGCCGGGCGGCGGTAATGTTCTCGTCAACACGACGTCGGGCAGCTATCCGCTTTCGTTTTCTTCTGCGATCGGTTTCACGAAATATCAATCAGCGGCGGCGAATGACGCGCTGAAGCTCGTCAATACGGGCGGCGGCGCGACGTTCGGCGTTCAGAATACGCAGTCAAACGGATTTTCCGGCATTGAGTATCTGGACGCGGGCGGCACGGCTCGCGTTTTTTCGGGGCTGAACAACGCAAACAACGAATTTCGTTTTAACAATATGGGTTCGGGCGGCGTTATCAATTTCCAAATCGGCGGCTCGACGAAAGCGCAGCTCAAAAATGACGGCGAAATGTATTTCGCGTCAAACGTCGGCATCAATGTTGCCGATCCGGCACAACCGCTGGCAGTTCTCGCGGGCGATAATTTGTTCTCGGTGACTCCGAACACGACGATCAATTCAATTACCGGAATCAGCTTCGGGAACACGAACGCGGCTGGAAACGCCGCGGTTCCGATGTTTATTACAACGGACGGCGCGATATTTCGAAGCAGTAAAGGAATGTGGGTCGGCGGTTTCGCGGGCGAAGCAACGAGCGCGACGAATCGCCTCGTCGTGCGCGGTTTCGGTACAACAACGGGAACGAACGCTTTTCAGGCGCAAAACGGAAGCGGAACCGCGCTTTTTACCGTCAATGATTCGGGCGTCGTTTCGGTCGTCAACGCGCAGCTCGCTCGAGCGCTCAAATCGCAGACATACGCGGCGACGGTCGCCGTCGATTGGAACACGGGGAACCTTCACACCGTCACTTTGACCGGAAACGTGACGATAACGTTCGCCAACCCGGTTGCGGGCGCGGAATATCAAATTTTCATCAAACAGGACGCGGTCGGCGGGCGAACGATTACGCTGCCGACCGTGAAATGGCGCGGCGGCACGACGCCGACGTGGACGACGACCGCAAGCAAAACCGACATTTTAATTTGCCGCTATGACGGAACGGATTATCATTGTCACGCGGATCTGAACTATTAAAAACAAAGCTCGGGTAATAGCGCCCTTTCAAAAACATCTTTGAAAGGGCGCTTTTGTTTTCGTTTTCGGCAGCCGCACATTAAACAAGCACACCGGCTTATTGTTTTTTCAGAACGCGCCGGAAGCATATCCGGCACAAATTTAAATTTATGCATCACTTTCTAAAACTGCTAAATTTGCAACGCGCGCTTCTCTCCGTTTTTTTCGCTTTCGGGCTTTTAACAGGGTATATGGTCGTCAAACCTGAGCCTGATTGGATAACGCTCGAACAAATTGCCGGAGAAGAATACCAAGCCGATTGGTCTGACGCGCTCGAAAAAGCAGTCAAAATAGCCAATGAGCAGCATGGCAATACCATCAAGATTCAATGCGGGAAAACTTATGACATCACGCGCCCGGTAATTCTCGAATACACGACGAGCGTTAAAATTTTGGGATGCGCGACAGATTACGAAAAACAACATCGACCGCCTTCGATTCGTTATACGGCTGGCGGAACCGAATCCGGATTCGTCCTGAAATCGTCCTACGGCTTGAGATTCGAGCAGGTCAAACTCGAATACACGAATCCCGATTTTCGCGGTTATCTGGTTGATTTGTCGCATACCGATCAACGCGCGGGCGGCACGGGCGGAGATTCGGCTTACAACACGATTTCCGATTCGACCTTCATGGGAACTGCCGAAGCGAATCAAGCTGCGGCATTGATGTTTTTAGGCGGAGGAATCATATCGAGAATTACCGATAATCATTTCATTCACGCGAGAGCCGGAATCAAAGGCGTTGAGCCGCATTCACCGATGGGCAATCATTACGCCTATGTCTGGAATGTTTCGGGAAATTCATTTAACTATGTCGATACTGCAATTCTCAATCCATCGTCGAATTGGGTAATTAACAACAACACGTTCGAGCCGAACAAGGAAGGCAAGTTGCGAGCGATCGACAACGATTGCGGCGATCGATGCGTTTTCGCTTCAGGCGTTACTTTTTCGAACAATTATCTCGGCGACGGCTCAGCGCAGCAGGAGCCGATTGTCAGGTTCGTCCGCGCATCGGGGCTAAATATCACCGGAAACTGGTGGTACGCGGACACGGAAACTTCGCGCGCCGCGATAACGCTGGACGGGTGCGAAGGCGTGATGATTTCGGGCAATCACGCGCAGCCGTTTGAAACTTTTATCGAGACGGTCGGAAAGACGTCGTTCGGGCTGACGACGATCTCAAACAAAATCAACGCCGCAAGGATTTTGACCGAAACAGCATCGTGCAACGGTTGCAATACTATCGAACCAAGTGCCGCTGGAACCGCTCCAAGAATGAGCCGGATTTCAGCTCTTCAGGCATCAGGCTATGCCGCCGAAGGTGAATCGCCTTACGATCTTTCATTCGGTTTTAAGGCAAATACCCAACACTTTAGAAACGGCGGTGTTTATTCGGTTATGGACAACGCCTATGGATTGCAGAACGGGACTCTTTTAATGATGTCGGCAAACAACTATGATGCTCCGGTCTGCTGGGGGAGCGACAACAAGCCGCGTTTGTGCATCAACGGTCAGGCATTGACCAGCTATGTTCCGCTCGAACTGCCGAACTCGAATTGGAAATATAACGAAGGAGCATGGAAAAATTCGAACGAAGTAGTCACGAAGAAAGCGGTTTATCAGGCATTTAAAAACCATCTGCGCGAGGTCGAGGAACTGATCAGAAACGCGCAAACGAAAACAGTTGAATCGAAAGCAATTGAATCGAATCAAAAATAATTGCATCGCAGTTTGATCGAATAAAAAAGCCGGATCGTAATTGATCCGGCTTTTTGTGTTTCGTTTTCGTCGCGCGTCGCTCAAGCGGCTGCTTTGATTTCAGTCCCCGCCGGCGGCTTTATTTCAATCGGAATTTCCTCGGTTTGCGTGATGTCGAAAACATTGCCGGTGAAAAATCTCGTCTCCGAGGTTTCATCCGCCGCGTCAGATTTCTTTTCCGTCGGAAACCAGATGAGCAAGCCGGTTTCGCCTTTTTTGACGCGCCGCCCCTTCCGGCGCCATTGCTGGAAACCGCCGACAAGCGTGACTCCGGGACGTTGGAACGAGAGCAGCATTTGGTTCGTCACCGACAGCTCTCGCCCTTCGACCGAGCGAACCGGATTTTGCAGCGCATACGCGCGGCGGTCTTCTTCGGACAATTCCTGAATTTTCCGCAAATACTCGCGGAAGGCTTTCATTTTGGCTTCGCGTTTTTCCGCTTGTTCGGGAGTCAGGTTTATCATTTTGTAGCGGCTCCTTTCTCCGGTTCGTAAAGATCCGCAGGCGCGCCGATTCCAGGATAGTTGTAATTACCGCTCATGACGGCGGTAAATTCAGCAAGATCTGCTTCGTCGTAAAGCGGGTGCGCTTTTTCACGGCGTTTACAGTCCATGCAGATCGTTTCCACATTGAATTTGCTCATCGTCCAGGTGTTTGTTTTTTTTCCGCATCGTTCGCAATTTCGCATAAATCTAAATTTCTCCTCTTCGGGTTTAAATCAGTCCGAGTTCAATAAGCCATGACCGGTAGCCGTGTTTGCATTCTCCGTCAGGCTCGACCGTGCAGCCGTCCGTTGCTTTTGAATATCCCGCGTCCGCCATCTGTTCCAGTACTTCGAGCGGGGGAGCTTCGCGCTCGTCAATTTCGCGTTCGATTTTTTCAGCCATTATTCAGTCGCGCTCCTTTCGTTGATTTGATTTCGAGCGCGGATTGCAGACGGGGCAAAGTCGCGGAGCGTTTTTCTGTTTTTTCAGTTTGCGCTCGAAATGGCGATCAACTTTCTTCCAGCGGCGAACGCACTCGAAATTTATGCTCGCTTGAGCGACCGCACGCAGCAGCTTCGCGCCTGTTCCGTTGCGGTGATGCCAGAGTCGTTTTCTGACGGAAACGGCAAACCCCAGATAATGGCGGGCATGATAAAAATTTTGTTCGAAATGCAGCAGGTAAACAGTTCCTTTCGACATATTGAGTTTTTGCCAATTACTCCTGAAAACTAGAGAGCCGCCAACTTGGCGGCTCTCCGGTCATTTTCCTAGTAGTAATTCGCTCCTCCTTCCTGTTCGCGTTTGCGGAGGATTTCCAAATCTTCGGCTAGATCAGCCTGTTGTTTTTGCAGCCGTTCGATATCTTCAATTCCGGCGGATCCCTGGTTATGAAGCTTCTCCAAATCGGCGGCGATTTCGGCTTGTTTTTGAGCAGCGCGGTGGGCTGCTTCCGCATCGTGCTGCTGTTGTTTTAAAAAATCATTTTTCGATAAACTCATCTTGCTTTCCTTTCTGCCTGAACTGTGGATTGTGAAAGTACCGGGCTGATCAAAGTGTCCGCTTTGGTCAGCTCTTCGCTTTATTTAACGAAGGCGATTGATTTCCTCCTCGCGGTCGAGAAGATAAAGCTTGAATTCCATCTTCAGGCGCTCGACGTGCGCCAGTTTGTAAAGACGTTCCTTTTCCAATTCTTCGAGCTTTTCGCTCATTTGAAGATGCGCCGGATTGCCTGAAATACGTTGTAGAAAAACGGATTTGCGAGCCGTTTCGTTTGAAAACAGAAGCTTTCCGTCCTCGCCTTTTTCCGTACTAATCGCAAGTTGCGTTGCGGCTTCGATTGAATCGAGCGTTTCTCGTTTACGCCGGATGATGACGTTCATGTCGGCGATTTCGCGCATAACTCGTTCGATTGTTTCGGGATGGTTTTTCATTTAATTTTTATTCTCCTGTTCGTTGTTGCTGGGAGCGGTTATCGGCTCCCCGCATGTCCGGCACTCGAATTTATTTTCGCCGAGCGGTTTGAAATCGTTTCCGTTGCAGGACGAACAAATTTGAATGCCGCCCGTTTCGTTTTTAATTTTCATTTTTGCTTTTTCCTTCTTTGCTTTTTCACCTGGCTAATTGCCTCATCAACGCACGACCCGCGTGCGCTGAAAAAGAATTAGTTCTTTCAATATTCCGACGGCTGCATTAACGAATAACCATTGACTTCGTTCGGAATCAGCCAAAGTTTCCCGCCGTCGGCAAGGCAGTCGTTTTCGTAAATCCCCCAGGCATCAACGCCGCTGCCGTCAAGCCACGAGTAAAATGCGATTGACTTAAGCCTTATTTTTCGCTCGTTTTCGTTCATGGTCTCAAACTGCAACGCTGCTGAAGCGCCGCATGTCAGGCGATTGATCGTCTTGCCGTTGAACTCGATTGATAAAGCGGAAACATCGATCAAATAGCCGTCTTCACGCGCGTCTTCGTCCGTATAAACCGAGATAATTTCGGCGTCTTTCCAAAAACTGTCGAACATAAAAATCCTTTCTTAAATTCTTTTAATTTGGGGCAAGTTTTTTGCTTGCCCCGCTTTCGAAATTTCTTAAGCGAATTCGCAGAGATATTTCAGGTTGAATTGAGCCGTGTCGTAAACAACGCATTCGTGATTCAGGACGTTGGCTGTTCCGGCTTCAATCCATGCGGAGTCAAATCCGTCTGGCGGCTGACTGCTGAAAGATGATTTCGGTTTGTAGGTTTTTCCGAGCGCGGCGGCGCAGAGGAACATAAAAGTTCTTTGATTTGACGAACCTGAGCGATTCCAGAAATCGGTCGCGTAATTTAAAGCTTTGCTCGATTGAAGGCTTGAATAAATGCCGTTTCCGAACATTCTTCCGGTGCAGTGACCGGCATTCGAGGGCGGAATGATTAAACCGTTTTTCAAAATCGATAACAGATTCGACGAACGCGTGCCGTGCCAGAGGTCTTCGCGCAGATTGCCGAGCTTCGCCGATGTCGCTTCAAACGCGGTTTTCATCTGCGGCATTTCAACGCGGTAAATTCGTTTTAGCTGGAGGCTGGCAACCTGCTGGTGATTCGCGTTTTTCGTCGAGCGATAAAGAGCGTTGATGCGGCGAAATTCTGCTCTGCCTTCTTCGGTCGAAGCCGGAATTTTTTCAAGGCGGCATTCAAAAACCCGCGCGCCGGATTCGATTTTAACGCTGCCGAGAGCGGCTTCGAGCGCGTCCAAAATCGCCGATTCCGATTGAATTTGTTTCGGCGTCGAGAGCAGTTCAGCCGATGAAGGAACGCGCGTTCCGAAGTCTTTGGGAACAAGCTGGAAATAATCGCGAACGGCGCTTTCCCGGCGATTTCGATAATTGAGTTTCGAATCGTTGCAGTCGGAAATTTCTTTGAGCAGCTGGCGCGCCTGTTTAACTGCTGCATCCGTTAAAACTCCGAGCGGAGTCGAAAACGTAGCGTTCGCCGCGTTATAACGCAAAGAAGTTTGGGCGCAAATATTGTGAATATTAACGCCGGCGAGATATTCGACCAGTTCGCGCGTTACGGGGTCGGCTGAAGCGCCTTCGATCTCGTTCACGGCAACCGTTTTCAAATCGATTTGAGAAGCGGTTTTGACGACTGTTTCGCCGTCAGCGACCGTTGCGGTTTCGCGATAGCCTTTGCGAAGTTTTTCATTTCGTTTTCGCTCGAGCTCCATTACGGCGGCGCTCTGATTAGAAAACTTTTTCGCTTTTGAAGCCAGATTAGCGCCGTCGCGCACTCTGCCGAAACGAGTCTCGAATTTGCCATCCGTGTAGGCAATGCCGATCCAGACTTTGTTCGAGTTATATTCCGGGTCGAAGAAGTTAAGCGTGTATTTTTGTGCAATCTGTTGTGTCATCATTTTAATTCTCCCCGTCCCGGTTAGTTCTGTATTTGTTGAATCTGGCGCAAATTTGAGAGCGCGTTATGAACGAGGCGTGAAATCGAAGCGATGTCGTCGAATTCAATCTCGCTTAAATTCTCTATTGAATCCGCGCGATTTGCCGCCCACGTCAAAGATGCGACGGCTTCGGTTAAAAGCGATTTGGCTGACTGCTGCATTGCGGTTTGCGCTTCGGTTTTAATCTGAGTATTCTGCATTTGCTTTCAATTCTCCTGTTTTGGATTTTGGGAGCGGGGCTTATCCGGTTGAGTGGAATCTGGCGGATAAGCCCTTTTCTCGTTTTGCGCCTTAAACGGCGCTCGTTGCTTTTCGATTAAGTAAACCCTGTTCGGCTAAACAAATGTTGAGCGCGGCGGCGGCTGCCACGTGTTTGCAAGCCATGTTTTGAAGTCCGGCGGGGCAGCTGCAATGCGCGAAGCGGCGATTATTGCTGATAAAGAAATTGACGAGATAACTGCCTCCTGTCGCGCGGTTTTCGACGCGGTACATCCGCGAAGCATTTGTGCGGCGAACGATTAAATTTTTGCGTTCTGCTCTCGCTCTCTCGATTGCTTTGTTGATTGTATTTTTGCTTTTAAGTTCGATCATTGCTTTGTTTCCAGCTCCTTTTGTTATTTCCGACTCACAAGACAAATTATAAGTCTAGAACTATAAATAGTCAAGACAAAAGTTATGTTTAGAACTAGATTTTTGGAAAAAGTTTTGATATCTTGCTTGCGATGGAAGAAACCGATTATCTAACAACTAAAGAAGTCGCTGCCGAGCTGGGAGTTTCACTAGGCAGAGTACAGCAGATGGTTGCAAACGGTCGTTTGCCATCTGTAAAAGTCGGGAGAGACCGATTTGTTCATAAAAAAGACTTGGAGCTTGTTAGGGAACGCAAAGTCGGACGCCCTCCAGTTGAAAACCCCTCAAAAGCCGCTGAAGCGAAACGCCGCCAGCGGGAAAAAGAATAATCCTGTTCAATACCAGTCTCCTGCCAAAATAAATTTCTTTCAATATTTTATAGCAAAGTGCTATTTTACACTTGTACTTTTATAGCAACCTGCTATAATTAAATCATTGAAAGCGATTTTATGAGAATCATCAGCGAAAGAAAAATTCGAGAATATACGGTAGAAAATTCCGAATCCGAAAACGCAATGCGTGAATGGATTAGAGTTGTCAGATTAGCCGATTGGCATAATTTCACGGATTTAAGGAACACTTTCAATCACGCTGATGTTTTCAATAATTGCGTTATTTTCGATGTCGGCGGAAACAAGTGGCGGATTATAGCCAAAGTCGAGTATCAAAAACATCTCGTCTTTATCAAAAGAATTCTGACGCACAACGAATACAGTTTTAAAAACGGGAAATTATGGAAATCCGATTGCGAGTAAATATCAATCGGATAAAAACCAAAGGAGCTTATGGTTATGAATTTCAACGCAACAAAATACGGCGAGCTTTTGACTGCTGCAATTCCTCGCGTAATCGAGTCGGATGCGGAATATGATCGTCTCGAAGCTATTTTTGAATCCCTCCTCGACAAAGGCGAAGACGGGAGATCGCCCGAAGAAGACGCGCTCTTTGATTTGCTGGCAAATTTGATGGAAGATTACGAGCGCCGCACGCTCGAACCGCTGCCCGCGTCGCCGCCGCGCGAGATACTGAGATTTTTGATGGAAGAAAACGGATTAAAGCAAAAAGATCTGGCAGAGATTTTCGGCGGTCAATCGGTCGTTTCCGATGTGTTAAACGGCAAGCGCGAAATCAATAAAGACCAGGCGAAGAAACTGGGCGAAAGATTTAGCCTTTCGCCGGCAGCTTTTATTTAAAAATGACCGAGGCGCGCGCATTGAAAAAGCTCAGGAAAACATTGCTGCCTAAAAAATCAAAGTCGATCAAGGATCTGCGGAAGCAGCTTTCCGAAGACGAATTAAATTTGCGCGCGTCCCGTTTTGCGCCGAGCATTACAAAATTGAAAGTTTCCCGGTCTCAGCAAACTATCTGCGGCGAGTGCGGATTCGTTCCGAAAACCGGCGATAAAATTCGATTAATCGAGTACGGAAATCCAAAGCAAATCGTCTGCGAGGTTTGTTTTGAGAATCGGGATATTGCTGACTGGGAATTTGTTGATCGAGAGTTGTACGATTATTAAAAACAGCTTGGATTTTCCTTTTAACTAAATCTCAGCCTGAGCATCTCTGTGATAAAACGGAGATTTTTTATATTCATTAGCAATTTCCGGCAAATTTAGATAATGAAATCGCTCTGCTGTAAGAATAGGATAAGTTGAATAAACAAGGTTAATAAATTCTTCCCAAGTCTTGATTTTTGTTGATTGAACAACATGATCAGCCACCTTTTTCTCGCTTTCAGCTAGAATTGGTGAATAATTAACTTGCTTAGCATTTATTAAAACTTTGGGATTTCCAGAAGGAGTAAATGAAGATTCTACTTCAAATAACTCTAAGTGCTGTTTAGCTGTATCAACTACATCCCATACAAAGGGTCCAAAGCTGTCAAAATACCATATTATGTTTGTAATTTGGCAACCGAAGTCAATTGAGTGCTTCCAATCGCACAAATAAACCATTTTGGTAACTCTGGCATTAGACAACTCATATTTATTTGGATACTGTTGCAAAAGGTAGAACAACAAATCTTTTATCTCTGCCATGTTAGTAGCCCTCATTGTTTGCGTTGGACATTGAAGGAAGACGCGGAGCGAGTCTTTGCATGATAACCCTTAACGTCCTTTTTTCTTTTTCAAAAAAATCCAAAAGCTCTTGTTCTGTCCAACGATTTGAATCAGTTGCTTCAATTATTATTACTGCCAAGCTATTTTCACCGGCTGTATCAAATACTCTCCATCCAAAGAACAAAGATGAATGCATCCGCATTTGCTTTACTTCTTCTCTCGTATATCCATATTTTCTGGCTTGAGTGTTATAAGCCGGCTCGTTCCCCTCATAAGGCGGAAAACCGTTATCAAAGTGATGTCCTTTACGCCATGCTTTACTTATACACCCTTTGTCATTCGGATAAAAATCTTTTCCTTTTTTGTCTAGTTCCGGATCATAGGAAAATCTGCCAAAAGGAATAAAGACTTCTGTTTTCCTGTCAAATCCATAAACAGTAATCCGTTCGATACAATCTCTTCTACTGCCGAATTCGAGTTTTTGGGCTAAACTGCGAACCAGCCCCTCCGACATATCCAAGAAATCTTGTTTCAGACCTTCAAGCTCGGAATTGGAACTTCTTAGATTTTCCTCAAGTTTGGAAAATTTTTTCTGCTTCGACGCGTGGAGAATCACTGTCAAAACAAACCCAATCCCAATTATCCACATCCCCCAAAAACCAACATTACTTACAGTGGCTTGATTCTTCGGCTCACTGGTGAGGCGTCTTTGACCTTCTTCGCTAAAAAGAAACTGACTAATAGTAAATAAAAATGGAAGTATGTAAAGCAAAAAATCTAAAACATGATCGTAAAACCAATCTGCAACTGCATGCCACTTTTCTCTGGGGGTTCTTAATAAAGAAATTATCGCTATCATTACTAAGATAACGACTGTAATTATTATTAATTCTTGTGAACCAATCATGCATTGTGAAGCCCCGGAGAATTCGGGGAAAAGCATCTTGATATATTAAAAGTTCAGTTTTAGTAATTTAAAATCTTTACTTATATAACGAAAGCAAATCAGACTATTTTAAGATAACGAATATTTAAGCTGCATCTTTTTCTTCCAAATCTTTGTTGAGAATCTTTCCAACTAACGTCGCAAAACATTATCGACCGCGCGTTGCGTTTGGACAGCTTTGTAGAAGTAATAAACGTTAATCACTATTGCGAGTAAAAGAAGAATAAAAGCAATTAACTGAACGCGCTTTCCTAAAGGTTTATTTAGCTTCATATCTCGTTCGTTTTATGGTTTGAACACTTGTTTTTGTCGCTCGTTTTTTGTTTGCTCTCTTTGCTTCAAAATATTTTCATAATCCGAAATTGAAAGCGTCAGGCTTTGTGCTTGCAAAATGTAAGGAGAGAGCTTCGGGGTAAAATGAACCTCGGCAAAAAAACCATTACAAGAAACACGTAATTTTTCATCATCGAGTTTTTGCCAATTGATCGCGAGCGGCAATTTAAGCGATTTAGCAATTGCGTCCGTAAACTCAGTAATTGACTTCCACTCAGTAAATCCGGTGTACTTAATCGCAATGCGCGCTAATTTCTTCTCGATAAAATTCAAATCAATTGCGCTTATGCCTTCGCGGTCCGCTTCGGTAAAAGTCTCTCTAAATGAGCTGCTGCTCATTTGCTCGGCAACATAGGTCAGTCCTGTATCGCCGCTTTGTTCCCAAATTGAAATTTTAGGAAACCGGCGTTTGACTTCCGTTTCGGTCATTCCCAGTTTGAAACCGCGGACAATTATTGATTGCGGAGATGCACTACAAGTTTTGGATTCTTGTGCTTTTGAGATTACGGGAATAAAAAGCAACAGCAAAAATGTGAAGACAATTATTTTCATTTTTCCTCTTAAAACTTGTCTTAGTTCAAGTCAAAGAAATCTGGCTGGAACGGATTCGTTTTGGACAAAAATTAGAGCTTGTCAACCGCCTGTCCACCTTAACAAAAAAGGTGAGCCGCACGACCCACCTTAAACCCTTGATAATATTGAAGCCACCTGTCGGATTTGAACCGACGACCTTTCGATTACGAATCGAATGCTCTACCAACTGAGCTAAGGTGGCACAAAACTTGTAAGCTGTTATTTTGAGTCATTTACGGCTTTTAGCTCAATTATTGGCGTTTTTCTTTCGCGCCGTTTACCGTAAACCTTTCAAAACGCGCTGAAATCTATACCAGCTCAGCAAAAAAGATACTACAAAAATTTTCGTTTTTTGGAAAGCGGCGTCCATCAGAAATTCCCTTTTCATCTGCAGTTTCGTCAATCCCCGCGACCTATGACAAAACAACGAACACAGCGTGGAGGTTCCAAAGACGAGAAATTTTACACCAAGCAAGTCTGCAAACTTTTGCAGATTTCACGTAAAACTCTCTGAAAACTATGCCGCTACAGGGAAATCGGATTGTCGAAATCGGCATAAATCCCCAAGTAGCCAATCCCATATTGACGCTCATCCTTCAAAGCTAGAATATCTGGTGACTCATCAAGATTTTTGCACCTCAAATCTTGACAATAGAATTGGGTAAGACCAGAAAATACAGCAGTTTAAAAATCGGGACAATTATCAAATGAAAACATTATTGACACTATTTGGTATCGTCGTTTTTACTTTCATTTTGCTTTGCTTGTCAGTCATTCCTTTAGTTCCGGGTGTCGGCATTTGGTCGAATTAACAACCTGTTAGCTATGCTTACGAGATACCGGAGTTTCTCAAAAATATATGCCTGATTTTGCTAATTCTTTTGCTTTTTGGCAATTTGTATTATTCTCTGGCGAAATCTTTTTCGCTCTGCTTAAACCAGAAAGCCGCTGTTGCTCTCTCAATTAGCGATTTCTTTGCCATTAAGTGTTAATTTAAAGCATTAATCGGAATGTCATGAATGCGCGCCCAGTGCTCCCATTCTAGAGCTGTGCGGGTTGAAAATATATTTTGTAAATCTTCATGACTAACATTATTTAAGCCTAAAAGTCCGATAAGTTTATTCCAGAAATGCGGCTCTAACGCAGCCACCGCAATCCATCCCTTTGCAGTCTGATATAAATTGTAACCGGAATATGCCCCGCCTAATAAACCATCTGAACAGGTGAGACCGTAACGAACCGGAGCGGAAAAATTCTCGACGACTGACTCTATTGATATTTGACTAAATCCCCCGGACTTCCCCGTATGATGGCTGAGAATTAACGCTAAGGCGGTACTTACAACTTTTTCAGCAGTGGCTAAATCGGCAAGAAGGGTGCGCGGAAGAAAAGGAAAAATGATTAAGCCTGCTTTTGCTTGATACGTTAAATCATGTCCGCTCATGTTTTCGCGCGGAGTATTATAACCAACAATAGAAATCTGAGAAAGATTTTGAAATTGTTTATGAATTTGATGCCAGGTTAAATTAAGCCGTTCAAGTGCTTTGGGACGCATCGAAGTTATCAACAAATCGCTTTGTCTTAGGCTCTGTTGACATTTTAATTCAGTCGAATAATCTAACAACTCAATGACAGTTAGATTAACCGACGATCAATGGCAGAAGATACTGCCGTTTCTGCGAACTTGCCCGAACATTTATATCGGA